>NZ_JBFTOA010000017.1:0-100168 GCF_056397745.1 Allobosea sp. 05L423 | reverse complement strand
ACGGTGACGGTYAAYCCGCTGGCGGTGACGCTGRCGGGATCGCAGACCTATAACGGCCTGACGGCGATCACGGCGGCACTGACGGCGAGCAACAAGATTGCCGGCGACACGCTGACGGTCAGCGGCACGCCGACCGGCACGCTGGCCTCGGCCAATGCCGGGCCGGAGGCGATGTCCTCGCTGGCCGGCCTGTCGCTGAGCAACGGCAACTACACGCTGACCGGTGGCAGCGGGACGGTGACGGTCAACCCGCTGGCGGTGACGCTGACGGGATCGCAGACCTATAGCGGTGGCACCAGCGTTGCGGCGGGTGGCCTGACCCTCACCAACGGCGTTTCCGGCGCAACGGCGGCCTCGATCGGGCTGACCGGGACGGGGTCGGTCGCCTCGGCGAATGTCAGCGCGGGAGCTCAGGTGCTGAACCTGTCGGGGCTGTCGCTGAGCAACAGCAACTACACGCTGGTCGGCGGCACCGGCACGGTGCAAATCAATCCGGCAGCCATCATCGTTATCGCGATGGGCGGAACCTCGGTGTACGGATCACAACCGGCAAATCCCGGTCTTTCGGCAACGGGCCTGCAAAACGGCGAAAATGCCAGCGTGCTGACGGGGCTTTCGAACTCGTTCGGCATCACCAGCACATCAAGCGTGGCCGGCAGTCCGTATGCGCTGAACGTCGTCGGCGTGTTGAACAATGCGAATTACATCGTCACCGCACGCATCGCCGGCAACTGGACTGTGACCGCCGTTCCGAGCGTCGAGCCTGCCCCGCTGGCGAACACGATTGTGAACGACAGTTTTTACCCGCCGGCTTTGCCTGACCCTGCCAAGCCCGTCTTTGCTGCGCTGGGCGTTGGCACTGGCACGGTCCACGCGGATCCGCGCTTCGACCAGGTCTACATCTGCTTCGGCGGTGGCGGCGGAACCGCTCAAGTGTGTTCTTCCGTGCCTCAATAGAGGCACGCTCTTGACATGAGATTGCATCCGATGTGCCGCCTGCCTGGTTTTCTGCTTGTCGTGGCCTTCTGCCTGCCCCCTCTGATCGCCATGGGGCAGACGCAGAAGGGGGCGGTTACGGCTACGGATGGCCCCGCGACGAAGTCCGCGGCAACTCCAGTGCCGGCCACGCCTGAACGGACGGCGGCGAGTTTCGGGGACTGGCTCCTGCGCTGCGACGGCATCGCCGCGCCGCCGAGGCGAGTTTGCGAAGTCGCCTACATGATCGTGGCGCAAGGTCAAACCGCGCCCGTCGCGCAGATCGCCATCGGCAAGCAGGCGCCGGGCGAGCGCGAACGATTGACTGTTGTTGTTCCGCCGAACATCGCGATCGGCGTCAGACCCTATGTCGCGACTTCCAAGGCAGGCGCCGCGCCGTTCGAATTGACCTGGCAGCGCTGCTTGCCGGGCGCCTGCTTCGCGTCGGCGGAAATCTCGAGCGCCGCGATCGGCGAACTGGCCGCGCAATCCGAGCCGGGTCGGATCGTGTTCAGGAATGCGGCCGATCGCGACACCGCACTGCCATTGTCATTTCGTGGCCTGTCGCAGGCAATGGCTGCTCTCGCCAAAGAGCCGTAGACCGGCCGTCGACCGGCGATAGGTGCAGATCCCTCATCAAAGACGGCAGCTCGATCGTTTCCTTGCCGATCAGCCAGATTACCGAAAAGCCGGGTGGGGCACGAAGGGGCTGCTTGTCCTTGGCGTCGTGCAAGCAAAGACGGCCTGGCCCGTGCTGTCGTCAGGCAGGTTCTCCAGACTTTGGGCGATGGCCGGCAGAGCCGTATGGTCGCCGATGAAGACATAGCGATCCACCCCGTGGGGCTGCGAGAAGCCGCGTTCGAGGAGCGCGATGCTGTCGCCGGGTTCGGCTTTGGTCGCCCAGCGCGACGCCGGGCCCTCATCACCGTGCAGGACGAAGCCGATGATCAGTTCCAGCAGCTCGTCGTCGAAATCTCTCACCGTGTAGGTGCGCACCGATGGGCGTTGATCATCAGGGCATTCGATCGCGCCGCTTTCTCCAAGGCGCGGCCAGCCCGGCTCCTTGAAGTTCATCGGTGGAACCAGCTGCTTCACATACGGCCCGAGGCCGTAGCGGTAGAACGAAAACCCTGCCAGCTCGGGCCCGGTGAGGATCACCCGGCGCATATTCGTCGTCACCCGCCAGGCGCGCAGAACCTCGAGCCGACGGAACGCCCCGCGTCCGGGATTGTGGGTTATGCCCGAGGTCCTCATTGCCCGCGCCTCTTCATCAGCCACATGAAATAAGACCCGCCCAGGAACACCGAGACCAATCCCGCCGGGATTTCCCAAGGGAAGATCACGGCGCGCCCGATCCAGTCGGAGACGACGAGAAGCGAGGCGCCCACCAGCATCGCGCTGACGAGCTGGCTCCCCGCGGCCGCGAGGCCGAAGCGTTTCGCGATATGCGGTACCATCAGGCCGGCGAAGCTGAGCGGGCCGATCAGCAAGGTCGCCGCCCCCGTGACAACGGCGCAATAGGCGAGAACGATCGCGCGGGCGCGCCTCACGGATATGCCGACCGCGCCGGCGGTGGCCTGCCCCAGCGGCAATATCGCGAGTCAGCGCAGCAACGGGGGCAGCACCGCCAGCGCGTCGATCAGGGCGAGCACGGCCGCGATCGCTCCGAGGGGCTCGACGCTGGCCGTGGAGCCCGACAGCCAGCCCAGCAAGCCGCGCAGCGCCGGATGGCCCATCGACAGCAGAACCGTAGTTCGAGCTGATCGCCATGGAGACCACACCTGGCACGATCGCTTGCTGTCGGAACGGGCGCGCGTTATTCCCGTGGAAATACAACGAAGGCGACGCCCGACGACGGATTCGCGGACGGCGCGTAGCTTGGACTACACGGGAGGCGGCCTTGCCCCAGCGTTCCATCGCAGTGCTCGTCGCTCTGCTCCTCCTGCCGCTCATGGCATTCTCCGCTCGGGCCGAGCGGACCGTGACCGATCAGCTTGGGAAGAAGGTGACGCTGCCGGACAGCGTGTCCCGTGCTGTCGTCCTCCAGCATCAGACGCTCAATCTCGCCGTGCAGATGAACGCGACCAGCAAGATCGTCGGCATCCTCGACCAGTGGAAGCAGCAGCTCGGGGCAAACTACGTCCGCCTAGCGCCCGAGCTCGCAAGGCTGCCGATGCCGGGCGGCCTGACCAAGGTCAACATTGAGGCTCTGCTGCAACTGAAGCCCGATGTCGTCTTCGTCACCAACTACACTCCAGCGGAGATGATCGGCCAGATCGAGAAGGCGGGCATCCCCGTCGTCGCGATTTCGCTTCTGACCGCCCCGCAGGGAGAAGCGGCCAAGGTCAGCCCGGTCGTAGCCGACGAGGAAGCCGCCTATGAGAGCGGTTTCGCGGAAGGCGTGAGGCTGATCGGCGCAGTGCTCGATCGCAAGGACGAGGCCGAGGCCCTGATCGCAACGGCCACCGCAAAGCGGAAGCTCGTCGCCGAACGTCTCGCGACGGTGGCGCCGGCGCAGCGCATAACGGCCTATATGGCCAATCCCGATCTCACCACCTATGGCTCGGGCAAGTACACCGGCATCATGATCAAGCGCGCGGGGGCGGCCAATGTCGCGGCCAGCCTGCAAGGCTTCAAGCAGGTGACGATGGAGGATGTCCTGAAATGGAATCCTGCCGTCATCTTCGTGCAGGAGCGCTATCCGCAGGTGGTCGACGAGATCAAGCGCGCGCCGGCGTGGCACCCCATCGAGGCCGTCAAGGCGGGCCGCGTCTACCTCATGCCGGAATATGCCAAGGCCTGGGGCTATCCGATGCCGGAGGCGATGGCGCTGGGCGAGCTCTGGATGGCTAAGAAGCTCTATCCCGAACGTTTCGCCGATATCGACATGCAGGCCGAGGCGGACGCTTACTACCGGCGGTTCTACCGTACTGGCTACGATTCCTTCCATTGACCGCGGGCGCCGATCGCCAGGTGGTGCGCGCCGCTCGTCACCAAAGTCCCGGCGTCGTGCTGGGGCTGCTTGCGGGCGCGCTTCTCGTCGCTTTGCTGGTCTCTCTCGGCATCGGCCGCTATGGCATCTCGCCCGCTCGCGTTGGGCAAATCCTGCTTGGCTTCGACGGCACAGACGCGATCGAGCGGCATGTCGTACTGACCGTAAGGATGCCGCGCGTCCTGACTGCGCTTTTTGCGGGGGCAGGCCTCGCCTTGTGCGGGGCGGCGCTGCAAGGCGTGTTTCGGAATCCGCTGGTCGGTCCGCACATCATCGGCGTCTCGACCGGAGCGGCCTTCGGCGGCACGCTGGCGATCCTGATGAGCGAGTCGCGCGGCCTCCTGCTGGCGCTGGCCTTTCTCTTCGGCATGTTGGCGCTGCTGATGGTCTACGCGCTGAACGCCCTGGTGGCACGGCGCAACATGCTGGTGCTCGTCCTCGCCGGGGTCGTGGTCAGTGGTTTCTTCGGGGCGCTGGTCGGCCTGGCGCAATATCTCGCCGACGCCGAGGAGAAGCTGCCGCGCATTGTGTTTTGGCTGCTCGGCTCCTTCGCCACAGCCGACTATGACAAGCTCCTGCTGATGATCGGGCCGCTCGTTCCGGGCGCCGCTCTGCTTCTGCTGCTGCGCTGGCGCATCAATATCCTCTCGCTGGGCGAGGAAGAGGCCCAGGCGCTCGGCGTCCGGGCAGAGCCGACGCGATGGCTTGTGCTGATGCTGATCGGGCTGATCGTCTCGGCCCAGGTTGCCGTGAGTGGCGTGATCGGCTGGATCGGCCTCGTCGTGCCGCATCTGGCGCGGATGCTGGTCGGTCCGGACCATCGCGTTCTTTTGCCCGGAGCAATGCTGGCCGGGGGCCTGTTCATGGTGCTGGTGGACGATGTCGCGCGCACGCTGAGCCAGAGCGAAATCCCACTGGGAATTCTGACCGCCCTTATCGGCGCACCGGTTTTCGCACTCGTCTTCCTGCGCGCCACCAGCTCGGAGCGTGGAAATGGCTGAGCCCCGCATTCAGGCGACCCGGGCTGGCCATTCCTATGACGGCCAACGCTGGCAGTTCCGGGAGCTGGATCTCATCGTTTCGGCCGGTGAGATCGTTGCCGTGCTCGGACCCAACGGACGCGGGAAGTCGACGCTGCTGCGGGCCGTGGCAGGCCTGATCCGTCCGAGCGTCGGTAACATCAAGGCGCTGGGCGATGTCGGCTTCGTGCCGCAAGCCTTCATGCCCGCTTTTTCCTACAGCGCCTTCGATATCGTGCTGATGGGCCGCACGCGGCACATCCCGCTGCTGCGCACGCCTGGGCGCCGCGATCGCGATATCGTCTCCGCCTGTCTGGCCGAACTCGGCATTGCGAGACTGGCGGAGCGTTCCTTCAATTCGCTGTCCGGCGGCGAGCGGCAACTCGTCCTGATCGCCCAGGCGCTCGCAGGCGAGACGCCGATCCTGCTGCTCGACGAACCAGCGGCGGCGCTTGACCTGCACCATCAGGACGAGGTGATCGCCCTGATCCGAAAGATCGCCGACGACCGGCAGCTCGCGGTTTTGTTCACGACGCATCATCCTGACCACGCCTTCGCGATCGCCGACAGGGTACTGCTGATGCACGACGACGAGCGGCACCTGATAGGCCCGGCGGTCGAGACCATGACGGAGGCTAATCTCGCTGAGCTCTACAGGGTGCCGGTGCGCCTGCTGCGCTTCGCCGCCGAGGGCAGGGAGCTGACGGCCTTCGCTCCGATCTTCAGAAGCCAGGTCGCGCGGGGGAGCAAGCGCGCTCCGGGAGACGGTCATGTCGAATGAGGCTGCGAGAATGCGGTCCGTGACGCTCTATGCAGCCGGAAGCTTGCGCCGTGCTTTCGGCGGGCTGCTGCCGCTCTTCGAGCAGGCTCATGCGACGCGCGTCGATGCGTTGTTCGGCCCGGCAGGTTTGTTGCGTCAACGGATCGAAGCCGGCGAGGGGGCCAATGTCTTCGCTTCGGCCAACATGGAGCATCCCCGCCGCTTGTTCGAAGTGGGAGTGTTCGATGAACCCATCTGCTTTGCCCGAAACGAAATTTGCGCAGTCGTTCGGCGCGACCTAGCTATCGACACCGCCGGGCTGATCAACGCGATGCTCGATCCGGGACTGGTGCTGGCAACCTCGACACCCGTTGCCGACCCTTCGGGAGACTATGCCCAGGCGGTGTTCGAACATGTCGATCGGATTCGACCAGGCATGGGTCGCATGCTCGCTGCCAAGGCGCACCTTCTGCTTGGTGGAGGCTTCGTTTCGGACGTGCCAGCGGGGCGTTCACCCGGATCATGGCTGATCGAGACCGGACAGGCGGATATCGTCCTGGGTTACCGCTCGGGCACGCTCGGTCTAGATCACTCAGGTCCGTGTGCGGTCGTGGCATTGCCCGGGAACTGCGCGGTCACCGCGACCTATGGCCTGGCGGTCGCGCGCGCCGGTGGGGAGGCGGGGCGTGCCCTTGCCGCCTTTCTCATCGGGGAGCAGGCTGGGGCCGTGCTCCTTGCCAACGGCTTTCTGGCTTCGGACGGGACGAGTGCGAGCCATGACATCTAGCGGGAGAGTTCGGGTTGCCCGCATCGTGGCCGCTGGCAGCACCAACAACACCGAAGATTGCAAGAGGTGATAGACATGTGGCGATCGTGGATCTCGGTCCCTGCGGCTCTGTTGCTCGGGCTAGCCTGCGTAGCTGGCGCCATTGCCCGGCCTGTCACGGATTCGGCTGGGCGCGTCGTCGAGGTCCCGGACAATGTTCGCCGGCTTTTCGCCGCGGGGCCTCCCGCCTCCACGCTTCTCTACGTCGTCGCTCCGGAAACGATGGTCGGATGGGTGAGGGCGCCGCGGGCCGAAGAGAAACCCTTCCTGGTGCCCGGAACCCGCGATCTCCCTGAACTCGGCAGGTTGACCGGTCGCGGCAACACGCTGAGCCTCGAGCGCCTGCTTGCCGAGAAGCCCGACCTCATCATCGATTTCGGCACGATCAACGATACCTACCGCTCACTTGCCGACCGCGTGCAAACCCAAACTGGCATTCCGTACCTTTTGATCGACGGCAGCTTCGCCAACACACCGACGGCCTTGCGGCTGCTGGGCGGCGTGCTCGGCGTCGAGGCACGGGGGGAAGCGTTGGCGAAGGACGCCGAGCGCATCTTTGCCGCCGTCGATGCGACATTGGCGAAGATCCCGCAGGCCGAGCGCCCGAAGGTCTATTTGGCACGTGGTCCGGACGGTCTCGAAAGCGGGACGCGCGGATCGATCAACACGGAAATGATCGAGCGCGTCGGCGCTATCAATCCCGTCGACGGCCTGCGCGAAAGCGGCGGGCTGGTGCGGGTCGGGGCCGAACGGCTGCTGGCGATCGCTCCCGATGCCATCATCACGCTCGATGCTTCGCTGCGCGACAGCCTCGCGACACGCCCGCCCTGGCCAGAGCTCGAGGCCGCAAGGGCGGGCCGGGTCTACGTCGCGCCTGCGTTGCCGTTCGGCTTCATCGATTCTCCGCCTTCCGTAAACCGGCTGATCGGGCTGAGTTGGCTGCTGCACCTGCTCTACCCGGGCAAGGTCGAGGGTGATTTGCGCGCGGAAGTGGCTGGCTTCTACCGGCTGTTTTACCAGATCGAGCTCGACGGTTCCGCACTCAACCGGCTGCTTGGCAGTTCACCCTGACGAGTTCGATGCGCCGCTCCATCCTGCCGCTGCTCGGGCTGCTGCTCATCGTCACCGTCGTCGTAGCCTGTGGCATCGGACCTTATCCCGTGTCGCCGTTGACGGTCCTGAGGATGCTCGCCGGCGGCGCGGCGAATCCCGCCTCCGCACACGTCGTCTTCGATATTCGGTTGCCGCGTGTGCTGGCGGCGTTGCTGGTCGGCGCGGCGCTCGCGGCTGCCGGAAGCGCCTATCAGAGCCTGTTTCGCAATCCGCTTGTCTCGCCGGACATCCTCGGCGTGTCGAGTGGGGCAGGGCTCGGCGCGGTTTTCGGCATATTGCTCGGATTGCCCGTTTTCGCCGTTCAGTTACTCGGTTTCGGTGGAGGTCTTGCGACCGTGTTCTGCGTCGCGATGCTCGCGCGCGCCTTGCGGGGAGAGGCTGATATTCTCGTACTGGTGCTCGCTGGTATCGTCGTCGGAGCGCTGGCGGGCGCGGCGATCGCCCTGGTCAAGGTCCTGGCTGACCCCTACGAGCAGCTTCCCGCCATCACCTTCTGGCTGCTCGGATCGCTTTCCGGCATCCAGCGCGGCGATGCACTCGCGGCCGTGCCGATCGTCCTCATCGGTCTCGTCCCGCTCGTCCTGCTGCGCTGGCGCATCGGCGTGTTGGGGCTCGGAGAGGAGGAGGCGCGCGCCCTCGGCATCGACACGGTCTGGCTGCGCCGCCTCGTCATCGTCTCCGCGACGCTGATCACCGCCGCCGCGGTCGCGATCTCGGGTGTCATCGGTTGGGTCGGCTTGATGGTACCGCACATGGCGCGGCTCATCGCCGGTTCGCGGTTTGACCGTCTTCTGCCGGTGGCGATCCTGCTGGGTGGGAGCTTCATGGTCGCGGTCGACACGCTCGCGCGCAGCGCAGCTCGGATCGAAATCCCGCTGGGCGTGCTGACGGCGCTCATCGGCGGGCCGGTTTTCGTCTGGCTTCTTTGGCGCGGTCGGCGGGCTCTCGTCTAACGGGGGCTTCAATTCTTGGCCCCACTGATCGCGGCCTTCCGGTTCGACATAGCCTGGCGCGGGCTGATTTCGGACGTTTGCGGCTTGTGATCGGTTAAGCACCATGATGACGCGGGCGGCGACCACGCCGGCGAAGCAAGCCAGCATCCCGTAATCTGCCGCCGGGAGCAGAGCGAAGGCGAGATCGCTCCTTTCGGATTAAGCAGCGTGGTCTGGAACACGCGCCGAAACGTGATCGATCGCACGGTGAGATCGTGAGCATTACCGCGCTCCACAGCGCGACCGCGAGCCGGCAGCGGGCATCAAGTTTAAGTGACTGGTTATGTATCGGCGGCATGCTGCGCGAGATGGCTGACCCGGCTCGCGTTATGGCAACTCCCCTCAAAGCTGCGGTTCGTCCGCGGCTTCGGGTCGCCATCCTCAGAACTGAAGGGCGCGCCCTCGCTCCCTCGAATGCTGCGGCGATCGCACTGTTCGTCCGGGCCGCGGATACGGTTGGGGTAGAGACCGAGATCGTCACGGCCGGCGACATCGAGCGTCTCGGCGAGTTCGACGGGCTGTTCATTCGCGACCACACTCGAACCGATGACTACACCTATGCTTTCGCGAGAAAGGCGGCTGAGCTCGGCCTCGCAACCGTCGACGATCACGCCTCCATCCTGAGCTGTGCGTCCAAGATTGTTCAGGCGAGGCTGTTCTCCATGCACGGTGTGCCGACGCCAAAAACGCTGATCCTCACCAGCCAAACCATCGACCGGGCCGTAGCAATGCTCGGACTGCCCTGCGTGCTCAAGGAGCCGGGGAGCTCGTTCTCCAGAGGCGTGTACCGCGTCGACAGTGCAGCCCAACTGTACGAGCACGCTTCGACGCTGTTCCGGAGCCAAACCGCCGTGGTGGCACAGGAATACCTCCGGACTGACTTCGACTGGCGCATAGGGTTTGTCGACCGACAGCCGATCTTCGCCTGCCGCTATCACATGGTGCCGGGCCATTGGCAGGTCGTGCGCAACGCTGGAACGCGCAGCTATCAGGAAGGCAGGACCGAGGCCGTGTCCCTCGTCAATGTTCCTGAACGCGTGCTTGCGGTAGCGGCAATGGCGGCCGGTGCCATCGGAGACGGGTTTTACGGCATCGACGTCAAGGACTTGACGGACCGCAGCGTCGTCATCGAGGTCAATGACAATCCGAATGTCGATGCCGGGCAGGAGGATGGCGTCGCCGGCATGGAGCTCTACGAGGCAGTGATCGCCACCATTGTGCGCCGCGCGTTGCGGATGGTTCGGCAGTGACCCGCTATGGCGCGTTCGAGCGCCTCGGCATCGAGATCGAGTACGCGATCGTCGGCCGCGAAGACATGCGCTGCATGCCGATCGCCGACGTCGTCCTCGACGATCTCGACACACCAGCCGGTGCGCTCGGCTGGTCGAACGAATTCATGCTCCACGTACTCGAGCTGAAGAACCCCACTCCGATAGAACGGCTGGACGCGCTGCGACAGCCGATGCAGGCCGAGATCGACGCCATGAACCGGCGCCTGGCGCAGCACGGGGCGAGGCTGATGCCGACCGCGATGCATCCGTGGCTCGATCCGCGAGACGCTCGACCCTGGCCGGTGGATCCGCACGGCATCTACGGTGCTTACCAACGCATCTTCGAGACGAGGACGCATGGCTGGGCCAATCTCCAGAGCATCCATATCAACCTGCCTTTCGCGGACGACGGTGAGTTCGCGCGGCTCCACGAGGCCATCAGGCGCGTACTTCCGATCATCCCCGCCATCGCGGCGAGCTCACCCGTAGCGGACGCTCGGCTGACCGGCTTCCGCAATTTCCGGATGCAGGCTTATCGGACGAATGCTGCGCGTTACCCGCTCGTCGCCGGCAACATCATCCCGGACAGCATTGGCAGCGCAGGCGCCTATGAGGCGGAGATCCTGGCGCCGATGTTCGCCAGTCTTGCACAGGCCGATCCCGAGGGTACGCTGCGCTTTCCTTGGCTGAACTCCCGTGGCGCCATACCACGATTTGACCGCCATTCCATCGAGATCCGCGTTACCGACACGCAGGAATGCATTGAAGCGGACCTCGCCGTTGCCAAAGCGATAATCGCTGCTGTTCGGCTGCTGTACCTGGACGAGGCCCCTCTCGCCGCTCCCTTGGGTACCAGCCGCCTCGTCAGCATCCTCGGCCGCTGCATCGAGCGGGCCGAGGACGCGCTGATCGACGATGCGGACTATCTCTCCGCCCTCGGCCGACCGGGAAACGCGTGCACTGCCGGCGAACTCTGGCGCCATCTGCTCGGGCGCTCTACTGACGGAAGCTGCATCCCGCATTTGGAGCGCATCTCTCGGGCCGGCACGCTTGCGAGCAGAATTGAGCGCGCGCTCGGCGCTTTCCCTTCCCGAGAGCGGATTGCGTCGGTCTATGCAGAGCTGTGCGAATGTCTCGCCAAAGGGGCGGCGTTCCGAGACTGAATCACCGCTTCCGGTGCGGCGACAGCCCCCACTCAGGGCCAGGGCCGCGATCGTCCACTATAGGGCAGTATGCCGACGTCAGCTTCTGGCGCACCGCGGCGCAGCGAGGTTCGCCTCGCATCCGGCACGGCTGCGGACTAACATCCGATCCAGCAGGCGGATCTGACATATGGATGAGCATCTTATTCGGCGGATCAGCGTCGCGGCGCATGCGGACGACGCTCCTGCCGAGCGCATTCGCGATCTGCTCGCCGAATTTCCCCCCTTTTCTCCAGAAACGTCCCAAGACGGCCATCTTGTGTTCGAGTGGCAGAAGCTTTCAGAACTCCTCGTAGCCGTCGCGAAGCCACCGAGCTTTCACGACGCGCTGGTCGTCGAGGGGGGGGCGGCCCGTCGTGACCATCCTCGCGTTCCCAGGAAGAGCGGATTCGACGGTGATTAGGCGAGGGAAGAGACGGTCAATTTGACCTTGCACCGCGGTTCACACGGTTAGGACACAGATCATGCCAGGCAAGCCAGAAGAACGCCCCGATCGCCGCGACTTTATGATTGCAACGATCGGCACATCGGCCGCTCTCTTAGCGAGCACGGGCTCTGCGATGGCCCAAAACGCTGCTACGCCCGTTGGTCGGCCTGCCTCGGGGGCGGCGTCCGCCACGGTCTATACGGGCGATACGATCGAAGGAAAGAAGGTCGTCAGCACGCTGGACGTCAGTGACTTGGAGCCCGGCAGGAAGCACCATCTGTATTTTCGGGGCGTGCAAATGCCCACCGGGCTACACTGCTACGCGTCCGTGACGGTCGCCAAGGGGGCAAGGCCGGGCAAGCGCGTCGTCCTCACCAGCGGCGTGCATGGCGACGAGATGAGTTCCATCCATACCGTTCAAACGGTGATGAATCAGCTCGATCCGGCGCAGATGTCGGGCACGGTGATGGCGGTCACGGATGTCGCCCGCCCGGCCGTCGAAAGCATGCAGCGCAGATGGCCCAATTTCGGCAGGGGCAACGATCTGATCGACATGAACCGGGAATGGCCGGGGAACGAGAATGGCCCGACCGCAGCCAGCCGACACGCTGGTCTGCTGTTCAACCGGCTGCTGCGCCCGAACGCCGACGCCGCGATCGACTTCCATACCGGGACAACGGGGTTCGAGGTCACCGCCTTCAATATCGGCGGCATGGATGTGCCGGAGGTCAAAGCAATGCTGGAACTTTACCCGGTGGGTCAGATCTTCGACAATCATGTCTATCCAGGCGTCCTGCATAACGCGTTCATGGACGCGGGCATCCCCGCCTTTACGCCTGAGATTGGCGCTGCGCGCGTGCTAAACCTCGAGATGATCTCGCTGTTCGTGGAAGGCACCCTGAACGTCCTCAAGCATCACGGCATCCTGGCCGGGCCGATGGGGCGCACAGGCAAGGACGTGAATGTCTTCGTTGGCAACAGCGCGTTCCCGATCCTGGCGAGCCAGGGCGGGATCGTCGAGCATCTCGTCGAGCTCAATGAAAAGGTCGAAGCCGGCCAGAAGGTTGCCATCCAGCGCAACAGCTTCGGAGAAGTCGTCGCGGAATATACAAGCGGCGTGGCCGGTGAGGTGACGGGACAGCGCAGCGACGCGATGTCCGAACCCGGCAACCCTCTGGTGTTCATCCTTTTCCACAAGGCGACGCCGGACCGTAGCGAGACGTATCCCGAATAATCGAACACGGGGTATTCGCGTCTGGCGGTGACCTTGGGCAGACGCATTACGAGAGGGGCGCCGCCCAGCAATGGTCAGACCATCGCCGTCATCCGCAGTGACGTCCTCGCGTTCGTTCTGAAGAGCACACGTCCTCCCAGGCGCTGGGTTCGACGTGGGGGAATCTGGCTCGGATGCGAGGACGTAGGAAGGGACTGGAAAAATGCGGGGGGACATCTGCGTTTCCCGCATCAGGACGATGAAATCAGGCGCTTCCTCGACGTAACCCTACAGTAAGCTACGTGCTCATCCTTTGCGGGCGCTGCTAACGTCTGTCGCCCTCCGCGGTGCATCTATCCCCCGCCGCGAATTTCGGAACACAACGATTTTCGGAGCACGACGATGAAGATAACCGCTCGCACTATCGCTGTTTCTCTGCTGGCCCTTGTCTCCTCGGCGCAAGCCCAAGTTGGCCTCGACACTCTGGCCGACGCGAACGGTTTCATTGACGTTCAGAAAATCACATGCGCCCAACTCGCAAACACGTATCAGGAGGACGCTGACGCGCTCACCAACTGGTATTCCGGCTGGTACAACGGCCTCGCCAAGAAGCACTTCTACCATTTGACCCGCGTCAAACCTGGCGAGCACGCCCTTATCGTGTATTGCAAGGAAAACCGCGGGAAAACAGTGATCGAAGCGATGGACAGTCTGCTGAAGGAGGAAAAAATCAAGATGCATAAAGATTAAGACGACGGAGAGAATACCCAAAAATTAACAACAAAAAGCTGCTATGGAAAAGTAGACGGCCGAATCTTACGTCAACTGCCACTTCAGGCGGTGTTTATTTTCAAACTTCGTGCCAATTCACGAAGATCTGTGCAAGCCCGGCCAAGCAGGCGCCGGAATCCTTCCAATGATCCCGGCCACGGAGTTCCTCGGCCAGCCCGACTAATCGCCGGCGCAGCGCCGAGCGAGTTAGAATGGCGGAGATCGACATGAGCAATGATCAGAATGCGAGGCGGAGGCGGTCAGCCTGCGAATCTGAGGTTGGCCTCGCCCTTTGCAAGCGGCAAGTGATGGGCGAGGTCTATACTCGACGACCTCTCGCAATTCTCGGGCATTTGGGCGGAAGGAACCGGCCCCGCGGGCCTCCAGGTGGGCGCCCGCAGCGAACTTTGGCTGGAGAATAAGGCTGGCGTCATCATGCATCTCGTTGGCCAGAGCGAAGGGGTGGCCCTTGGTCTCGGAAAGGACGAAGTCCCCATAGAATTCAAGGAATAAGAAAATCATTTGAGTCTGCACTCGTCAATCTGCGAATGGAATGCGGATAGCGATGATAATTATATAATTATACTTTGATATCTGTGTCTAAAACGGAAAATAGCGAGGTGATTTATCATGAGGTCGCGTCACAATTTGCGTATAAGCACTGGGCTGGCGGGTGCGGTTAGCCTTTTAATCGGCTCAAGTTACTTGCCGGCAACGGCCCAGCAGATCAACGGAACCCTGGGGCAGCCGAGCGCAACGATCACCCTCGATGGCAAGCAGCTCCCGGCGCCGCCCCCCAAATTTGGCGGCGTGATCAAGGAAACTCTTGAAGGGTCGAAGGTCTGGTGGCCGCCGCGCGTGGCTCCGCCCAGGGGCGCCCCCAACGTGCTGCTGATCATGACCGACGACCAGGGCTATGGCGTCAGCGGTACCTTCGGCGGCGTCGTCCCGACGCCGGCGCTTGACCGCGTCGCAAAGGCGGGTTTGCGCTACACCCAGTTCAACTCGACCGCCTTGTGCTCGCCGACCCGCGCGGCCCTGCTTACCGGCCGCAACCACCATTCCACGGGCAACGGTGTGATCACCGAGTTGTCGACCGGCTTCCCCGGCTATGACTCGATCATCGGTACGGACAACGCGACGATCGGCGCCATTCTCAAGGGCAACGGCTATCCGACCTCATGGTTCGGCAAGAACCACAACACGCCGGATTTCCAGTACAGCGTTGCCGGGCCCTACGACCAATGGCCGTCGGGAATGGGCTTCGATTACTTCTACGGCTTCCAGGGCGGCGAGACCGACCAATGGACGCCCTATCTGTTCCGTGACCACACCCAGATTTTCCCGTGGGTCGGCAAGCCCGGCTACAACCTCATCACCGATATGGCTGATGAAGCCATTACGCGGCTGAAGCAGCTTGACGCTGCCGCGCACGACACGCCGTTCTTCATCTACTACGCCCCCGGCGGAACCCACTCTCCGCACAACCCGACGCAGGAGTGGATCGACAAGTTCAAGGGCAAGTTCGACATGGGCTGGAATGCCATGCGCGACCAGATCTTCGCCAACCAGAAGCGCCTGGGCGTGATCCCCGCCAATGCAAAGCTCACCGATTGGCCCGACAGCCTGCCGAAATGGGACAGCCTGTCGCCCGACCAGAAGAAGCTGTTCGCCCGCCAGGCCGAAGTCTTTGCCGGCTACGCTGCCTACACCGACAACGAAATCGGCCGGGTGATCCAGCAGGTCGAGGACATGGGCAAGCTCGACAACACGCTGATCATCTACATCGTCGGCGATAATGGCACGAGCCCCGAAGGAACCCTGTCCGGCACGCCGAACCAGTGGACCGCCTATAACGGTATCCTCGACTTCCCGATCGCCGAACAGATGAAATTCTACGACACTTGGGGGTCGGCGGCCAGTTACCCGCATATGGCTGTCGCGTGGTCATGGGCGTTCGACACGCCGTTCAAATACACCAAGCAGATCGCATCGCATTTCGGCGGCACACGCCAGGGCCTGGCGATCAGCTGGCCCGGCCATATCAATGACCCCGGCGGCATCCGCAACCAGTTCCACCACATCATCGATATCGTGCCGACGATTCTGGAGGCGACCCGCATCAAGGCGCCGCAGACGGTCAATGGGATCAAGCAAAAGCCGATCGAGGGCGTGAGCATGGCCTACACCTTCGACAAGGCCAATGCGAATGCGCCCTCGAAGCGAAAGACCCAGTATTTCGAAATGATCGCCAATCGCGGCATCTACAATGACGGCTGGTACGCCAACACGACACCGCCGCATGGCCCCTGGATCCTGAACGCGCCCCTGCCGCCGATCAGCGACTATAAATGGGAGCTGTACAACCTGAAGGAGGACTACACTCAGGCCAACGATCTCGCCGCAAAGATGCCTGGCAAGCTGAAGGAGATGCAGAAGCTGTTTGTCCAGGAGGCTGCCAAGTACAATGTGCTGCCGCTGGACAACAGGTCCTTCGCGCGAGCAGTCGAGCCGCGGCCGAGCGCCACCGCGGGCCAGACGGTGTTCACCTATACCGGCGTGAATTCCGGCATCCCCATGGCCAACTCGCCAAACGTCATCGGCCGATCCTACAAGATCACCGCCGAGGTTGACGTTCCCCAGAGCGGCGGCAACGGCATGCTCGCCACCACTGGAGGCCGTTGGGGTGGATGGGGGCTCTACCTGCTCAACGGCAAGCCGGTGTTCAACTACAACATGCTGATCCTCGCCCAATATCGCTGGGAAGGCGCGGATGCTCTCACCCCGGGCAAGCATACGATCGTGTTCGAATACACCTATGACGGCCCGGGTATTGCCAAGGGCGGCAGCGGTGAGCTGAAGGTGGACGGCAAAGTCGTCGCCACCGGAAAGCAGCCCAACTCGATCGCGTTCCTGCAGGTGTCCGACGAGACCTTCGACATCGGCGTCGATACGCGCACGGGGGTCAATGATAAAGACTACCAGGTGCCGTTTGCCTTCGATGGCAAGATCGACAGACTGACCGTCAACCTTGGGCCGATGCAACTGGCCAAGGCGGACCAGAGGAAATTGCGGGAAGCGGTCGCTCGGGCGAAAGACTAGGAATGATTGGCTCAAGCAATTGGAAGGTGGCGCCGGTTCACTCCGGCGTCACCTGGGTTGCCTCGGCCACCTTCAAACCATGCGGAAAACGATCCCGCTCGTTGGGGGGCTGCTCGCAGGTATTCGATCCATCAAGAAGGTAACGGTAGCCATTCTGAACAAGATATACGACTGCGGCACGATCCTGGGTTCATCTGATCGTTGAACTGGAACGGCCACGACTGCGTTTTGCGCGAATTCGCAAGCAATTTCGCGGATGGTCTGCGCTGCACAGGTCAAGGATAGAGCGCCACCGCGGCCCGAAATATCAACCGTAACTCTCGCGCCTGCGCGCCGCCGCCTTCCTTCTCGTGCCGGGTGAAACTCCAGATGACCATGAGAAGCCTGCAAACAGCGACCGCAATCGTCGAGGCCGGTGCCGCCCTTGCGCTGTTGGGCGTTCCATCGGTCACGGCGTGGCTGTTGCTTGGGGCGCCGCTCGACGCGCCCGTCGCCGTGAGCCTGGTGCGCGTTGGCGGCGTCGCGATACTTGCGCTCAGTATCGTCTCCTGGCTGGCGCGCGCCGATGCGCAGAGCCTCGCCTCGCGCGGAGTGGTCATTGCAATGCTGTTCTATAACATTGCGGTCGCCAGCGTTCTCCTGTTCGCCCGCTTTGGCCACGGACTGTACGGCATGCTGCTGTGGCCAGCGGTCGCGTTTCATGTGGCGATGGGCGTCTGGTGTGTCCTGAGTCTGCTGGGAAAAGACGAGGGTCTCCTGCGATAGCCGGGCGATGTTAGCGCAGTCGAAATTGGCCCATCGTTGGCGTAACGGATGTGCCCTGGCCGCTGCCCCCGCTTAATGCGCCACCATTCTGGCATTTGACGATGCGGGTCCCGAGCAGGTTCTTCTCCTTCCAGAGATCTGTCGCTTCGCTCATCCAGGAGCAAGCGATCTCGGCCGTCGCGAAGGCGGTCTGGATGCGCAGCGGTGCTCCATGGCAGCTGGCGATGAAGTGCACGGACATCCCTTGGGGGAAAGAGCGTGGGATCGGGCTGATGTTGCGATATGCCGTTCCGACTCAACGATGGCCGTAATCATCCGTGTCGCCGTCGCCGGGATCCCGGCCGTCGCGCCTATCGTAGCGACGGAGCCAGTCTTGCAATCGGCCGGCAGACTCGTGGAATTCCTTCTGTTGGCGCAACGTGACCTTCACGGCATTGCGGCCAAACCGGCTCGGCGGCGCTGAGAAAGCCGCCGGCGGCGCATTATTTGCCAAAAGCTCTCGCACCGCCCGCTGCGTTGCCACCGTTTCGGGATCGCCGTACCGATTCAGAAGATTCTCGAAACGTTCGAAGGCCTGGCGGTCGAACGAACGCGGCCGCCCCATTGCGTCCCTGGCCGGATGGGCCGGCACCAGATGGGCACAAGGTACGAAGCCGTCGGGCACCGGCTCAGTCGCAGCATGGGTTCGGCCCGCCCGCAGCAATTGCGGTAGCACATGGGTATGCGGGCCTTCCGGAATCTTGCCGCCGGCCGCCGGGATCGGTTGGTAGACCTCGCAGCGCCCGATCCGGGCTACGAAAACACGATGCGGCCCGGCTGCGACGATCGCCGGCATGGCGGGGTTGCCGGGCCCGAACAGCGAGCGACCTGCCTGGGCGCGCAGCAGCGTGAGCAGTTCCGGATCGTCCGTGCGGATGCAGATATCGGCCTGTAGTGTGCCGAGCCCCATATCGAACAGGATACCGGCGGTATCCTCGGCGCGTAGCGCGTCCGTGTCCGGGCCAAGCTCGGTCAGGACGGTGCGCCTGTGCATCGAGCAGGCGTCCTCCGGCAGGCACAGCGCCAGGCGATGGCTCCAGCTCGTCCCGACGGCGCTCTCCGAGGCGAACAGGCGGGTGTCGTCGAGCCGCCCGAAGCCGATGCCGCCGCGCTCCGTCACCGCGGCAAGCCGGTGGGGTTCGTCCGTGATCGCGACCGCCTCCCCAGCATCGCGCATGAACTCGGCGATGGCGCCGAAGGTGCCGAGGTTCCATTGGCTCGAAGGGTCACCGAGATGCTCGCGCAGAACGGCGCGGATGGTGGCGCTGTCAGACATCGTGGGATCGTCCTTGGTTCTGTGCCCGCCAGGGCAGGAGGAAAGGCTCGCCGTCATGGTTGCCGCGCAGCCCCTCGACGCCGAACACACTGCCAAGGCTGGCTTCGTCGAGGACCGTTTCTGGCGCGCCTTCGGCCACAAGCCTGCCTTGATCGAGCAAGGCGAGCCGGTCGCAGAAACGGGTGGCGAGGGTAAGATCGTGCAGCACCACGACGACGCCCGCGCCACGGCGTGCGGTCCGGCGCAGGAGCTCCATCATGTCCAGCTGGTGCAGCGGGTCGAGGCCGGCGAGCGGTTCGTCGGCGAGGAGATGGGGCGCCTCTACCGCCAGCGCGCGAGCCAGCAGGACCCGCCGGCGTTCGCCGCCCGAAAGCGTGCCCACCGTGCGGTCGCCGAAGCCGGCCACGTCGCAATGGGTCAGCGCGGTGGCGATCGCCCTGCGGTCCGTTTCGGTCAGGCTACCGAAAGGACGGCGATGCGGCAGGCGGCCGAGACCGACCACGGCCTCGACCGAGAGTGGCCAGGAGGTATCGCCGCCTTGCGCCAGGAAGGAGACCTGCCGTGCGAGCGCCTGCCGGCCCAGCGTGCACGCCTTCTCGCCGTCATAGCGGACCGTGCCGCTTGCAGGGGCGAGCAGGCCCGCCATCACACGCAGCAGGGTCGTCTTGCCGGCGCCGTTCGGGCCGACGAGGCCCAGAAGCTCGCCTCGTTGCAAGGCGAGGTCGATGTTCTGAAGGATCGTCTTGCCGCCGAGCGTGACCGCGATGTCGTGAGCTTCGATGGCCATCACGCCTCCCGCCGCATGCGATTGACGAGGCTGAAGAGGAAGGGCGCGCCGATCAGCGCCGTGACCACGCCGAGCTTCAGCTCCGGCCGGATCGGCGCGAGCCGAAGCGCAATGTCGGCCAGCAGTACGAGGATGGCGCCGCCGAAGCCGCTGACCAGCAGCAGCCGGCCGGGGCGGTTGTCGACGAGCGGGCGCAGCAGATGCGGCACGACGAGGCCGACGAAGCCGACTGCGCCGGTTACCGCGACCGCACTGCCGACGGCAAGCGCCGTGCCGCCGATCAGGCGAACACGCAGCCAGGTCAGATCGAATCCCAGGCTCGCGGCAGTATCCTCGCCCAGCGTCAGCGCATCGAGAGCCGGTGCCGTCGAGATCAGCAGCGCCCAGCCGATGAGCATCAGCGGTAGAGCAAGCAGGACATGGTTCAGGCTGCGGTCGGCGAGCGAGCCCATCAGCCAGAACACGATCTCCAGCGCCGCATAGGGGTTTGGGGCGAGGTTGAGCGCGAGCGAGGTTGCAGCCCCCGCGAAGGCATTGAGGGCGACGCCAGCGAGGATCAGCGTCGTCGTGCCGGCGCCGCGGCCGAGCAGGACAAATAGCACCAGCGTGGCGAAGATGGCGCCGGCGATGCCACCGAGCGGCAAGGCGAGCGACAGGCTGGCCGAAAGCCCGCTGTAGAAGGCGAGGACGGAGCCGAAGGCGGCCGCGCTGGAAATCCCGACCACGCCGGGCTCGGCCAGCGGGTTGCGGAGCAGCCCCTGCATCGCCGCACCGGACAGGCCCAGACTGAATCCGACGAGCGCGCCGAGGATGGCGCGTGGCAGGCGCAGCTCGGTCAGCACGAGCGCCGGCAGGGTCGGGCGCCCCGCCAGCCAATCGCGGATCGCCGCGCCGAGATCGAGCCGCGCATAGCCGACGGCCATCGAGAGAGCGAAGACGGCGACCGTCACCGCAGCGAGCAGCGCGATCAGGATCGGCAGGGAAGGCGGCTTGATGGAGGAGGATTTCATCGCTTCCCTCCGGCCGCCTTGGCCAGCAATTCGATGGCGTCGAGCACGCTCGGCCCGGCGCAGGCCCAGAGTCGCGAGGGCAGGGCGACGAGCCTGAGGCGCGCGCCGAGCTTTCCGATCACGGGGTGGTGCAGCACTTCATGGGCGAGAGAGGGCGGCCCGTCCCGAGTGTCGTTGAGGATCAGCATCTCGGCGCCGCCCAGCGCCACCGTCTCCAGGGCGATCTGGCCGTAGCTGTCGATGCCGAGCTCGGCGGCGATGTTGTCGAGGCCGGCCAGCGTCAGGATCTCGTCGACCAGCGAGCCGCGCCCGACTGTGAAGCCGTTCGGCCTGAGCACGATGGCGCGGCTGCGCTCGGGCGGGCGTTTCGCGGCCAGCCCGGCGAGCCGTGCATCAATGTCGGCGATCAGCGCCGTGCCACGCTCCTCCTCCCCGAGCAGCGCCGCCATCTCCGCGATCTGGTCGCGCATCTTGGCAATGTTCCGCGGCACGCCGAATTCGCGCACCTCCATGCCGACGCGCTTGAGCAGGACCACGGTCGAGCGGGTGGTATAGGCGCCGGCGATGACGAGGTCGGGCTGGCTGGCGAGGACCTGCTCGACGAGGCCGTGATTGACGCCGACCGCGCGCGCCGCCTCCGCCATATTGGCGCTGCGTGGATCGCGCGAGAGCCAGGTGACGGAAGCGATGCGTTCGGGCTCGGCGAGGCGCAGGACGAGTTCATCCGTGCACATGTTGAGCGAGACGATCCGCGTCGGCTTCGCCGCGGCGGCCGGCTCGGCGCCGACAGCCATGGCGACGAAGGCCGCCATGGCGAAGGCATGATTGGCGCGGCGCGGTTTCATCCGCCGATGGCCACCTTGATGCCGCCGAAGGCGCCGAAGCCGGGAACCAGGAAGCCGACCGGATTTTCCCAGCGCTTGTCGAACAGGTTGTCGATCCGCCCGAACACGGTGACCTTGTCGGTCGCCTTGTATTCGGCGGCGAGATTGACCAGCGTCGCGCCCTTCGCGTTCAGCCGGGAGACGGAGAAGTCGCGATTGCCGTCCACCCAGGAGCCGACATAGAGCAGCGTCGCCGAGAGGGTGAGCTTGTCGGTCGGCGTCCAGGTCGCGGTCGCGCTCGCCTTGTGGCGCGGCCGGCGCAGCAGCTCCTGCCGCGCGATCTCGTCCTTGGCGAGGGTGAAGGTGTAGTCGGCCCGGATGCGGAACTGCGGCGACACCTCCAGCGCGGCGAAGGCCTCGACGCCCTTCGTCCTGGCCTTTCCGACATTCGCGTAGGAATCGAAGGTGGCGTTGGTAACGATCAGGTTGTCGATGTCGTTCTGGAACCAGGTCGCACCGAACTGCAGCTTCCGATCGAAAAGCGGCTGCTCGAAGCCGGCATCCCAGCCGCGGCTCTCTTCCGGCCGCAGGTTCGGATTGCCGTGGAAATTGAAGCCGGGGCGATAGTCGACGAAGAGCTCGTTGAGCGTCGGCGCCTTGAAACCGGTGCCGTAGCTCGCCTTCAGTTTCGTCTCCGTGCCGGGAATGATGACGGCCGGCGCGATGCGGTAAGTGGTGTGGCCGCCATAGCTGTCGTCGTCGTCGCGGCGGATGTTGGCCACGAGGAAGAAGCGGTCCTCGATATTGCCCTGGTACTCGAGGAAGCCGGCCTTGTTGCCGTTGGAGGCGACGAGGCTGGTGGTGTCGAGCCGCTCGCGCTCGTATTGCAGGCCCATGAGCAGATTGTGGCCCTTGGCGATCTCGAGATTGCCGCGCCAGTCCAGCTTGGTGCGCTCGCCCAGATTCTCGCTGGGCAGGCCGGGAATGCCGGTCGTGCCGTTGGCCGTCCGCGTCGCCCGGTCCTGGTTGGTGTAGGAGACGCCGAAGGTGTTGACGAAGCGCCCGCCGAACGGATCCCACACAATCTCGCCGCGGGTGAAGGCCTGGGCGTAGTTCTGCAGCGAGCGATAGGGCGCAGGCCGGCTCGGGAAGCCGGTGTCGCTGGTGAATCGCAGCTGCCCGTCCTGATAGCGGCCGACCCAGTTCAGCGTCAGCGTGTCGCTGAGCGCGACGCCGACGCGGCCGGAATAACTGTAGTTGTCGAAGGCGTTGGGGTTGATGCGCCGGCCCGGCGGGACGAGGTTCGGCGGCGTCACAGGGGTCGAGTCCGAGCGGAAGTGGGCCACGTTGAAGGCGTAGTTGAAGCGGTCGTTGCCGCCGCCGAAGCCGGCCGACTGGTTGAAGGTGCCGTGGGAGCCGGCTTCGATGCGCGCGGTCGCCTTTGGCGGACCCTCGCCGCGCTTTGTCGTGATCGAGATCACGCCGCCGAGGGCGTTGGCGCCGTAGAGGCCGCTCTGCGGGCCGCGCAGCACCTCGATGCGCTCGATATCGTCGGTCAGCATCGAGCCGAAATCGAAGGAGCGGTTGGGCGTCGAGGGGTCGTTGGCCTCGATGCCGTCGATCAGCACCTTGACGTGGTTCGAGTTGGTGCCGCGCATGAAGACCGAGGTCTGGCCGCCCGGCCCGCCGGTCTGCACGATGTTGAGGCCGGGCACGGTGGCGAGCGCTTGCGGCAGGGTGCGGCGCTGCTGCTGCTCGATGTCCTTCGCCGTGATGACTGTGACCGAGCTTGCGATCTCGCGGGCCGGCGTCGGTGTGCCGGTGGCGCTGACGACGATCTCGTCGAGGGCGAGAGGGCCGGCGTCACTTTGCGCCAGGGCAGGGACAGAGCAGGCGAGGGCGAGCAGGGAGGCGGACAGCAGCAGGCGGCCGCGTCCTGCGGCCGGGAAGAAGACGTTCACGATGGAGACCTCGGGCGTTGACGTCAGTGGCACGTCACCGCGAACGCGATCTCCCATCGGCCGCGCGAGAGGCGGCAAACAGTCAAATCAGCGATCGGCGCACCCCGTCCGAACGTGTTCGCGTGTGACCACGGCTGACGGCAGGTCTCCTGGCTCGCGGGTCGGTGCCTTTGCGCCGCCTTCCCAGGTCCGAGGCCCCAGTGGCGTGTGGCGAAAGGCTCGCCGCTTACAGTTGCGGGGGCAGCCGCGGCATGGGGCAAAACTCCGCCCGCACCGCGTTCCCTTTTGATCCCGTGAGGGAACCGTCGCGGCGAGGATTAGGGCGAAAAAGTGGCGGCGTCAAACCGCGCCGATCGCGCAGCCTCATGCGACCGCTGGATACGCTTGGTCTCGGAGTGTGCTCCAGGGGCGGCGGCCGCGAGACGCCAAGCCAAGCTTCGCCCGCCCGTCCAGCCGGGCGAACGCTGAGCTTTCTGGCCAGCTTCTGGCGCTCAGATGGCCCGCTTTTGGGGCGTTTCAGCGGGACACATTGGCCTGCGGCCGAGAGATGGGGCAGGCTCACGTGACTGCGTGCGAATTGCGAGTTTAACTCAGATAAATATGGTTCTGCATCATTGTTATAATTCCAATTTCGCCATCATATTATGATGATTGCAATTTAGATCCGAATATATTGTATTTATAATCGACAATTTGTGTTCAAATGTTGGTTGCGAATCTCTTCTTTCAGAAATAACTCGTCCCGAATTCAACTCGGGACGAAATTATGAATAATAATTCTAAGCTATATATTGCTGTATATTTCCTGTCTTCCACCGCATTGACGGGCGCGTATGCCCAGTCGGCGCCGGTTGCTCCGGGCGGTGCCGAACCGATTGCCCTCGACCAGATCACCGTGACGGCGACCCGCAGCGAAAAGCAGGCTCTCGACGTGCCCGGGACCGTCAACGTCATCACGCGGCAGGACATGGAGCAGCGGATCACCCGCGATACCCAGGACCTCGTGCGCTACGAGCCCGGCGTCATCGTCAACCGCCAGACCACGGCGACCGATCCCTTCGGCAACTATGGCGGCTTCACCATCCGCGGCGTCGGCGGCAACCGCGTGCAGATGCAGGTCGACGGTTCGCGCGTGATCGAGCGCATCACCGACGGCAACCGCGACTTCGTCGACCTGCCTTTCCTCAAGAGCGTCGAGATCGTGCGCGGCCCGGGCTCGGTGCTGTGGGGAGCCGATGCGCTGGGCGGCATCGTCGCCTATCGCACGCTCGATCCGCAGGACCTGCTGAAGGGCCGCACTGACAAGCCCTGGGCGGTGAAGCTCGACACCAGCTACGACAGCCTGGACCGCTCCTTCGTCAAGACCGGCATCGCCGCCTACAGCTTCTCGCCCGCCCTCGAAGCGATCATCGGCGTGAGCCAGCGCAACGCGCAGGAAGCCAAGCTCGGCAATGCCCGCGCCGATGGCGGCCGCTGGGGCTGCCCGGTGCCAACCCTGCGCTTCCTCGGCTGCAATCTGCTCAACCCGCTCGATACCGAGGTCTGGAACGCTTTCGGCAAGATCGTATTCAAGCCGACGCCCGATCACACCTTCAAGCTGACCGGCGACTACTTCGACAGCGAATCCACTGTGAACCAGCTCTACAACTACAACGTCGTGAGCCTGGGCATCCGCAACGGACCGAATATTCGCGATCAGATCAAGTCGCGCAAGCGCCTGGCGCTCGAGCATGAGTGGAATGTCGGCGCAAGCTTCCTCGACTCGCTGCGCTGGCAAGCCTCTTTCACACCCCAGAGCCGCACCTTCATCACCAACAACCTGCAGACGCTCGCCAATGGTCAGCAGCGCTTCACGCGCGGCCTGCTCGACTATACCGAGCAATTCTCGCAGCTCGACGTCCAGGCGAAGTCGAGCTTCGCGCTGGGGTCGAGCTTCCACCGCCTGACCTACGGCTTCCAGGGCGACGTCACGCGCACCGACTATGAGCGGCGCGACGATGTTAGAAACCTGACCAGCGGTGTGACGACGACCGCGATCGCCGGCGGCTTCAACTTCGCCAATGCGACGACGACGCGGGCCGACATCTATCTCCAGGACGAGATCGAACTCCTGAACGGCCGCTGGACGATCACGCCCGGCGTCCGCTACGCGAACTACAACATCGATCCGCGTGTCGGCCCCGGCTATGTCATCGTGCCCGGAAAAGCGCCGCGCGAGCTCGACTCGCACCGGCTCATCCCGCAGGTCGGCACGATCTTCAAGCTCGACGAGACCTATTCGCTCTATGCCCGCTACGCCCAGGGCTTCAAGATGCCGACGGCGCAGCAGCTCTACACCTCGCTGCCCTTCGGCACGCAGAACCTGATCCCGAATCCGGATCTGCGGCCTGAGATGGTCACATCCTATGAGGCGGGCGTGCGCGGACGCTTCGCCGATGGCTGGTTCTCGATCGGCGTCTTCCATGCCGACTACAAGGACTTCATCCAGGAGCTCTACGAGGTGCCCGGGACGACCGACATCACCTCGCGCAACCTGGCGCGGGTAAAAATCTCCGGCATCGAGGCCTCGGCCGAGTGGCGCTTCCAGGAGCGCTGGGTCACCCATCTGGCGCTGAGCTATCAATACGGCCAGCAGCGGAAGCAGCAGGGCGCGCTCGAAGTCCCCTATAATGTCAGCCCACTGAAGGCGGTGACGGGCCTGAAGTACCTGATGCCGGAATACGGACTGGAAGCCGAGGTGATCGGCACCTTCGCGGCCGGCGCGACGCGCGCCGACGCACCCACCACGTTCAAGCCCGGCGGCTATTCGGTGTTTGACGCCTATCTGAACTGGAAGCCGACCAGCTTCCTGACCCTTCGTGCCGGCGTCCAGAACATCTTCGACAAGCGCTACTTCGCCGACGTCCTGAACTACGACAAGGTCGCAAGCTTGAGCGTCGCGGCCGCCAACCCGCTCGAACTGCAGACCGCGCCGGGGCGCATATTCAAGCTCTCTGCGTCTGCAGAGTTCTGACCCTCGATTGAGATGCCGCGCCCGGAAGCGCGGCGGATCGGCGGCGCTCCCGGCGAGACCCGGGCGTCGCCTCATTTGGAGACCACGATGACCCAAGAGACCAATCCACGCGAACGGCTCACGCGCGCGCCGTCCGAAATCCTGAAGAGCTTGCCCGCCATGGGGCGGGTCATGCTGAGCACCCGCTCCGGCGGCGCCACGCATGAGCGTATGGGCGAGGTCGAGGCGGTCGCGATCGAAGGGAACGAAGCCAGGCTTTCGGGCGCGTTCCACGACAGCCGCATCGACCTGACGGCGGTCGTGCGCATCGTCGCCGACCGGACCAGCAAGATGCGCGAGCGAGTGCTGCCGCGCCTAGAATGTCAGGATGCCAATGGCGAGACCCTGTTCAGCCTGATCGGCCTCGACGGGCTGGAGCCGTTCGACAAGGCGCTGGCAGCCTTCGGCGCCGGCGAGCCTCTGGAGCCGGCCATGCGCGAGGCGCCCGGCACAGGCGGCGCGGCCGACATACCCGCGGACGATCTCGGCGCCCGGAGCTTCGCGGCCATCCTCGACAGCGGCGAGACCATCGCCATCGACATCGAGCGGCCCGGCCTGTTCCAACACTGGGAAGCCGTGCTGCCCGAGCCGAAGCCGGCGATGGGCTTCGTCAACATCATGCAGCCCGACTTTCACCTCCATCTCAGGGCCGGTGCCGTCGCGAGCTGGCAGCGCAGCGAAAGCGGCGGAACCGTCACGCTCCAGGCCCTCGACAGCGAAGGCAAGCCTTTCGGTCTCGTCCTGAGGGGGCCCGCCGCAGCCTTCGCCAAGGTCCCGGAAAGCCATGCCGCTCGCAGCTGAATGGGAGGGCAGGGGCGGGCGCCATGCCCATCCGCGCGCGAGCTGGCTCTGTCCGGAAACGGGAGAGCTGCTGCCGCAGGGCGAACTGATGCAGGCGATGGCGCGCAAGCGCGTCGTCCTGCTCGGCGAGACGCATGACGTCGCCGAGATCCATCGCTGGCAGCTGCATGTCACAGCGTTCCTGCACATGCTGCGGCCGGCGCTCGCCGTTGGCTTCGAGATGTTTCCGCTGCGCATCCAGCCGATCCTCGACGCCTGGGTCGATGGCGCGATGGACACCGCGACCTTCATCGAGCGCAGCGAATGGACACAGGTCTGGGGTTTCGATCCGGAGCTCTACCTGCCACTCTTCCATTTCTGCCGGCAGCAGCGCGTGAAGATGCTGGCCCTGAACTGCCACCGGCCGCTGGTGACGCGCGTCGGTCAGCTGGGCTGGGAGGCCATCCCCGTCGAGGAGCGCGACGGCGTCACCCCTGCGGCGCCTGCGACCGAGGCTTATCGCGACTACCTCGCCGCAATCACCGGCCGCTTCGCCGGGCCCGATCGGCCGGAAGCGATGGCGCCGGAACGCTTCGACCGTTTCGTCCGGGCGCAGCAATGTTGGGACCGCGCCTTCGCCTGCCGCATCGCCGATCATCTGGCCGAGGCGACGGATGATCCGCTGGTCATCGGCATCATCGGCCGGGGCCATCTCGAGCACGGGCATGGTACGCCGCATCAGCTCCGCGATCTCGGCATCGAGGATGTCGCGGTGCTGCTGCCGACGAGCGAGGCCGAGCACGATGCCGCGGCCCTGCGGGGCATCGCCGACGCCGTGTTCCGCCTCGACATGCCGGAGCCGCCGCAACCGCGGCGCGCCCTGCCGCGAGCCGCATCATGAGGGCCGTCCTTTCCCAGATCGCCTGGCTGACGCGTCTGTGCATCGCCGGCCCCGGCGGCAGGGTCGGCGCGCTCTATTTCGGGCTGATCTTCGGGCTGGGGTTGGCCGGCGTGCAGGTCGGCGTGCGGCTCATCTCATGGACGGCGGATTTCTACAACGCCTTGCAGAAGCTCGATGTCGATGGCGCCTTGCGGCAAGTGGGACTCTTCTTCGGGCTCATCGCGATCAGCGTCGCGCTGCATCTCAGTAGCACCTATCTGCGCAAGATGCTGCAGATCCGCTGGCGGCGCACCCTGACCGAGGCTGCGCTTGACCGCTGGCTTACCGGCAAGGCCTTCTGGCATTTGCGGGAGCGCACCGACCACGGGCTCGACAATCCCGACCAGCGCATCGCCGAAGATTGCCGCATCTTCGTTGACAAGCTGACCAGCGAAGGGCTCGAACTCGCCACCAATATCGTCGCGCTCATCACCTATCTCGGGATCTTGTGGTCGCTTTCGACCTTCCCGCTTGCGTTCAGCGCTCTCGGCTTCTCCGTCGAGATCCCCCGCTACATGGTCTGGGCAGCGCCGCTCTATGTCGCGATCGCCAGCGGGATCACCCATCTCCTTGGCCGGCCGCTCAAGGCGCTTTCCGTCGAGCAGCAGCGCCGCGAGGCGGATTTCCGCTTCGCGCTGGTCAGGCTGCGCGAGCATGTCGAGGCGGTGGCGCTGGCCGATGGCGAGCCGGCAGAGCGACGCCTGATGCGCGAGCGCTTCGCCGCGATCGTCCAGAACTGGCGCAGCCTCGCCAATCGCGACCTGATCCTGGGCCTGTTCACCCGACCCTATTTCCAGACCGTGCTGCGCATTCCCCTGTTTCTGGCGCTGCCGGCTTACCTGGCCGGCCGTGTCACTTTCGGCGGGCTGATGCAGATCGGCTCGGCCTTCCAGAACGTCGTGACAACGCTCTCCTGGTTCGTATTCTCCTATCGCGACCTCACCGAGCTCGCCGCGGCAGCCAGCCGCCTGTCGCATTTCATCAGGGTCGCGGAGGCGGAAGCCGCGCCGGCGCTGCGCCCGAGCCTGCACACCACGGCGGATGCGAGGTTGAGGCTTCGGGACATCGCGCTCGAGACGCCAGCCGGGCGCCGGTTGACGCCGTGGCCGGAGCTGACACTGGAAGCGGGGCGCAATTACTGGCTCTCGGCTCCCTCCGGCCACGGCAAGAGCACCCTGGCGAAGGCGATGGCCGGGCTGTGGCGTCACGGCGAGGGGCGGATCGAGCGGCCCGAGGGGCGAATCCTCGTGCTGCCGCAGCAACCCTATCTCCCGCTCGGCGACCTGCGCACAGCTCTGTCCTATCCGCAGCAGCCTGGCGCGATCGGCGACGAAGCACTGCGGCAAGCGCTCGGATCCGTCGGGCTCGAAGGGCTGTGGTCCATTGACGATCAGGGTTGGACCGATGCCAGGCGCGGGCTCTCCGGCGGCGAACGGCAGCGCTTCGCTCTGGCGCGCGCCTTGCTGCAGCGGCCAGACTGGCTGGTGCTGGACGAGGCCACGAGCGCGCTTGATATGGCCGGCGAGAAGCAGGTGCTGGTGGCCGTCCGCGCGGCGCTGCCGGGCGTGACCGTGATCGCGATCGCCCATCGTGAGCCGGCGGGCCTCGGCGATATCGAACGAATCTCGCTGCCCGGCCTTGCTTCGGACGGCAATCCGATGTCCCGTCTCGCGCCGCTACCGGCCTGAGGCTACTGCTGGGACGCGCGAGCTGGTCCGATCGGCCCGGTCAAAAAGCTACCGAATGCGCGAGACCGTCCGGACGCAGGGCGCAATCAACTGGCGCGCTCCGTCCGCTCCACCATATCGGCGAAAGCGAGCGCGACGGGACCGAGCGCATCGCGCGGCTTGGTCAGCAGATGCAGCGTGCGGCGGACATTCGGCCGCAGGCCGAGAACCTGTATGCCATGGCGGTCCGCCGGCAGGGCGAGCTCGGGCATGATCGTCAGCCCCAGACCTCCGCGCACCATGCTCGCCAGGGTCGCGTTGTCGCGTACGAGACAGACGATCTCGGGGTTGCTTCCGGCCAAGGCCAGGAGCTCCTGGATCAGCGTCTCGCAGCCACCACCCGACAGCAGCATGCGTTGCCCGTCGAGCTCCTTCAGCGCAACCTCGCGACGATTGGCGAAGGCGTGGCCGTCCGGAACGACGACGACATAGTCGTCCTGGACAACCGCGCGGGACGAGAGGCTCGCATGGGTCCGGCTGGTCACTCCGATCTCGGCCACGTCGGACAGGACCCAGCTCGTCACCTCCGGATCCGTGCCTTCATGGAGCATCACGGTGATGCCCGGGTGCTCGCTGCGCAGGCGCCGCATCCAGTCCGGCAGCAGTTGTACGGCGGCGCTCTGCACGACGCCGACGCGCAGGATGCCGGTCAGGCTTCGAGAACCAGCGGCAGCCGCCGCGCCGGTCGCGAGGCGTTCAAGAGCGGCCAGTGCGGTTCTCGCTTCGGCCAAAGCCTCGACCCCCGCAGCGGTCGGCGTTGCGCCATCGCGGCCTCCCCGTACGAGGAGCGGGACGCCCAGGCTCTTTTCCAGCGCCGCGACGGCCTGACTGACGGCTGACTGAGACAGGCAGAGCTGGCTCGCTGCGGCCGTGAAGCCGCCCCGCTCGGCAACGGCGCGAAAGCACCGGAGCTGCGTCAGAGTGATATTAGCTAACATGATAGGTGAGTTTCAGAACGATTAATTGGACTGATGTTGATCCGGTTCGGTAGTTGACGCAACCGAAACGCTGCGGACGGTCATCATGACGAACAGAGACGGGTTGACGGTGGGGTTGGCGCAGATCGCCCCGATATGGCTGGACCGCGATGCGACTTTGGCAAAGATCGAGCAATGGGTCGAGCGGGCGGCCCTGGCGGGCTGCGGCTTCGTTGTCTTCGGAGAAGCCCTGGTGCCGGGCTATCCCTTCTGGATCGAGCATACGGACGGCGCGCGCTTCGAATCCTCCCTGCAGAAGGAAATCCACGCGCACTATCTCGATCAGGCGGTGCAGCTCGAAGCGGGACATCTCGACGGGGTGCGGGCGGCGGCGGCCCGGCTCGGCATCGCCGTCATGCTGGGCGCGATCGAGCGTCCGGCCGACAGAGGTGGGCACAGCGTCTATTGCTCGCGTGTTCACATCGGCGCCGACGGCAAGGTCGCCTCGGTCCATCGCAAGCTGATGCCGACCTATGAGGAGCGGCTGAGCTGGGCGCCCGGTGATGGGCACGGTCTATGCGTTCACCCCGTGGGCCCTTTCACGGTCGGAGGGCTGAACTGCTACGAGAACTGGATGCCGCTGTCCCGGGCGGCGCTCTATGCGCAGGGCGAGGACCTGCATGTGGCGCTTTGGCCCGGCAGTCGCCGCAACACACAGGATACGACTCGCTTCCTGGCCCGGGAGGGGCGCAGCTATGTGCTGGCCGTATCGGGACTGATGCGGCGAGCGGATGTGACCTCGGACAGTCCGGCGGCCGCGATGCTGGAGCGGGGCTGCCCCGACTGGCTGGCCGACGGTGGATCCTGCATTGCCGGCCCCGACGGCGATTGGGTGGTGGAGCCCGTGACGGGGCGCGAGGAACTGCTGGTGGCGCAGCTCGACCACCGCCTGGTGCGCCGGGAACGCCAGAACTTCGATCAGGCGGGGCATTATGCTCGACCGGATGTGACGCGCCTGGTCGTCGATCGGCGGCGCCAGAGTCTCGTTTCGTTCGAGGACGCGTGACATTATCCCCCCGCAATCCATCGCCATGCACCTAAAACTGTTGGAGCGGCGAAGTTCGGGAGCACGAGAACTGAGGGCTTTGAAGGACGAAAGAGCCGAGGGTTGCCTGATGGAAATGCTCGATTTCACGCGCATGCTCTTGGCAGCCAATGTCGCTCGTCAGGCGGTGTCTAGCCCCCAGTGCAGGCTTCGCTCGCGCCGTCCAGGCCCTGAATGCCGTGCTTGAAAAGCGCCTGTGTCGCGGAGCCATCCCGGACGATCCGGACGACATAGATGCTGTCGAAATCGTTGCCCGGCCATTTTTCGACCTGGCGAGGATCGCCGCCGTGGTGGTCAAGGAGGTTGCGAGCCAGCTTGACCAACTGCTTGTGTTCCCACGCGATCAGCAAAGTCGCGCTTCTATAGTCAGGGGATTGCAGCGCCTTTTCGAGCTTGTCGATCTCCTTGTAGCCGAACTGCGTCTCGACCGGCACCCCGGTCGCCTTGGAGAGAGGCGCGACAGTCTCCAGGGGGCGCAGATATCGATATTTGATTCCCTCGTCCTTCTTCTGCCGCTCGGGATCGGGAGCGAAGATCGCGTCGAAGCGGCCGAATTGCTTTGCAAGGACCGGCGGCAGGGCGTTCGCGCGGCTCAATCCGCGGCAGTCGAGCCGGCCCAATCCGCCCTTCGGCTTTTCGCCGTGCCGGATCAACACGATCGTTTGCGTCACAGGCGCCGCGCAGGCGTAGCCGCCGCCTGCTCCGCCAAACGCGAGCACCGCCAGGATGGTTGCCGATCTCGGGCCATGTCCTCTGCTGCGTTGCATCGCGATAAAAGTCTCCTGTGATGCCCATCGGGCCGATCGAGATTGTATCCATTCGACGAGGAGTTCACCGCGGCAACCCAAAGCAGCGCAATGCGCGCTCACACAGCATCGCCAAGCAGGCTCCGGTCACCGCGCCAATCGCCTTGACGATGGCATCATGCGGTCGGCCATGGCGGGTTGCCTCGAGTGTTTGAAGCCATTCGAGCCCGAACGCGATGAGAACGATGGCGCTCAAAACGACCAAGCGCTTTCGCGGATAAGCAAAAATCAATAATGCGCTTGCCGCGAAATACGCCAGAAGGCGTTCGCTATCGGGCTGAAGTCCGGGGATGTGCGGGCGCAGCTCGATCGGGGACAGCGTGGCGAAGACGATCGCTGCGAGAGCAATCCAGCCCAGGATGAGCGCTGCCTGACGGAATCTTTCGAGGAAGGGCGGCAAGGCGGAAGCCCGAAAGTCAGCCAGAATGCGGGACAGGGAACGCAAACGCTTCGCCGAGGCTCAATTCCACTGTCCTCGGACGGAAAATGTACTTCCTTGCACTGGCAGGGGGCAGGGGGCTTTGCGCTCCTCGCTCAGCTTTACCGGTTGGGAGCATCAACTTCGTCGTTTCCCGCACGATCGACCTGCCCCTGCTGCCGCCAGGCCAAGTTCTGACAAATGAAATTCTGAAGGAAAATGGGTCCATTGTTGGACCAAGGCGCAAATTTGCTGTTCAAGAGATTCGGCAGGTGGTCGGCATGCGAAATGCTGGCTGCGCGGTGCGGGGCGGAACGCCGGCTCACAGAGGCTTGGGCAACCGGCACCACGACCTCATCGGCCCGAGTCCAGGTCGCTCCATCGAGGAGATCAGGCGCCTTTGCCGCCGGGCTCCTGCGTTGCCGCTGTGATGGCCTCGATGAGCCGCTGGCGATTATCGAGCACGAAGGCGATGAAGATATCCTGCCCGACGATAGACTTCAGCATGGCCGGCAGCAGGCCGTAGAGCCTTAGGGCGAGATCGCGCATGGCGGCATCGTCGTTGACGAGATCGGACGCCTTCTGTCCCGCGAAGTCTTTCAGGAGATGCTCGTTCTGGCTCACCAGCGAGACGATTTCCGCTTCAATTTTCTCTTTGACGGCTTCGAACATAGGTCACCTCGGCCGATCCTGTTCCGAAACCTAGAATAGCGGCAGGGAGACGAATTGTCTGGCTTGCCATGCGGCCGGCGCTGCTTTCGGTCAGTTCTCCGAACGCTATCCCGATTGGCTCGCCGGCGACCCTCCGCAGGGCGGATGCGGTCCGCTCGTGCTATAGGGTGCAGAATCCAATCAGCAATGGTGCGGCTCCGTCCGCAAGAAGGGAGTTCATGTCCAGCCCCGGTGGCAGTATGTTCGATATCCTCGGCATATTGGCTGTTCTGTTTCTCGTCGCCGCGAACGGCTTTTTCGTCGCGGCTGAATTTTCCCTCGTTTCGGTTCGGCGCAGCCGTGTCACGGAGCTCGTGGCGGCCGGACGCGTGAATGCGATCGCGCTAAAGAGGGCGGTAGACGGCCTCGATGCCAATCTGGCCGCGACGCAACTGGGGATCACCATCTCCTCGCTCGCACTTGGTTGGGTCGGCGAGCCAGCCCTGGCTCACCTGATCGAGCCCGTGCTTCAGGGACTGCCGGGCGCTCTCGCGACGACGAGTTCGCATGCGATCGCCATCGTGATCTCCTTCATCATCATCACGGCGCTGCACATCGTTCTGGGAGAGCTGGCGCCGAAAAGCCTTGCGCTCCAGCGCAGCGAAGGCACGGCCCTCTGGGTGGTGAGGCCGCTCGGCCTCTTCCTGTTCCTGCTCAAGCCCGCGATCATGGTCCTGAACGGTCTCGGCAATCTGGTGCTGCGGTTATGCGGCCTTCGACCGGGAGGCGGGGAGGGTGCGCTGCATTCTCCCGAAGAGCTCAAGCTGCTGATTCGAGCCAGCCAGGAAGCGGGCATCCTCGAATTGGAGCAGCAGGAGGTCGTCGCCCGTGTCCTGAGCATCGGCGACCGCCGTATCTCTGACATCATGACGCCCCGGCGCGATGTCGACTGGATCGACCTCGATGACGATCCCGAGGAGACCCTGAGGATCCTTCGTGAGTGCCGTCACGAACAGTTGCTGGTTGGTCGCGGCGGGATCGATGAGCCGTTGGGGATGGTCCTCAAAAAGGATCTTCTCGACCAGGTGCTCGACGGCTCGTCCATCGACCCGACGGCCGTCATCCGCTCTCCGCTCGTTCTGCACGAGGGAATACGCATCTTCCGGGCATTGGAGGAATTCAAGCGGGCACCCGTTCGCCTTGCGCTCGTCATCGACGAGTTCGGCGGCCTTGAAGGCATCGTTACGCAGACCGACCTTCTGGAGGCCTTGGCAGGGAATCTCCCCCATTCCGATACCGAGGAGCCCGATCTCATCGAACGGGAGGATGGCTCGCTGCTGATCGACGGGATGATGCCTGCCCATCAAGCCTTCGAACGACTCGGCCTTCGCCTGGACGCCGTCGACGGCGATTTTCACACCATAGCCGGGTTTGCGCTGACCCAGCTCGAACGCCTCCCGGAGGTCGGAGATTCCTTCACCTATGAAGGCTGGCGTTTCGAGATCGTCGATATGGATGGGCGCCGGATCGACAAGCTGCTCGCAAGCCACGCCATGACAGCGGCCGGACCTGATGCGGGGCCGGGAGGTACAGCAAAATAGCCTGCGCTCGTCGTCGCGAAGCAAATTTGCCGTTGCGATTGGTCGAACGCGTCCAGGCTGGCTGCGCTCGGCCGCCGTCAGGCATCGGTATTGGCGACTGCCCGATGCCCTTCTTCGATCCCGGCAGCTTTCGCGCTGCGCGTCGGGACGAGCCAGTTCGAGAAAGCGTCCAGATAGAGATAGATCACCGGCGTCGTGAACAGGGTCAGCAACTGGCTGACGAAGAGGCCACCGACCATGGCGTAGCCGAGAGGCTGGCGGATCTCCGAGCCCGTGCCGTGACCGAGCATCAGTGGCACGCCACCGAGGAGGGCGGCCATGGTGGTCATGAGGATCGGGCGGAAGCGCAGCAGGCAGGCGCGGCGGATCGCCTCCAGCGAGGACAAGCCCTGCTCGCGCTCGGCGGCGATCGCGAAGTCGACCATCATGATGCCGTTCTTCTTCACGATGCCGATCAGCAGGATGAGGCCGATCAGTGCGATCAGGCTGAAATCGAAGCCAAAGAGCAGCAAGGTCGCAAGCGCGCCGACACCGGCCGAAGGCAAGGTGGAGAGGATGGTGAGCGGGTGAATGTAGCTCTCGTAGAGGATGCCGAGGATCAGATAGACCACGACCAGCGCCGCAGCGATCAGCATCGGCACCGAGGCGAGCGAGTCCTGGAAGGCCTGCGCCGTACCCTGGAACGACGTCGTGATCGTCGCGGGCAAATCCATCGCATTTTGCAGGCCGCCGATGGCGGCAGTCGCCTGCCCAAGCGCGATGCCCGGCGCCAGGTTGAAGGAGATGGTCACCGCCGGGAACTGGCCCTGATGGTTGATCGCCAGCGGCTGTGCCGGGACCGTGCTCCATGTGGCGATGGCCGCGAGCGGTACGTTGCCGGCCGTCGTCGCGGAACGCAGATAGATCTGATCGAGCGTCGCGATCTTCTGCTGCAGCGAGGGCAGCACCTCAAGAACCACATAGTAGGTCGAAAGCTGCGTCGCGTAGCTGGCGATCTGCCGCTGCCCGAAGGCGTCGTAGAGCGTGGCGTCGATGACGTCCGGCGTGAGCCCATAGCGAGCGGCCTGGTCGCGATCGAACGTCAGGGTCAGAGTGGAGCCGGCTGCCTGCTGGTCGGAGGCGACATCGCGCAGCTCCGGCATCGCCTTCATCCTGGCGAGCAGCTTGGGAGCCCATTCGTCGAGCTGGGCGACGTCGGTGCCCTGAAGGGTGAACTGGAACTGCGTGCGCGAGGGCCGGCCGCCGACGCGCACATCCTGCGCCGCCTGAAGGTAGAGGCTGGCACCTTCGAGCCGGCCGGTTTGCGCGCGCAGCCGGCGGATCACCTCGTCGGCCGAGGCCGTGCGTTCCTCCCGCGGCTTCAGCGTGATGTACATGAGGCCGTCATTGAGGGTGCCGCCGGTCCCGCCCATGCGCATCGCCATATGATCGACAGCCGGGTCCTTGAGGACGATCGCGCCGACATCCTCCATATGCCGGGCCATGGCCCCGATGGAGGTGTCCTGTGCGGTCTCGATCACACCGGTGATCAGGCCTGTATCCTGCTGCGGAAAGAAACCCTTCGGGATGATGACGAATAGGTAGACGGTCAGCGCGAGCGTCGCGAAAAACACCATCAGCGTGGCGAAGCGGAAGCGCAACGCCACATCGAGGCTGCGCTCGTAGGCGCCAGCGAGCGCCCGGAACAGCTTATCGCTGGCCTGATAGATCCGGCCGTGATGCACTTCGCGGAGCGGCTTCATGAAGCGCGAAGCCATCATCGGCGTCAGGGTCAGCGAGATCACCGCGGAAGCGAGGATGGCCATTGCCAGCGTGACGGAGAATTCGCGGAACAGCCGGCCGATGATCCCGCCCATCAGCAGCAGCGGGATCAGCACGGCCACCAGGGAGATCGAGATCGACAGGATGGTGAACCCGATCTCGCTCGCGCCCTTGATGGCGGCGGCCATCGGCTCCTCGCCGTCCTCGATATGGCGCGTGATGTTCTCCAGCATGACGATGGCGTCGTCGACGACGAAGCCGACAGCGATGGTCAGCGCCATCAGCGAGAGATTGTCGAGGCTGTAGCCGGCGAACCACATCAGGGCGCAGGCGCCGAGCAGCGCGAGCGGCACGGTCAACGACGGGATGATGGTGGCCCAGAGGCTGCGCAAGAAGACGAAGATCACCAGAACGACCAGTGCGATCGTCACCAGCAGCGTAAATTGGACGTCCTTGACCGCCGCGCGGATCGTCTGCGTCCGGTCGGACAGCACGCCGATCTTGATGCCGGGCGAGATGCCCGCGGTCAGGTGCGGCAGAGCCTCCATGACCTTGTCGACGGTGGCGATGACATTGGCCCCGGGCTGCTTGAAGATCACCAGGAACACGCCGGGCTTGCCGTCGGCCCAGCCGGCTTGCGTATCGTCGAGCGGCGCACTGACGGCCTGGCCGATGTCGCGCACGCGCACGGGATTGCCGTCGCGATAGGCGATGATCACGTCGTTCCAGCTCCTGGCGTCGGTAAGCTGGTCATTGGCGTAGATCGTGTAGGCGCGTGCGCTGCCGTTGATGGTGCCTTTCGGGCTGTTGACGGTGGTGACGGAAAGCGGCGTGCGTATATCTTCCAGGGATAGTCCGCGCGCGGCCAGCTTCGCCGGTTCGACCTGGACGCGGATCGAAGGTGTCTGCTGGCCGCCGACATTGACCTGGCCGACGCCGCCGATCTGGCTGATGGCCTGGGCGAGCTTGGTGAGAGCCTCGTCGGAGACCTGAGTGAGCGGCAAGTTGTCGGATGTGGCGCTGAGCAGCAGGATCGGCGAGTCGGCCGGATTGACCTTGCGATAGGTCGGCGGGCTCGGCAGGTTTTTAGGCAGTTGGCCGGCGGCCGCATTGATGGCGGCGAGCACATCCGCGCCAGCGCCGTCGATATTGCGCGAGAGATCGAACTGGAGAGTGATCTGGGTCGAGTTGGCCTGGCTCGACGAGGTCATTTCCGCGACGCCCGGAATCAGTGAGAATTGGGATTCAAGCGGTTGCGCGACGGTTGCTGCCATGGTGGCGGGATCGGCGCCCGGCAGGTTGGCCGAGACCTGGATCGTCGGGAAATCCACCTCCGGCAATGGTGCGACCGGCAGTTGCGGATAGGCGACGACACCGACGAGGAGGAGACCGGCCATCAGCAGCGAAGTGGCGACCGGGAAACGGATGAAGGGAGTGGAGATTTTGCTGGCCATAGCTCAGTCCGCCCTCTTCGCCGAGGCCGGGGCTATTTCTGCGGAGGCATTCGAGGCCATTGGCGCTTCGGAATCGGGGAGCATCGGCCTGGCATCGACCAGAGTGCCGTCCTGCAGGCGGGACTGGCCGGCGACCACGACCTTCTGCCCGACGCCAAGCCCGGACAGGACCACCGCACGGTCATCGTCGCTGGCACCGACTTGGATCGGCCGGGCGCTCACCTTGCTGTCATCGCCGATAACATAGGTGAACAGACCATCGGGGCCGTGCATCACCCCATTCGCGGGAATGAGGATGACCTGCTTGAGCGTATCGATCCGCATCCGCGTGTTCACCGAAAGCCCCGGCCAAAGCGCATTGTCGTTGTTGTCGAAGCGTGCCTTCAGGCCGATCGTGCCGCTGGCGAGATCGACGGCGTTGTTGATGGCGACGAGCTGGCCGTGCGCCAGCGTCCGCCGGCCGTCCGAGGAAATCGCGTCGACCGGGACTTGGCCGCCGTCGAAAGCCTTGGCGATCGCCTGGAGACGATCTTGCGGGGCGGTGAATTCGACCGCGATCGGCTGCAGCTGGGCGATGGTGACGATGCCGGTCGAGTCGGCCGCATGGACGATGTTGCCGGGATCGATCAGCCGAAACCCGACCCGACCGGTGATCGGGGAGCTGATGGTCGCATAGTCCAGATTGACCTTGGCGCTATCGATCGCAGCCTGATCGCCTTGGATTTGTGCCTTGAGCTGTTCGACCAGCGCTTGCTGCGTGTCGAGATTCTCGCGCGACTGGAAGTCTTTTGCGGCGAGTGACTGGTAGCGCTCGAGAATGAGCTGGTTGTTCTTCAGATTGGCTTGATCCTGGGCCTTCTTGGCGACGACCTGATCGAAAGAAGCCTGATAGGGGCGCCGGTCGATTTCGACCAGCGGGTCACCCTGGCGAACGATCTGGCCTTGCCTGAACAGTACCTTGGTGATCGCCCCGTCGACGCGGCTTTTGACCGTCACGGTCTTGAAGGCTGAAACCGTGCCCAATGCCATGGATATAGACGGGATAGTCAGCTTCGCGGACATTGGAATAGGCGACGGGAATTCGCGGTGGCGCGGCCGGCCCGGTCGCGGTGCTGCCGGTGGAGGTATGGCCTCCCCATTCGCGCCAGCCCAGATAGCCGAGGATCGCAATAACCGGGAGGGCGACAAGCAGCCACCCGCGGCCGCGGTGCTTGCGTCCATTCTTCCCATTCTCGACCATGCTCGCATCCGCCGAAAGACGAAAGCGTCACCCCGTGGCGCCGCAGCGATGCCCCTCACGACTGTGCGGGAACAACGCGGCGGCCGCCGGTGGGTTTCCGAGACGACATCGTCAATCTGCGAGCCGATCCACCGCGGCTCGCGACAGAGATTTGGCCGGCGGAGCCGTAAAGCAGCACCCGGAGCGTCAGAAAATGCTGTAAAAGCGGCGCGAATGCAGCGCCTGCAACGCCGCGCAATTCGCCGCCGGCCTTTGGTCCGGCCGAATTCGCTCTCGATCTTGTGACGCGGGCGGCGGCCGCGGTGCGCGTCGGGCAAGCATCGGATCGCCAGTGCAAAACCCCTGCAGCACCAGCAATGCAGATCCTCTGGCGGGGGCATCCATGTCAAACGGCTCGCAAAGTTGCGCCCCGATTGGTCTGCGCCCCATCCAGCTGCAATTGCGCGAGGATGTTGAGGTCGATCCGGTCGAGTCTCAAATGTCCGCCCACGCCGCTGCCCTTCCGGTCACGGATCGATCGGGAGGGCGAAGCTCGCCTTGACCCGGTCCATCACCACCATGGTCTTGAAGCCCTTGATGTCGGGGTTTTCGTAGAAGAACCGGCGGGTGAAGCGCTCGTAATCCTCCATGTCCTTCGCTGTGACATGGAGCACGAAATCGGCGTCACCGGTGACGTAGAAGCCGATCATCACTTCCTTCGTCGCCCGGATCGAGGCCTTGAAGCGGTCGACGATGTCGGCCCGCTCGCGCTCCAGCGTCACCAGCACCAGCATCGAGAGCGGCCTCCCGACGGCGCGCGGCGAAACGATTGCTACGTCCGCCTCGATCACGCCGGCATCGCGCAGGTGCTTGAGGCGACGCTGGCAAGCCGTTGCCGAGAGGCCGACGCGCTCGCCGAGCTCGGCCGTCGTCAATCGATTGTTCTGCTGTACCGCCTCGAGAAGTCTGCGATCCAGGCTGTCGAGTTCAAGCATGCCGAATCCCTGCGCCGCTCTGTCGATCTAAGCCGAAATTCCTCGCGAAATCGCCTGTTTCGGCGGCATAGGCGGCATTCTCCACGTTAGCCTCCCCGCCGTTCAATCATCGAAGCGGAGGATGCGATGCGGGGTTTATCCGCGAACGCGCTGAAAGAGCTGCAGCGTGCCGACTTGCTGGAGAGCCGGGCTTTCGTGGATGGAAGCTGGCGCGACGCGGCCGAGCATATCGCGGTCGTCGATCCCGCGACGCAGGAGACCATCGCCAGCGTCGCTTCGCTGCCGCTGGAGGCCGTGGATGAGGTGGTTGCCGCCGCGGTCGCGGCCCAGAAGCTCTGGCGCGATATCCTGCCTATCGCGCGCGGCCGCCTGCTGCGCGACTGGGCGGTGGCGATGCGGCGCAATGTCGACGATCTCGCCGTCATCATGACCGCCGAGCAGGGCAAGCCGCTCGCCGAGTCCCATGGCGAGATCGCCTATGCCGCGACCTTCCTCGATTGGTTCGCCGCCGAAGGCGAGCGCAGCTATGGCGAGACCATCCCGAGCCATCTGCCCGGCAGCCGGCTCTCGGTACAGATGCAGCCGATCGGCGTCGCCGCTGCCGTGACGCCCTGGAACTTCCCGAGCGCGATGATCACCCGCAAGGCCGGCGCGGCGCTGGCCGCCGGCTGCGCGATGGTGGTGAAGCCCGCTCCCGAAACCCCGCTCTCGGCGCTGGCGCTGGCGAAGCTGGCAGAGGAGGTCGGCTTCCCGAAGGGCGTCTTCCAGGTGCTGACCGGCGAGGCCGCGCCGATGGCGCATCGTCTGTTGGCGCATACGGAAATCCGCGCCTTCTCCTTCACCGGTTCGACGGAGGTGGGCCGTCTCCTGCTCGGCCAGGCGGCACAGACGGTGAAGCGCACTTCGCTGGAGCTCGGCGGCCACGCGCCCTTCATCGTCTTCGACGACGCTCCGCTGGATCAGGCGGTCATCGGCGGCATCGCCGCCAAATTCGCGACTTCGGGACAGGATTGCCTCGCCGCCAACCGCATCTATGTCCAGCGCGGCGTCTATCGGCGCTTCGTCGCGGCTTATGCGGAAGCGACGGCCCGCCTCAAGGTCGGGCACGGGCTGGAGGAGGGCGTCGATATCGGCCCGATGACGCGGCCCTCGGTCGCTGAAAAGTGCCGCCTGCAGATCGCGCAAGCGGTGGCGGCCGGCGCCCGGCTGGTCGCAGGCGGCCAGGGCAGCCCGTTCGGCGGCAATTTCGTCCAGCCCGCCGTGCTGGCCGATGTGACCGATGACATGACCATCGCTCGCGAGGAGACCTTCGGCCCGGTAGCCGCGATCCTGCCCTTCGACACGGAGGAGGAGGTCGCAGCTCGCGCAAATGCGACCGAGATGGGCCTCGCTGCCTATCTCTATACCGAGGATCTGCGCCGGGCGATGCGCCTCACCGATGCGCTCGAATACGGCATGGTCGCGGTCAACACGCCGAAATTCACGGGCGCGCCCGTTCCCTTCGGCGGCTGGAAGCAGTCCGGACTCGGCCGCGAGGGCTCGCGCCACGGCCTCAGCGAGTATCTCGAAGCGAAATATGTCTGCTTCGGCAATCTGGCAGCGTAATCAAGGAGCAAGACTATGACGATCGACATCGCGACGATCGGCGCGCTGGATCGCGCCAGCACCCTGCATCCCTTCACCCAGCTTAAGGACTTCGCCACCGGCAAGCTCGGCGATCCCACCATCGTCGAGACCGGCAAGGGCATCCGCATCCAGGACGCGACAGGCCGCAGTTATATCGACGGCTTCGCCGGGCTCTACTGCGTCAATATCGGCTATGGCCGTACGGAAGTCGCCGAGGCGATCTCCCGGCAGGCCTACCGGCTGGCCTATTACCACTCCTACGCCGCCCACACGACGGATGAGCTCGCCATCCTGTCGGATCGTCTCGTCAGGATGGCGCCAGGCAAGATGAGCAAGGTCTTCTACGGGATGTCCGGCTCGGACGCGAACGAAACCCAGGCCAAACTCGTCTGGTACTACAACAATCTGCGTGGTCAGCCGCGAAAGAAGAAGATCATCTCGCGGCTGCGCGGCTACCATGGCTGCAGCGTCGTTTCCGGCTCGATGACCGGGATGAGCTTCTACCACGACCATATGGACCTGCCGCTTTCCGGCATCCTCCACACCGGCGCGCCACATCACTATTGGGGCGCCCAGCCCGGCGAGACGGAAGCCGAGTTCTCGAAGCGCCTCGCCTCCGAACTGGAAGAGCTGATCCTGCGCGAGGGGCCGGAGACGGTCGGCGCCTTCATCGGCGAGCCGGTGCTCGGCACGGGCGGCATCACCCCGCCGCCGGAGGGCTACTGGACGGCGATCCAGGCCATCTTGCGCAAATACGACGTGCTGCTCATCGCCGACGAGGTGGTCACCGGTTTCGGCCGCATCGGCACGCCTTTCGGCTCGCATCTCTATGGCATCGAGCCCGATCTCATCACCGTCGCCAAGGGGCTGACCTCGGCCTATTTCCCGCTCTCGGCGGCGATCGTCGGCGACAAGGTCTACAAGGTGATGGAGGAGGGCGCGGACCGCGTCGGCGCCTTCTCGCACGGCTACACCTATTCCGGTCATCCGATCGGCGCCGCCGCAGCGAACGCCGTGCTCGACATCGTCGAGAGGGAGGATCTGGCGGGCAAGGCGCGCGAGGTCGGCGGCTATTTCCAGGAGCGACTGAAGGCGGTCTTCGCGCAACTGCCGATCGTCGGCGAGGTTCGCGGTGTCGGCATGCTGGGCGCGCTCGAATTCGTCGCCAACCGCGAGCGCAAGACGCGTTTCGATCCCGGCCTGAAGGTCGGCGCCCGTATCTCCAAGGCAGCACGCGATCGCGGGTTGATCGCCCGGGCCATGCCGCATGGCGAGATCCTCGGCTTCGCGCCGCCGCTGGTCACGACTCGCGACGAGGTCGATGAGATCGTCGTCATCGCTGAGAAGGCGGTGCGGGAGGTGATGGACGAGCTCGCCCGTGACAAGGTCGCGCTCGCCTGAGATGGCGGCCCGGCGCTCTCTGGCCACGAAAAAAGGGGCCGCCGGATGGGCGGGCCCTGCAAGACTGGGGGAGCTGTTCGGTTCGGTGGCGTCAGGCGTCCACCAGCTCTCGCTTCATCTCTTCCATGTCCTGAAAGCGATCGGCGAGGCGGGGATGGGCGCGGCTGTTGTCGGCGGCGCCGATGGCGACCAGCACCTCGTCGGCGGCCGGAGCGTCCGGAATCTGAAACTGGGCGGTGAGGAAATGCGAGCGCTTGCCAGTCTCACTCTTGTGGATCATCGGCAGGGAGATGAGCGCGCCCGGCGCATTGCGGGTGTTGGTGAAGCTCAGAAAGGCCGTGCCCTTCACCGCATCACGGAACATGTTGCCGAAGCGCAGCGTGTGGATCAGCGCCGAGGCATGCTCGATCTCGCCGTTCGTGCCGACGGCGGCAGCCTTGCCATAGGCCTCGACCTGCTCGGCCGGCATCACGGCGACAAGCCGCTTCGTCAGTTCTTTGCCGAGTTCAGGCGCGATGCGCAGGATCTCCGGGCGCAAATTCTCGACGAAGCCCTGGCCCGCCCAGGGATTGTGCAGCACGGCCGCCACCACGACGAAGCGCACCGGCTTGTCGGCGCCCTTGCCGCCTTCGATGAAGGTTTCCTCGACGAAGGTCGAGATCTTGCGAAGGCCGTAGTCCATGGCGTGTCCACCTGTTGCGATCGTGAATGGGTGAAGCAGCCTAGCGAGACCGTTCCCGCATCGTCTTCCATCGGAACGCGGGAAGAAACTCATGGATCGACCTGCGATGCAGCGTAAGATCGCATGCGGTCGGTAGGGAGAGACCCATGGCGGATCAGGCCTCGCAGATGCGTTCGTTGCGTGATGTCGCAAGCCGGATCAATTCCGGCGGCGATCTCGACACGGTGCTCCGCGATCTCATCCGCGCGGCCTGCGAGCACGGCGGCTGGGCGCTGGGTTCGATCATGGCGATCGACGCTCCTCATGGCGACGCCCATGTCGTTGTCCGCCATGATCCGACCTTGCTGCGCCGACGCTTGGAGGATCGCTGGGAATTGGCCACCAGCCCAGCCTTGATCGCGCTCCAGCGCAATGAGCCCATCTATATACGGGACGCACGCGCCTCCGAGGAATTCCCCGGCTATCGCCGGGAGGCTTTCGAACGCGACTACCGCACCGTGCTGGTGCTGCCGATGAGTTGCTCCGATGCGCAGGGGCGGGCCATGGTGCTGAACGTCGTCTCCCGCGACATCCAGGACGTCTCGGCCGACGATCTCGCCTTCATGAGCATGATCGTCCATCTCGGCGGCATCGCCGTCGAGCGCGAGCACCGCCTGCGCGCGCAGCGCCAGGCGGCCGAGCAATTGCAGAACGCGCTGCAGACCCAGACCATGCTGCTGCAGGCGGTCCTGTCAGGTGGCTCGACTGTGGCGCTCTCGACGATGCTCGCCGAACTCTTGCCAGACGCGATCCTGGTGGTGGATTTCGCCGGCAACGCGCTGGCGGCCAGCCGCTCGCCGGCGCCGCTGCGCTTCGACGATGCCGCCTGGCAGCGGGGGCTCGACGGCGCGATCGGGGCGCAGATCACAGCCGCCGCGCGCGACGCGGTTGCAGCGGGCCGCACCGAGCCTCTGGGTCTGCGTCTCGACAACGGAATCGAGCGTCTGCAGATCACGGCGCGGATCGAGGCGCTCGATGTCGACGGGCAGGCGGTCGGCGCGCTGGTGGTCTTTCCGGAGGCCGKGGAGAGTGGCGGCGATCTCCAGCGGCTGCTGCTCGACAGCGTGAAATTCGCCCTGAGCGTGCAGATGATGCGCAGCGTCATCCGCTTCCGCTTCGAGACGCGCACCTTGACCGAGCTTTTCTTCGAGATCGTCGAGCGTCGCTGGCGCGACGCCGACGACATCGTCCAGCGCGGTCGTCGGCTCGGGCTCGCGCTCGGCGCGCCTGCCCGGATGATTGTGGTGGATTTTCCCGACGGCCCGTCCCTGCCGGCCGATATCAGCATCGACTGCCATCATGCCGTGACCCGGCTTGCGCGCCAGATGAACTTGCCGATCAGCGTCATCGCGGTCGGTGGCGGGCTCGTCTGCCTCGTTCCGGAGGAGAAGAGCGGGGAGGCGGAGCGCGCCGGACGTTTGCCGCGCCGCATGGTCGAGGTGCTCCGCCACAGCTTCAACCGCGAGCCGATCGTCGTGCTCGGCGGCATCTGCGATGGCCTTGAAAGCTATCCCAAGGAATGGGAGCGCTGCTGGCGCATGATCCGTATCGCGCGTTCCTTTGGGCGCAGCGGCACCCTGTCGGCCTTCGATTTCGGACCGATGCCGATGCTGATCGGCGCCGCCGAATCGGCGGATGTGCGTAGCTTCGTCGATGGCGCGATCGGCGCGGTGATCGCGCATGACCGCAAGCACGACACGCCCTATCTGGAGACGCTCGCCGCCTATCTGCGCGAGGGCTGCCGTGCCCAGGCCTGTGCCGATGCGATGGGGCTCCATGTCACGACGCTGCGCTACCGGCTCTCGCGCATTCAGGATCTGTTCGGCATCGACCCCGAAACCGCCGACAAGCGCTTCGCCATCGAGCTTGCCATCCGGCTGCACGGTGTCATCGAAAGCAGCGAAGTGACGGTGGCGTGAGAAGCGCCATCGGCTCCGCCGATTCGATGAAACATTTCCCGCATTTGTCCCGCTGTTCCTAGGAAGCGAAGGGCATTCCCGTCGCCTAGCCTTTCACCACGATCCCGCATTGATCGAGGTGAGGCGGATGCTCGCTCCCGCGGAAAAAACAGCAACAGCGATCGATCCGGTCGCGCTGCGACGCGCCTTCGGCACCTTCGTGACTGGAGTCACGGTCATCACCACGCGCGATGCCGAGGGCGCACCCCGCGGCATGACCGCGAACTCCTTCACCTCGGTCTCGCTCGACCCGCCGCTGCTTTTGGTCTGCGTCGGCAAGAGCGCCCATAGCTACGGTGCCTTCAACAGTTCCGACGCCTTCGCGGTCAATCTTCTGCACGAGGCGCAGACCGACGTCTCCAACCTCTTCGCCTCCAAGGCTGCGAACAAGTTCGACACGATCAATCACGATCGCGTCCATACCGGCGCACCAGTGCTCACGGATTGCCTGACCTGGTTCGACTGCACCGTGCATAGCCGCGTCGATGCCGGCGATCATCTGGTGCTGATCGGCGAGGTGCAGGCCTTCGGCACGAGCCCCACCGCGCCGCTCGGCTTCTGCCGCGGCCGCTATGCCAATGTGAAGGATCCGCTGCCGCCAGGCTGGCTCGAGTCGCATGGCATGATTGTCGGCTATCTGATTGAAGCGGAAGGGAATCTTCTGCTGCGGTCGGATGGCAAGGGAGGCTGGGTGCTGCCGAGCGCGAAGCGCCGCATCGCTGACAACGAGCTCAAGCTCGATGGCGGCGACGCACTGACGCTCGTGCCCGACGACACCTTCCTCTACTCCGTTTTCGATGTGACCGACGGCGACCCGGGCTACCTGATCTACCGCGCCCGCCTCGCGCAGCAAGCCGCTTCGCAGCAGCTTTCCTCAGGCCTGCGCTTCTTTCCGATCGATCAGCTTCCCTATGACGAGATTCCGACCCGGGAGATCTCTTCGATGCTGCGGCGCTACGCCCGCGAAAGCGCCAGCAAGCGCTTCGGAATCTACATGGATTCTGATGATGGCGGCCGCCTCGCCATGGTCGGCGACGCGCAGCCCTGGGCCAACCTTCCGCAATCCTGAGCCGGCAGAGCGATCATGAAGACGACCGTCACATCCCTCGAAGGTTCGCGCCAGGGCCTGTTCATCGACGGCGCCTTCGTCGCTCCGAAAAGCGGCGTCTACGTTCCGTCCTACGATCCCACCACGGCCGAGCCCTGGTACGAATTCGCCCAGGGCGACGCGGCCGATGTCGACGCCGCCGTGCGCTCGGCGAAGGCCGCCTTCGTCAACCCGTCCTGGCGCCGCATGACGCAGACCGAGCGCGGCAAGCTGGTGCGCCGCCTCGGCGAGCTCGTGCTCGCGAATGCCGACGCGCTGGCGATGATCGAGTGCCGCGACAACGGCAAGCTGCTCAAGGAAATGCGCGCGCAGATGCGGGCCATTCCCGATTCCTATCTCTATTTCGCCGGCATGGCCGACAAGCTGCTCGGCGAGACCATTCCGGTCAACAAGCTCGACTCGCTGAACTTCAACCTGCGCGAGCCGCTCGGCGTGATCGGCATGATCATTCCGTGGAACTCGCCGCTGATGATGTTGACCGGCACGCTCGCGCCCTGCCTCGCGATCGGCAACACCATCGTCGTCAAGCCCTCCGAACACGCCACAGCGTCGAGCCTCGCCTTGGCGGAGCTGGCGATCGAGGCCGGCATTCCCCCGGGCGTGATCAACGTCGTCACCGGCGATGGCGCCACCACGGGCGAGGCGCTGACGCGCCATCCCGGCATCGCGAAATACGTCTTCACCGGCTCGACCTTCACCGGGCGAAAGATCGCCGGCAACGCCGCGCAGAACCTGGTGCCCTGCCAGATGGAGCTGGGCGGCAAGTCACCCCATGTCATCTTCTCGGATGTCGACATCGACCGGGCGGTGAACGGCGTCGTCTCCGGCGTCTTCGCCGCCGCCGGCCAGACCTGTGTCGCCGGCTCGCGCTGCTTCGTCGAGCAGCCGATCTACGATCGCTTCGTCGATGCGCTGGTCGAGCGCACGCGCCGCATCAAGGTCGGCCATCCGCAGGTCGAGGACACCGATATCGGCCCGGTCGCGCTGGCCTCTCAGCTCGCCAAGGTCGAGGACTATGTCGGCTCTGGCGTGCGCGAGGGCGCCAAGGTCGCGGTCGGCGGCCGCAAGCCACAGGACGGCGAGTTGGCGCGCGGCTGGTATTTCGAGCCGACCGTGTTGGTCGAGGCGCGCAACGACATGCGCTTCATGCGCGAGGAAATCTTCGGACCGGTCGTCGGCATCGTGCCGTTCAAGACCGAGGAGGAGATGATCGAGCTCGCCAACGACACCGAATACGGCCTCGCCTCCGGCATCTGGACCAAGGACATCGACCGGGCGATGCGCTTCGCCCGCAACATCGATGCCGGCACCGTCTGGATCAACACCTACCGCTCCGCCGCTTACATGTCCGCCAACGGCGGCATGAAGAACAGCGGCTATGGCCGCCGCGGCGGCTTCGAGGTCATGCGCGAGTTCTCGCGCCTGAAGAACGTTCTCATCGACTATTCGGGCGCCATGCAGGACCCGTTCGTCATTCGCCTGCGCTGAGCTGTCCGCGACAGAAACCAGAACGGAGGAAAGCCATGAAATTCGCCGTTTCGCTCTCCATGGAGCGGTTCTCGCCGCAGGAATCCATGCAGGACGCCGTCCGCAACTTCCGCGCGCTGGCGAAGATCGCCGACGAGGGCGGCTTCGAGACGCTCTGGACCGCCGAGCACCACACCATCGAGTGCACGATCTCGCCAAACCCCTTCCAGACGCTGACCTGGCTCGCCCAGCACACCGACCGCATCCGGCTCGGCACGGCGACGCTGGTGGCGCCCTACTGGTCGCCGATCCGGCTGGCCGGAGAGGCGGCGCTCTGCGATCACCTGACCGGCGGGCGACTCGAATTCGGCATCGCGCGCGGCGCCTATCAATACGAGTTCGACCGCATGGCCGGCGGCATCCCGCAGCAGGAAGGCGTCGCCTTCATGAAGGAGCTGGTCCCGGCCGTGCAGAAGCTCTGGGCCGGCGACTACGAGCACGACGGTCATTACTGGAAGTTTCCGCTTGCCACATCGGTACCCAAGCCCTTGCAGCAGCCGCACCCGGCGATCTGGGTCGCCGCGCGCGATCCCGGCACCTTCGACTGGGCGGTCGGCATCGGTGCCAACATCCTGTCGACGCCGTTGTCGGCGCCCCCGGCCGAGGTCGGCGTGCTCGGTGAGAAGTTCCGCAAGGCGGTGGCCGACCATCCGGAGCGGTCGCGTCCGAAGCTGATGATGCAGCGGCGCACCTGCGTCTACGACGGGCAGGCAGATTGGGAGCTCGCGGTGCGGCACTCGGTCGACTACGGCGGCTATTTTGAAAACCTGATGCAGAACAGCGGCACGGTGACGAACGGCTTCCCCGAGGCCATTCCCTTCGAAACCATCGCCAACCGCGGCAACTACAATCCGCAGGCTGTGCGCGACAATCTGATGTTCGGCACGCCCGACGAGATCATCCGCAAGCTGCAGGTCTACGAGGATGCCGGCGTTGACCAGTTCGCGCTGGGCCTCTCCTTCAACCTGCCCTTCGAATTGCAGGTGAAGACGTTGCGTCTCTTCATCGATGAGGTGATGCCGCATTTCGCCGCTCGCGAGCGCGAGAAGGCCAAGGTGGCGGAGCAGGCCCCGCGCCTGGCCGCGGTGGGGTACTAGGCGATGGCCGCTGCGACAACGGCTGCCCGGAGCGCCAAGCCGGCGGAGGGTCCGCAGAGCCTGACCATCAGCGGCGTGACGCTGAGATACCGGATAGATGGGCAGGGCGAGCCGCTGATCTGCATCCACGGCGTCGGCTCCTACCTGGAGGCCTGGGAGGGCGTAGTCGCGCGTCTCTCCGATCGCTTCCGCATCCTGACCTTCGACCTGCGCGGCCATGGCCGCTCGAGCAAGGTGCGCGGCCGCTACGAGATCGACGATTTCGTCGGCGACGTGCTGGCGCTTGCCGACCGTGCCGGCTTCGGGAGCTTCAACCTCGCCGGCTTCTCGCTCGGCGGGTTGATCGCGCAGCGCCTGGCGTTGACCCATCAGGACCGCATCCGTCGCCTCGTGCTGCTTTCGACTGTCGCCGGGCGCACCGAGGAGGAGCGTGAGCGTGTCGCCGCCCGGCTGGCTGCACTCCAGGCCGGTGATCGCGGCGCGCATTACGACGCGTCGCTGTCGCGCTGGTTGACCGAAGACTTCCAGGCGAGGAATCCGGAACTCATCGCCAAGGTGCGCCAGCGCAATGCGGAAAACGACCCGGAGTGCTATGCCGCGGCCTATCGCGTTCTGGCGCAGACAGATTTCGGCGGGCTGCTTGACCAGATCCGCGTCCCCGTCCTGATCGCGACCGGGGAGGAGGACGCCGGTTCCAACCCGCGCATGGCGCTCTACATGCAGGAGCGCATTTCCGGGTCAAAGCTGCACATCCTGCCGGGCCTGCGCCACTCGATCCTGACCGAGGCACCCGAGCAGATCGCCGGGCTGATGGGCGGCTTCCTCGGCGATGGCAGGGAGGACGCACGGCCATGATCGTCGAAGAACGCATCTACCGCATCCGCAACGGCCGCATGGGCCGCTATCTCCAGCTCGTGCGCGAGGAGGGGCTGGCGATCCAGCAGCCGATCCTCGGCCATCTGATCGGCTACTTCACCACCGAGATCGGCGCGCTCAGTCATGTGACCCATCTCTGGGCCTATGCCGATTTCGAGGACAGGACCCGCCGGCGCCAGCTGCTCGCGGACGATCCGCGCTGGCAGGCTTTCCTGCCCAAGCTTTCGGAGAACATCGAGCAGGCCGAGAACCGGATCCTGCTGCCGACGGATTTTTCGCCGCTGCGTTAGCGGCTGCCAAGCGCATCTTCCTCCGCAGGAACGAGGGAGGAGCTCGTTCCTCCATCGGATCGCAGGAAGACGCGCCATCCCGGCCGGCACTTGATGGTTGTCGGCAGGCAGGTCGAACAAGCCCGATCAATCGGGCGCCGAGAAGAGGGGTCCGGATATGACCGAGCGACTGCAGATCCAGAATCTGTACAAGATATTTTCCAACACGCCCCGCCCGGCGCTGGAGATGCTGGCGCGGGGTGGCAACAAGAACGAGGTCTTCGAGAAGCTCGGCGCGGTTGTCGGGCTCAACAACGTCTCGCTGAGCGTGCCGCAGGGCGCCATGTACATGGTCATGGGTCTGTCCGGCTCCGGCAAGTCGACGCTGGCGCGCTGCATCAACCGCCTGAACGAGCCGAGTGCCGGCAAGATCCTGCTCGACGGGCGCGACATCGTTCCGCTCGGTGAGGAGGAGCTGCGCGAGGTGCGCCGCACTCGCATCTCGATGGTCTTCCAGCATTTCGCGCTATTGCCCAACAAGCGTGTCATCGAAAATGTCGAGTTCGGCCTGAAACTGCGCGGCATCGCGCCGGTGGAGCGCCGCCGCCGGGCAGAGGAAGTGCTCACCGTCGTCGGCCTCGGCCGCTGGGGCTACCACTACCCGCATGAGCTGTCCGGCGGTATGCGCCAGCGCGTCGGCCTTGCTCGCGCGCTCGCCACCGACGCCGACATCCTGATCATGGACGAGGCCTTTAGTGCGCTCGACCCGCTGATCCGCTCGGAGATGCAGGATGAGCTGCTGCGTCTGCAGCGCACGCTGAACAAGACGATCCTGTTCATCACCCATGATTTCCAGGAGGCGCTGAAGCTCGGCACCCGCATCGCCATCATGTCCGAGGGCGAGCTGGTCCGCGAAGGCACGCCGCAGTCGATCGTGCTGGAACCGGGCAGTGATTATGTCGCCGCCTTCACCCGCGAGGTCGACCGCGCCCGGCTGTTCGACGCGCGTTCGGTGATGCGTGCGGGCGAGCCGATCCTGCAATCGGAGCGGGGCACGCTGGTCGGCGAGGCCGGCGGGGCGGGCTTCATGCTCGACCGCGACGGCAAGGTACTCGGCACGCTCGACGCCGAGGCTTGCGGGCAGGCCCGCGCGGGCGGCGGGGTCGCAGCACCGAGCGGCGACTATGTCAGCGTCCCGCCCGGCGCGAAGCTCCTCGACGTTGCCCGCAGCTATCGCGACGGCCGCCCGATCGCGGTCGTCGACGATGAGGGCAAGTTCATGGGCTCGCTCGGCGCCGACGACATCCTGGCCCGCATCTCCTCCAACTCCTGCAAGACCGCATCCGCCGGAGAGCGCCATGTTTAAGGCAGACGATCTTGCCGTCTTCCCGATCGACGCCTGGATCCAGCAGGGCGTCAGCTGGGTCGCGCTCAACCTGCGTCCGATCTTCCTCGCCATCAAATGGCCGGTCGAGAACCTGCTGAGCCTGAACGACTGGATTCTCCACGCGATTCCGTTCCCGGTCCTCGTCGTCGGCTTCTTCCTGCTGGCTTGGCGGCTCTCGACGCTTGGCATCGCGATCTTCAGCGCCGTCTCGCTGATCGTCATCGCCGTGCTCGGCGTCTGGAACGAGGCGATGACGACGCTGTCGCTGATCTCGACCGCGATCGTCTTCTGCGCCGTCATCGGCATCCCGATCGGCATCTGGTGCGCGCGCAGCGATCGGGTCTGGAACGTCGTGCGCCCGATCCTCGACATCATGCAGACTACGCCGAGCTTCGTTTATCTCGTGCCGGTAGTGATGCTGTTCGGCGTCGGCACGGTACCGGGCGAGGTCGCAGTCGTGACGGCCGCGGTGCCCCCGCTGATCCGCTTCACCAATCTCGGCATTCGCATGGTCGAGCACGAGATCGTCGAGGCCGGCCTCGCCTTCGGTGCCGACAAGCGCCAGCTCCTCTTCGAGATCCAGCTGCCGCTGGCGATCCCGACCATTCTCGGCGGCCTGAACCAGACCGTCCTGACGGCTATGGTGCTGTCGGTTGTCGTCGCCATGATCGGCGCGGAGGGCCTCGGTCTCGTCGTTCTGCAGGGCCTTGGTCGCCTCGATGTCGGTCGTGCGGCCGTGGGCGGCATCGCCATCGTGCTCCTGGCCATGGTGCTCGACCGGATCACCCAGAAGCTTGCAGCCCCCAAGGCAGGCGGCCGGACCGCTGCACGAGCCTCGCTGCTCGGCATCGTCGCGCGGCTGTTCAAAGGCGGCCGCCCGGACGAGACCGTCCAGGCCGTGATGCCGGCGAAGCAGGCGCTCTGAGCGTCTCGCGGAGCTCCAGGTCACCCGAGGCTCTCGCATTCAAGGAATGGCCGGGACAGCACAGCGTCCCGGCTTTTAAAGCCCCACCGCAAGGCGGGGAAGGGAAAGCAACAAAACGACCGGCACGGGTCGACGACGAGGAGAACAGCCGATGACCATGACCAGATTGAAGATGTTGACGGCGGCAATGGCCGCTGGCGCGCTCGCCTTCGCGGCAGCGCCCGCGCAAGCGCAGGAGATGCCCGGTAAAGGCAAGACCGTGCGCTACGCCCAAAGTGACAGCCTCGGCGCCAACTACGTCACCGCCCAGATCGTGATGAAGGCGCTGAAGGAGCTCGGCTACGACGTCAAGCTCAGCACCATAAACACGACGCTGTTCTTCCAGGCGGCGGCGCAGGGCGATCTCGACCTCGCGACCGACGTCAACTTCCCGCAGCGCGAGCCTGGCTTCCGCGCGGTAGAGAAGGATGCGGAGATCGTCGGCGGCGGCCTGATCGTCGGTGGCGGCATCAACGGCTACCTGATCGACAAGAAGACGGCAGATGCCCACAACATCACCTCGCTGATCCAGATGAAGGATCCAAAGATCGCGGCGCTGTTCGGCAAAGACGGCAAGGCCGACCTGATCAACTGCGATCCCGGCTGGAGCTGTGGCGACGTCGTCGACTTTCAGCTCGACAAGTTCGGCCTGAAGGACAACGTCAAGTCTATTCGCGGTAAGTACGAGGCGCTGATGGTTGAAGCCGTGGCCCGCGTGAAGCGCGGCGAGCCGGCCTTCTTCTACGCCTGGAGCCCGTCCTGGGTGAACAACGCGCTCGTTCCCGGCAAGGATGTCGTCTGGCTGCCGACGCCGGAAGACGCGCTGCCGCCCTCTGTCCCGAACAAGGGCTCGGCGCTGGTCAAGGGCGTGAAGGGATGCGCCGGCGGCGCCGATCCCTGCCGCATGGCCATGGCCTCCTGGAACTGGGGCGCCGTCGGGAACAAGAAGTTCGTCGCCGCCAACCCGGCCGTGAAGGCGCTGATCGAGAACATCAAGTTCCCGCTTGAGGACTGGTCGCACTGGGAGTTCAACATCAACAAGAACGGCGGCAGCAACGCCTTGATCACCAAGATGGCCGATGAATGGGTCGGTGCCCACAAGACTCAGTTCGACAGCTGGGTCGCGGCCGGGCGCGCAGCGAAGTAAGCAGAGACGACATCCCATCGCTCTGGAGGGGCGGGGCCGGAACCGGCCCCGCCTTCTTCTTTGCCGTTCCGATCATCCGGCGCCGTAATCGAGCCTGAGCTAGACGATCCGGCCTGCCTGCCTCTTTCTGCGGGTTCCAGCACCGACGCCTATGCGTCCGGCCAGACACGATTCAGGATTTTGGCTGCGGTGACAGACTTGTCCTGTGGGAGGAAGCGACCGTAGTGATTTGCAATCATCGCTGGCGTGTCCTGGATCGCATAACTGGGCTGCTCGTGCGAGCCGGTCTGTTTCAGGATGTGAGTTGCAAGGACGTCCCGAACGTTATGGGGCCCGTGTGAAAGCAGACCCTCGATCACGCCAGCCGAGATACCAATCCCACACGGCTGAAAAGACCGGCATGGCGAGCGTCATCGCTTCGAGCGAAACACCGTGACCGGCGATGTCGCCTTGAGGATCGGAACCGAGGGCGCCGAACATGAGCGCGAAGTGCTCGACCTTCTGGGACGCGGTCTCGGCGTTCCAGACGCCGTTCCGTCGTAAGCCGACTGCCGTCAGATGGGAGGTGTTGAAGCGAACGATCTCGCTCATCTCGTGCAATAATTGCGGCGGTGCGTCGACAAGGGCGCCGTTGCGCGCGGTGTCGATTCTGGCGTGCCTACCCGCCGTCGGTTCCAGCCCCAGGCCCTTGAAGCGCAGGGCGTATCTCCGCTTCGCCGCCGCAAACTGATAACGGCGATACTCCGTGCTACCGCTGATAACGACCTCGCGAACCCAATTGAGAATTTCCCCCTGCTCGGCAGCGTGACGGCAGGCAACTGGCCGAGAAACCGCGGCGGCCCAGGAGCTACCGGAAAGCGTCAGCGCCCTCGGTTTCCTCCAGCGCACCGATGCTCCTGGCGAACAGGTGACCGCTGTAGTTGGCTGCGGCGATAGTGCCCGGCGCCAGGCAATCCCCAATCCTGTCGACGCGGGTCAGCCCGCTATCCAGCCATTCCTCCTGCCGGGCCTGCAACGCCGTCCACAGATCGCTTGAGGGGACACGCGCGGTGACAGGCACGAGCAAGTCGCAGGGAATGACCTCGACTGCGCCCGAGTAAACGCACCTGATCGACAAGGTGTCGGCTGCTCGATCTGCGAGAGCCGAAAGAACCCTGATTTTCACGCCCAGTTCCAGCAATCGGCGATGAATACGGGCCTGTTCGAGAGTGTTCACCGTCCAGGCCGCCACCAGTGGCGCCGGGGTGACATAGGTCGTATCGATACCTGCCGAAGCCAGTTTGTCAGCCAAAGCGCTGCCCATGTAGTATCGATCGTCATCGAAAATCACCACAGGCCCTTGCCCGGCGGCAGAGCTTCCCTCGTCCAAGAGCAAATCTACCCCGGCGACCTTGCCATTCCTGAGAAACGGCAGCGGCAAGCGGTGAGCCCGGCCGACACCGTCCTCCCGCCATCTGGCGCCCACGGCAATCGCGACATGCTCGCTCCCATGGGAGAGGATGTCATCGGCCGTGAGTGGGCTCGAAAGGTACATTTCGACATTGGATGCGACCTGAAGCTGCCCGAGGCGCCAATCTCGCACTCTGGCCCAGGTGGAAAGCCCTGGAAGCCGGCTCTCGCGGGATACGCGCCCGCCCCATTCGGTTCCCGCGTCCGCGATGATCACCGATGCACCCCGCTGCGACAATGCGCGTGCGGCCTCGAGCCCGGCAGGCCCACCGCCGACGATCAGGGTCGTCGCAGGGCCAGCCAACGCCGGAATCCGCTCCGGATGCCAGCCCTTCCGCCACTCCTCGCCGATCGTCGGGTTCTGGGTGCATCGCATCGGCGCGACGATGTTGTCGCCCGCCACGCAGATGTTGCAGCCGATGCACTCCCGAATGTCGTCGATGCGGCCCTCCTGGATCTTGAGGGGCAGGAACGGGTCTGCAATGGACGGCCTGGCGGCGCCGATCAGGTCGAGATGGCCCTGTCGAACAACACGGGCCATCGTATCGGGCGAAGTGTACCGGCCCACGCCGACGACCGGCTTGGTCGTGACCTGTTTCACGAAGCGCGTATATTCCTCCTGATAGCCTTCCTGCGAAAATCGGGCGGACTGGCTGTCATTGGACCAATCGGACAGGTTCACATCCCACAGGTCCGGTTCCTCGGCGAGCGCCGCCACGATGTCGCGCCCTTCGCCGTCGCGCTCGATGCCTGCCGGGCCCATCAGCTCATCCACGGCAAAGCGGACCGCCAGGGCGCACCGATCGCCGATGGCATCGCGGGTATCGGCCAACACTTCGCGAAAGAGCCGCAGACGATTCTCCAGCGATCCGCCGTACTCATCGGTTCGATGGTTGTGACGCGCGAGGAGGAAGTGCATCAGCAGCGTCATGTCGTGGCCGGCATAGACGTAGACAATGTCGAAACCCGCCTCGCGTGCCCGAATTGCTGCATCGCGGTGCCAGCGCCTGAACTCGCGGATATCCGCCTTATCCATGCCGCGAGCCTGGACCGGATCGTCGGTGTCGACGACGGCATCGGACGGGGCGTAGGGGGCGATGCGCGAGAGCCGATTGGCGGTGTGCAGGCCATTGTGAACGAGCTGGACCGCCGCCAGGCTGCCGCGCTCGTGGATGAGGTCCGTCGTCTCCCTGAAGACACGCACGTCGGCGCTGTCCCAGATCCGGCCCTGGTTGGAGGGCGTGAGGTCGGAGGATGGATGGATCTCGGTTTCCTGCGTCGAAACCACTCCCCAGCCGCCTTCGGCCTTCATGGCTCTCATATGAGCATCCGAGCGGGCGTAACGATGCCCCATGCCGGAGCAGTGCGGGACCTGATAGAAGCGATTGCGTGTGGTGACGGGGCCGATCGTGACCGGTTCGAAGAGGATATCGTAGCGGGGGTCGCGCATGCAGTTTCGCTGATGTGATGGGAATGTCGGAGGCGATAGCGGGCTGGCCGTTGGTCGGTCACTATGCGATCGTATAGCGACTATGCAAGTGCATAGTTTGGCTTTGCTGCAATTCGGACGAGGCAATGTGACGACTTCCTTCAGGCGAACCCCCGACTTCGACAGGCGCACGGACCTGATCGAAGCCACGATGGATTGCATTGTTGAGCTGGGCATCCAGGGCACGAGCGTGCGCGCGGTCGCCGCAAAGGCCGGGGTCAGTAACGGCCTCATCCGGCATCACTTCGCGTCGAAAGAGAACCTGATTGCGGAAGCCTATGGCAGGACCATCGCGATCATCACCGGGCCACCGCTGGCGGTTGCGGCGGAGGAGGGGTCTCCCATCGACAAGCTGCGGCGCTTCCTTATCGCCAGCATCAGCGGTCCCGTCGCAGAGCCCCGCATTCTCTCGCTATGGGCGACGTTCATCAGCCAGGTGCACATCAACGAGCGCTTCAGGGAGATTCATCGGACGCGGTATGTCGCCTATCGCGCAGCATGTCGGAGCCTCATACAAGGCGTGCTCGAGGCGGACGATGTCCGCGCTTCCGCAGAAAAGCTGCACCATCTGAGTATCGCGCTGAACGCGATCATCGATGGGCTTTGGCTGGAAGGGTGCTTGAGCGCCGAAGAAATCGACGAGTCTCTTCAGATCGACATCGCTCTCAGCTCGGTGGAACGCCTCCTGGGCATCAAGATCAGCAGGTCTGTCTCAGACTAGGTCGGTACCGGTTCGCGCCTGACGGCAATCTCCGCTGATGGAGAAACGACCGATGTTGCCGATCGGGGTGAACCGACCCAGCCACGTCGCCAGGCCGAACGTCTGGAGGCCGTCCATCTCGGCCGCATTCGGTTTATGGGTTCACGGCCTGATGTGTCCGACCAACCTCACGACTTGCGAGTGTCTCGCGTTCGATCTGGCAGTGAATCGACAGCTTTTTCCGCGCCCTGATCCTTGTGAAGTACGCCCTCACGCAGCACTTTGGTGGCCGCATCGGCCTTTTTCTTTGGATCGGTCGGAATCGGTTTTGTTTCGGGCGTAGCCGTCAATCCAATGTTCTTGGGTTTCTGTCCGGCGTTTCTCGCGGTCGCAGCGAATGTGGCGAGAGATTCTGGTTGTTTTGCCACGGCAAAGTCCTCCGGTTTTCACAACAACCGGGAGACTCGGTCCGAAGTTCCTCTGTCCATGAGGACCGCTCAGCCGTTCGCGTTTGACAACTTCCCCACCGATCGCGCCAAGCGCGGGTAGCAAAGACCACTGACCGCACAGTATGAAATGGAGAGTGTTCAGGCCATGCCTGACTGCGCACGGATTCTGACAAGGCCAGCATGGAACCGCGGCCGGACCGCTACGCCGCTCGGGAACTCAGGATAATTTGCTTCCGTTGTTCTATCTTTGAGTGACCATGGTTCGATGCGGGAGACGATCTGAGGACATATCCGGACCGTCGCTCCGTTGTCCTGGGAAGAGCCGCAGAATCAGGAGTCCGAATGATGCCCAGGCTGCCTCTGGCCGTTGCAATCGCTCTGGCGCTGTTCCTATCCGCGCCTGATTCCAGCCGCGGGCAAAGCCCGGAGCGCAGCACGACTAGGACGGGGATCTTATCGCTCCTGCCTGAGCCTCAGACGACGGAACATGCGATTGACGTGCGCGGCCGCACGCTGCGATATCGGGCTCGGGCAGGCACGCTATCGCTGCTCGGAGGCAACGCCGAAGCGACGGCCGAGGTCTTTTACGTCGCCTATACAGTTCAGCCTGAGCAGGGCCAGGACGAGAGTTCGCAAAGGCCGGTGACGTTCGTCTTCAACGGTGGCCCGGGGGCCGCCGCGGCCTATCTCCATCTCGGTGCCATGGGGCCGCGGGTACTGATGACCGGAACCGACGGAAGCCTGCTTCCGTCGCCTCAGAAGCTCATCGACAACCCGGACACCTGGCTCGACATGACCGATCTCGTGTTCGTCGATCCGGTCGGGACGGGCTACAGTCGTGAGGCCTCCGGCCAGCAGACGCGGAACTTCTGGGGCGTGAACCAGGATGCTGCCTCGATGGGAGCGTTCGTCCGTCTGTATCTGGCGCAAGCGGGCAGGACCCGCTCACCGGTTTTTCTGGCGGGCGAGAGTTACGGTGGGTTCCGGGCTGCGCTGCTCTCCCGAACGCTTCAGCAGGATATCGGCATCAGCCCGAGCGGCATCGTCCTCGTCTCTCCCGCCCTGGAATTCGCCCTCTTGCGGCCCGATGACTTCGACATCCTTCATTTTGCGCTGGAGCTTCCCTCGCTTGCAGCCGTTCGCCTCCAGCGTGACGGCCTCGTCGGGCAGGCCTTCCGGGATAAACTCGCCGAGATCGAACGTTTCGCGCTCGGCGAATATCTCGTCGGGCTTGCAAGCGGGCTGGACTCGGGTGGGCGCGCTGCCAGCCAGCGCGTCGCCGAGATCACCGGCCTGCCGCTAGAGTTGGTGCAGCGCAGCTTCGCGCGCATTTCTACCAGTCTCTTCACCAAGGAGTTCGCCCGGGCGCGAGGGAACGTCCTGAGCCCGTATGACGGTCTGATCGAGACCGGGGACATCGCGCCGCAAAGTCCGAGAGATCGAGGCCCGGATCCGATCCTCGATCGCAGCGTCTCCGCCCTGACCTCTGCCTTCACGGCCTATGTCCGCGACGAACTGGGCTTTCGGACGGACATGTCCTACCGCCTGTTGAACGGGGAGGTCGGCCGCAACTGGGACTACGGAACCAGTTCCTCTCGTCAGGGCTACGCCGGGGTGATGGGCGATCTCCAGCGAGCGCGAAGCTTGAATCCGGCGATGGGCGTCCTGATCGTCAACGGCTACACCGATCTCGTGACGCCCTACATGATCTCCCGCTACCTATTGAGCCAGATGAGCGCGATCGCCGGTGCGAGGCCCGTTCGGTCCGCCGTGCTCGACGGCGGCCACATGATGTATCTGAGGCCGGATGGCCGCCGGGCTTTGAGGGAGCTCGCTGCGGAGCTCTATCAGGCGGCCCGATAGTAGCCATTGCGCTCACCTATCCGTGGTCGTTGTTATAAGCATCGGTCGCCCGAGTTTCAAAACGGCCCACGCAGTCGGAATAATCAACTGCACCCGGTTGTAGAACCCAGCAATAATAATGGCTTTCTATAATTCTCCATATTTATCAGAGCGATGCGTGTCGGCATATGGGTGCCACGTATGCCGAGATGTTCCGGCCTAGCAGTTTGGTTCAGTGGGACAGGTGAGGCGGCATGGCGGCGGCTGACCGAGCCGTGAATGCAAAAGCTGATAATGGCGGCCCAATGACCGGTCGATTGGCGGCTTGCCCCCGCTGCGGGCGAGGGGCGGCAAAAGCCTGACACCAATGTCTGGAGCGGTCGCTTGGCTAGGGGAACAGCCGCTCAGGTTCGTGCACCGCGAATTAGCCTCCTTTAGTCCGACCTTTCCCTGAGTAACTCGCCGATTTTGACGTTCAACGCACGGGCGGTGCGATCAAGGGTGGTCAGCATTGGGTTGCGCACGCCGCGCTCTAGGCCGCTGACATAGGTCTGCTCGGCTCCCATGCGAACAGCGACTTCTTCCTGCGAAAGTCCGGCAGCAGCGCGCAATTCTCGCAGATTTTTCGCAAGGAGCCGCCGAACGTAGCGGAGTGTTCATTTCGGCCAGGCATTATAGTGTCTAAATCGATTCGAGGACTGCTTACGACTACGGCCGCCGTGCACAGTAAAAGATGCGTTCTGAAGAATTTCGCGCCTCTCACGTTCGATGTCGCCTTCGAATGGCAAGACCCGATCGGATCAAATTTTGAGCTCATGGTGAGTGCCAGAGGACCTCAAGCGGATCGAGATCGCTGGCAGCGTGCCTTTCAAAGATGGTGCAATCTTCACGGTCAGAGCGTTGAGATAATCTGCGGAAATGCGCGGACAAATTGGACAGCCACGAGGACTGTCGTGTCTGGGCCGACATCGCTGGACCAATTCATTTTCCAATGGATTGGGAGGGAATGGCACAGGCACGCACAGGAGGATCCGATCTCGGGCGGAGAGCATAACGCCGAGCTAAGGGCCGTTAGTGATCGCGCGTCCAAACTTGCCGCCCTCCTAAGGATGCATGCGGCTCAGCCGTCGGCACGCAGAAGAGTGGTCTCGCCCAATCGGCCAATTCACAGCGCTCGATTGGCTGCGTTCTCAAAAATATAGCGGTCTAAGCAAGTGCTGAGCACCCCGGAGAAAGCTTGCGCATGCGCCTCCTGATCGTCTCGGACCGGCGAGAGGAGCGGATTGATCGATCCGTGAAGATAGAGGCGCTGCGAGCGGCGCATCGGTTGGCGGCTGATTTCTCAGATCGGCCAGCAGAGTCCGGCGCTACTTAAAGCCAGGCCGCCGGCGTCATCTCACCAGTGCAGAAGGCGTGGAAAGATAAGCGCGCCGAGCGCTGCAACGATCACGGTCGCTATAGTGTACCAGGTTGCTAGAAAGGCCGCCGTATCATCCGGGCAATGCAGGCTGTAGGCGACAGTAGCAAGGCCAGCCGAGGCGAGGCCGGCAAAGGCCCCTGTCAGGACTCGATCTACAGGTGCGCCGCGGCGCGCCAGCAGCAGCAGCAGGATGAGCGGAAGCAGCGCGTAAAGCGGCACCGCGATCAGGCAGGCTCGCCAGTAGCGGCCGAAGATCAAGGCACTCCATTGCTCGGCCGGCGCCTGTATCAGCGTGAGCAGCGCCCAGCTAGCCGCCACAAGGAGCGGGGCCGCGATGAGTGGCAGGCGCCGCGACGGCTTCAGGCCCGGCCGCAGGCTGTTCTGGAACAGCACGAGCGCGATGGCCGCAACGCTCGCGCCGAACGCGGCCTTGGCGATGACCGGCAGTGTCGTCCAGGCGCTGGTGAAATCTGGCCTGGTGCCGAGCGTGAGCAGCACCAGCCCAACCGTGATCGAGAGTGCAGCGAGGGCACAGAGCCACGTCGCGCGGCGCAGCCAGCCGGTATCGACCGGCCGGGCGCTCGCACTCATCAGGGAGATCAAATCGTTGGTCTGCATGTCCGATCTTCGTGGTTCTGCGGTCTATTGGAGTTCGCGAGAAGCTGGCGAAAGGTTACGAGGCGTCGATGACCATGGGCTTCATCAGGGTTTCGCCCCGCGTTTCGTGAGGAATTTCGCCATGGCTTGCAGGCCGCGATGGATCGCGACCTTCGCCGCCGTCTCCGTCATTCCGGCGGCATTGGCCGCTTCGACGACGCTGGCACCCTGTAGCTTGACCTGCTCGATCAAACGGCGCGTGCGCTCGGGCAGCGCGGCCATGGCACGGGCCAGGTCGAGCCTCGCCTCGGCCGCGACGCCCTCCGGCGGGCCGGCGAGCCCGTCCGCCTCGTCTTCGAGCGGCAGGGCGCCGGCATGGCGGCCGGAGCGGCGCAGATGGTCGACCAGCTTGTAGCGGGCGATCGCATGCGCCCAGGCCGTCACCGGGCTCGCGGCATCGTAGGTATGGCGCGAGAGATGCAGCGCCAGCAAGGTTTCCTGCAGCACGTCCTCCGCCTCGCTCGCCTCGGTCCGGCCCGCACGCGCCAGCATCTGGCTGAGATAGCCGCGCAGCCGCATGCTGATCGTATCGAGGAACAGGCGATAGGCCGCGGCATCGCCGGCGAGGGCGGCGAGGAAGACCGGTCGGAGCTGGTTTTCGAGCTCTTGTAGCGACACGTATTGCGCTTTTCGGAAGGCGGATTTGCACCCAGTCCGTTGCATGGCGGACGCCCGCTCACAAGCCCGCGATGCCGAGGTGAAGCGCGTGCGCCGCCCGGTTACGCTCGCGCCGGAGCGCAAGGCTTAACCGGCACAGCGGAGAGATAGCAAATGGCGACAGGGCTGCCGCTCGTAGCTGCGTTCGTCGGCATCCTGGTTGCCGGCTCGGCGGTTGCTCGGGAGCCTCACGGTCCTTCCAAGCCCGGCGACGCCTGTGCCGAGGCCGCGGGCTGCAGCGTGGCGAGCGGCAACTATCGCATCGTGCTACCGCCGGAGGCCGGAGCAGGGCGGCCGGTCGGCGCGATCGTGTATTTCCATGGCTATCAAGGTTCGGCCGAGGACGTGATCGCCGATCCGGGCCTCGCCGCCGTCGCGCGTCGCCTCGGCGTCGCGCTGATCGCACCTGATGGCGCCGGACGCTCATGGTCCTTTCCCGGTTCTCCGGCAAAGCAACGCGACGAATTCGCCTTCATCGGTCAGGTTCTGGACGACGTCGTCGCGCGCTTTCCTATCGATCCCCGCCGCCTCCTAGCGAGCGGCTTCTCGCAGGGCGGCTCGATGGTCTGGTATCTCGCCTGCCGGATGCCACAGCGTTTTGCCGCCTTCGCCCCGATCGCCGGCGCCTTCTGGGAGCCGCTGCCCGAAAGCTGCGAAGGCCCGCGCCCACCCTTGATCCATGTCCATGGCACGAGCGATACGACGGTGCCGCTCGCCGGCCGCACGCTGCGACAAGGTTCCAGACAGGGCGATGTCTTCAAGAGCCTCGCGATCTTCGCGCCGGGCGGCTGCACTGCCGGCTGGGCCGGAGCAGCCCGCACCGAAACGATCGCGGACGGACTGATCTGCCGCATGGCGGCCGGCTGCGACGGTTCTGCCAGGCTGGAGCTCTGCCTGCATGCCGGCGGTCACGAGGCCGATCCGGCCTGGGTCGAACGAGCCTGGCGGTTGACCATGCCGGTAGGTTCACCCGTCGCGGCCGGGCAAGGCGGCCTCACGTCTCCGTGATCGTGTAACCAAACCAGGGTGCCGCGCGATCTCTCCGGCAAGGCCGCTGCAGCGGCGAAGCGGAGAGAGACGATGCGTAACGAACGGATAGCGGACGCAGAGCCGGCTGAAGCCGGCCCGGCCGGATTCGTGACTGGTGCCGATCTCCTGGCGCTTGGGTTGGCGGAGGCCGGCGCGACGCATGCCTTTGGCATCCCCGGTGGCGAGGTGCTGGCGCTGGTCGATGCGCTGGAGCGCGCCGGCATCCGCTTCCACCTCGCGCGGCACGAGAACGCCGCCGGCTTCATGGCGGAAGGCCTGTGGCACGCGACCGGCGCGCTGCCCGTGCTGGTCGCGACGCTCGGCCCCGGCGTTGCCAATGCGGTCAATGTCGTCGCCAATGCGCAGCAGGACCGGGTCCCGCTGATCTTCGTGACCGGCTGCGTCGATCAGGCCCTGGCCGAGAGCTATACGCATCAGGTCTTCGACCACCAGGCGGTGCTGCGGCCACTGGTCAAGGCGAGCTTCCGCGCCGCTGTTGGCACCGAGGATCTCGTGGTCGCCAAGGCCGTCGCGCTCGCCCAGCGAGGGCGCCCCGGCCCGGTCCATATCGACCTGCCGATTTCGGTCGCCGAAGCCCGCATTGGCCGTCGTACTGCGCCCGCCATTCCACCAGCAACTCCTTCCATCCCGGCGGATCTCCAGCCCGCGCAAGCGCTCATCGCCGCCGCGCAGAGGCCGCTGGTCATCGCCGGGCTCGACCTTGTTCAGGACGGAGCAGCAGCGCTCGACCGCTTCCTGACTCGCACAAGCGCGCCGCTGCTCACCACCTACAAGGCCAAGGGGTTGGTGCCGGAGGGCGATCCGCGCGTGATCGGGGCCGTCGGCCTCTCGCCCAAGGCCGACGCGCTCTTCCGCCCGCTGATCGAGGCGGCCGATCTGATCGTACTCACCGGCTACGACCCGATCGAGATGCGCCAGGGTTGGCGGAACCCCTGGCCCGCCGGCAAGCCCGTCATCGACATCGTCGCGGAGCCGGTCCAGCACGGCATGCACTCTTCCAGCCTGGTGCTGGAAGGCGATGTCGCCATGACGCTGACGAAGCTCTCGGAAGGGCAGGCGACGAAGATAGGCTGGCCGGGCGGCGAGCCTGCGGTGGTCCGCGAAGCGCTCCGCGCCGCCTTTGCCGCTCCCGGCGCATGGGGGCCGCACACCGTCTTCGAGACCCTGCGCCATGTCGCGCCGGCCGGAACGGTCGCGACCGCCGATTCCGGCGCGCATCGCATCCTGCTCAGCCAGATGTGGAATTGCGACGGGCCGCGCCGCCTGCTGCAGTCGAGCGGGCTCTGCACCATGGGCTGCGCCCTGCCGCTGGCAACGGGGGCGGCGCTCGGCTCCGGCCGGCCGACCTTGTGTTTCGTCGGCGATGCCGGCCTCGAAATGGTGCTGGGGGAGCTGGCAACGCTGCGCGATCTCGGCCTGCCGGTGATCGTCGTGGTCCTCGTGGATCACGCGCTCGGGCTGATCGCGCTGAAGCAGCGCCAGCTCGGCCTGGCCCGCGCCGGCGTCGATATCGGCGAGACCGATTTTGCGGCCGTCGCCCGCGCGATGGGCGGGCATGGCGCCACGATCGACGACCGCGAAACGCTAGCGCGTGAGGCGGAAGCGGCTTTCCGGCGGACTGGTTTCACTGTGCTCGCCTGCCGCATCGATGCTTCCAGCTACGAGGGAGCGTTCTGATGGACGCTGCGTCCACCACCCCTGCGAAGCGCCCCCGCGACGAACGGCTCGACCTTTTTCGCGGCCTGACGATGCTGATCATCTTCGTGGCGCATCTGCCGGAGAATAGCTGGAACGCCTGGATTCCCGCACGCTTCGGTTTTTCATCCGGCGCCGAGCTTTTCGTCTTCTGCTCCGGCATCGCCAGCGCGCTCGCCTTCGGCAGCGTCTTCACGCGTCGCGGGCTGTGGCTCGGGACCGCGCGCATCGCCTACCGGATCTGGCAGGTCTATTGGGCGCAGATCGGCCTCGTCCTGGCGCTGATCGCGCTCGCCGCCGCGCTCGACCGGGTCTTCGGCCTCGCCGTGCTGGCGCAGCAGTTCCAGCCGCTGCTGGCCGATCCCGAGAATGCCCTGCTCGGCCTGGCCACGCTGAGCTGGCAGCCCGACTATCTCGACATCCTGCCGATGTATCTCGTCATCCTCGCGCTCGTGCCGGTGATGATGCTGGCGCGCCGGCTCCATGCCGTCTTGCCCTTCCTGATCGCCGCAACGCTCTATGCGGCGGTCTGGGCGAGCGGCCTCAACCTGTCGGGCAATCCCTGGACCGGCGCCGGCTGGTTCCTCAATCCCTTCGCCTGGCAGTTCATCTTCTTCATCGGCTTCTTCATCGCCATGAAATGGCTGCCGGTACCCGCGCTTGGTGACCGGCGATTGATGATCGGGGCCGCGCTCTTCCTCCTGCTCTCGGTGCCGCTGTCCTTCTGGGGCATCCTGGAGCACTGGCCTCCGGCGCAGGCGGCCCGTGATCTCGTCATCCCCGCCAGCGAGAAGACCGATCTGCATATCCTGCGCGTGCTGCACTTCCTGGCGCTCGCCTATCTCGCGCTGAGCCTGATCGAGCCCTGGCGGGACCGGCTCGATCGCGGCGCAGGCCATCTGCTCATCCTGATCGGGCGGCAGTCGCTCGCCTGTTTCCTGGCAAGCGTCGTGTTGGCGCGGCTGCTGGGCACGATCGCCGACATGGCCGGGCGGGGCGAACTTGTGGTGGTTCTGCTCAATCTCACGGGCTTCGCGCTGATCCTCGCCACCGCATGCGTGGTCGGCTGGTTCAAGAGCGCGCCCTGGGCCGGCGCGGGGCGCACGCCCGCGATCGCGGCGCAGAGCGCGCCGCCCGCGAGCGCTCCGCTGACAACACGGGTCCGTGAAGCGAGTTGAACGCCGCTTGATCGAGCCGTTGCGAACTCCCTGACAAGCGCCCTTCACGGCGCGGCAATGGAGCAGCCCATGTCTTACGCCGTTCATCACGATCTCTCCGGCGATCCGATCACCGTCTCCAGCGATGCCGCGCGCCTCGCCTGGAACGACATGCTCGAGGCGCTGCTGGCCCATGCCGCCGCGACGCCCGAGCATCTCGCCCGGGCGCTCGGCGCCGATCCCGACTTCGCGCTGGCGCATGCCGCCAAGGGCCTGATGCTGCTCTCGCTGGCCCGCGCCGAGCTCGTCGCGCCGGCTCGCGATTGCCTCGACAAAGCGCGCACGGCCGCGCTGCTGCGGCCGGTGACGCGGCGCGAAACGATGGTCGTCGAAGCCCTGGCGCTTTGGCTCGACGATCAGCCGCGCCGGGCCGCCGAGCGATTGGAGGCGATCCTGCTCGCCCATCCCTTCGACGTTCTGGCGCTCAAGCTCTCGCATGGCCTGCGCTTCATGCTCGGCGATCAGCCGGAGATGCTCGCGACGCTCAATCGCTTCGCGCCGGGTTTCGGCGAGAGCCATCCGCTCGCCGGCTTCGTCCATGGCTGCCATGCATTCGCGCTGGAGGAGCGCGGTTTCTATGCGCAGGCCGAGCGTGTCGGCCGCCGGGCCGTGGCCCTGAGCCCGCGCGACGCCTGGGGCCGCCATGCCGTCGCCCATGTGCTGGAGATGACCGGCCGCACTGAGGAAGGCATCGCCTGGCTGGGCGACGGGCGCGACATCGCCCATGCCAACAACCTGCGCTTCCACATCTTCTGGCACCTCGCGCTGTTCCGGCTGGAGCGCGGCGAGACCGGCGAGGCGCTGCGGCTCTATGATGAGGAAATCCGGGCCGAACCGACCGACGATTACCGCGACATCGCCAACGGCGCCTCGCTGCTGGCGCGGCTCGACTATGCCGGCGTCGATGTCGGCGATCGCTGGGAAGAGCTCGCCGCCAGGGCCGAGGGGCGCGTCCATGACGGCCGTCTCGTCTTCGCCGATCTGCACTATGCCCTGTCCCTGCTCGGCGCCGGCCATGCCAAGGGGGCCGAAGCCATCGCCCGCGGCCTGATCGAGGATGCCAAGGCTCATCCCAGCATCGAGCGGCGCGCCGCCGCCCGCAACGGCGCTTTCGCCGCTTTCGGGCTGATCGCCTTCCACGAGGGCGACTATGACGAGGCCGCCCGCCTGCTCGGCTCGGCCCGCAACGGCTTGATCGCGATCGGCGGCAGCCATGCCCAGCGCGACCTGCTCGAGCAGGCCTATGCCGAGAGCCTGATCCGGGCCGGCGAGCATGAACGCGCCGCCGAGATCCTCGGCGAACGGCTGCGGCGGCGCTGCGGCTCCAATCTCTTCGCCGCCCGCCGGCTGGCGCAATTGCGCGGTCGCGGCGCCGGACGGCTTGCCGCGCTCGCCATCGCTTCCACCCCGCTCGCCATCGCCCACTGACATCCGGAAAGGACCGCTGCCATGACTACCGCGACCATGACCCGCAGCTTCGCGCTGCCCTCGACCCGCACCGTGATCAACCTTGCGCTCGGCGGCTTTGCCGGCCTCGGCTTCTGGGAATTGTTCTCGGCCGTGCCGACCGCCTGGTTCGCCGAATATCCGCTGGAACCGCCGGAGCTGGTGAAATCGCTCTTCTACCATCAGCTCGGCCTGACGATCTCGACGCCGACCGCCAAGCTCCTGCACTTCACCACCGGCTTCTTGTTCTACCCGCTCGGCTACTGGGGGCTGACGCGCTGGGTGAAGAGCTTCGGCATGCCGGCCGATGGCTGGATCTGGGGCGTGATCACCTATTTCATCGCGCTCGCCTTCTTCGCGCCGCTGGCCGGGCAACATTTCCTGCTAAACGACGTGCCGCGCCTCTCCTTCATGAGCCTCATTGGCCACGCGATCTACGGCTATCTCGCGGCCTATGTCTTCGAGGCGCTCGAAGCGCGCGGGAGGTAAGGCGCATGCTCGATCGACGCGTCTTCATCGGCCTTGCCGCCGCAGCGCTGGCGGGGGGCGGGGCCAAAGCGGAGACGCTGCACCCGGTCAACACGCTGGGCTCGGCCGATGGCCTCGCGATCCGCGGTTACGATCCCGTCGCCTATTTTCGCGACGGAGGTCCGCGGCTCGGCCAGCCGGAATTCTCGGTCCGGCACGGCGGCGCGACCTGGCATTTCGCCAGCGCCGAGCACAAGGCGCTGTTCGAGGCCGATCCGGAGCGCTACCTGCCGGCCTATGGCGGCTTCTGCGCCTACGGCACCTCGCGCGGCTATCTCGTCAAGATCGAGCCGGAAGCCTGGTCGATCGTCGACGGCCGTCTCTATCTCAACTACGATCTCGACGTGCGGAAGACTTGGCTCGGGCGGGCGAGGATCTACATCGCCCGCGCCGACGGAAACTGGCCGCGCCTGGCGACGAAGGGCGTTCGGTAGAACGCACAGAAGTGGTTCGCAAATATCCGACAGAACGCCCTGCGGCTGCGCTCCAACTACTGACCTTGAGACTGCGCCTACAACCGAACATTGGATGTTCGGCTTGAACCACTCCAAGTTTGCCGAAAGCGCCAATTCCTGAGAGGATGGCAGCATGACGGCAAGAGGAGGATCAACTTCGCACGCGAGGGGCAATCGCGGGGAGTCCCTCTGATTTTCTTGAGCAGCCGCGCTTAGCCGGAAATGGCCGGCGCCATCATAGCATGCGCCGGAAGCCACCACGTAGACCGAGTGACTGCTGCGGGCTGGCCTACCGGCATATTCGGCTCAGCGCTTCTCGAGGACCGTCCAGTGCGGGTCATCATCTTCGCGCCTTCCGACGTTCACTCGCTGGAACTCGCCGGCCTGATGGACGTGTTTGCCGAAGCGAACGCGCGTGTTGCCGAAGCCTTCTACGAGGTCGGCATCGTCGCGGAGGAGGACCGACCGATCCGCTGTGGGTCGGGATTGAGAGTTTTGCCGGACTCAGATTACCTCTTGAGTCCGAAGGGTCTCGACACGCTTCTTGTGGCCGGTAGCGTCGGCATACCCAATGCACCGGGTCGAGGCTTGATCGACTGGCTCGCCCGGACGGCCCCTCAGACGCGGCGTTACGGCTCGGTCTGCACTGGGGCTTTCCTGCTCGGTGACGCCGGACTTCTGGGCGGCCGCCACGTGGCGACGCACTGGCAGTATGCGGCTCTCCTCGCCCAACGCTTCCCAGAAGCTAAGGTGGACGGCGACCGGGTCTTCGTGCGGGATGGCCCCATGGTCACGTCTGCCGGATCGAGCGCGGCGATCGATCTCGGCCTTTCGCTGGTCGAAGAGGATCTCGGCCGAGACGTGGCGCTTTATGTCGCCCGCCGTCTGGTCGTGTTTCTGAAAAGGCCGGGGGACCAGTCTCAATTCAGCATGCATCTGGCAGCGCAAGGCGTCGACCACAGCCGCCTCTACAAGGTCCAGCAGTACATCCTGAGCCACCCGGATGCTGATCTGTCCGTCAACACCTTGGCGAACATCGCGGCGATGAGCCCGCGCAACTTCACGCGGGTCTTCACGCAGGAGGTGGGAATCTCGCCGGCCGAATATGTCGATCTCACGCGGATTGATGTCGCGCGCTTTCTGCTCGAAGGCAGCCGGCTATCGATGGATTCGATCGCCGCGAAATGCGGCTTCGGTTCTGCCCGGGCGATGCGTCGCGCCTTTCTTGAGCATCTCGGAGCGACGCCCTCGGACTACCGCGATCGATTCCGGACATCTGGAGACGGGTCGAGACCCACTATGTCCGAAATCGGCTGACGGTTGTCTCGAAACGGCCGTACCCGCCGATTGCCCAGCAACCGGCAACAGCGCCATTGCTTGGGTATGAAGGATTTCAAGGGACTGAAGCCGTTGGAGTTCATGAGGTTCGCACCGGCGCTCTGCGCTGGCAACGGTGACCTCAGCTCGGACGCATTGCTCCGCTCGGTTCTGCCGCCGCTCGTCGAGGAATTCTCCGACGGTGTGGCGATCGCCCGGATTTCCGGGGGGGATGGGCCACTTCTCTACGTGAACAGGGCCTTCGAGCGTTTGACCGGATATACGCGGCGCGAGGTGCTCGGGAAGGACTGCCGTTACCTCCAGGGCAATGAACGCCAGCAACCGGAAATCGGCCGCATCGGAGACGCCATCGGGGCCGCCGAACCGGTGGACGTCACGCTTCGCAATCATCGTAAAGACGGGTCAGTCTTCTGGAACAACCTCAGCCTTAGACCTTTCACGGTCGGTGGCGAACTGCTGTACCTTGGTATTCTTCGTGACGTTTCGGCGACGCGCCAGACAGAGATTGCACTCGATCGCGCCGCGAACCTCGACGTTCCAACCGGCTGCCTCAACCGTCAATCGTTCATCGTCGGCGCAGAACGGCACTTCGCGACAACTGCCGGCCCGGTGATGTTCGTGAAGCTCGACGCGATCGGCTTCCACGACATCAACGCAGGGTACGGCTTTGATGTAGGGGACGCGCTGCTCATGGAAATCGGCCGCCGGCTGCGCGGGACCGGGGCCGCTCTGGTCGCCCGGATTGGAGCCAACGAATTCGCCCTGGCCTTCGAACTGACCGATGAGGCAAGCGGGCCACCGATCGTGGCCGAGGTTTGTGCCGCTCTCGCCCCAGACTTCGTAGTCCCGGGGGCGAATGTTTCCCTGCGTTTCGCCTTCGGCTATGCGCTCGGCCCCCCTGACGGCAACCTGATCTCCTTGATCCGCAATGCTGGCGCGGCACTGCACGCGGCGAAGGCAGCTCCGCTGAGTGGGCCTCGCCGGTTTCAGCGTGCAGATGAAGAGGAGGCGCGCAATCGGGTCCAAATGACCCGCGAGTTGAGGGCCTCTCTCGCCAACGATGAGTTCATCCATCACTTCCAACCCCAGATCGACCTTGCGACAGGCCAGTGCGTGGGTGCGGAAGCACTGATACGGTGGAATCATCCCCTGTTTGGTATCGTACCCCCGGGCCGATTCATCGAAGCGGCAGAGCGGAGCGGCGTGCTGCTCGACCTCGGCGAGCGCGGTCTAGCCGCCGTCGCCGCCTTTGCACGCACGATCAACGAACACCGGGAACAACCGCTGCGCTTTTCCGTGAACGTTTCCGCCACCGAGTTTTTGCACAGGGACATGGCGGAGATCGTGGACCGCATCTTACGACAGTCCGGTCTTCGACCAGCCTTGCTGACACTCGAAATCACAGAAGGCATGTTTCTCAATGACACGCCCGGCGTGCTGGAGGCGTTCCGCCGGCTGCGGAATCTCGGTGTCGGCCTCTCCGTAGATGATTTCGGAACTGGCTATTCAAACCTCCGTTCGCTTGAGGCGTTTCCCGTTACGGAAATCAAGATCGACCGGAGCTTCGTCGGGGGATTGACTGCCAGTCCTTCGAAGACCGTCATCGTCCGCGCCATCATCGACCTTGGGCGCGCCCTTGGACTCACCGTCGTTGCGGAGGGGGTGGAGACGGAGGCCCAGCGAGCGCTATTGGCTGGCATGGGATGTCCAATAGGCCAAGGTTTTTTATTCGGTCGCCCTGAGGGCGGCGAAGGTTTCGCCGCGAACCTCCGTCAGGCATCTCCCGACGACTCCGCACAGCGCGCAATGAGATATGGCTCCTTTCGAGCCAAGACGTCATTCGGCTCTCTGGGCACCCTTCATTCCGCATGCGGCGACAAATCCTGACGCAACGCGCCAATTGCGGACATCGGTTGGGTGCCCGGCAGCGGCCATTCGGGGGCCTGTCCATTAGCGCGGTCCGTTGGCGATCCTTTGCGGACCTAAGCGATGGTTGGGCCACTTCGTTTGAGCCTGGCGTCATAGTTCGAGCGGCGGGCCGGAAGCGCTGCTTCGTTTGGCTGCTGATATTCGCGGAGGCTGCGCGCTTCATCAGCATCGCCGACCGATCGATGCGCTAACCCAAATGTTTCGCCGCTCCGGACATCGCAGCCTCGGCCGACACTTGACAGGCGCCTCAGTTAACCCATAGCGTATCAAATAATAAAATGACGTTTCATTATATGAAATGAAATACGAGGAACGCTCTTGTCGACGGATTTGCCAAAAGCTGCGGGGAAGCCTGCGCCTGCCGGCACCAGCACGCTCGATCTCGCACTTCACGCGGTCGAGTATCTGGTGCAGCAGAGCCGCCCGGCTTCGCTGGCCCAGATCGCCGAGGCGCTCTCCGCGTCGAAGGCGACGATCTATCGGCACCTGGTAACGCTGCAGCGCCACGGCTTCGTCCGGCAGGAGGTCGAGACCGGCCGCTACGAGGCTGGGATCAAGCTGATGGTGCTGGGCGAGGCGCTGCGGCAACGCTTCGACATCGTCAGCGCCGCGCGCGAGGAACTGATGACCCTGCGCGACCACACCGGCCAGGCGGTCACCGTCTGCGCCGCGATCGACGACGAGCTGATCGTCCTCGAACTGATCCAGGGCCGGACGCTCATCGAATTCTCCACTCGGCCCGGCACGCGGCTCGCCTTCCATGCCAGCGCCCACGGCAAGATCTGGCTCGCTTTCGGCTCGCAGGAGCGTACGGCCGCGATCGCCAACGGCCCGCTCGAAGCCTGGACGCCAGCGACCATCATTTCAACGCAAGCGCTGCTTGCCGAGGTCGACGCCGTTCGCGAACGCGGCTGGGCCACCGCACCCGACGAGGTGATCACCGGCGTCAACACGGTGGCCGCCCCCGTCTTCGACCACCGCAAGGTTCTCGTCGGCTCGATCGCCATCGTCGGCGCGACGCAGTTCATTCCGCCCGTTCCCGATCCCGAACAGATCCGTGAGGTCGTCGGCAGCGCCGCACGCATCTCGCGTGGCTTGACCTGGAAAGACTGAGAGCATGACCTACTCGCTGGCCGTCGATATCGGTGGCACCTTCACCGATATAGTCCTGCGCGACCCGCAGGGCGGGCTTAGCGTCGACAAGACGCTGACCACGCATCACGATCTGCTGGAAGGCTTCTTCCGGGGCGTCGACTCCGTGCTCGGCAAGGCCGGCATCGCCGCCGGCGCGGTCGACGGCGTTGTGGTCCATGCCACGACCGTCGTGACCAACGCGCTGATCGAGCGCAAGGGTCTGCCGACGGCGCTCGTCGTCACCGACGGCTTCAGCGACGTGCTCTCGATCCGCAATGAGCATCGCTACGACATGTACGATCCGCAGATCGAGTTCCCCGAGCCGCTGGTCTCGCGCGAGCTGACCTTCGGCCTGAAGGAGCGCGTCCTGGCTGATGGCACGGTGGCGCTCGCACCGAGTCCGCAGGATATCGCAGAGCTCGCGGCCGATATCCGGGCCAGCGGCGCGCGTGCTGTTGCGATCTGCTTCCTCAATAGCTTCGCCAACCCGGACAACGAGGCGCTGGTCGCAGTCGCCCTGTCGCGCGAACTCAACGACGTCTTCATCTGCACCTCGTCGGAGGTCGCGCCACAGATCCGCGAATACCAGCGAGCCTCGACGGCGACGGTGAATGCCTATGCGATGCCGATCTCGCAGCCCTATCTCAAGCGGCTGAGCGACCGGCTGCGCGTCGAGGGCTTCGCCAACACCCCGCTGATCATGCTGTCCTCCGGCGGAGTCGTCGGGGCCGAGACCGCGGGCCGCAACCCCGTGCGGATGATCGAGAGCGGCCCGGCTGCCGGCGCGCTCGCGGCCTGCCATTATGCCGAATTGCTCGACATCGACCGGCTGATGTCCTTCGACATGGGTGGCACCACCGCCAAGGCCTGCCTCATCGAAAACCGCACGCCGCTGATCACCGGGCTGTTCGAGGTTGACCGGCGCTACCGCTTCCGCGAGGGCAGCGGCCTGCCGGTCACCGTGCCCTCGATCGACCTGATCGAGATCGGCGCCGGCGGCGGCAGCATCGCCCATGTCGACGATCTCGGCCTGCTCAAAGTCGGGCCGGAAAGCGCCGGCTCCAATCCGGGACCGGCCTGCTATGGCCGCGGCGGCAAGAACGCGACCGTGACCGATGCCGACCTCGTGCTCGGCCTGATCGATGCCGAGAACTTCCTCGGCGGCGACATGTCGCTCGACAAGGCCGCTTGCGACGCGGCCATGGCGCGGCTCGGCGAGGCGCTCGGCCTCAATGCCGCGCAGGCGGCGCGTGGCATCTACCGCATCGTTACGGAAGCCATGGCCTCGGCGGCGCGAACCCATGCGACAGATCGCGGCGTCGATTATCGCGGCCTACCGCTCTTCGCCTTCGGCGGCGCCGGCCCCTTGCATGCCTGCGGCGTCGCCGAGTTGCTGCAGAGCACCAGCGTGATCGTACCGCCGCAGTCGAGCGTGCTCTCGGCCTTCGGCACGCTCGTCACTCCCGTCCGGCTCGATCTCGTGCGCAGCGACCTGACGCGGATCGACCATCTCGACTGGGAGCGCGTCGATCGCGTCATCGGCGACCTCGAGAAGGAAGGGCTGACGGCGCTGGGTGAATCCGGCTGCGCAGCCGCCGATGTCACGATCCTGGTCGGCGCCGATATGCGCTATGTCGGCCAGCAGCACGAGGTCACGATCATCTTCGAGGCCGATCCGCGCCAGAGCCGCGACAGCAAGGCGCTCACCGCGCAATTCGAGGCGGCCTATCGCACGCTCTACGGCGTCAACCCCTCGCATGTCCCGATCGAACTCGTGACCTGGCGTGTCGTCGCGCGTGGGCCCCTGCCGCATTTCGACGGCCAGGCCCGGTCGCAGATCGCCGCCGGGGCGCCTAAGCGCCACAGGCCGGTTCATGCCTGGGAGGACGGCCAGTCCGTCCCCGTCTACGAGCGCTCGGCGCTCGCCATCGGCCAGACCGTCGCCGGCCCCGCCATCATCGAGGAGCGCGAGACCACGACCGCGCTGCCGCCCGGCTGGAGCGCGACGATCGACGCGCTCGGCTGCATCGTCGCCACGAAAGGGTAAGTCCGATGGCAAGGTCACATCCAATGGACGGAGTCGAGCTCGAAATCCTCTGGTCGAACCTGATCGGCATCGTCACCGAGCGGGCCAAGGCGCTGCAGCGCATCGCCTTCAGCCCGATCGTGCGCGAGGCCGGCGACCTCGCCTGCGCGCTGTTCGATCAGCGCGGCCGCATGGTGGTGCAGGCCAATACCGGCACACCCGGCCATATCAACTCGCTCGCCTTCGCGGGGGCGCATCTGGTGCGCCTGTTCAAGGGCCGCTGCGAGCCCGGCGACGTGCTGATCACCAATGATCCCTGGCTCTCGGCCGGGCATTTCTTCGACATCACCATTTTGACGCCGATCTTCGACGGGGAGAAGCTGCTCGCCTATATCGGCTCGACCATCCACCACACCGATATCGGCGGCTACGGCATCGGTGCCGGCGCCCGCGACGTGCATGAGGAAGGCCTCTGGATCCCGCCGCTCAAGCTCTATGAGCGCGGCAAGCCCAGCGAAATGCTGCACGATATTATCCGCCGCAATGTCCGCACGCCCGATGCCGTCTTCGGCGATCTCTCGGCGCAGGTTTCGTCCGGCGAGGCGGCGGCCGACCACCTGATCACTTTGTGCGAGCGCTACGGGATCGAGGACATCGAGGCGCTGTCCGACGAGATCATCGACCGCTCCGAGGAGGCGACGCGCAACGCCATCCGCAAGCTGAAGGCCGGCACCTATCACGGCGAGGCGATCTTCGACGTTCCCGGCGGCGAGATCATCACGCTCAGGACGGCCGTCACGGTCGATGCCGAGAGCGGCTCGATCATCGTCGATTTCGAGGGGTCCTCGCCGCAGACGACGACCGGCATCAACGTCGTCCTGAACTACACCCACGCCTATTCGACCTTCGCGATCCGCTCCTGCCTCAATCCGGACCTGCCGAACAACACGGGTTCGCTGGCGCCGATCGAGGTGCGTGCGCCGGTTGGCTCGATCGTCAACTGCGCCTATCCGGCACCGGTGAATGCGCGCCATGTCGTCGGCATGTATGTGCCGATGCCGATCCTGAAAGCACTGCATCAGGTCATGCCGGAGCGCGTGCTGGCGGAAGGCTCGGGCGCGGTCTGGACGATCCAGATCCAGGGCCGCAAGCCCAGCGGCGAGGCCTTCACCTCGTCGATGTTCAACTATTCCGGCGGCATGGGCGCCCGCGCCGGCAAGCCCGGACCGAGCGCGACCTGCTACCCGACCGGCGTCGCGGCGGTGCCGATCGAGATCCTCGAAGCGGCGATGCCGATTGTCTTCGATCGCAAGGAATTGCGGCCGGGCTCCGGCGGCAGGGGCCGGATGCAGGGGGGCGACGGCCAGATCATCCAGTTTCATATGCGCACCGACCACCCCTGGTTGCTGAATGCCGTGCCGAGCCGGCTCGAACGCGGTCCCGACGGCATCGATGGAGGCCTGTCCGGTGCGCCTGGCCGCTTCCTCGTCAACGGCAAATCCGTCAGCGAAGCCAAGAAGCTGACCATGCAAGCCGGCGACGTCGTGTTGCTGGAGACGCCCGGCGGCGGCGGCTACGGCAAGCCGACAACCTGACGGCAACCACCACCAGCCTGAAAAGCCAAGAAAAAGGCGGGGCCTCGGAACGGGGCCACCAGCCCGAACCGAGGGAAAACGGGAGGAGAAATGATGAAGCAGACCCTTTTGGCGGCCTGCCTTGCCGCAAGCCTCGCGCTGGCCGGCGCGATGCCGGCCTATGCGCAGGAACCCTACAAGATCGGCGTTTCAGCCGGTTTGACCGGCTATGCCGCGACTGTCGACCGCGCCTGGCGCGACGGTGTCGAACTCGCGGCCGCCGCGGTCAACGCCAAGGGCGGCGTGATGGGCCGCAAGATCCAGGTCGTCGTCGAGGACAACCGCTCCGAGCCTCAGGAGGCGGCGACCGTCTACCGGAAGATGCTGAGCTCGGACAAGGTCGACGTCTTCGTCAGCGGCTGCGTCTCGGCCGGCAATTTCGCGGCCGCTGGCCTGCTGCTGCGCGCCAAGATTCCGATGATGCTGTGCTCGATCCTGCCGACGCAGGCCGAGCATCTGCCCTGGGCCTTCACCACCTTGCCGCCCGCTGGCTTCGAGGTCGACAAGCGCCTGGAATACCTCAAGGAGAAAACGCAGATCCGCAAGATCGCGGTGCTGCACGACCCGACTCCTTACGCCAATCTCCAGAAGAGCGTGGCCGAGCGCAACGCCGCGAAATATGGCCTCGAGGTCGTCTCGGTCGATCAGTACAAGCAGGACGATGCCGATCTTAGCGTGCAGATCAGCAAGGCCCGCGCGGCCGGCGCGGGCGCGATCCTGAAGATCGGGCTCGGCGGCACGACGCTCACCGCCGCCAAGAACATCAAGCAGCTCGGCGCCGACATGCTGCTGCTGACGAGCCTCGAGGATCTCGCCGTGTTCGGCCCCGTTGCCGAGGTGCTCGGGGACAAGTTCCTCTTCGTCGCCTCGCCCTCGCAGGTCTATGAAGCGCTGCCCGAAGGCCCGCTCAAGACCGGGATCAAGGCCTTCCTCGATCCCTGGCGCGAGAAGTTCAGGGATCGTGATCCGAACTGGGCCTCGCGCGGCTGGGACGGCGTCATGCTGACAATCGCCGCGATCGAGAAGGCGAAGTCCTTCGAGGGCGAGAAGGTCCGCGCTGCCTATGAGGAGCTGACCGGCTTCCAGGGTACGACCGGCATCTACAATTTCCGGCCGGACCTCCACCAGGGCATCACCGAGAACCCCTTCGTGCTCGCCACCATCGAAGGCGGCAAGGTCAAGGTGGTGCAATGATCCCGGCGGTCGCGGCCGGCACACAGGGGAGCGCAGCTCTGCCGAACTCGGCTCCGCCGATCCTGGCCGCGACCGGCCTCGCCGCACGCTACGGCCATATCCACGCGCTGCACGGGGTCGATCTGCGCATCGGCGAAGGCGAGCTCGTCGCCGTGCTCGGCCCGAATGGCGCCGGCAAGTCGACCCTGCTGCGCGCCATCATGGGACTGTCGGCCAATAGCGGCGAGGTCCGCTTCCGGGGCGAGGCGCTACCCCGGCACGATGCGGTCGCGGTCGCTTCGCGCGGCATCGTGCTGGTTCCGGAAGGACGCGGGCTGTTTTCGCCCATGAGCGTTTCCGATAATCTCGAACTCGGCGCCTATCGCCTGCGCGACAAGGCCGAGTTCAACCGCCGGCGCGAACGCGTGCTGGCCCTGTTCCCGCGCCTGAAGGAACGGCTCGGCCAGGCCGCGGGCTCGATGTCGGGCGGCGAGCAGCAGATGCTCGCGCTCGGCCGGGCGCTAATGGCGGGGCCGAAGCTCCTGCTGCTGGACGAGCCCTCGCTCGGCCTCGCGCCGCGCGTCACCGGAGAAATCCTGGAGACGCTCGGCCTCCTGAACCGCGAAGGTCTGGCGATCGTGCTGGTCGAGCAGAAGGCGCCGCTGGCGCTCGAACTCGCCAACCGCGTCTACCTGCTTTCGCTCGGGCGCATCGTCGCCGAACTCGATCCGCGTGACATCACCTCCCATGACGATCTCGCACAGCATTACTTCGCCTGAACGGCGCCCGATCAGGCTGGTCGGCCTGCTGCCCTGGCTCTTCGCCGCGGTGGTGGTCGGTTATGCCATGGTCGTCGGCGGCTACGCGGCAACCGTCGTCTCCTTCGCCCTGATCTATGCGGTCTTCGTCACCGGGCTGAACCTGTTCATGGGCTTCGCTGCGCAGGTCTCCTTCGGCCAGAACGCCTTCGCCGCGATCGGCGGCTATCTCTCCGCCGTGCTGACGACGAGCCATGGCTGGGGGCCCTTGCCCGCCACCGTGCTCGGCATGGTCGCGGCCGTGCTCGCCGCCGCCATCATCGGCTATCCCACGCTCAGGCTGAAGGGCCATTACCTCGCCATGGGCACGCTGGCGATCGGCCTGATCACCTATGAGATCACGGTAGAATGGCAGTCGGTGACGCAGGGCTACATGGGCATTTCTGGCATCCCGCCTTTCGGCATCGGCCCCTGGGAGGTCACCTCCGACAGGGGCCAGCTCATCCTGCTCTCGCTCGTCGTGTCAGCCTGCGCCTTTGCCGCCGCGCGCATCCGCCGCTCCCGTTTCGGCCGCGCGCTCTCGGCGGTCGCCGGCAGCGAGGAGGCGGCGACCGCGCTCGGCATCGACGTCTCCCGCTACAAGCTCGCGGCCTTCCTGCTATCGGCCGGCTTCGCGGCACTGGCCGGATCGCTCTTCGTCCATGTCGTCGGCTTCGTCAGCCCGGAGGTCTTCGGCCTGCACATGGTCATCGTCACCTTCACCATGCTCTATGTCGGCGGCATCGGCACGGTCGCCGGCCCCCTTGTCGGGGCACTGATCGTCAGCCTGCTGCCCGAGACCTTCCGCGCCTTCAAGGAGTATCAGGACCTCGCCTATGGCGCGGCGCTGATCCTTCTGCTGATCTATGCGCCGCGCGGCCTTTCCAGCCTGTTCGCGCCGCGAGGCCGGTCATGACCCGGCTCCGCCTGGAAGGCGTGACCCGGCGCTTCGGCGGGCTGGTCGCGGTCGACGACGTCTCGTTCGAGGTGCCCGCCGACGGCGTCACCGCGGTGATCGGCCCCAACGGCGCCGGCAAGACCACGTTGTTCAACCTGATCTCCGGCTTCCTGCCGCCGAGCGTCGGCCGCATCATCTTCGAAGGCAACGACATCACCGCCCGCCCGCCGGCCGACATCGCCAGGGCGGGACTGGTCCGGACCTTCCAGCTCGTCAAGCTGTTCGAGGATCTCAGCGTGCTCGACAACCTCAAGGTCGGCTGCCATCTGCAGGGCAAGGCCGGCCTGTTCGCCGCACTGCTGCGGCCGGATTCGGCGCGCCGCGAGGAAGCGGCGGTCGAGGCGCGCGCGCGCGAACTCCTGGCCTTCGCCGGGCTGGCGGCGATGGCCGACGAGCCCGCCTCGGCGCTGCCCTATGGCCGCCAGCGCATGCTGGAGCTCGCACGCGCCCTGGCCGCAGGTCCGCGGCTCATCCTGCTCGACGAGCCGGCCGCCGGCCTCAACACCGAGGAATCCGCGGCGCTGTCGCGGATCATCCGTCGCATCGCCGAGGACGGCACCAGCGTGCTCCTGATCGAGCACGACATGACGCTGGTGATGAACACCGCCGATCGCGTCATCGTGGTCGATTTCGGCCGCAAGATCGCGCAAGGCACCCCGGCCGAAGTCCGCGCCGACCCGGCCGTGATCGCGGCCTATCTGGGCACCGGAAAATCGTCCGCAGGCGAGCCGACCATGCAGGAGACGCCCCATGGCTGACTGGTCCTATATCCCCCAGGTCCTGGTCAGCGGGCTGGGCATCGGCTGCGTCTACGGGTTGATCGGCATCGGCTTCTGCGTGATCTACAACGCCAGCGGCATTGTGAACTTTGCCCAAGGGGCGTTCGTGATGCTGGGCGGCATGATCACCCATGTGCTGTTCGCGCGGAACGGCGTGCCGCTGCCGCTGGCGGCGCTGATCGCGATCGCGGCGGTGGCGATCCTCGGCGTCGCGATCGAGCGCGTCGTCGTCAGGCCGCTCTGGAACCGCAAGGCGACGATGTTCGTCATGATCCTTGCTACGCTCGCCGCACAGATCGTGGTCGAGCGGCTGACCCTGATCGCGGTCGGCGACCAGCCCAAGACGCTGCCCGTCTTCACCGACCGGCCGCCGCTAATGATCGGCCCGGTCGCGATCGGCTACCAATTGATCTGGATCGTCGGCGGCTCGCTCGCGATCGTCGCAGCGCTCGCCGCATTCTTCGGGCTGRCCCGGACCGGCAAGGCGATGCGCGCCTGCTCGATCAATCGCGAGGCCGCGGCGCTGCAGGGCATCCCGATCTCGCGCATGCTGGCGCTGGCCTTCGCGCTGAGCGCCGCGCTGGGCGCAATCGCCGGCATCCTGATCACGCCGACGCAATACACCGCCTTCAATGTCGGCGTGCCCTTCGCGATCAGCGGTTTCATCGCCGCGATCGCCGGCGGCTTCGGGCGGCCTTTCGGCGCCTTTCTCGGCGGCTTGCTGCTCGGCCTGCTGCAGGCGCTCGCCATCGTTGGCTTCGGCGCCGGATTGAAGAATGTCGCAGCGCTGTCGGTGTTGCTGCTGTTCCTGTTCATCCGCCCGTCGGGGATCCTCGGCGCCGCCAAATGACCACCCAAGTGACTATCTGACTGAGCGACGATCGGAGCCGCTGCCATGGACATTCACAAGATCGACTGGAGCCAGATTCCGTGGACACCGGTGCGCCCGGGTGTAGACCGCAAGGCCTTCTCCGGTAATGCAGCGACGGTGGCGCTGCACCGGCTGATGCCTGGACACGAGCCCAAACCGCACAGCCATCCCCATGAGCAGATCGCGTATATCGTCAGCGGCACCATCCGCTTCTTCATCGGCGGCGAGGAGCATCTGATCGGTCCCGGGGGGCTAGTCGTGATCCCGTCGAATGTCGAGCATTGGGGCGAGGTCGTCGGCGATGAGCCGGTGATCAATCTTGATGTGTTCACGCCGCGCCGGCCCGAATACGCTTAGGCTGGATACTCATATGATTTTCCGTCGGTAGCGCGCCAGTTGCGGACATTGGGCCATTGCCCGGAAGCAGGCGTTGGGTGCCTACTCAGCCGGTGTCAGCTGGCGTTGGCTGGATGCCTTAAGGCGGAAATTGTCTCGCGCCATTTGGAGCGCATCGGGACCGTGAGCAAAATATCCGGAAATTTTGGGGGCGGACAATTGTTGAACGCGGAGCGCTATGCTGCAGTGAAGCAAAGCGCAGTCAGGCAAAGATTACTGCGCCCCGTGGCAATCGGCTCCCCGCACGTGGGATGCATGGCAGGGTGGATCCAGCAGCGTTATGCCTATCGGTGGCGTTGAAGAGAGGGAAATCGCATCGGCGCTCGACAACCTGTTGAATGCGCCGAGCACGCGGATTTCAGCACGAGGCGCGCGCTTCCTCCGATATGTCGTCGAAAAGGCCATCGAGGGAAAAAGCGCCCAGCTGAAGGCCTACACGATCGCTGTGGACGTCTTTGGCAAAGGCGTCGACTTCGACCCCGCCAAGGATGCCGTCGTTCGCAACGAGGCAACCCGCCTGCGTTCGGCACTGGCCCTTTATTACGCTGTTGATGGCGCCGCGGAGAACGTGGTGATTCATCTGCCCGTCGGCGGATACGTCCCGCGCTTCGAGCATCGTCAGGCGAAAGCGGCCGGGATTTCGGGCAGCAACGAGACACTGGTTCGGGCGGGGCTTCGGCCTATGTCGGCGCAAGCGCCGCCGGAAGAAGGCCAGCGGGGGCCCGAGCACAAGATCCCGATCATTGTGGTCAGGGCAGCGGCCGGCGGGGGCTCCAGCGAGGCATCGTCTCGCACGATCCGCTCAGTTGTCGCTGCTCTCGTTGCCTATCACGGCCTGCGCATCGCCGGTCTCGAGCCTCACAAATCATTTGAGGAGCTCGTCGCGTCGCTGCGTCCCAGCGGGGCCGGCAGCCTCTATGTCCTCGACGTCGCCGCCGACGCTGAGGAACGAACGCTGCGATGCCAATGGATGCTGAGCGAGCACCGGTCGGGGCTCATTCTGGCTTCGCGCGAGGAAATCGAGTCAGCCGGAGCGTCCTCGATGATGGCGGCGGAGAAGGCCATCGGCGAAACCGTCGCAAGGCAGATCGGGCAGCGCTGGGGCATCATCAACGTGAATGAGCGCAAACTCCACCCGGACAAGCACCAGGATGCCTATAGCTGTGTCGTGCACGCCGTCACTTACCTGGCGAACCTCGACGACACAGAGCAGAAGGATATCCGGAAATGCCTTGAGGCCGCGGTCAGAGAGGAGCCGTTTTATTCGGACGCTTGGGCCATGCTGTCCTATATCCAAATGAACGAGATTCGAGGTCTCTACGCCCGGCCGGCTGAGGGTGGCAGGATCCTGCAGGAAGCTCTCGACATGGCCGACGAGGCCATTCGCGTCGCGCCGCACTCGGCTCTGGCTCACAGCATGCGCTCGACGGTGCTGTTCGCCATGGGGAAGTTCGAGGAATTCGAAAGGGCCGGGCGGCGGGCCATAACCCAGAACCCGGGATCCGGCGAGCATCAATTGACGCTGGGCAATCGGCTCTATGTCATGGGTCGCTATGAGGAAGGGGTCGAACTCGTGCGGCGTGCGAACGCGCGCGAGCATTACCATCCGGCGATGTCATACGGTGTCCCGATCCTGGAGCTATATCGCCAGCGCGACTACGAGGGCGCCTTGCAGCTGGCCTCGAACCTGAGCATCGATGAGAAGTATTATTTCATGCATGTCATGCTGGCGGCCGTCTGCGGGCAGCTCGGCGCCACAGCCAAAGCAGAGATGCATCTGCAAATCCTGCGCCGTTTAAGGCCTAACTACACCGCTGAATTCTATGCCGATTGGCGCGGGCGCAAGTTCCAGGAAGATTACATCGCCCATATCGTGGAGGGCCTGGACAAGGCCGGGTTCGCGGTGACCGATACTCGCATCGATCCTTGAAAGAGCCGGAAAGCCACGAATCTTCCGCAACTGGCGCCAAACTCCAAAATGCCCGCCTCGTCAAGGGGAGTCAGGAGCACATACTGTCGCTGCTCTGGTCAGGCGTCCAAAACGTTATCAGTTTCGCCGAGGGTCGCGTTTTGGCTTCCGCGACCAGTGGAGGCGAAACATGTTCGATCACGGCATCAAGGGTAAGACGGTTCTCATTGCTGGCGGGGCGAAGAACCTCGGCGGGCTGCTTGCCCGTGATCTGGCCGAGCACGGCGCGAAGGCCGTGGCCATCCACTACAACACGAGCGCGACCAAACCCGCGGCGGATGAGACGGTCGCAGCCATCAAGGCCACCGGTGCAAAGGCCATCGCCCTTCAGTCGGACCTGACCACGGCCGGCGCGGTCGAGAAGCTCTTCGCGGACACCGTCGCCGCCATCGGTAAACCGGACATCGCCATCAATACGGTCGGCAAGGTTCTGAAGAAACCCTTCGTCGAGATCAACGAGGCCGAGTACGACGAAATGACTGCGGTAAACTCGAAATCCGCCTTCTTTTTCCTCAAGGAGGCGGGAAAGCACGTCAATGACAACGGTAAGATCTGCACGCTCGTGACCTCGCTGCTTGGCGCCTACACACCCTTCTACGCCGCCTATGCCGGCACGAAGGCGCCGGTCGAGCACTTCACTCGCGCAGCTTCGAAAGAGTTCGGCGAGCGGGGCATCTCGGTGACCGCGATCGGCCCGGGCCCGATGGACACATCCTTCTTCTACCCTGCCGAAAACGCCGACGCTCAAGCTTATCACAAGAATGCGGCAGCTTTGTCTAAGTTTACAAAGACGGGCCTGACCGACATCGAGGACATCGTGCCCTTCATCCGCTTTCTGGTCTCGGATGGCTGGTGGATGACCGGACAGACCATTCTCGTCAACGGTGGCTATACCACCAAGTGAGATCGTCCGGCTGCTCTCTGGAACCGAAAGTCGTTCCGGAGAGGCCGCACCTTGCCATTGCGATTAACTATTGAACGTCAGCCTATGCAATCGGCAGCGTCGATTCGCTTGCAGCAAGATTCTCCGCGTGGATATGCGCCTATGCGGGGAACGGAACGAACACGAAGCGACATCGCGCCGGGGGCTGAGACGTGCTGAGACGGACCATCAGGAGCCATGTCGGCTCCGGCTTCTCCCGCCAGCCGCAGCTTCTCTCGACGGCTATCGCCGCCCTGCTCTGTGCCGCCGGGATGCGGCCAGCCTACGCGCAATCGGTTACAGGCAGCGGCGATCTGAACCCTGGCCCTGCCCAGTCACCGAACTGGTCCGTTGGGAGCGATCTCCTGGTTGGCGATACCGGTATTGGCCAGCTCAACATCACGGCCGGTGGAACCGTCACCAACGATCTCGGCACGATCGGCAATGATGTGGCCGGGAATGGCACGGTCACCGTTTCAGGCATCGATGGCAGCGGCAATGCATCGACATGGACCAATACCAGCGACCTCGTCGTCGGGCAGTCCGGCACCGGCTCGCTGACCATCCTCGATGGCGGCAAAGTCAGCAGCCTAAGCGCCTATATCGCCGGCGATCTGGGCAGCCAGGGCACGGTCACGGTCTCGGGCGTTAAAAGCAACGGCATGGCCTCGACATGGACCAATGCCGGTGAGCTCTATGTCGGATATAGCGGCGTCGGAGTACTGAACATTCTGGCTGGCGGCCGGGTGTCGAATACCGACGGCGGTATCGGCGGCGGGGGCAATGCGTTGGTCAGCGGACTTGGCTCGTCCTGGCAGAACAGCGGCCGGCTGACCGTCGGTGGGGCCGGCGCCGGAACCTTGCGCGTCGAGGGCGGCGCAACGGTTTCGAGCACGGAGGGTCTCGTCGGCAGCAGCGGTCAGGGCAACGTCGTACTGACCGGCGCGGGCACGACCTGGACCAGTACCGGACAGTTTACCGTTGGCAGCTTCGACGTGGGCACCTTGCGCATCGAAGCGGGCGCAACCGTCACCAGCAATCAGGGCTATATCGGCGCCAACAACACCGGCACCGTCACCGTGACGGGAGCGGGGTCGAAGTGGTTGATGTCGCCCTATAACCTCACCATCGGCAATCTCGGAACCGGTTCGCTGACGGTCGAGAATGGCGGGTTGGTTCGCGCAGAGGGCGGAGTCCGGATCGGTGAGAGCTCAGTCGCCAGCGGGACGCTGCTTCTGCAGGGCCCCACGAACAATCGAGGCGTCCTGGAAACCAGACGGATCTTCGGTGGTAATGGCGCTGTGAGCGTCACCTTCGATGGCGGCCTCCTGCGTGCTACAGACGACAATCCCAATTTCTTCGCAGGCTTCGACACCCGCACCATCAACCTCTCCGGGAATGGCGTCGTCATCGACACGGATGGCCATGACATCGGCATGTCTCCCAGCTTCACCGGCGCAGGCGCGTTGATCAAGGACGGAGCGGGCAAGCTGGAGCTGACCGGCGACAGCGGCGCGACCTTCACCGGCGCCGGCAGCGTGGTGGCGGGCACGCTCGCCGTGAATGGTATCCTTGGCGGGACGATGGAGGTCATCGGCGGCCGCCTCCAGGGCATCGGTACTGTCGGCGCCACGATCAATCAGCCGGGGGGCATGATCGCGCCGGGCAATTCGATCGGCACGCTGACGATCAACGGCAATTATCTCGGTAATGGTGGCAGGCTCGAGATCGAAACCGTGCTCGGCGGCGATTCCTCGCCGTCCGACCGCCTCGTCATCACCGGCAGCACCGCGGGAACGACCCTCGTCACGGTGTTGAACCAGGGCGGCGCCGGCGCACAGACCATCGAGGGCATCAAGATCGTCGATGTCGGCGGGGCCTCGAACGGCGTCTTCACGCTCCAGGGCAACTATGTCTTCAAGGGGCAGCAGGCCGTCGTCGCCGGCGCCTATGCCTACACCCTGCAGAAGAACGGCATCAGCACGCCGAACGACGGCGACTGGTATCTGCGCTCTGCCTATATGGCGCCGCCGTCTTCCACCTCACCGTCGAGCGGCCCGACCGACGTCGGTCCGATCTACCAACCGGGAGCGCCCATCTATGAAGCCTATGGCCAGGTCCTGCAGAGCCTGAACGAGCTCCAGACGCTGCGTCAGCGCGTCGGCGAGCGCTTCGACGGCCGGACGGATGACACGGCGAACGCGGCAGGCAGGGCGATCTGGGCCCGCATAGATGCAGCCCACAGTCGCATCACGCCGGGTTTCTCGACGACCGGCACGAGCTACATGATCGATAGCTGGCGCCTGCAGGCCGGCGCCGACGGGCAGGTTTTCGCAGGCGATGCCGGCACGCTGGTCGGTGGCGTCTCGCTGCATCATGGCGAAGCGCTGGCCGACATCGCCTCGGTCTTCGGGCGCGGCAAGATCAGAGCCTCGGGCCGCGGCTTTGGCGGGGCGCTGACATGGTATGGCGCGACGGGCTTCTATGCCGACGCGCAGACCAAGCTCAGCTGGTTCGACAGCGACCTGTCGTCCACGACGGCCGGGCGCCAGCTCGCCAAAGGCAAGGCCGGCTTCGGCTATGCGCTGGGGCTCGAACTAGGACAGCGCATCGCGCTATCAGGCGCCTGGTCTCTGACGCCACAGGCGCAGCTGACTTATTCACATATCGATGCGGACAGCTTCATCGACCCGTTCGGCGCCCGCGTCGCGCTCGGCGATGGCGCCAGCCTGCGCGGGCGGCTCGGCATCTCCGCGGACTACCGGCAGAGCTGGCGCGACAACGCAGGACGACAGGTCAATGCCTCGCTCTACGGCATCGCCAACCTGCATTACGAATTCCTTGACGGAACGACGGCAACGCTCGCCGGCACGCGCTTAACCAGCTGTCAGGAGCGGCTCTGGGGCGGGCTCGGCCTCGGCGCCAAATACGAATGGGGCCGTTATGCGCTCTATGGCGAGGTCGAGGCCCAGACCAGCCTGGCCCATTTCGCCGACAGCCACAGCATCACCGGCCGCGGAGGGCTGAGCATTCGTTGGTGAAAACAGGGTGGCTCTCGCTGACGATCCAGCTTCGCACAGCTTCCGAGGTCTGACGCCGCGAAATGCGGCTATGTTCGGGCCTTCCTGGCACGCTTACGTTTATCGGTCCTATGGGCTTCACTGGTGTTTGAATATCGTCGCTGAAGGCGCTGGCGCGGTCTTGCTTAGGGCCATCGAGCCGACAGATGGGCTGGCCGAAATGCGGGCGCGTCGCCGCAGCACGGTAACCCTATGCAATGGGCCGGGACGGTTGGCCCAGGCGCTTGGGATAACGGGCGCCTATAATGGGCTGAGTTTGGAACGCCGCCCGTTCTCGATTGTCGACCGATCACATGCGCCGGAGATTTCTCGCAGCACTCGCATTGGAATTTCGAAAGCCGCCGAGCAGCCCTGGCGATATGGCTTTGCGGGTTCGCGGTTCGTGAGGCGCGCTTTCCCCAAGCCTGGGAGGTAAGCGGCGTCGCGGCAAATTGTCGCGTGCGTGCGACTGACGCAAGGAACAGAGCAGGTTTGAGGCCAACAACGTCTCTGGACGGTGGACCTAGGCAGATCCGCCTGCAAGTCGGTCTCCGAAATCGACGACAATGCCGTCCCCGGCCTTGACCATACCGCTCTCGATGATGCGGGCAGTGATGTCGCCGAGCCCGCGAACGGCGTTGTACCCGCCAACGCCGAGTATCTCCTCCATCCGCGAACACGGATGGTATTCTCCGGTGGTTTGCAAGATTGCGGAGCCAATCCTGAAGCGCTTGTCTTTCAGCGCGAGCAGATTGATGCCTTGAGTAACGACGTTACGGCGCAGGTCGCCCGGCAAAACCTGTGAGCGGCCGAGAGATGGCTGGCGATAGTACCGAGATGCTCGGCCTGGATTAAAGTGACCTGACGAGCCCCGTGCGCCCGCGTGTACGCGCCGTACTTCCTGACGGTGAACGCGATCGTTCGCTTCGCCAGCTCGCGCGATATCCTTTGCCAGGGGAGGGGCTCGGCCGCGAACTCGGCCGTCTGCTTCGTTCTCGGCATTACCTCGATTGATCCCAGCGTCAACGATCTCCTGTTCGAGCGCTTCGTCTCGGAGGAGCGCCGTGAGCCGCCCGATATCGATGTCGACTTCGAACATGATCGACGCGAGATCGTTATGCAGTGGGTGTGCGCCTCGTAGGCTTCGATCGTAACGGCGGCGGCCGCCTCGTCGTCGAAGGCGCCGGCTTCGAACTTCTGAATCCAAATGCGGATCAGGTTGCGCGACAGATCGTGCCTTCGAGCGAGGCTATGGAGCGTCTCCCCCGCCAGATAATCCTGGGCTACCTGGCGCTTGAACTCGATGCTGTGGGAACGATGTCGAACCATGGGCTTTCATCCTTCGAAAGCCCGGCTTCCCCGTCAATTGCTGGCCGTCACCATGTCCGCCTCAAGGGGCGCAATCCAGACAGGCGCGAAAGCTTGGACCCAAAGGGCAATATTTGCGGGTCCAAAGAGGGATTGGCTTGCGCCTTTGATCGCAGCGGTCGCAATGACGCCAGAACAGAAATCAGGGCTGGCTCGGCTGATGCTCCGCTGACCCGAGCGGCGGGGCGAGCTTGAGCGACCCGCCCACGGTTCGATTCTCGACCTCTATGAAAGCTATGAACTAGCATCACTCGCTTACATCCGGTGGTCTCAGAAAGCGGAGCCGGCGGCGGTTGCTATCGCGGCAGACTATCGGCGCATCGTGATCGAGCTTGAGCGGGACATCGGGGACGCCCTCGCGGGATAGCGGGAAAAAGGCGCCGAGCCACCCACGGCTTGGGGGAGACGCGGCAACTCAGCGCCACGCCGCATCGAAGGCGCTTTGAGACATTGATGGCGAAAGATGAACGTTGTCCCAACGACCTTTGAGGTGCGCAGATCTTAAGGGGTGATGCTTTGAAACGGCAAACCCCGCCATGGGGTGGCGGGGTTCACGTGGGCCTCCAGCCCCATTGCTCGACCTGAGATCGAGCAATACTCTGAAATCCGGCTTGGAAACGCGAACCAGCGAGGTTAGTTCCAAAATGAAAGGCCTTGCCCCGCCGAAGCGGGATCGAGGCTGATTGGACAATACGCTGAGAGAGCCAAGTGATGTCCGAAAAGCCAACCGTTGAGATCCCGGTGATTCAGCCGACAAAGATCCAGGTGAGCAGCGACGCGCGCGGCGATGCCGCAGTGAAATTTGAGACGGCGGGCGACTCCGATCTGCTGCTCGTCCTTCCCATGACCGCGCTCGCCCAGCTCGAAGCGATGCTAGCCCGCGCCAGCCTAGAGCAGGCGAAACACCAGCCGAAGCAGTGAAAGGCAATTCCCTACAAAATTAACAGGCTAGCAAGCGCAGCAGCTGTAGACCCCTCAAACGGCTTCGTGGCGGAATGGCTACGCGGGGGATCGCAAGTCCTCACATCCTCGGTTCGAACCCAACGCGAGGCCTCCAGATGAGCGCGATCATCCTGCTTTGAATCGAAGAAAGCCCGGCCCGCCGAAGCGGGACCGGCCGCCAAACATCTCCGTAACCTCCTGAATACGTCGGCTCCCGACCCAACTCGGGCATCTCGACTTCCGCTAAGGGGCTTCTCAACGGGGCTGTAAGGCGTGTGTAAGCGCGCCACGGTCAAATGCCTCTCATCAGGCCGGACGAAGAAACTACCGGCCCACATGAAGAGATCGACATGACCGACGCTCGCAACACCGGCTCCGAAGTCTCCGTCGCCATGACCGATGCCAAGCTGGACACCGTTAACGGCGCCGGCGTCGGCGAGAAGAACCTGGGCATCGCTCAGACCACGGGCGGCGTTCTGACCGCGGCGGCAGGCGCCGTGACCCGACGGTGGGGCCTCGCCTCGCGCGGCTGCAACATGCTCGTGGACGGCATCGGCCATACTGAAGCCTCGTAGGACGAGCGGGCAACTCGTTCCCCAGTCGTCAAAAATGCCCGGCAATCCAACTCGCTGGGCAATTTCATTGCGCTGAGGACAATATCCTGACGGGGGGTGGAGAGGATAGCTTGGCCTTGCAATCGAGTCGGGATGCTATGATTGAACTTAGATCAGGATTGCCCAGCCAGCCTGATCTGCTAAGCCCCCTTCATAACGATGGAGGCTTATGATGGCTGGCGACGACAAGGCTGTGCTTGAACTCTCTGCGATGGTTGTCGCGGCATATGTTCAGCACAACAGCGTGCCTCAAGCCGAGCTCGTCGGCCTCATCGAGCGCACGCATGGCGCTCTAGCCGGGTTGGGCAAAGAACCGCCCCCGGCACCCGTGGAAACGCTTGCCCCGGCGGTACCGATCAAGAAATCCATCACGCCGGACTGGATCATCTGCTTGGAGGACGGCAAGAAGTTCAAATCGCTCAAGCGTCACCTGAATTCGAAGTACGGTATGACGCCGGAACAGTACCGCGGAAAATGGGGCCTACCGGCCGACTACCCGATGGTCGCGCCGGCATATGCGGAAGCCCGCTCCAACCTCGCGAAGTCGATGGGGCTGGGCCGGAAGGCCGCTGCCGTGCCGGTAAAGCAGGCCGCGCGCGGCAGGCGGACAACATCAGCGTCCTAGCCGCGGAAAGCTTGGCGTACTTCGCCTGAATGATGCGGGGCTCGTGCCTGAGACTGCGCAACGTGCGGGCGACGAAATGAGCGCTCAGGCACGCCTCCATCCCGACGATACAGCCCGGGAGGGTCTTGAAGGTCTCCTCCAGCGCCAAGCGCGGGATCTTGCGTCGGAAGGCGATCTTGCCGTTCGCGTCGAAGCCGACGCCGCAGCTCACGCGGCGGCGGGAGCATCCGGTCCATCCCGTTAGCGGACGTCAGGATCGTCCGATTTCTGGCGCCGGTAATTCGGTCGCGGAAGTCGTCGTCCTCGGCGCAAGGGCGCCTAGTCTCTTCCCAAGCAGCGCCTTTTGGGAAATATGCTTTCGGTCGGGGCTATTCATTGAGAATTTCAATGGCTGTGCGAGCCAATGCTCGCACCCTTCGCCGATGCAGGTTTCGTCGAGCTGATGTTCGAATTGTGGACGCGGTCTTCCCGGCCCGGCTGTCCTGAGCCGATCCGGATATGCGAGGAACGGACGCGCTCGCCGGGCGAATTTGATCAGATTGCGCGCCGGGCACGCTCTGCCGGCCAATGACCAGCGCATGTGTAGCAAGGGTATTGGCGAGGCCTGCGGCCGCAGCCCGAGCAACTGCATTTGCAATCCAAGCCTCGCTAAACAGCCCGGCGCAAAGCGCCGGGCTGCTCCCAGGTCCCACGTATTCGTCTCAGAACTTGTAGTTCACGCCGACTCGAACCAGCCCGGCACCGCCGCCGCCGCTGGTTGTCGCAGTATAGGTTCCAGCCGGAAGAGCGCCGCCTGCCGGGTTGAAAAAGGCCCGCGTCGTTCTGCCTTCGCCGGTATCGACGTAAAGACCTTCGACCCTGAAGATCCAGTTGTTGGTGAAGGCATATTCGACGCCACCACCGACGGTCCAGCCTGCGTTGCTCGTGGAGTTGCCGGTGAGCGGGTTGGTGTTGAGGCCACCATAGGCGAGGCCACCCGTGATGTAGATCAAGGTCCGGTCGAAAGCGTAGCCCAGGCGGGCGCGAACGGTGCCGAGATAGGCGCCATCGCCACCGCCTCGGCCTGCCCACCAGGTGTAGGGTCCCCAGGCCACGTTGCCGCCGCCCGTGTCGACATACTGGATGTCGGTCTCAAGGCCGTAAACTACGGCGCCGGATTGCCAATTATAACCAATCTGGGCGCCACCGACGAAGCGGCCGTCGCTGCTGCCGCCGCCCAGAGAAGCGGAAGAGGCACCCGTCGGCCCTGTGACGATGACGCCGCCTGAGTCCCCCCATCCCACGCCGGCGTTGAGGCCCACATAAAGTCCGGCCCATGTGAACACCGGTGCGTAGACGATGGGGGCGACTGGTGGCGCGCGGCTCGGAAGATCGGCGGCGAAGGTCGAGGTAGCAAGGCATGTTGCTAGAGCAGTGGATACAAGGCGTAGACGCATGTGATCCTCCTCCCATGCACAGTGGAGACCCTATTGGTTGCACACGAAAGCATTAGCGGGAAGTGAATGACGATCATTCGCAAACGACGCGCGCCGAAATCCGTCTTGAAGTGATATTTTCGTCACTTTGGAGAAATCGAAATCCGGGCACTCGATTACGCTGACAATTCAGTAGGGTGGCCAGTTTTTTGGCTGGTATCTGCCCGCCTTTTTGCCGGGCACAGCATGGACGGCCCGATGGCCGGATCTGCGGGCATCCGCAATGCGCCTATTGGCTCGTCGGTGATGGTTGTAACCCTAACCCAAAGCGGTCCAGTTTCCAGGGCTCAGGACCACCCGTGCGCTCTGCCGTCAACCAACAGATTTGAATGTCATTTTACCGCTTCAGAGGGACACGACCGGCTCCGATCGCGCGCTCCTCTGCAAGTACACATAGCGATTGAATTCGAATGATTAATCGGCGGCCGAGGCATGTTCAGGCTTCTGCATCGAAACACCATATGACAATCGAGGAGGGCCTCTTGTGCCAAGCCAACGCGATGCCCCGCCGCACGTCAGCAAAAATGCCGGACGAGCGCTCTGACGCGACAGCAAGTCATCAAGAGACTTGAGGATCGGCTGCAGGAGAGGGCATTTGATCAATCGGAACCGGATCATGCTTCACGACATTATCTTCGGCAATCGGCGCTGCAGAATTCGCCTGAGATCACGAACTTGAATTCCGGAAGAACAAAAGAATATGATTTCGGTCGAATGCCTCTGGCTGGGGCACGTTACGTGACGCTGAGGATGACCGGAGCAGGGTCAGCAGCCTCAATTCGTGCGCCGAACCGACCGGACAGGAGAGTGGAATGCAGAATTGCCGGACGCTCTCGCCGACGATCTTCGCGGCACTCCTGCTGGTTTCCCCTGTCAGCGCCCGAGATTCCGTTTCCTACGCCGGCAAGGAAGAACCTGGCTCCATCGTCATCAAGACAAAAGACAGACAGTTATATTTAATTTTGGAGGACGGCACGGCTATTCGATATCGAGTGGCGGTCGGCAGATCAACGAAGCAGTGGGTAGGCTCCGTAAAAATAGAAGGAAAGTATATTGATCCAGCCTGGTCGCCACCCACTGAGATAAAGCGAGATAATCCAAGACTTCCGGATGTAATTTCGGGAGGGTCTCCGCGAAATCCTATGGGTGCCCGCGCTCTGACGCTTTCTGGCGGAGGGCAATACGCGATCCACGGAACAAACAGGCCCGATTCTATCGGAACGTTTGCGTCCTATGGGTGCTTCCGCATGCTTAACGACGATATAATCGATCTGTTCGGCCGAGTTTCGATCGGAACACCGGTTATCGTCCTTCGATAGGTGGATATGGTGAGCGTCATCGAAGCAAATATCAAGACGCTCGAGGCTCTCTGTTGCACCCCGATTATTCTCGGAGCAATGCATTCAGATAGATGCCGCCGAAAGGAGGGCGGCCGGCCCGCAGCGACACGAACATTGCAGCACTTGAATTTCGCGTGGGCTTCTCCCTATCGTACTCGGAGTGCTGCGGCGTCCGGCAGCATTTACCAAGTTCGGTGAGCTGAAAATTGCGGCTCCAGCATCTTACGGTCATTGAGACTCCGAAGGCTAGATATGTAATCCGCTGGGTACAATAGCGTATTATCCGGAGCATCCATTCCCATGAATTGCGCTACCTCGCCAACCCAACGATTGCAATTATAAAGAACGGCATGCCACATCGTAGCAGTTCTTTGCTTGCGTTTGATATAAGCTAAAACGCGGCGGTACTGAGCTTCGTCCAGCAGCACGCGGAAGCGATTGGAGATGTACTGATCTTCCAAATCGCCATCGCTCGGGCCCGTTTCTGCTGGAACAGGAACGACGTGGCCGACCGACCATAGCTGCGGTCCCTCGCCAGCGGGGTGAAGCCCCGCGACCTGATCCGCCGTTACCGGGCCTATTTCACCTCTCGCGTTAAGGCGCCCGTGAACCAAGAACGTGTGGCCATAGCTGAGGGCGTAACGGGAGCGGAACTCGACAAAATACTGCGCCTTCTCGCGTGACGGGTATGACAGCCGGGATGTGGAGACCACATTCGTCGAGGGAGATACGTGCCCCCCACCTTGGAAGCTGCTGCGATCGCGCGCGCCCGCTATATCGTATCCAGAGACCAGCAGCCCGCCCGCCAGGCCACAAGCCAAGATCCAAGAGCGAACTGAGGGGTTTGTCCCAAACCGCATCGCAGGCCTCCCGATCAAGCACGCGCACGGATGCAGGATTTCCGCACGCCGAATACTGTATTGCAATACCCAAGGAGAAAGCGGTCGATTACTCGACCGCTTTCTTGACTGACGACGCTAGCCCTTGGTTACGATGGGCGCAGCAGCCGGAGGCGGAGCTTTGCCCTTCCCCTTACCGATGGAAGCACACCCGCCAACGCTAATGAGTGCAACAGATACGGCCAACACTACGATCTTTTTCATCGGTTCGCCCTCAGTTAACAAGCCCATTCTCAGCTCAGCGCAATTTATATTCCAGTGTAATTGCGCAACATGGTGCCGAACAATTTCGTATTCAAATCGTCGTGTGGCACCCTCAAACAGTCTCAGATGCCATGATAAATTTCAACTGGCAAAATATCCCGGGGGGCGCCTACGACGAGTTATGGTTGCCAAACAACATGCGCGCGGCAAAACGGAACCAAGTTTACTCGCGTCCCTGTCCTTTCGTTAGCGGTGCGGGTGAACGCTGCCCACGCGTGGGACGATGCGGCCGGTTCGATTGATGTAGTCCCGGTACTCGTTTCCGAAGGCCTCTCTCATGAGTTTTTCTTCCTCGCCGACCCGAAAAAAATAGAGCGTACCAAATCCCACCAAGCCAGCCGGGCCCGCAATCCAGTTGGGCAAAAGAAGCGCTTGCGCAATGGCCCATAGCCAGAAGGCTGAATACATCGGGTGACGCAAATACGTATAAATTCCATCTGTCACTAATTTGTGGCTCTCACGAAGGTCTAGAGAAACGGACCAATTCCGCCCCAGGGCGCGATGGGTAAGATAAAACAGCAGCAACGCTGCCATAGAAGTAACTGCTCCTGCCCAAGCAAGAGAGGGTTGGAATGTGTATTTTGCAAAACGTGGAAAGCCGAAGGCAATGTAGGAAAAAGGCAAGATACCTAAGCCAGTAAAAGAAATAGAAAGCAATATTCGTTCCTTGATCCCGCGCGCCGAACGGGAAATAGGAGTCCGACGAGAACGCCGCTCGTGAGGAATGCGGATCACGTACCAACCAACTGCGAGAATTAGGTAGATCGCCTTCGCAACAGAAAGGGTCATGGTCTTGCCGTCCCCACGGTCTTGATATCGTCTGCGAAGTTGGCCGATTCGATCAATCTGCCGTCTACATCGAACAAATCTGTCGCGCCTCGCTCCGATCGCGCGATCCGTTCCGCGGAAATTGGCCCGCAGGTCGCCATAAAGTAATCATAGGCTGCTCGTCGGTCGTTACCTCTCACAAATTGACAGTGCATTTTGTACCAGTTCTTTCGGATTCGTGGATAACGCTCCGGAGCGATCATCCGTCGGATGCTCACATTCCGGACGACGGGGGAGTCGGTAGGGGGGAGATTCAAGTGTAGCAGCAACTCCGCCCCGAAAAAATTCATAACATCGGAACGAGCCCTGTAATCTGCCCAAAACACGTTGCGATTGGAGCTTACTCGTCCGATCGCGGCGCGAAATCCGGATGCGGCGCGATGGAGCCCAATCTTGAGAATGGAAGCTCCGACGGACAGAAAGGCCAGCTTCCGGTTGGCTCCAGGTCGATCGCATTCGATTTTCATCACGCGATCGATGAGATCGACGGCAAGCACCGCGCCTAAACTGTGCCCGACAATGAGAATCTCGTCCACCGCCTCCATTCGGGTATTGTCTGCGATATCAGCCGCGATGCGCTGTAAGCGATCGCCTAAATTATTATCCCCCCTGCGGACGTAATGGCTAGAGAAAATCCAATCTTCGAGTAATAGACTGAGATATAACCAGCGGTCTGCTGCGTGCAACAACAGATATGCGCTGATAAGAAAACTCAATATTGATGCAAAATAATTCCCTAGAAGATTCTGAGTGAATATTGCAGCTCCAACGGAGAGTGCCGCGATCAACGCAAGAATCAGGAACGGATAGATGAAGAACATGGCATATCGCCAGCTCGACCGCAGGTAGGCTACCAAAGCCCCCGCAATCAGGAAATCGTAAAAAGCTACTATCGCAGGCACCAGGCGGCTCCATGTTGGCCGCGTGCCTGCGCTGGTTATCACATCATCCCATCGGACGAGTCGCATCTCAATTTCGGTACGCCAGTTGGAGCCCGACGCAGACACTTGCCAAGCGGCGAGATCCCCACTGACCACAAGTTGAGAGATTGTCGTGTGTGCGCCCCAAGCACGCTCGAAACGTCGCAACTCCTTGGCGAATCGTTCGAACACCGCCGATGGCGGCGCCGGGTCGTAGCCGCCGATATGATACACTCGACGCCTAAGGACCCGAGTTTCGGTCATTGCCGTCGTACCGCTCAGCCCCATAGTCTTGTCGCTTTGTCCGATCAGAAAGGGAGCCAATCCGTTGAGCCTGGGTCATCGCACCGCAGCGTCGAGATCGCGGGATGTGCCGCGACAGAGAGCATTCCTTGCCATAGTTCGGGTGCGCGAGTTGGTCGATTCGTGGTTCAAGTCGCTCTCCAAAAAGCCGCGGCACTTCAAGATTTGAACGCTGTGCCGCCGCTCAAATAATTCAACTCACGCGAAATTTCTTCGGCCGCTTCCAAGATATTCTCTGCAATCACTGGAATCACTTCTGAGGTTAAGCGGTTTGATGGTCCTGATATACCGACGGCTGCCTCGATCACTCCATCGGCACATCTAATGGGCGCCGCGACCTCGCACCTCATTCCACCTGCTTCACCGAATTCAATAGCATATCCTCGGGCTCGGATCAGCTCGAGTTCGCGTCGAAATGCCTCGACGTCAGATTTTTCTCTCGCGACTTCAAAGACACTTGTCTCAAATTCACGCATTATCTGCAGCGATTGAAATGCGAGGATCGATTTTCCTGCTGCACAATGCCGGGCTGGCACTTTAGTTCCGACATCGAATTCAGTCACAGTCGGTTCAGGAGCATTGATACCGGCGGCAATTACAATTTCTTTATCTGCAATCACAGCCAAGCACGCTGACTCACGGGTTTCCATCGCGAGCTTTGAAAGGTGCCGTTCTGCCACACGCTTGAGGTCTGTCGGGTCTTTCAAGCAAAAACCTAAGCTCCAGAGTTTTGGTGATAGAGCAACCCGCGAAGAATGGCGTGATACGGAGACGTATCGCGTCATCTCAAGGATTCTCAATGTATTCTGAATCGTGTCTTCGTCGAAACGCGTCTGCAGACTTATCTGGCTAATCGTACTGGGGCAATTACTTCTGGCGAGGGCCTCAAGAACCGCCAGTCCTTCTTCGAAAGATATGTTCATGATCGAGCTCACGATCTTGCGATGGTTGAGAATTCATATCCGTTCCGTCGGAAAGGCCAGGCACACTGGATGCGTCCTCCAACGCAGTCGTTTGCATCAGTTGTCAGCGCGTCATTGCGGTTTCACGTACTCACGAGGATTGTGATCCGATCACCAATCCGGAGCCAGCGCAATTTGAACCGCTCCCCAGCTTTGTGAATGCGGCAACCTCTGTGTTCCGGCACCGAAGCATGACTATACGGCAGCAGCGTATAGATCATTCAAATCGGTGCCGGCCGCGCCCCTCTGAAAACGGAAAAATCGCTTTTAAATCAGTTTGTTGACGGCGGAGCGCCCCGGGCCAAACTCCGGCGCTTGCACAGATTCGGGATTCAGAGTTTTTGCGATTCGCGATGCATGGACTTCCTGATCCCAACGTCGAGGGGCGAGCTCCGGAATACTGACCCTAAGGCCAATAGACGCTTTGGGTCGGGGCAGCTGTAATTGCGTTTGGACGCGCAGCCTGATCTGAGCCCTTAAAACTGGATCGCTTTGAGCTAGAGTTTTCCGCGTCGTTTCCCATGAGCTGGGAGGAGCGGAAGACGATGAAGGATTCGAAGTTCTCGGCCGCCCAGAAGGCGTTCATCCTGAAGCAGGGCGCGGACGGAATTCCGGTGGCGGAGATCTGCCGGCGGGCCGGGATCAGCCAGGCGACGTATTTCAACTGGAAGAAGAAGTACGAGGGGCTGCTGCCGGCCGAGATGCGCCGGCTGAAGCAGCTCGAGGACGAGAACGCGAAGCTGCGCAAGCTCGTCGC
>NZ_JBFTOA010000016.1:0-104079 GCF_056397745.1 Allobosea sp. 05L423 | reverse complement strand
GCCGCCGGCCATGAGATCAAGGTCGGCCGCTTCAACTTCGTCGCCAACGGCAAGGCGGTCGCGCTCGGCGAGGACAGCGGCCTCGCCAAGACGATCTTCGACGCCAAGACCGGCAAGCTGCTCGGCGCCCATCTGGTCGGCCCGGAAGTSACSGARCTGATCCAGGGCTTCGTCGTCGCGATGAACCTCGAGACGACCGAGGAAGAGCTGATGCACACCATCTTCCCGCATCCGACCCTGTCGGAGGTGATGAAGGAGAGCGTGCTCGACGCCTACGGCAAGGTGYTGAACGCCTGAGGCCGTGAAGCGAATGTTTATAGGGGGGGCAGCTTCAACAACGCTTTTGCCGCCGACGTGTCGGTGATCAGCACCGTCGCTTTGGTTGCTGCGATCCCGGCCCGGATCGCCTTTGCCTTGTGCTGTCCCCCGGATGAGATCACGACATTACCGACGTCATGCAAATCAGCCGGGCTCACGGCCATCACACGCTGGTTTACCGCGTGATCGACCAGACGCCCGTCTGCATCGACAAAATGACAGAGCACGTCGCCGACCGCGCCGGCCGCAGCGAGGCTTTTCAATTCGTCCTTTTCCAGAATCCCGCGCCGGAATATCGACGCCTCCTCGCCCAGGCTGCCAACGCTGATCAGTGCGATATCGACACGCCGAGCTCTTTCCCGCAGGTCTTGAAAACCGGGTATTGCCCAGAGCTGCCGGGCAAGGTCTGCCTGCGGCAGGAAAACCGGCGCTGCGATCTGATAGAGCTTGGTCTTGTAGAAATCGGCCAAGCGCCACGACACTGCGGACGGATTGTCGGCGGTGGCGTTCGTCAACCCGCCAAGCAGGGACACCACAGTCAGATCTTCTATTTCCCGCCAAGTCAGTGCCTGCATACAGACCTTGAGGGTCGCACCCCAGCCTACACCGACCGTCGCGCCTGCAAAGAGCTGTTCGGAGATGTACTGCCCGGTCGCATGACCGACAACGGCGGCGATGCTAGCCTCGCTCTGGGCGCTCGCCGGCGCCACGACGGCCTCGCTCAGCTTGAGATGCCGTTCGAGCTGCCGTTGCAGCGTAAAGATTGAGTCTGCCTGCGAGTTGATGGAGATTTTGACCGTGCCATCCTCGCGAGCAGCAGCCAGGAGGCGCAGGACTTTGATCCTGCTGATGCCGATCCGCTCCGCGACCTGTTCCTGAGTGTGCCCCTCCACAAAATACAGCCAAGCAGCCTTGAGCTTGAGCTCGTTCTGGTCGGCCTGGAATTTCGTGATTTTGGGGGGCACATTCCTAGCCATCGTTCCTCCAATCTTGGTCGGTCGCATCGATCGCGTGGAAACCACGAATGCGTGCGTTTTCGAAACGTTGGACCGGCTCTACAGCATCGAAACGGAAAGTGAAATCCGCATCGTCCCCGCAAAATCGGAACCGACGTGTCGTGAAATTATTTGAACATATAGACTATATATGACATAAAAGTGCACATTTTTCATCTACAGTTGATGGCGGCGGGATAAGGACGACCATGCGAATTTTGATCTCGAACGACGATGGGATCAGCGCCCACGGCCTCGCAGAGCTTGAGCGCGCAGCCAGGCGCCTGAGCGAGGATGTCTGGGTCGTTGCTCCGGACGGAAATCGGAGCGGGTTTGCGCATGGCATCACCTTCCGCAAGGGCTTCGACATCGAACGTGTCGCTCCGCAACGCTATACTTGTTCGGGAACTCCGGCGGACTGCGTTATAGCGGCCATGAGCTGGGTTTTTCGTGATGCGAAGCTTCCCGATCTCGTGCTCTCCGGCATCAACGAGGGACGCAACGTGGCGGAGGACGTCTCCTATTCCGGCACGATGGCCGTCGCCCGAGAGGCCGCGCTGCGCGGCGTCCCCGGCATCGCATTCTCCCGGCCCCGCGACAGCCTGGAGTTCGATGACGCAGGCAGCGGATGGCTTGCCGAACGCATCGATGCCTTTTGGGAGGCCCGTGCCGAATGGGCGCGCGATGGCCACTGGCTGAGCGTGAACCTTCCGAGGATGGTCCCGGCCCACATGCGCATGGCGAGGATCGGACGCGACAAGGTCGCCAACAAGGTGATCATCCACCGGGAAACGGAGGATCGCGCCGTGATCGAACCCTTGGCAGACCGCGATTATGCCTCGACGCCGGGCGACGAAAATCACCTTATCGATTCCGGGATCGCCTCCGTCGTCTGCTTCAATTGGATGGGTCAGGCAGAGGTTCCGTTCAGCGCGCTGAAGGATATCGCCGCTGAGCCGGCTTGAGTTATAGCGGGCAGGCCGGCAGCCTGCCCGCATACCGCCTCAATGGGTCGGGTAGACCTCTTCGATCATATCGTCGAGATAACTAGTCACCGAACCTGGGATGTGCAGCACCCGCGTTTCGATACGGCCATCGTCATGCAGGGTATGCTCGGCATGACCAACCTGCCGCGATCCGCCCATCTCGGGAACCAGCGCTTCTCGGGTCGTGAAGGCGACTGAAGGCCCCCATTCCAGCGCTATTCCACCATACCGGCGGGAGCGCTGCTGGTGCAAATGGCCGCTGGCGATGAGCCGGAGCCGGGAATCCTCCACGAGGCTGCGAAACCGGCGCCCGCCGCTCGGATCGACAGTCCAGTAGGTTCGCTCTGTCGGCTCCGGTTCGTCGATGAAAAGCGGTTGATGAGTAAAAAGTGCGATGTACCGGCTTTCGGCGCTAGCAAGCTGCTGGTCCATCCAGTCGAATTGTGCCTGCTCCTCGTCCAGTCCTGAGCCTACCAACATCGAATTGATCGCGATGACCCGCCAGGCTGGCGTGTCGAACGACCAACGGTCAGGACCAAAAAAGCGCCTGTAACGCTCGAGCCGGCCGAGGTTGATCGCGCTCCCGTTCATCTGCTCGGGCTTCGACAAGGCCGGATTGTCTCCGACATCGTGATTGCCCGGGATGAACCACACCTGCTTCGGGAACTGGCCGAAGAAGTCACGGCAATAGGCGTGATCCTCCTCGTAACGCACGCCATCGAGCGTGATGTCGCCGGTGTGCACGATCAGATCGTGGTCGCATTGGCGCAGTGGCTCTCGCATCAGATCGTTGTTCAGCCGGAAATGCTCCGTGCGGGGCGAAAGATGCGTGTCGGAGATCTGGAGAATGCGAAAAGGGGGCATGGGCGTCCTCGCGCAGGGCAGGTGATGCCGATCCTAGAATATGAACATATGTCTTGACTACACAAAAATAGTTCATTTACTGTCGGCAACAGGATCGAGATTGAGACGGCGCAGGCCGCTGATCCAAACACCGAAAGGGGAGCGGATGGCAGGGATCGAAATCCGGGACCTGAAGAAGGCTTGGGGCGGCTTCAATGCCGTCAATGGAATCAGCTTTTCAGTCGAGCCCGGCACGCTGACCGTGTTGCTCGGGCCCTCCGGCTGCGGAAAATCCACCACCTTGCGGATGATCGCGGGGCTCGACCAGCCGACGTCGGGTACAATCCGCATCGGCGGCCGGGACGTCACGCAAGCTCCGCCGGCAGAGCGCGGGCTGGCGATGGTCTTCCAGAACTATGCTCTGTTTCCGCACCTGAGCGTCGCCGAGAACGTCGTCTTCGGTCTCAAGGTCCGACGCGTGCCCGCGGCCGAGCGCCAGCGGAGGTTGTCGCGCGCGACCGATGTGCTCGGCCTCTCCAAATTGCTCGACCGCCGGCCATCGCAACTGTCGGGCGGCCAGCAGCAGAGAGTGGCGCTGGCACGAGCTGTCGTCGCCGAAGCGTCAGTCTGCCTTATGGACGAGCCGCTCTCGAATCTCGACGCTCAGTTGCGGCTCGAAACCCGGCGCGAAATACGCCGCCTCCAGCAGCAACTGGGAATGACGATGGTCTTCGTCACCCATGACCAGGTCGAGGCGATGACGCTCGCAGACCAGGTCGTGTTGATGCGTGGAGGACTGATCGAGCAAAAGAGCCCCCCCGATCAGCTCTACAATCTGCCGGCCAGCGCATTCTGCGCCCGCTTTATCGGGACCCCGCCGATGAACCTTGTCGCGCTCGAGCATGGCGCTTCCGGAGCGACGATCGCGGGATCGCCCGCGCAGGCGGGTGTTCCGGGCGCGACCGGTGACATGCTGCTTGGATTGCGCCCCGAGGATATTCGCGTCGGTGTTCCCGGCGGAGTGCCCGCTACGGTGGCGGTTGCCGAGTATCATGGTGCCGACAGCGTGCTGGAGTGCCGCGTAGGATCCCAGGCGCTGCAGGTCCGTGTCGAGGGGGCGCAGCGCTTTGAGAAGGGGCGCGAGATCACACTCGGTTGGGCAGCAGAGGACGCTCATCTCTTTTGCGCCACCACCGAGCGGCGCATCGATGCGGCTGCGGCGCCCTATGGCCGGGCCGCATGAAGCGGAGCTCGAAACAACACCAATAATCACAATAAGGGAGGACGACATGTCGAGCGGACGGTTTAATTGGACCAGACGGTGCATATTGGCGGCGAGCATGCTGGCTGGCATGGCTCAAGCGGCGGCAGCGAAGGTCGAGATCAGCTTCTATTATCCGATTGCCATCGGTGGTCCAGTCACCAAGGTCGTCGACGACCTGATCAACCGCTTTGAGAGCAGCCATCCCGACATAAAGGTCAAGGCCGTTTATTCGGGAACCTATCCGGAAACACTGTCCAAATCGCTGGCCGCCCTGAAATCCGGTACCCCGCCCGAAATGGCTGTCGTCCTGTCGGCCGACATGTACACACTCGTCGACGAGGATGCGATCGTTCCGATCGAGAGCCTGGCCAAAACGGCCGACGACAAAAGCTGGCTAGGTGGCTTCTCCGACGTCTTCATGCTCAACAGCCGCTCGGACGGCAAGACATGGGGCATCCCGTTCCAGAGGGGAACGACCGTTTTCTTCTGGAACAAGAACGCATTCAAGGAAGCAGGGCTAAATCCGGAAATCGGGCCGCAGAACTGGGAGGAAGTCGTATCCTTCGCCAAGAAACTGACCAAGCGCGACGGGAACGGTAACGTCACACAATGGGGCATGCAGGTCCCCACATCGCTGACTTCATACTGGATCCTGCAAGGTTACGTCGCTCAGAATGGTGGAAAGATCGCCGACCTGGATGGGCGGAAGACCCACTTCGACTCACCTGAAGTGGTCGGCGCGCTACAATACCTTGTCGACCTCTCGCGTACGCACAAGGTCATGAAGCCCGGCGTGATCGAGTGGGCGACGACACCAAAGGACTTCTTCGAGGGCCGCACCGCGATGTTCACGACGACGAGCGGCAATCTTACCAATGTGAAGAACAACGCGCCGTTTCCTTTCGGCGTTCAGATCCTGCCCGAGAACAAGCGCCGCGGTGCACCGACCAGCGGCGGCAACATCTTCATTTTCAGGAGTTCCGATGCCGCCAAGCAGGCGGCCGCCTTCACCTTCGCAAAATGGCTTACTTCGGCGGAGCAGGCCGCGGAGTGGAGCATAAAGACCGGTTACATCGCGCCTCGCGATGACGCGTGGGAGACCCCCGCGATGAAGAATTACGTCGCCACTTTCCCCGGCGCAGCAGTGCCTCGTCAGCAGATCCCATTCATGGGCCCCGAGCTCTCGACGCACGAGAACCAGCGGGTCGCCCGCGCCATCGACGACGGCATCGAGGCCGCGATGACCGGCACGCGTTCACCCGCCGAGGCGATGGCGAACGCCCAGCGTGAGGCTGAGCGCATACTTCGCAGCTATCGCTGAGCGCTTCGGCTTTATCAGCAATCCGCCGCGCCGACCGTCCGGCGCGGTGTCGTTCCGCACAACATGGACGGCGGCTCTGCCGCCATCTGGGGACGCCCGTGACCAGATTGTCGAACTATGTCACCGCCTGGCTGCTGTTGCTCCCGGCCGTCGTCCTGCTGACGATGTTCACCCACATTCCCGCGGCTCTGACCGTCATCAACAGCTTCTACACGACGCCACGAGGCGCTCGGCCGGCTCGCTTCATCGGCGGCGACAACTATGCCGCGATGCTGGCCGATCCGGTCTTCCTCGCCGCATTGAAGAATAACGCGATCTATTCGCTGGGGACTGTGCCGCTGTCGATCGCACTGTCGTTGGCCATGGCGCTCATCGTCAATTCCGCGATCCGTGGGCGGGCGCTGTTGCGCATGTCGTTCTTCCTGCCGACCGTCTTGCCGATGATCGCGGTCGCCAACATTTGGCTGTTCTTCTACACGCCCGGTTACGGACTGTTCGACCGCGCCTTGTCGATCTTCGGCCACAGCCAACACAACTGGCTGGGTGACGCCGACACTGTGCTCGGCAGCCTGATGCTGCTCGCGATCTGGAAGGAAGCCGGCTTCTTCATGATCTTCTATCTGGCTGCGCTGCAGCAGCAGAGCCCGACTCTCCGCGAGGCTGCCGCCTTGGAGGGGGCGAGCCGTTGGTATTTCTTCCGCCGCGTGACCTTTCCGTTGCTGATGCCGACCACGCTCTTCGTTCTGATCAACGCGATCATCAACTCGTTCAGGCTGATCGACCATGTGATCGTTATGACCCGGGGCGGCCCCGACAACGCCAGCACGCTCCTCCTCTATTATGTCTACAACACCGCATTCCGTTTCTGGGACACATCCTACGCGGCCGCGCTGACTGTGGTGCTGCTTGGCCTGCTGGCGACGCTGGCATTCGTGCAGTTCGGCGTCCTCGATCGAAAGGTGCATTACAAATGAGCGCGTCAGCAGGCACCGCGCCGGCATCATTCCCAACAGTCGGCCGGTGGATTGAAATCGCCGGCAGTTATTTGCTCGGCCTGCTGTGGATCTTGCCGCTGTTCTATGCCGTCTGGATGGCGTTTCATCCGGCAGCCTATGAGGCGCGCTTCGAGCTGTTTGCGCCGCTCACTCTTTCGAACTTCACGGAGGCCTGGCAGTCCGCTCCGTTCGCGCGCTATTTCCTCAACACGTTTCTACTGATCAGCGTCATCCTGGCATCGCAGTTCGTCATCTGCACACTCGCGGCCTATGCCTTCGCCCGCTACGAATTCCCCGGAAAGCTGGTCGTATTTCTGCTGATCTTGATCCAACTGATGATCATGCCGGAAGTGCTTCTGGTCGAAAACTACCGCACGATGGTTCGTCTGGGCCTGGTCGATACGGTTTGGGCCATAGGCCTGCCCTATTTCGCGTCCGCCTTCGGCATTTTCCTGCTGCGCCAGGCTTTCCTCACTGTTCCCAAAGAACTCGACGATGCCGCCCGCGTGGAAGGCGCCGGCACGCTGGCCGTGCTGTTGAAGGTCTATGTCCCGCTCTCGCGCCCGATCTACGTGGCCTATGGGCTGGTGTCGGTGAGTTATCACTGGAACAATCTTCTCTGGCCGCTGGTCATCACCAATTCGGTATCGACCCGACCGCTGACGGTCGGCCTCCAGATATTCTCCTCCCCGGACCAAGGCGTGCAGTGGAGCATCATCTCCGCTGCCGCCCTGATGACGTCCGCGCCGCTGCTGATCGGCTTCCTGCTTTTCCAGCGTCAGTTCGTGCAAAGCTTCATGCGCGCAGGAATCAAATGAGCACAACGATTGCAGACGGCGGAGCCAGCCTAACGAAGTACGATTACGCTTCGATCGGCTTTTACACGTTCGACTGTCTCGGCTGGCCTTTCGAGGGCGTCCCTGACGGCGGGGGAACGTTCTTCCTCGACGAGCTGACGCTCGCAGTATCCGGCGCGGCCGGAACGGCTGCTATCGCCGCGGCCAAGATGGGGCTTTCATGCCGGGCGGTCGGTGGCGTCGGTGATGATCTCATGGGGCATTGGGTGCTTCAACGCCTGCGCGAGTTCGGCATCGATGTCTCCCGCATGCAGCAGATCGCCGGCAGCCGAACCTCGTCATCGATCGTAACCACGCGACGTGACGGTTCCAGACCGGCCCTGCACATGAAGGGCGCGACGGCGGACTTCTTTGTAGAAGATCATGCCCTCGACGCAGTTTGTTCGGCGCGTATCGTTCATCTTGGCGGCGTAGGGCTTATGGACCGGATGGACCACAGCCAGAACGCGCGCCTGCTCCAACGCGCAAAGCAAGCGGGAGCGATAACGACCGTCGACGTGTTCGCCGGTTCGCAGGCCGATCTGCCAGCCGTGGCTCGTGTCCTGCCTTATACCGACTATTTCATGCCCTCGATCGAAGAGGCCATGGCGTTGACCGGCGGAAACGATCCGACCGTGATAGCCCGTCAGTTTTTCGATTATGGGGCGCGTTGCTGCATTTTCACCCTGGGGGCCGAGGGCGCATCCTACCACCATTCAGACGGACAGGAGTTTCGGGTTCCGGCCTTCGATGTCCCGGTGAAATGCACTTGCGGTTGCGGCGATGCATTCAATGCCGGGATGGCGGTCGCGCTCTGTCGCAACCTGGATCCGGAAACCGCCGTGCGCTTCGCCCAAGCGACCTCGGCACTCAATGCAACCGGGTTGGGATCACAGGCCGGCGTGCAATCTTTTGAGCATACCTGGGATTTCATGACAACCGTCCCGCTGCGCGCCTAGCATTGCTCTGATATCGAGCAACTCGCCCGGCAGAAAAATGGCTCGCGAACAACGCCCGCGGCGCAGTGGAGCCTTTTTGATCATTCGTGTTGACGGCTGAACTTCTGTGCAAGATGATCGATTATTGAGCCGCCTACTCATTCGGGCCATTGCCCCGAACGTCACAAGAGCGGCTGGAATCGGGAGAGTTAAATTGCTGCGCGCCATCATGATCGCATTCGCCGGGGCGTGTATTTCGCTCGGCGGTGCCAGTGCCCAGGACGCCTGCTCCAACCGGGGTCAGCTCGACGATCTCTACTGTGACGCGAATGGCGATCTGGTCGCCGATGTGCCGACCGACCCGGCTAAGCTCAAGGACCCTTCCACGCTCGTCTTCGCCTACACCCCGATCGAAGACCCCGCTATCTACGCCAATCTGCTGAAGCCGTTCATCAACCACCTGAATAGCTGCATCGGTCGCCGGGTGATGTATTTCTCGGTCCAGTCGAACACGGCCCAGATCGAGGCCATGCGTTCCGGCCGCCTCCACATCGCAGGGTTCTCGACAGGTCCAACCGCTTTCGCGGTCAATATGGCAGGGGCGGTGCCTTTTGCCGCCGGTGGTTCGGAAGCCGGCCCGCGCGGGTACAAGCTGGTAGCGCTCGTCAAGGCGTCGAGCGACTACAAAGCGATGGGTGACCTGAAGGGCAAAAAAGTCGCCCACACCTCGCCGTCGTCCAATTCCGGCAACCTCGCGCCGCGCGTGCTCTTCCCGCCGCTCGGGCTGACGCCCGATACGGACTACAAGCCCCTGATGTCGGGCGGTCACGACAAGTCGATCCTGGGCGTCGGCCACGGCGATTACGACATGGCGGCTGTCGCCGACGACGTGTTCGAGCGCATGGTCGCGCGCGGCACGATCAAGCGCGAGGATTTCCGCGTGATCTATACCAGCGAGGTTTTCCCGACCAACGGCTATGTGCACGCGCATGACCTGAAGCCTGAGCTGGCGGCCAAGGTCCGCGAATGCTTCTTCAGTTACAAGTTTTCGGCCGAGGAGCAGAAGGAGTTCAACGGCGAGGACCGCTACGTCCCGATCACCTACAAGGACAAGTGGGCAGTGGTGCGCGAGGTCGCCGACAAGTCCGGCACGCCGTTCAACAAGCGCAGCTACGAAGCAGAGTCCAAGCGCGAGACCGAGGCGCTTGAGCGCAAGAAGGCCCAGCAACCCAAGAATTGAGCTTCTGGCGGACCGGCCCGCGGGCGCAGGCTACGCTTGCGCCCGCACTGCGGCGCGGCATGGATGATGATGGATTTACAGACGTTTTCGAGCGGCGGCCCGCTCGCGATCCGCAATCTCGTCAAGGAATACCGGTCGGGGCAGCCCGTCCTCAAAGGCGTCAGCCTCGTCTTTCCAGATTCCGGTGTCACCGCCATCATCGGGCCGTCGGGAACCGGCAAGTCTACTCTGATCCGCTGCGTCAATCGCCTGGTCGATCCGACGTCCGGCGAAATCTGGTTCGAGGGCCGCGATCTTGCGGCGATTTCCGGCTCCGCCCTACGGCTGGCAAGGCGGCAAATCGGCATGATCTTCCAGGAGTACAATCTGGTCGAGCGGCTCTCCGTCATCGAAAACATTCTGAGCGGCCGGCTCGGATATCTGCCTTTCTGGCGGGTCTGGCTGCGGAAATTCCCGACTGAGGAGATCGAGCGAGCCTTCGCGCTGCTCGATGCCGTCGGGCTCGGTAGTGATTTTGCGACGCGGCGGGCGGATCAGCTCTCTGGAGGCCAACGCCAGCGTGTCGGGATCGCGCGGGCACTGATGCAGCAGCCGCGTCTCCTCCTCGCCGACGAGCCGACCTCGTCGCTCGATCCGCGCACCTCGATTGAGATCATGGACCTGCTTGGCGAACTTTCGCAGCGCCAGCGCATCCCGGTCGTGATCAATATTCACAATGTCGAGCTGGCACGCCGCTGCGCCAGCCGGATCATCGGCATGTCACGCGGGGCAATCGTCTTCGACGGCAAGCCGGAGGCTCTCGACGATAGCCATCTGACTGCCATTTATGGCGGCGAGGGCTGGCTGCAATGAGCGCTGTGTCGCGGACTACGCGCCTCGACCCATTTCCAGCGGACTGGTGGTCGCGCGGGTTGAAGTTCCTGCTGCTAATTTATGCGCTCTATGCGGCATCGACACTCGACCTGACATGGTCGCGCTTCGTCTCCGGGCTCGGCAACGGAGCGACCTTCCTGTCGCGGATGGTCCCGCCGCAGACGGCGCCGGACAAGCTGCTGCTGCTTTGGGACGGCGTGCTCGAGAGCATGCAGATCGCGGTTCTATCGACCTTCTTCGGCGTGCTTCTCGCGCTGCCGCTCGGCGTCCTGGCGGCGCGTAACCTGATGCCGGCGCCGGTGAGCTGGACGGCGCGGGGCTTCATCGCGCTCTGCCGCTCTCTGCATCCGGTCGTCGTCGCAATCCTCTTCGTCAAGGCGGTGGGGTTCGGGGCACTGGCCGGCACGCTTGCACTGATCGTCGCCTCGCTGGGCTTCATCTCGAAGCTGTTCGGGGAGGCTGTCGAGGAAATCGACATGAAGCCGGTCGAGGCAGCCCGCGCCGCCGGCGGCTCGTTCATGGGGGTCATGCTCATGGCGGTACTGCCCCAGGTCGCAGCCCGCTTCATCGGCTTCTGCTCCTATCAGTTCGATTCCAACCTGCGAAACTCTACGATGGTCGGCATCGTCGGCGGCGGCGGCATCGGCGCGCCGCTGTTCACCGCCTATCAGCGCTTCGACTATGATTTCGTGCTGACCATACTGATCACTGTCATCGCGCTTGTGCTGGCCACGGAGGCGCTGACCGGCCGGCTGCGCAGGCTCTTCCAATGACGCATACGACGACCAGCTCTGCCCGCTCGGCACCGGCGCCGCGCTGGACGCGCTTCACGCCCATGCAGCGTCTCGGCCGGTTCGGAGCCTATCTCTTCGTGGCAGTGGCCGTTTCCCGGTCGCTGAAGACGATCGAGATCATTCCGGAATTTCTCTATGACGCGCCCGAGCAGACTCTCGATCTGTTCCGGCGAATGTGGCCATTCGACTGGAGCTACTATCCCAAGGCCATCCATGCGGCGCTGATCGAGACATTTCACATCGCGACGCTCGGCACCTTGCTGTCGCTGGCCTTCGCCGTGCCGGTCGCCATCCTGGGCGCGCGCAATGTGACGTGTAATCCGTTGCTCAACGGGGCCGCGCGCTTCGTCTTCGTCGCCTCGCGTTCGGTGAACTCGCTGATCTGGGCCTTGCTGTTCGTCGCGGTCTTCGGGCCGGGCGCCCTCGCGGGTACGCTCGCCATCGCCTGTCGCTCCGTCGGCTTCGTCGGCAAGCTGCTCTCGGAAGCGCTGGAGGAGGCGCGTCCGGGACCGATCGAGGCGCTGACCGCGCTCGGTGCGCCCTGGCCCCATCTGCTGCTGAAGGGCTATTGGCCACAGGTGGAGCCGGGCTTCTGGTCGGTCGCCCTCCTGCGATGGGACATCAACCTGCGCGAGTCATCGGTGCTTGGACTCGTCGGCGCGGGCGGGATCGGCGTCGCGCTCGATGCCGCGCTATCGAACCTCTACTGGGATCAGGCTGGCCTCATTCTGGCGATCATCCTGGCCATCGTCATTGTTGTCGAAGCTGCCACGACCGTGATCAGGAAGCGAATTATATAGAGAAGGCCTTATCGCTATGTGCATCCGCTATAGGTTCGGGCCCATCGAATGCAGTGTTGCTTTCCTCAGTATGAGGCCGCTTTGCCGAGATGGTCGGACAAGCTAGGGCAGGATTTGAAGGGAGCTGAAGCTGAGCTTCACCTTCCGTTCCGGTTTATTCCATGTGCGAACGCCTTTGCGGCTTTGCGCCGATGACAGTCGAAGGCTCAGCGGGAAGCGGAAGTACAGCCACACCGCATGGGCGATGATCGCAGGCGGGAAAGGATGGCGCTTGGAGCTGACGCAGGGCAGGCTCATGCGAACCCATCTACTCCGCTGGCGCCAGGCTGAAGTTAACCTGACAATGCCCTCGCGCAAGCTGGGCTTGACAATGGTACTATATTTCGGTACCGAATTCACACGAAGAAGCGCCACGAAGCCACGCTGAGGCTGATCTTCGTTCGGCCCGTGAACGGCTCGATCCGATGGGCCGATATCGAAGCGCTATTCATCGCGCTTGGCGCTGAGGTCAGCGAACGGGAAGGTTCTCGGGTCGGTGTCTTCCTCTTCAAAGAGGTGCGCGTTTTTCATCGCCCGCACCCCTCGCCGGATACTGACAAGGGCCCGGTAGCCAGCATCCGCAAATGGCTTGAAGAGAACGGAGTGAAACCATGAAGAATATTATCGAGATCGACACCGAGAAAGCTGTTCTGGCGTTCGACCCTGAGATCGGGATGTTTCGTGGCGAGTTCATCGGCTTGAATGGTAGCGCCGACTTTTACGCCGAGAGCGTCCAGTCTCTTATCGAGGAGGGCCGCAAGTCTCTTGCCGTGTTCCTGGATATGTGCCGGGAGAAGAACATCGAGCCTCATCGGAGCTTCTCCGGGAAGTTCAATGTGCGCCTCGAGCCCCGCGATCACGCAGCGGCGGTCTTTGCAGCGGCAGCTGAAGGCAAGAGCTTGAACGAATGGGTGTCCGACACCATTAAAGTAGCGGCGGCCGCCTGATCGCTTCCGCAGGAGCTTCGGATCGCAATCGCCATACCAGCTCTTGCCGTCCTTCTCATATCGCCACGGATTTTCAGTAAGTCTGATGGGCAGCAAGTCCTCCTCTCCCCGGCAGTGCTACATCGGCGGCCCTCCGCGTCAGGCGGTGAGCCGCGTCTTGCTGATCTTGTCGCTCGCAGCCGTCGTCATGCCGCCCAAAGGATTCTTCTTTCGCGAGCGCGACATGGCGGCCTCCCATCACGCCGACATACCATACAGGTCGCGCCAAATAAAAACCTCGCCGATGACGAGAACGGTGCCTACGCCGATCTCGGGGTTCGGAAGTTGGGGCGCCATGTCCCACATGTATTGGCAGATCAATTACCCATTGCGACTAGCCTGGAACAATCGCCTCATCGCGAATCCGTATGTTCGTCTGCCGGCTGACGTCGAAGCGCCTTGCCAACGGCGCGATCTTTTGGCCATCCTCCAGTGCCGATTTAATCTCGGCGCGCTGTGAGGAGGAGAGGGCGGTCGGCCTTCCGAGTTTTCTTCCCTCTGACTTCGCCCGCCGCAGGCCGGCATTCGTCCGCTCGATGAGAAGATCCCGTTCAAACTGCGCGACGGCGTGGATGACGTTCATGGTCATCTTCCCGTCCGGGCCGGCGAGGTCGACACCACCCAGCGCCAGGCAGTGGACCCGCACACCCATTTCCTCGCGCTTATGCACTGTGGAGCTGACCTCGATCGTATTTCAAACGAGCCGATCCATTTTCGTGACGATCAGAATATCGCCACGCTCAAGCCTATCGAGCAGCCGGGTAAATCCTGGGCGGGCGGAAATGGCTACGCTGCCGGATATTGTTTCGGAAATGACCCTGTGCGGCTCGGCCCGAAAGCCGGCGGCCCCAATTTCCCGAATTTGATTTTCGGTGGTCTGCCCATTTGTCGACACCCGGACATAGGCGGAGGCGCGAGACATGGACTTTCGTCCAAAAAAATGGGCGATGGCGACGCGCTGCTGCTGGCCGCCGGACAACTGCGAGGCATATTTTCCAGCCTGATCGTCGATGCGCAGCATCGCGAGGGCCTCGCCGCATGCCTCGCCCGCCGACCGGCCCAGGACCTGGATCGGCGCCCGCGCGCAGTTCTCCAGCACCGTCAGATGTGGGAACAGGTTAAAGTGCTGGAAGACCATGCCGATGTCGCGGCGCAGGGCCAGCAGACCGCGGCGGTTCTGCGTGAGCGCGATCCCCGCCACACGGATCTCGCCGGACTGCACGCGCTCCAGCCCATTGATACAGCGGATCAGGGTCGATTTACCCGACCCGGAAGTGGCCTGCCCCCATTAGGTGGCCCGGTTCAAGTCTAATGCATGGTGAGCTTGCCGGCCACGGTTGAGGTGTCCGGCGAGGTGGGTTGGGTTTGCGCAGGCGGCCACACCACAGCGAGCGGTGCTGGTGGCCGGTAGCCCAACGAGGAGTGCGGGCGCCGGGTATTATAGTGCTCGCGCCAGCCCTCGACGACGATCCGAGCCTCGGCGAGGCTTTAGAACATCTCACCGTTCAGGAGCTCGTCGCGAAGCTTGGAGTTGAGTCTCTCGCGGTAGCCGTTTTCCCACGGCGAGCCCGGCTCGATGAAGGCCGTTTTTGCGCCGACCGCTGTGATCCAATCCCGCACCGCCTTGGCGACGAACTCTGGACCGTTGTCCGAACGAACATGCCCAGGCACGCCGCGCGGGATGAAGAGATCGGACAGGACATCGATGACGTCGGTGGACTTGAGTTTCCGGTCGATCCTGATCGCGATGCATTCCCGGGTGAACTCGTCGATCACGTTCAACATGCGGAACTTCCTGCCGTTATGGGTGCGATCCTCGACAAAGTCGTAGGACCAGACATGGTTGGGATGTTCTGGCCGAAGCCGGGTGCACGACCCCATCATCCAGCCAGAGACGCCCCTTTTTCGGTTGCCTGGCCGGCACCTTGAGCCCCTCACGCCGCCAGATCCGCTCGACGCGTTTGATGTTCACCGCCCAGCCTGACGCGTGCAGGATCGCTGCGATCCGGCGATAGCCGTAGCGGCCATACTGGGTGGCAAGCGCGACGATGTCGGCAGTCAGCGCCACCTCGTCGCTGCGCCCCGCCGGCACCTTGCGTTGCGTCGATCGGTGCTGCCCCAGAACCCGGCACGCCAGCCGTTCCGATACGCCAAATTCACCATGGCATGGGGGGCAGCCCAGTAGGCCGTGGTCTGGCAGAGCCGGTGCCGGGGCTTGTTCGGTAGATGGCTGAGGCGGCACGAAGAGATAAAGCGCCGCCGGCAATGAACCTGCGATTGAGGTCGGCACTCCGATCGGATTGCGTAGCAGTCTGAGCGGAGTGCGCTCTCGTCCCTAGACACTAGATTCCGAAATCTGGAAATCGGAAAATCTATTCGTGACGAACGTCCGGCATCTGGCAAGCTCTCAACGTCCGAAATTGGCGCAACCGCGACCTATTCGACCAGCAACCGATCAATGCCAGCCGCGCAGAAGCTGGTCAGGCGCTCAAGCAGAAGCTCGGCAAGGCCGGCGGCGGACAGAGCGTGGCGCTCATCGTCGAGGCGCGCAGCGCGGTCGCCCGCGGCCATGGTCATGACCAGTGCCCCGACCATGAACAGATAGGCATCCACCATCGCCCCGCGCGAGGATCTCGGGTAGAGTTTCGCGAACGCCGCTAGGAATTCAGTCGCGGTCGGGTCGAAATGCTCGGCGAGAACGCCGCGCGCGGATTCGCGAGGATCGACCGCCTCCCGCGCCGTGATCATCGCGAAGGCGGCTCCCTGAACGCCTTCCGCGAAGCGCTGCCGCACCGAAGGGCCGATGAAGGCCTCGACCACCGCGCGGATCTCGGGCGCGGGCGCAGCCATCGCCTCCGTGAGCGCAGTTCCGCGCGCCAAGGCCAGCGCATCGGCCCGGCGCGCAAAGACGGCCCGGTACAACGCCTCCTTCGAGCCGAAATAATAGCTGAGCTGCGACAGCCGCACATCGGCCGCAGCGGCGAGATCGCGCATGGAGGCGCCGTCGGCGCCGCCCCGTTCGGCGAATGTCCGCTCGGCTGCGTCGAGAATGCGCTCGCGCGTCGGCGCAGGTCCCATCGAATCCCTCCTGCGCAGCGCACCTGCTCTGCGTGAGTGGCCTCTTACCAGAAAGCGCATCATGCGCTATTGGTCGGACGTTCGTCCAAATTCATGCCGACAAGAGCACGCTGGGCGACAGGAGGAAACCAGCATGATGCCGACCGGGCGACTCGTCGATCTCTCGATCCCGCTCGAAAACGACGTGCCCGCCGATCCACCCTTCCAGAAGGTGAGGATCGAATACAGCACCCATGAAGGCACGGCGAAGGATATCGCGGCGGCCTTCCCTGGACTGCGGCCCGAGCAATTGCCGGACGGAATGGGCTGGGCCGTCGAGCTGGCGACGATCTCGACGCATAACGGCACCCATGTCGACGCGCCCTGGCATTACCATCCGACGCAGGATGGGGGGCTGCCTGCGCTCAAGATCGACGAATGCCCGCTGGAGTGGTTTCTGCAGCCGGGGGTGAAGCTCGATTTCCGCCATCTGCCTGATGGCCACGTCGTCACGCCGGCGGAGATCGACGCCGAGCTGGAACGGGTCGGCCACAAGCTCAGCCCGCTCGAAATCGTCGTGGCCAATACCCGCGCCGGCAGCCGCTATGGGCAAGCCGACTACATCGATACCGGCTGCGGCTTCGGCCGTGAGGCGACGCTGCATCTCGTCCGTCAGGGCATCAAGGTCGTCGGCACCGATGGCTGGAGCTGGGACGCGCCCTTCAGCCATACTGCTCGGCGCTTCGCCGAAACCGGCGATGCCTCATTGATTTGGGAAGGTCACAAGGCCGGCCGCGAGGCCGGTTACTGCCAGATCGAAAAGCTGCACAATCTCGAAGCCCTGCCGGCGACCGGCTTCATAATCAGCTGTCTGCCGGTGAAGGTGCGCAACGGCTCTGCCGGCTGGACGCGGGCCGTCGCCATCCTGCCGGCCTGAATCGACAATCATGGGAGAAGCGTGTGAGCAAGGTCATCATCACCTGCGCGGTCACCGGCGGCATCCATACGCCGACCATGTCCGACCATCTGCCGATCACCCCCGACCAGATCGCGGAACAGGCGATCGCCGCCGCCGAGGCGGGCGCTGCGATCCTGCATCTGCACGCCCGCGATCCAAAGGATGGCCGCCCGACGCCGGACCCAGCTGTGTTTATGGAGTTCCTGCCGCGCATCAAGCAGGCGACCGACGCGGTGGTGAACATCACCACCGGCGGCGGCCTGACCATGACCGTCGATGAGCGCCTCGCGGCGCCACTCAAGGCTGCGCCCGAGATGTGCTCGCTCAATATGGGCTCGATGAACTTCGCGCTGCACCCGCTGGCGGAGAAGTATAGCGACTGGAAGCATCCCTGGGAGCAGCCCTATCTCGCCGGCACCAAGGACTTCATCTTCCGCAACACCTTCGGCGACATCGAGCGCATCTACAAATTGCTCGGCGAGGGCCACGGCACCAAGTTCGAGCATGAGTGCTACGATGTCGGCCATCTCTACAACCTCGCGCATTGCCTCGATCGCGGCTGGTTCAAGCCGCCGGTCTTCCTGCAGTTGATCTTCGGCATTTTGGGCGGCATCGGTGCAGACCCTGAAAACCTGATGTTCATGAAGCGCACCGCCGACAAGCTGTTCGGCAAGGACTACCACTGGTCGGTGCTCGCGGCCGGACGCCACCAGATGGCCTTCTGCACCCAGGCCGCGATGATGGGCGGCAATATCCGCGTCGGGCTGGAGGACAGCCTGTTCATCGGCAAGGGCAAGCTCGCCACCTCCAATGCCGAGCAGGTCGCCAAGATACGCCGCATCGTCGAGGAGCTCGGCTACGAGATCGCCACCCCCGAGGAGGCCCGCGACACGCTCGGCCTCAAGGGCGGCGACCGGGTCAGTTTCTGAGCCCGCCGATGTCGCGCACCCCCAATCCGCTCGATGGCTTCACCGTCGACCCGGCGGCGATCCGCTATGTCGGCGAAGGCCTGCAGCGGCCCGAATGCATCCTCGCCGAACGCGATGGCTCGCTTTGGAGCGCCGATGCGCGGGGCGGCGTGGTTCATATCCGGCCCGACGGCACGCAGCGCCTGATCACTCAGACGGCCAGCCGCGGCTTCATCGACGCGACTAACGAGGAAGCACGTTTCGTCTCGGGCACGCTGCCGAACGGCCTCGCCTTCGCGGGCAATGGCGATATCCTGATCTCCAATTTCGGTACCGACCGGCTGGAGATCATGACCCGGGACGGCGAGACCCGCGTGCTGGTCGACACCGTCGATGGCGAGCCGATCGGCAAGGTCAATTTTGTCCTGCGTGACAGCAAGGACCGGATCTGGCTGACGATCTCGACGCGCACGAAGAACTGGATGCGAGCGATCAGCCCGCATGTGTGCGACGGCTATGTCGCCCTGTACGATGGCGGACGCCTGCGGATCGTCGCCGACGGCTTCGCCTTCACCAACGAGATCAGGCTCAATGCCACCGAAAAGTGGCTCTACGTCGCCGAGACCTGCGCGCGGAAGGTGACGCGGTTGCGGGTCCTGCCGGATGGCAGCCTGACCGATCGCGAGACCTTCGGGCCGGAGGATCACGGCGCCTGCATCGACGGCATCGCCTTCGACGCCCATGGCAATCTCTGGGGCACGCATGTCTTCACCGACAGGATTTTTGCGATCACGCCGGAAGGCGAACTGCGCATCCTGCTCGACGACGACTGCGGGAGTGCCGCGGGGCAGGCCTTTCTCGCCGCCTTCGCCCGCGACGAGGCGACACCGGAGCTTATGCTCGCCTGCGGCGGCACGATCGCCCCCTGGTGTGCCAGCATCACCTTCGGCGGCCCGGACCTGAAGACGGTCTATGTCGGCAGCCTGAAGGGCTCGCGCATTCCCTATTTCCGCTCACCCGTCGCCGGTCTGCCCATGGCGCATTGGTAGGTCCGGCGTCGTTCGACGACGCTCGCTGCAATCAAAACAACGATCCGGGAGGAACCATGAAGCGCATCATCTCTGCACTGGCGGGCGTATCCGCGCTGTGCCTGGCCGGCGCGGCGCAGGCCGAAATCTCGGGCGGTACCGTCAAGATCGGTGTGCTGACCGATATGTCCGGCGTGTATTCCGACATCACCGGCAAGGGCTCGATCGTCGCCACCCGGATGGCGGTCGATGACTGCCTGAAGGCGGAATGCGCCGGCATGAAGATCGAGGTCGTTTCGGCCGATCACCAGAACAAGCCGGATGTCGGCTCGACCATCGCGCGCGAATGGATYGACCGGCAGGGTGTCGATGTCCTCGCCGACATGTCGAACGCCTCGCTGCAGCTCGCCATTCCGCCGCTGCTCAAGGAAAAGAACCGAGTCGGCCTGTTCCCCGGCGGCACCGCGCGGCTGACAGGCGACGCCTGCCAACCCGACCACATCGTCCAGTGGATGTGGGACACCTATGTCCAGGTCGCCGGCGTCGCGAACTACCTGACCAAGCCCGGCACGAAATGGTTCCTCGTCACGGCTGATTATGCACTCGGCCATCAGCTAGAGGCGGATGCGAAGACGCTGGTCACGGCCAAGGGCGGCACCTATGTCGGTTCGGTCCGTCACGCCTTTCCGGCCGTCGACCTCTCCTCGCAGCTCTTGACGGCGCAGGGCTCGGGCGCCGATTTCATTGCACTCGCCAACGCCGGCGGCGACACTATCGCCGGCATCAAGACGGCGCGCGATTTCGGCATCGGACAGGACAAGCAGAAGCTCGTGGCCTTCTTCCTGACCGCGATGGACGTGAAGAGCGTCGGCCTCGCCGCGGCGCAGGGCACAGTGCTGACCGAGGGCTTCTACTGGAACCTCGACGACCGCACCCGTGCCTTCTCGGAACGCTTCAAGGCCACGCATGGCGCCGTGCCCTCGGCGATCCAGGCCGGCATCTACTCTTCCGTCCGCCACTACCTGAAGGCGGTCGCCGCCGCGAAGTCCGACGACGCCAAGACGGTGATCGCCAAGATGCGCGAATTGCCGATCGAGGACGACGTCGTCCGCAACGCCAAGCTGCGTGTGGACGGTCGCATGGTCCATGATTTCTATGTCTTCCGCGCCAAGCAGCCATCGGAAGCGAAAAGCGAATGGGATCTCTACGATCTCGTCGCCACGATTCCGGGTGACCAGGCTTTCCGCCCCCTGAGTGAAAGCGCCTGTCCGGCGATCAAACGCTAAGACAAAAGACCGGTGTCGCCGCGGGATTCTCCGGGTACGCCTCTCGCGGCGGGTGACGTGCGGTTCGAGTTACGGCGTTGCCAGACCAAGTGCGTGCCCCCGCGCGAATGCCCGCTTTCGGGCAGCGGCTCGATGTCTGGTTGTGGCGCGAGGCGAGCGCTACTTCCCGCAGCATTTAATAGAATAATGCCGGTTGCGGCATCCCTAGAGGGGGAGGTGCCATGGATATTCAAGCGCAGTGAGGCAGAGACACGCGTCGATGCAGAATCACATCCGAGGACGATGAGAGGTGTCTGATGAGCTTCGACCGCCAATGACCGAAGCGAAGTGGTTCGCCAGCTACAGCCAATACGGGCGATCGCGAAACACTTTGCCGTCGCGATTCAGACCATCGGCGGGCTCTGAATTCTCAGATCAGCGAGTGGGATCTAGGGCTATTTGAAGCCAGGACGCCGCCGCGACTTCGTATTGATCTGCGCTGCGAGCCCGGCCTGTTTAACATTGGCGTCCCTCGCCAAACGGAGTCCGCGCAGTTTATGCATGTTGTCCTCGCGCTGCTGGGTCAGTTTCTCCGTTTCGGACATAATCCTGGCGTGAGAGAGCGCCCGCGTTTGGATTTTCAGGAACTGATTGTCGGCGGTTAAGCGTTGCTTTGAAAGTTCGAACACTATGATTTCCATTCGCAGTTAGGTTGAAAACAAAAAGGCCGAGCAAGTGCCCGGCCTTTCGAGTGGCTATAGTCGCTGGTGCCAGTACATCCGTGGTCAACGGCGACGATTGCCAAATCACGCAGTCTGGAGCTGTTCCGCGGCCATCTTGCCGGACCGGTTGTCGCGAGCGACTTCGTATCCAAGCTTCTGGCCTTCCTGCAAATCCCGCATCCCAGCTCGTTCGACGGCGGAGATGTGCACGAACACATCCTGGCCGCCGTCATCCGGCTGGATGAAGCCGAAACCCTTGGTGGAATTGAACCATTTCACTGTGCCGGTGGTCATGAGAAACCCTCCTTTTGGCAAGACCTGTCGCTCGTCGACAGAATGTTCGACGAGTTCAGAACGATTTCGAAAGGGGGGAGTTTATCAGAGCCGCGCCAAAGCGCGAAAATAACAACGGCCGTCCAAGCAATCTCGATAAAATACAAATAACTCAGGTCACCGATTGCGTCAAGATAATTATCATAAATACGATTTTTATCTTTGTGCTCATGATTTCAACTACCTGCTCGCGGAACATTTTTAGCGAGAATTCTGTCAATTCTCTGCCATATCCGGCCGGCATCGGCGGGCCCTTGAAAGTGGACAACGCTGTCTGGCTGCCCGGAAGCCAGGGGTAATCCAACGGCTAACACCCGGCCCACAACGCTCAGTGGGCCGGGGCGAAGTCGTGTCCCCGCTCGATGAATAACCCGGCCCGCTCGCGCCGGGCCGGGCGCGTCGTCAGGCCCTGCCCCGTGAGCCTTCCCTTCGGCTTCCCATGAACGCAGCCACGTCGGGCGCGAGAAGGTCGTGCCTTTCCGCCCATGAGGCGAATAAGCCCCGCGCCGTTTCCGGTTCGATCTCGCCGCGGATCGCCGCCAGGCAGGCTTTCAAAGCAAAGCCATGGACCGGATCGCGCCTGCTCACCGGCCAGTCGGCCAGGAACATGTAGGCCTCCATCGCCGACGCAATCGCCGCCGGGTGCCCGAGACCGGTCAGGATAACAACCGGTCTCTCAAAGTCGTCAGATGTCATCATGCAGTCCTCCCTGGGCGGGGAGCGAGTGCCAACGTTGCCATAGCCATATCCTCCTGGAAGCAACATGGATCCGGTTTGGTTGATCGCCGCGTCGAGCGCGCTGTCACTGTCGGCGGCTGCCATGATTTTGGGATGCGCTCGCCCCGGATCAAGCCCGCCGCAGCATCGACGTTACTGGAGTCGGAATTCGCCGCTCACCGCGCTGAAGTCGGCCGGGCCGATCAGGTCCTTATGAGCGACGGTGATGCGGAAGAGTTTGCCCTCGAGCTTGGCCTGCCAGAAGGCAAGGAACTTGTTCAGTTCGGGAAAGCGCGGGGCGAGGTCGTAGTCCTGCCAGATGTATTCCTGCAGGATCGAAGGGTGGTCGGGCAAGCGGTAGAGGATCCCGGCGGTGGTCAATCCGTAGCCGGCGATCTGGCGGGCGAAGTCCGTCGAAGCCATTCCTTTCAGCCCCCTGGTTTCACTGCGCCGATGGCAGCGCGTTTCCAACGTCTTGGCAAGCCGAAAGTTTGCGTTTGCGCTGCCTTTTCAGCCTGTTAGCACTCGATCAAAAAAAGTGCTGCCGGCCTCTTGAAGGCCAAAAATGAGCAACCCAAATCATCGCGCGGGCACGGCGCCTCAGGGGCGAGCGGAACCTCGCCGCGAGACCCGAACAGGGCCGAGCCGCTTTGACATGTGACCGACATGGAAACTGGAGGAACTCATGAAGTTTCGGCCACTGCATGACCGCGTCGTCGTGAAGCGCATCGACGCCGAGGAGAAGACCAGGGGCGGGATCATCATTCCCGACACTGCCAAGGAAAAGCCGCAGGAGGGCGAGGTCGTTGCTGTCGGCGCCGGGGCTCGCGACGAGACCGGCAAGCTCGTGCCGCTCGACGTCAAGGTCGGCGACCGCGTGCTCTTCGGCAAATGGAGCGGCACCGAGGTCAAGATCGATGACCAGGATCTCCTGATCATGAAGGAGTCCGACATCATGGGCGTCGTCGAGACGGCTGCTGCCCTCAAGAAGGCCGCCTGACGGGGCCTTCATCCCATCTCATCAACCTGAAACCTCAAGTCTGAAGGAGTGAGGAATCATGGCTGCGAAGGACGTGAAGTTTTCGCAGGACGCGCGCGAGCGGATGCTGCGCGGCGTCGACACGTTGGCCAATGCCGTGAAGGTCACGCTGGGTCCGAAGGGCCGCAACGTCGTGATCGAGAAGTCGTTCGGCGCCCCGCGCATCACCAAGGATGGCGTCACCGTCGCCAAGGAGATCGAGCTTTCCGACAAGTTCGAGAACATGGGCGCCCAGATGGTCCGCGAGGTGGCGTCGAAGCAGAACGACGCGGCCGGTGACGGCACCACGACCGCCACGGTCCTGGCCCAGGCGATCGTCCGCGAGGGGGCCAAGGCGGTGGCCGCCGGCATCAATCCGATGGATTTGAAGCGCGGCATCGATCTCGCCGTCGAGGCGGTGACGAAGTCGCTCGGCGAGCATTCCAAGACCATCACCGGCTCGGAGGAGGTCGCGCAGGTCGGCACCATCTCTGCGAATGGCGACCGTACGATCGGCGAGATGATCGCCGAGGCGATGAAGAAGGTGGGCAACGAGGGTGTCATCGCCGTCGAGGAAGCCAAGACCGCCGAAACCGAACTCGACGTTGTCGAAGGCATGCAGTTCGATCGCGGCTATCTCTCGCCCTATTTCGTGACCAACACCGAGAAGATGGTCGCGGAGCTGGAAGACCCGTACATCCTGATCCACGAGAAGAAGCTCTCTGGCCTCCAGACGATGCTGCCGCTGCTGGAAGCGGTGGTGCAGACCGGCAAGCCCCTGCTGATCGTGGCGGAGGACGTCGAGGGCGAGGCTCTCGCCACGCTCGTCGTCAACAAGCTTCGTGGCGGCCTCAAGATCGCAGCCGTCAAGGCTCCGGGCTTCGGCGATCGCCGCAAGGCCATGCTGGAGGATATAGCGATCCTGACCGGCGGCACCGCCATCAGCGAGGATCTCGGTATCAAGCTGGAGAATGTTACGCTCGACATGCTCGGCCGTGCCAAGAAGGTTCGGATCGAGAAGGAGAACACCACCATCGTCGATGGCGCCGGCTCGAAGGTCGAGATCGACGCAAGGGTCGCACAGATCAAGGCCCAAATCGAGGAGACCTCCTCGGACTACGACCGCGAGAAGCTCCAGGAACGTCTGGCGAAGCTCGCTGGCGGCGTCGCGGTGATCCGCGTCGGCGGCGCGACCGAGGTCGAGGTCAAGGAGAAGAAGGATCGTGTCGACGATGCGCTGAACGCGACCCGCGCCGCGGTCGAGGAAGGAATCCTGCCGGGCGGCGGCGTCGCTCTGCTGCGCGCGGTCAAGGCCCTCGAAGGGCTCGTGCCCGGCAATGACGACCAGAAGACCGGCGTCGAGATCGTCCGCAAGGCGATCACCGCGCCGGCCCGCCAGATCGTCGAGAATGCCGGCGGCGATGGCGCGGTCGTGGTCGGCAAGCTGCTGGAGTCGCAGGACTATGCCTGGGGCTACAACGCCCAGACCGGCGAATACGGCGATCTGGTCAAGGCCGGCATCATCGACCCGACCAAGGTCGTGCGCACCGCGATCCAGGATGCGGCGTCGGTCGCAGGCCTGCTGATCACCACCGAGGCGATGATCGCGGAGCTTCCGAAGAAGGATCCGGCGCCGGCATTGCCTGCCGGTGGCATGGACTATTGAGCATCGAGGGCGCCGCGACGCCGCGGCGCCCTCTTTCAAACGCTGCAATCTTAGGCATGTCGGAGGAGCCATGCCGTTCTCATCGTTGACCGATCCCATCGACCTGGCCCGTGCCGAGGCCGCTCTTGAAAAAGCGTGGGCGGAACTCAAGCCATCGCTTCCGGCAGGCTCTGACGAACTGGAGCGGAACAACCTCGCCTATATCGGTACTTCGCTGGTTCCTCTCGCGCTCGACGAGGACGATCTCGCACAGCGTGCGGTCGGTCGGTATCGCGAGAAAACCTAGGCGAGAGGCTTAGGGAAAGCCCCAGCATTCGCCACAATCATATCAGGCAGCCGACATAACCGATGGTCTTCAGGAATCGAAGGAAATCTCACCCTCCGACCGCTTCAAGCCCTCATTGCGAAAGCCGAGAGCGCAACATATGGGCTTAAGGATAATCTCTTGGCCGTCATGACACGGGACGGATCGGCAACCTGGCAGACAGTCGCCGCTCACATCGAGTCCCAATTGCCCGGCGCGGGAGAGTTCGCTACCGCGCGATTAAACGCCATACTCGTCTTGATCAGGACCCTATCCGGAAAATCCGAATGACAACGACCGCCACAGCCGAGCATCGCAGCTTCGAAGCCGACGTCTCCCGCTTGCTGCACATGATGGTGCATTCGGTCTATTCCGACCGCGACGTTTTCCTGCGTGAGCTGATTTCGAACGCAGCCGACGCTTGCGAGAAGCTGCGCTACGAAGCGATCGAGAAGCCCGAACTGCTCGGCGAAGAGCCGAAGCTCGCGATCACCATCATCGCCGATCCGGAGGCGAGCAAGCTGACCATTGCCGACAACGGCATCGGCATGAGCCATGACGAGATGATCGAGGCTCTCGGCACGATCGCCCGCTCGGGCACGCGCAGCTTCATGGAGCGGGTCGCGACCGCCGATGGCAAGGACGGCGCGCAGCTCATCGGCCAGTTCGGCGTCGGCTTCTATTCCGCCTTCATGGTCGCCGCGAAGGTCGAGGTCGTCAGCCGCCGCGCCGATAGCGCCGAAGCCTGGACCTGGTCATCCGACGGTAAGGGTGAGTTCACGGTGGCGCCCGCGGCGTTGGAGGAGGCTCCGGTCCGCGGGACGCGGGTGATGCTCCATCTGATGGACGATGCCAAGACCTACGCCGAGCGCTGGACTTTGGAGCGCGTCGTTAAGGAGCAGTCCGGCCATGTGCCCGTCCCGATTTCCTTGATCGCGGAGCCGGGAGCCGAACCAGTCTCCCTCTCCGACGGGGCCGCACTCTGGACCAAGCCGAAGAGCGAGATCACCAAGGACGAATACGCCGACTTCTACCGCAGCGTTGCGGGGCAATATGACGAGCCGGCGGCCACAATCCATTTTCGCGCGGAAGGCTTGCACGAATATACCGCGCTCGCCTTCGTCCCGGGCGCACGCCCGTTCGATCTCTTCGACGCCGACCGCAAGGGGAGGATAAAGCTCTACGTAAAGCGCGTCTTCATCACGGACGAGGCCGAGCTCCTTCCGCGCTATCTGCGTTTCGTGCGCGGCATCGTCGATACAGCCGACCTGCCGCTCAACGTCTCTCGCGAGATGATCCAGAACAGCCCGCTGCTCGGCGCAATCAAGAAGGGCGTCACCAACCGCGTGCTTTCCGATCTCGGGAAGCTGGCCGATCAGGATCCGGAAACCTTCCGACCGATCTGGGAGAACTTCGGCGCTGTGATCAAGGAAGGACTCTACGAGGATTTCGAGCGCCGGACACAGCTTCTCGGTCTCGCTCGCTTCCGCACGACGGCTTCCGGCGAGGGCTGGCGGAGTCTCAAGGATTACGTCGGCGCCCTGAAAGAAAACCAGACGGCCATCTACTACATCGCCGGTGACGATGCCTCACGGATCGCAGCCTCCCCGCAGCTCGAAGGCTTCCGTGCGCGCGGTATCGAAGTGATGCTACTGTCGGATCCGATCGACAGCTTCTGGGCCTCGGCCGCCCCGGACTTCGAGGGCAAGCCTTTGAAGTCTGTGACGCAGGGCGCTGCTGATCTCGGTCTTATCCCGCTGCTCGATGGCTCGGCCTCTCCTTCTGCTGAGACGAGCGAAGAGATCGGCGCGCTGCTTGCGTCGATGAAGGAGACCTTGGCCGACGAGGTTGCGGATGTCCGGACCTCCGATCGGCTCACTGACAGCGCGGTCTGCCTCGTGGCGTCGGACAAGGGGCCGGATCGCCAGTTCGAACGCCTGCTCAGCGCCGCCGGCCGAGTAGACAGCGCGGCCAAGCCGATCCTCGAGGTCAACCCGCGCCATGCGATGGTCGCGGCTCTCGCGTCTGTCGAAGACGGTGCCCTGCGCGCTGACATCGCTCATCTTCTTGTCGACACCGCCCGCATCCTGGACGGCGAACGCCCTGTCGATGCGAGCGGCTTCGCCAAGCGGCTGAGTCGAGTGGTCGCGAGAAGCCTCGGCAAAGGCTGAGCGGCGAAGCAGGAAGCCACTGTGTTTCACGCCCCATGGGGCAGAATGCTGAGCCGGATATGCGACCCGGAAAACGGGTCGCATATACTTTATTCGGTCTTGCAACGCGGCGAGGCGGGCGGCGCTAAGCGTGCCTGGCTAAGCCTTGTTCGCCGATGCGAGTGTCCGCCAGGACTCGTTCCAGCAGATGGCAACGGTTTGAGCCTGCCAGCAACTGCCGGATCGCATAAGACTTACTGGCTCCCATCAAACCAACGCATTGCGTTAGCCCTGATCGCGAGGTTTGCAGCAGCGCCCGGAGACAAGCCGCGTAGTGTGTCCGGCGGCACGGAGGCAACGAGCGTACTTCCGTCAGTCAATCTGCCATGCAGATTGGCGATGGAGCCTTGATAGGAAATTTGCTCGACCGTCGCCTTCAGCGTGTTTGCTTGGCCGGCATCGGTGACCGAAACGGCCTCGGGGCGAAGCAGAACCTCTCCTGATCACGCCGGAAGGTGAATTGCGCATCTTGCTTGACGACGATCGCGGCAGCGCGGCCGACCGCTGGCCCTGATGGTTTCCGCGGATAAGGTCCCATTCTGCTTTGCGGGCTTTGACGCCTTCGACATTCGGCGGGTTGTCCTCATCCCCAGTTTGAACGGTGCGCCATCATTTCACATGGTCCTCGCAACCTCCTTCGCGCGGATTGCGCGCAGTTTTGGACGGCTGACTCTCAGGTTGCTGCCGAGCCGAGCGCCGGCATGCGGTAAATCTCGCCGCGAACCATGATGGCCCAGATCGCCCGTTTCGCCAGGGCGACGGTGACGAGCCGAATCTGCTTGCGGGCGAGCAGCACGTTTACGCGAGGATCCGCTGCCTCGGGGAGATACTTGTTACGTCTTACGAGCGACGTCATGCCAGTGACCAGAAGGCGCCGCAGGTATTGATCGCCCATTTTGGAGATGCGGCCGAGGCGCTCCTTGCCGCCGCTGGAGTTGTTGAGCGGCGTCTGTCCCAGCCAGGCCGCTCGCGAACTGGCGCCCGGAGCGGAACTGGGTCGGATCGGTGACAGTGGCCGCCAACGCGCTCGCTACGAGCAGGCCCACGCCCGGAACGGTGGCAATGCGCCGCGCGAGATCGTTCGAGCGGTACCAGGCCAGCAAGTCTCGTTCGAGCTGGCGGATGCGGTCCTGAGCCTCGATCGCTTGCTCGGCCAAGGTGCCAATCACCTTGGCGGCGAGATCGGGAACCTCGTGCGCCCCGCCGGCGACTGCGCGTCGCACGAAGGCCAGGGCGTCGGTGATCCCCTTCGGGACATCGATGCCGAACTCGGCCAGGAGCCCACGGACCCTGTTCATGAGCTGCGTACGCTGACGAAGATCGCGGCGTTTCCTCCTCAAAGGAAATGACCACGCCCATTCAGCAATCCGGAGAGTGTTGATTTTCTGTAGGATAGGCCGTGAGTAGACTTGGTGGCCGACAGCAGGAGGTTCTTTCCAGCATGGAGTATCCGGCTCCCGCGGTCGACGCCGTCTACGAAGTCTATCCATCAGCGGTATGCGGCGACGGCACGATGCCGAGCTGGCCTTATCACATGGCCCGGTGGCTGTTTCGGGAGCCGATCGACATTGCAATCACCGCTGCGCTAGCCGAGATCGGCGAGCTCGCCGCAGCGGATCGGGCCTGGATGTTCGAATATGACGCCGAGTTGCTCCGCTTCCGGAACACGCACGAGTGGAGCAGGCAAGGCGTGCGGTCCTTCGTCGAGGACCTGCAGAATACGCCCGTGATGATGATCGCCTGGCTCCACCAGTTTCTGGTGAAGGGCCAGGCGGTGATGATCAACCGCGTCGCAGACCTGCCGCGCCCGGCTCGGGCGCTCCAGGTCGAGATGCTCAGGCAGAACGACAAGAGCGTGCTCAGCATGCCCCTCTTTCACGAAGGCCGCTTGCGCGCCTGCATTGGCTTCGATGCGACCACTGCGATCCGGCGCTGGGCGCCCGCCGACATCAAGGCGCTCTTTCAGTGCGCCGACCTGATTGCGCTGGCTCGCTATGGCCCCTTTCAGGACGGGCGGTCCCTTGCCGGCGCCTCGAGACCGTTCGCCCCACTGATCTATCTGCGCCGACCGGGGCAAACCATCGGCGTCGAGCCGCAAGCCATCCTCGGCGTCCGGTCTGCGCGCGACTATGTGAAGGTATGGCTGCACGACGGCTCGTCCATGCTGGATCTGCGCCCGCTCGCGCTCTGGACGGGGATGCTGCCGCCGGCATCGTTCCTGCGCGTCCACCGCACGGCGATCGTCAACCTGCAGCATGTCAGCGGCCTCGACCGACGCGCAGGCGATCGCTGGACCATTGGGCTCAATCGCGTGGCCGAGCGCTGGCCAGTCTCGCGACAATACCGGCAGGAGTTGCGAAAGCGCCTGGGCGTCTGAACACCGCGGCCGATTCGCGGGGTCTCCATCTTCGGTCATTTAACCGATTCTTCACGATGAGTTCGGCTCGGAGCTCCGTTCGTCGAACCCGCATGTCTATTCGTCGAACAGTGCTTGCCGCCCGGCGGGCGGGCGATCTCAATGCGGACATCGTTCGCCGGACCCGCCCCCGCCTATGCCTTTTCGCCGCCCCCCTCGCCTCGACGAACTGAAACCGAGATGCCTGCCGGCGCGCAAAATCGCACGGCTCTTGCTTTGCTCCCTGTTTGCGATCGCATCGATCGCGGGCGCGCAGCGGGCGGAAGCCGACGATCTCGCGCTGCGCGATGCGGCGTCGATGGCCGGCGTCGGAATGTTCCTCAATGCGCGCGCGCCCGGCCTGATCCTCGCCGTCGTCCGCGGCGAGGACAGCTTCATTGCCGGATATGGCGAGATCGCCCCGGGCAGCGGCAAGGAGCCGGACGGCCGTTCGATCGTTCGCGTCGGCTCGGTCTCGAAGGTTTTCGCGACCGATGTGCTCGCTGCCCTGGCGGCGACCGGGCAGGTTTCGCTCGATGCGCCGCTTGCCGGCTATGCTCCACCGGGCAAGACGCCGCTGGCTTTCGAAGACAGGCCGGTCACGCTCCTCGATCTTGCGACGCATTCGGCGGGTCTGCCGCGCGAGATGCCCGATCCCGCGACACCGCCTGACGAGAAGAACCCGTTCGCGGCCTTCAAGGCCTCGTATTACTGGGACTGGATGTCGAGCCATCGGCCCGCCTATCGGCCGGGCACGACCGCAATCTACTCGAATTTCGCCTTCGGCCTGCTCGGCGAGGCGCTTGGCAAGGCCGGCGGAAAGCCGTTCGCGGAACTGGTCGGCGAGCGCATCACCAAGCCGCTCGGGATGGCAGATACGACGTTGCGCCTCTCGGAGGCACAGAAGCCTCGGCTGATGACCGGCCTCGACCCGTTCGGAAAGCCCGATCCGAACTGGGAGGCGAGCGAGGTCATGCAGGCCAGCGCCGGCATCTACACCACCGCCGACGACATGGTGAGGTGGATGCGCTGGCACCTCGCCGACGATGCGGCCGGTCGGCCGGCACGGACGCTCGCACATGCGCTCTGGCGACCGCATGACGGGCTTTCCCGCCTGGTCGGCGTCGAGGCGACGGACTCCGAGGGGATGGGGCTTGGCTGGATCGTCAGCCGGCCGAAGGACAGGGTGCCTCTCCTCCTCGGCAAGAGCGGCGGGATCGGCGGCTTCATGAGCTATGTCGTGCTCGCGCCCAATCGCAGGCTCGGCATCTTCGTCGTCGCGAGCAAGGTCGACTTCGCCATGTTCGAAGGGCTGAGGACCGCTGTCCGTGATCTGGCGGCGGAACTGGCCCCGGCGACCCCGTAGACGATGGCCGCGTTCCCTCCCCTCCGCAGATCGAGCCACCTCGCCTGCTCGACCGCGATGCTGCGCGTCTGGCTCGCTCTGGCCGGATCAGCCGCTTCCTGCGCGCCACTCGTGCTGGCGCTGCCCGCCTGGGGGCAAGTCAGCGGAAAGGGAGGAGCCGGCGGTGCCCACGGCATCAGTCGTCCCACCACAGGACAGGCAGGTAGCCTCGGTGGCGAATATTCCGGCGGTGGTGGTGGCGGCGGCGGCGGGGCCAATGCTCGGCCAAGCGGCGGATCCACAGGCGGCAAGGGCGGCAGCGGCGTGGCCGGCCATGGCGGCGGCGATGGCGGCGACATCAGCGGCAATTCATCCGTACTCCAGTCGATTCCACCTGGATATCTCGGCCATGTCGGGCAGTCCGGTTCGGCGGGTGGCTCGCCCTCGCATGGCGCTGCCGGCGCCCCGGGACATGATGGCGGCAGTGGCGGCGGCGGTGGCGGGGGAGCCGTCGGTCTCGATTTCTACGGGACATTGCTGACGGCGGGCCAGACGATCAACCTGGTCGGCGGCAATGGCGGCAATGGCGGAACTGGAGCGAACGGCGGTAACTCCTACAGAGACCCCTTCATCGGACATGGTGGCGCTGGTGGAGGCGGCGGCGGAGGTGGCGGCGGCGGTGCCGCGGGGTTGTCTTTGCCGGGTCAGGAGCTCGTCTTCAGCCCTTCGTCGGTCGGGTTTCACTGGGTCCCACCGCCCAACCTTGCCGTGACCACCACGAATGCGAGGCTGCAGGGCGGCAATGGTGGCCGAGGCGGAGACGGCGGCGACGGAGGATCGGGCTCGGGGGCCTATGTGTCGCAAACCTGCCTTCCGGGAGGTCGGGGCTGTTTGCCGATCCGCATGTATCCGGGCGATGGCGGACCCGGCGGCTCCGCTGGAGACGGTGGTGCCGGCGGCGCCGGTCTGCTGTCGCTCTACGGCCGGCAGATCAGCCTTTTTGCGACGACCGCTCAGGGCGGCAACGGCGGAGACGGCGGCGGCCTCGGAGGCGGGGGCAATGGCGGCTCGAGCTACGGCTATAGCGGCATGACGGATGGCGCTCGCGGCAATTTCGGAACGAACGGAAACGGCGGCCGTGGCGGTGCCGGCATCGAGGTCGTCGCGACAAGTGGCGGCAGTACGACCATCTCCCTGTCGTCGGATAGCCATGCCCTCGGGGGCAAGGGTGGCAGGGCCGGCTATCTTGCTTCGCCCGGCTGGGGAGGCGACGGCATTCGTGTAGCCGGGCCCGCGACCATCACCGTGGGCGGGACTGCGACAGGCGGCGGCGGTGGCGATGTCAACGGTGCATGGTTCGGCGGCGGCGGCGGTGCAGGCATTTTCGTCGACGGCCAGGCCAACGTTACGGTTCAGAACGGCGCGCAAGTATCTGGCGGACGCGGCGGCCTCGGCGAGCAATCATCCGCAGGCCGCGGAGGAGATGGCGGCTCGGGCATCGAGGTGCTGCGCGGCGGGACATCCCTGATCATCGCCGGAGAGGTGCGCGGCGGCGACAGCCAGGGCTTTGTTCCCGGCTCGCAAGGCGCGGCGATTGCCCTCACCGGCAACGGCAATTCGGTCGAGCTGCAGGCGGGATACAATCTGGTCGGCAAGGTGGTCGGCGGCAGCAATGCGACGCTCATTCTCGGCGGAGCGACGAATGCGAGCTTCGATCTCAGCGGGCTGGGTTCGCAATATCTGGGCTTCTCGGATTTCAACAAGGGCGGCGCGAGCACCTGGACCCTGTCGGGTGCTGCGACGGCCTTTCGCGGCGACATGGCGATCGATGCCGGAACGCTCGCCTTCGCGGCAGGAGCGCAGCTCACGGCGACGAATGCTCAGATCGCAAACGGCGCGGGTTCGACCGCGGCCGTCTCGGTCACGGGGGCTGGAGCGAAATGGACCGTCGACGGTCCGCTTGTCGTTGGCAATCAAGGTCAGGGCGGCCTGACGGTCGCCGACGGAGGCGCCGTTCTCGCCGGCTCGATCAGGGCCGGAACGGCGGTCGGCGGGACCGGCACGATCAGCATCAGGGGCAACGGCTCGCATCTGGGAGCCGGCAGCCTCGTGCTCGGCGATGCCGGTACGGCATCGGCCCTGGTGTCCGGGGCCACGTCGAGCCTGACGGCAGATACGCTCACGATCGCGAACCTCGGCAGCGCCGATCTTACGGTCGCCGACGGCGGCCGAGCCGGCGCTGGCGGGGGCCGGAACATCGAGGTCGCCAAGAATCTGGGCAGCGTCGGCACCATCAATATCGGCGCGGCTGCCGGGCAAGCCGCGACCGCACCGGGGACACTCGCCAGCGACATCCAGTTCGGTGCCGGCACCGGCAGGCTGGTCTTCAACCACACCTCCAGCGGCTACACATTCACCAGAGCGGTATCGGGCGCAGGCGCGATCGACCTCCGCGCCGGTACGACGATCCTCACGGCCGATAGCGGAGGCTTTTCAGGGTCGACAACAATCACGGGCAGCACGCTTCGGATGGCAGACGGCGGACGGCTCGGCGGCACCGTCAGCATCGATGGCGGCGGCCGGGTCGAAGGCGGCGGCAGCATTGGCGCGACGACCGTCAACAACGGCGGCACGCTCGCGCCTTCCGGCTGGAACGCCCTCACGATCGACGGCGACGTGACCGTCAACAGCGGGGGCACCCTCCGGCCTTCGGATGCCGCCGGCCTCATCGTCGATGGCACGCTGACGCTCAATTCCGGCAGCGCTTACGACTACCGGCTGCATGGCTACGGATCGTCAGCCGTCGGCTCGGCAACGACGCGCGTCAACGGCAACCTGGCCCTCAATGGCGGGACGTTGAATCTTGCCAGCAGCTCTCAGCCTGCGCTCGGCTACCACCGCGCCTTCACCTATACGGGAACTCTGTCCGGTGCTGGCCTCCCCGTCGGGACGGTGCCGAACACCGGGCCGTTCGCTTACAATTACAGCGTCGACACCTCGCAAAGCGGCAAGGTCGATGTGCTCGTCGGCGCCAATGGCGTCAACATCCTGCAGCTCTGGGGCACAACATCGGCCGGTGGCGCCAGTGGGAGCTGGACTGCCACCAATCAGAACTGGCTGGACCTCGGCGGCGCAACGCCGACGCAATGGGGCAGCGGCTATGGCGTGTTCCGGGGCCCGGGGGGCACCGTCACGCTCGACAGCGTCAACGGTGCGCTGGGCGCCGTCGGGCTGCAATTTGCCGGCGGCAGCTACACGCTGACCGGCGACAGCCTCGACCTGCATGGCTATAGCGGCGGCGGCATCACCATCACCACGCCGGAAATCAGGGTGCTAGACGGCGAGACGGCCCGGATCGACGCAACGCTTACCGGCACGGCCGGTTTCGAGAAGACCGGCGACGGCACGCTCATCCTCGGCGGCGCCAACAGCTACAGCGGCGGCACCACGATCTCGGGTGGCAAGTTGCAGGTTTCGGCCGACGCCAATCTCGGCGCGGCGAGCGGCGGGCTGACATTCGACAGCGGCGCGCTTCATACCGTGGGCAACATGGTCAGCGGCCGGAATGTCGTGCTGCGCGGCACCGGCGCGATCGAGACGGATGCCGGCACCACATTGACTCTGTCCGGCCCGGTCGGCGGCGCCGGCGGGCTGATCAAATGGGGGGACGGCACGCTTCTCCTCACCGGCAACAACAGCTGGGCGGGCGGCACCCTGCTCACTGCCGGCACGATCAGGGCTGGCAGCGCCGGCGCCCTGCCGACCATGACCGATTGGATGCTGACCGGCGGCAAGCTCGACCTCGCCGGCCATGATCTCTCGATGGCCTTCCTGGCGAGCACCGGCGGCGAGATCGCGCTGGCCGGCGCTGACCTCACCGTCAATCAGGCGCAGGACAGCCTCCATGCTGGAACCATCACCGGCGCGGGGCGCCTGCTGAAGGATGGTCCCGGCGCATTGCTGCTGACCGGCACGAACAGCTATTCCGGCGGCACGGTGATCCGCGACGGCACACTCGCCATCGTCGCCGACGCCAATCTCGGCAGTACTTCTTCCGCCATCGCCTTCGACGGCGGCGGTCGCCTGATGACGCTGGCCGACATCACCAGCAGCCGCTCGGTCACGCTTGCCGGCACCGGCACGATCGAGACCGCTGCCGGCACGCGTTTCGTCCTCGGCGGCTCGACCAGCGGTAGCGGCAACCTGGTCAAGGAGGGTTGGGGAACGCTGACCTTGACCGGCAGCGCTGGCCATGCCGGAGGCACGACGATCGCGGCCGGCACGCTCCAGATCGGCGATGGCGGCACGACGGGCGAGCTCGCCGGCGACGTCTCAAACGACGCTGTCCTGCGCTTCAACCGCTCGAATCTATACAGTTTCGGTGGCGCCATCTCCGGCGCCGGCATCGTCCTTCAGTCCGGCACTGGGATGACGAGCCTGACTGGCACGAACTCCTATTCCGGCGGCACATTGATCGAGGCCGGAACCCTGCAGGTCTCGCGCGACGCCAATCTGGGCGCCGGCGGAACGGCCATTTCCTTCCTGGGTGGAGCGCTGCGGTTCGGTGCCTCGTTCAATACCGATCGCACCATGCTGCTGATCGGCAATGGCACGGTGGACACCAACGGCCATGATGCAACGCTGACAGGCGGCGTCTACGGCTATGGCGATCTGATCAAGGCCGGCGCCGGCACGCTGACGCTGAGCGGAACGAACTTTTATCGCAACACGCTTGTTACCACCGGCACCTTGATCGGCGACGCCGCGTCGATCTCCGGCGATATCGCCAATAACGGCGCGGTCGTCTTCAACCAGCGAAACGATGCCAGCCTGGCGAGCGTGTTGTCCGGCACCGGCGGCTTCACCAAGGCCGGCGGGGGAGCCCTTGCCTTGACCGGCGACAGCTCCGGCTTCTCCGGCTCGACCACGGTGTCCGCAGGCACGCTCATCGTCAACGGCGCGCTCGGCGGCGGGCTCGATGTCCTGGCCGGCGGTCGGTTGCAAGGCAACGGCACCGTCGGGCCGACCACGATCCATGCCGGTGCGACCATCGCCCCGGGCAATTCGATCGGCACGCTCACCGTCTCCGGCGACATCCGCTTCGAGCATGGCGCGACCTATGCGGTCGAGGTCAGTCCGGGCGGCTCGTCGAGCGACCTGATCCGTGCCAGCGGCAAGGCGCGCCTCTCGGGCGGCTCGGTGGTCCATATCGGCGAGGACGGGCCTTACTGGGCGAACCAGCGCTACACCATCCTGACGGCCGGTCAGGGCGTCGAAGGCCGCTTCGACGACGTCAGCTCCAACTTCCTCTTCCTCGATCCGAGGCTGGAATACGACACCAACAATGTCAGGCTGACCCTGCTGCGTAACGATCTGCCGTTCGCCGCGATCGCGCAAACGCGCAACCAGGGCCAGACGGCCCTCGGCTTGGAAAGCCTGGGTGATGCCAACCCGCTATGGCTGAGCTTCACGCAACTGCGCGACGAGGGAGAGGCCCGGCGCGCCTATGACAGCCTGTCGGGCGAGATCCATGCCTCGGCCAAGACGGTGCTGATCGAGGGCAGCCAGGCAGTGCGCAATGCGGTGTCGGACCGGATCCGCGCCGCCTTCGACGGAATTGGCGCGCCGCGGATCGCGACACTGGCCTATGCCTCCAGCCACGGGGCGGTCGTAGCGGGCGGGGCGAGCGAGGGCTTTGCCTTGTGGGCGCGCGGCTCCGGCTCCTGGGGCCAGACACGTGGCGACGGCAACGCCGCCTCCCTCACACGATCGAGCGGCGGCCTCCTTGCCGGATTCGACATTCCGGTAGCGTCGGAGGCGCGGCTGGGCGTAGTGGCGGGCTACTCGCGCTCGACCTTCAAGGTCGCTCGGCGCCGCTCCCGCGGTGAGGCGGATAATTACCATATCGGCCTCTATGGGGGAGCCGAACTCGACCGCCTCCGCCTGACTGGAGGGGTCACCTATGCCTGGCATGAGCTGGACACCCGGCGCAGCGCCATATTCTCCGGCTTCGGCGAGGAGCTGCGCTCCGGCTACGACGCCCGCAGCCTGCAGGCTTTCGGCGAGCTCGCCTATCGCTTCGACGCGGGGCGGGCCACCTTCGAACCTTTCGCCAATCTCGCCTATATCAATTTGCGCAGCGCCGGCTTCACCGAGACAGGCGGCGTCGCGGCGCTCACCGCCAGGGCGCAGACCACGGCCGTCGCCTTCGCCACGCTCGGGCTGCGCGCTCAGATGCGCTTCGATCTCGGCAGCAGCGTCGCGCGGATCAGCGGCACGCTCGGCTGGCGGCACGCGGCGGGCGACGTTACCCCCTTCTCGCTCCAGGCCTTCTCCGGCGGCGCGCCGTTCTCGATCGCAGGCACTCCGATCGCCCGCGACGCGTTGGTCGTCAGCACCGGCCTCACGCTGAATCTTTCACCGGAAGCCGAAATCGGACTGTCCTATGACGGGCAGCTCGCGTCGCGCGCGACCGATCATGCCTTCAATGCCCGACTCGCAGTGAAGTTCTGATACCATCCGTGGGTCCTGCGACCCGCCGCGAATATCCACGTCATAGCATCAATTGAGTTTCTGCTGATGGCGCGGCGGAGACCGTCACGCCGTAGGCCATGTGCAGTTGGCTGCTTCAGCTTTCAGCCCACATTCCTGTTGACGATGGCTGTGGTGTAGCGACAGTGTCGCAGGACATGCTCAGGAACCAGAACCTCTGTGACCGACGCCGACGCTGCTTCACACAAGCGGCGGCTCCTCGGGCTGCGCGCCGATCAGCGTCCTTCCGCATGATGACTGCCTCACCGTAGATTTCATCCGCCGAAGCGGCCCCGGCCCGCGTTCCTGAACCTCCGCAGCCCTCGGCTCCGGGGGTTTTCTTTTGCCCAAACTCAGAAGGACATCACCATGAGCATTCGCGTCGGCATTGTCGGAATCAGTGGCTTCGGCGGCGGCGAAGCGATGCGCTTGATCGCGAGCCACCCGTCTTACGAACTGGTCTACGCTGCGGGCGAGAGCAGCGCCGGCAGCCGGCTAGTGGATCGCTTCCCCGGTGTGCCGGCCAAGCTGGCCGAACTGGTGATCGAGAAGTGGGACCCTGTGACTTTGCCGAAGCTCGACGTACTGTTCGCGTCGCTTCCCACGGGCACCTCGGCCGAGGCGCTGGCGCGCGTCCCCAAGAGCGTGAAGATCGTCGATATCGGCGGCGACCACCGCTACGTCGAGGGTTGGGCGTACGGCCTCGCCGACGTCTGGCCCGCCCAGATCGGCGGTCAGACCCGCATAGCCAACCCCGGCTGCTTCCCTGCAGCGACGCTGAACGCGCTGGCGCCGCTGCTGGTCAACAAGCTGATCGAGCCCAGCAACATCGTGATCGACGTCAAGACGGGCATCTCTGGTGCCGGCCGGGGCGGCGACAGCAAGTTCGGCTACGCTGAGAGCAACGAGAACTTGATGCCTTACGGCCTGCTTAAGCACGTCCACATGCCCGAGATTGCCAAGACGATCGAGCGGTTGAGTGACGGCAGCGCGGCCGGGCTGGTGTTTACACCACACTTGGTGCCGATGACCCGCGGCATACTCGCCACCATTTACTGCCGCGGCCGCGCCACCACGGGCCAGTGCTTGGAAGCGGCCCGGCACTTTTACGCTGGGCGGGCGTTCGTCCGCGTGACCGAAAAGCCGCCGCAGACCAAATGGGCGACCGGCTCGAACCTCGCGTTCGTCAGTTATGCGGCCGATCCGGAGCGCAACCTGGTGATCGCGATGGGCGTGGTCGACAATCTCGGCAAGGGAGCGGCAGGTCAGGCGGTACAGAATGCGAATCTGATCTGCGGCCTGCCAGAAACCACGGGGCTGGACGGCATACCTGTCTGGCCATGATGAGGTCGGAGCTTCAACAGCTGATCAATCCGCTTCGAGGGTCCGCTAAGGCCGCCAGCAGACGGCGATGGCGAGCGCCCGCCAACATCCGCTTTCCGGCTGTTGGCCAATGTCCGGAACTGGTGCGTATCGGATAACTTCAGCATGACCTCAGGCGTCGGTCTCCGGGCTCTGCCGGACTGAGATCATCTTGGAACGACGTGAACACGCTCTTTGGGCCAACTGATACCGCAACGCTCCCCCCGGGAGAGCGCGGGCATATCTAGGCCTGGCACGCGGGCGCGCAGCTCCTGTCCACCACTCTTGCCGATGATCAGGAAGCTGTCTCCGTAATTCACGATCTCGTCGACGGTGAAAGCGAAGCCGTCAGGTAACGCGCCTCCCTTGGAGAGCCGAATGATCTCGGGCCGCACGAGCACGTCAACCGGTGAGCCCGCGGCGAGATCGCTGCGGCCGGTCGCGACCGGGCCGAAGCAGGCCAGCTCGACAATTCCGTCGCGGGCAACAACGCCTCCGATGAGATTGCTGTCGCCGATGAAGGAGGCGACGAAGCGCGTCTGCGGCCTGGCATAGACCTCGGCCGGGCTACCGACCTGCTCGATCCGCCCGCGGTTGAACACTGCGATGCGGTCCGACATCGCCATCGCCTCGCCCTGGTCATGCGTGACATAGACCATGGTCACTCCGAGCTCGCGATGGATGCGCTTTAGCTCGATCTGCATCTGCTCGCGCAGCGCCTTGTCGAGTGCGCCGAGCGGCTCGTCGAGCAGCACGACATCAGGCTCGAAGACGAGCGCCCGCGCCAGCGCGACGCGCTGCTGCTGCCCGCCGGAGAGCTCGGCCGGCTTGCGGCCGGAGAAATCGGCGAGGCCGACCATCGCGAGCGCCTGCGTGACGCGTTTCGCGGCCTGTGCTTTCGGGACATGGCGCATCCGCAAGGGAAAGCCGACATTGTCAGTGACGCTCATATGGGGAAACAGGGCGTAGTTCTGGAAGACCATGCCAATATTGCGATCATAGGGCTCGACGCTGCCGATCCTGCGCCCGCCGATCGCGATCTCGCCGCTGCTCGGCTTGGCGAAGCCGGCAATCATCATCAGGGTCGTCGTCTTGCCGGAGCCGGACGGGCCGAGGAAGGAGACGAACTCGCCGGGCTTGATTTCCAGATCGATGCTGTCGACGGCGTTCTGGCCGGCAAGGTAGCTCTTCGACAGGGCACGCAGGGAGAGGGCGCGGGCGTTCTTCATGATCTGTCCTAGGCTTTCGCGCGGGCAGGCTGTGGTTTGACGAGGCGCGCGGCCCAGCGCGCGCCGATGACGACAAGCACGGCGGCGAGCAGCAGCGAGGAGGCGGCGGAGATCGCCGGGTCCGCCTCCATCTGGAAGCTGTTGAACATCTGCCGCGGCAGGGTCGCGCTGTCGCGGCCCGAGATGAAGATCGCGATCACGGTCTCGTCGAAGGAATGGATGAAGGCGAACAAGGCCGCGACCAGGAAGGCCGGGCGCAGGATCGGGAAGGTCACCAGCCGGAAGGTGGTGAGCGGGCGCGCGCCCAGGCCGGCGGCCGCATTCTCGACCCGGCGGTCGAAATTGGCGAGTGCCGAGGTCAGCGTCAGCACCACCACGGGGATGGTCAGGCAGGTGTGGGCGAGGATGACTCCGGTCATGCTCTGCACCAGTCCGAGCGAGCCGAAATAGCTGTAGTAGCCGAGCGCCATCACGATATGCGGGACGATCAGTGGCGAAAGCACGAGCATCCGGAAGACGCCGCGGAATCGGAAACGATGCCGCATCAGCGCGAAGGAGGCGGGCGCCCCGAATAGCATCGCCAGCACCATGGTCCCGAAGCCGATGGCGAAGCTGTTGAATAGCGGCCCGGTCCAGTTCGGATCGGAGAAGAAGCGCCGGTAATAGCCGAGCCAGAAGCCCGGCGGCGGGAATTCGAGTGAGGGCGCCGTGCTGAACGACATCGGCACAACGATGAACATCGGCCCCGCGAGCAGGATCGCGACCAGAACCGCCAGGACGATCGTGGAGCGGGACATGCTACCTCCACATCCTGTCGATGCCGAAAAAGCGATCGTAAAGCGCAAACAGCGCGAGCGCGGCGGCGAGCAGGATCATCGAGGTCGCCGAGGCCGCGCCGAAATCGAGCAATTGCTCGATCTCCTGCCCGATCCGTCCGGCGATCATCTTGTCCTGCGGGCTGCCGATCAGGGTCGGCGTCACGTAGAAGCCGAGGCAGGTGATGAAGACGAGTGTCGCGCCGTTGACCACGCCGGGCAGGCTCTGCGGGAAATAGACCGTGAGGAAGGCTCGCAGGGGCCGGGCGCCGAGGCTTGCAGCGGCGCGCATGTAGCTCTCGTCGATCCGCTTCATCACGGCATAGAGCGCGAGCACCATGAAGGGCACGAGCATATGCGCCATCGCGAAGGTGGCGGCGAAGGTGGTGAAGAGCAGGCGAGGGGGCGGGCTGACGCCTAGCGCCGTCAAGAGCCCGACGACCGGCCCCTTGGCTCCGAGGATCACCATCCAGGCATAGGTCCGCACCAGGAAGCTGGTCCAGAAGCTGAGTGCCACGACGCCGAGCAGGAAGCCGCCGACGGCGCCGCCGCGCCGGGCCGCGACGTAGGCGATCGGGTAGGCGAAGACGAGGCTCGCGAGCGTGACCACGAAGGCGGTCTGGAAGGTCCGCGCCAGCACGGCGAGGTCGTAGCGCGAGGCGAAGAATGTGGTGTAGTTGCCGAAGCCGAATTCCGGGTCGCTGACGCTCGTCCAGACGACGAGGCCGAGCGGGACGAGAAAGAAGGCGGTGAGGAACAGCGCTGCCGGCACATAGAGGATGAAGGGCGGGCGCAGGAGCGCAGCCAGAGGCGCCCGCGCAGGGAGCGCGGACGCCTCGGCCGCGAGCGCGGGGCGCGTCAGCTCGACAGCCATTGCTCGAAACGCTTCGCCATGACGTCGAATTGCGGGCCGAGCTTTTCGGCGTTCAGGACGACGGCCTTGGCCAGATTCTCCGGCGAGGTCGGCATGCGCGCGACCACATCCGGCGGCAGGCTCTTGAACGAGGCCGGGTTCATCGGGCCGTAATTGTTGCGCTGGGCGAACTGCGCCAGCCGCTCCGGCTGCACGGCGAACTCGATGAAGCGCCAGGCATTGCGCGTCCGCGGCGTGCCGCGTGCGACGACCCAGGCCGCGACGTCGATCACCGCCTGGTCGTAGTTCAGCGCGATCGGCACCTTCTGGTCGATGAGCTGCTGGGCGCTGGTGTTCCACATGCCGATCAGCTCGATCTCGCCGTCCCGCAGCAATTGCTGGGATTGCGGGCTCTGGCTCCACCAGACGCGGACATCCTTCTTGATCCGGTCCAACGACTTGAAGGCGCGGTCGAGGTCGTAGGGAAAGAGATCGGCCGGGGCGACACCGTCCGCCATCAGCGCGAAGGCGAGGACGCGGGCGGGGTAGTTCTGCAGGCAGCGCGAGCCCGGAAACCTGTTCGTGTCCCAGAACTCGGCCCAGTTCTTCGGGCCGCCTGTGGGGAACTTGTCCTTGCGATAGGCGATGATGTTGGCGAAGGCGTGCGAATTGACGCCGTTGAGCGTCACCGCGCCGGGCCAGAGCGATGCGGCCGGGATTTTGCTCTCGTCATATTTGTCGAGAAGATTGGCGTGATTGGCGCGGGCGAGCTCCGAGACGCCGAGCGTCGTCACGTCGAACTCATAGACGCCGGTGCGCACCTGCGCCGCGAGCTTGGCGAAGGAGACCGGGGCGATCGTCTTGATCTCGATCCCCGTCGCCTGCGTGAAGGGATCGAAGAGCACGGCGCGCGCCGCCTCCTCCCAAGGGCCGCCCCAAGTGTTGACATAGATCGCTTCCGCCGCGCGGGCGCGATGGACGAAGGGCATGGACAAGCTGCCCGCGCCTGCGGCAACGAGCAGTTTCCGTCGTGAGAGCCGTAGGCTCGAAGCGTAGTCGCCGCTCATGGTTCTCTCCTCTCAGCCGAACGCCGCGCGATAGACCCGCAGCCAATTCCCGGAGGTGATTTTCTCGACTTCTTCCGGGTTGAAGCCTTGTTTCGCCAGCGCCGGCGCCACGGCGGCGAGGCCGCTGATCTTCTTGAGCCAGGCCGGTTTCTCGCTCGGAGCGGTATTGGTCGCGGAGCCCGCGCCGTACTGGGCTGTCCGCGTCCAGCGCCCCTTGCGCATCCAATCGAGATAGGTCTGGCTGGTGTGGTGGCTGAAATCGGTGCCGAGGCCGACATGGTCGATACCGGCGATGTCGACGGTCCGCGCCACCATTTCGGCCCAGGCGTCGACGCGATCGCAGGCCTCGACCGGCGTGATGTTGCGATAGGCGGCGCAGCCGATGATGCCGCCCTTCGCGGCCAGGGCCTTGATCACCTCGTCGCTCTTGTTGCGCTTGTGCGGGAACACCGACGAAGGGTTGGCGTGGGTAATCGCGATCGGCTTATGCGAGCATTCGATGGCGTCGAGTGTCGTCCGGTCGCCGACATGCGAGCAATCGACCAGCATGCCGCACTGGTTCATCTCGCGCACGACCTCGCGGCCGAAGCGGGAGAGGCCGGGATCGATCGCCTCGTAGCAGCTCGAGCCGATATCGTTCTGGTTATTGTAGGTCAGTTGCAGGACGCGGACGCCGAGATCGGCGAAGAGCTCGACATAGCGGATGCGGCCGTCGAGCAGGTTGGTGTTCTGATAGCCGAGCAGCAGCGCGGTCTTGCCGTCGCGATTGGCTGCGAGGATGTCGTCGGTCTTGAGCGCGATGGTGACGAGGTCGCTGTTGGCGCGCGCCATGTCGCGCCATTTGCCGATCGCGTCGAAGGATTCGATCGCACCTTCCCAGAAGCCCAGCGTCGGCGTGACGCAAGTGAAGCCGCCCGCCTTCAGCTCCTCGAACACGTCGCGGCCATAGAAGCCGCATTGCAAGCCGTCGATCAGCATCGGTTGGAACCTTTACGGGATGGAAGCGGGGTGCAGCCGCGAGGGGTCGGCGGCGAGCATGGCGAGATCGGTCTCGTCCTCGTCGTTGCGGCCGATGATGCGGCCATCGGCTTCGACGCGGATGGTGCCGGCATGGCGGCGGCTCTCGAAGGAATCGGGAGCCAGTGCCGCATGCGAGGCGTGATAGAGCGGCCACCACAGGCCGGCTTCGACGGTGCAGCCTTCGTACCGGATGCGATCGAGCAGACTTATGGCCTGTGCCGGGCGCGGCCGGATTTGCAGGAGCATGCCATCCGCCGTCGCGGAGCAGGTCGCTGCGAGGCCATGCTTTTCGGCGAGCCCCTTGACCACGCCGAACTCGCGCGGGCTCACGGCACCGCGTGCCAGAACCTCGCCACGCCCCGTCAGCCGGAACCGCTCGACCGCGAGATCGAGCAGGGCCTCGGCGACGAGCCAGGGATGCTGGCCGGCGACATCGACGTGCAGGACGCCGTCCTCGCCTTCGCTCAGCCTCGCGGGCTTTGCGGTCGAAGCGGCCAGCGCGGCGATTTCCGTTGAGAGGTTCGCAAAGCCTGCGACAGGCAGGACCGCCGACACCACCGCGGCATCGCGCGCGGCGAAGAGCAGGCCCGGCGTGACGCCTGCCGCCTGGACTATGCGTTCGATGATCAGGCGCATCTCGCGCAGGGTGAGGCGCAGCTCCGTCATGTGCGGGGCTCCGAAGGATAGAACCAGTGGGGATCGGCCGTTCCTGCCGCCAGATCGGCCGGTGTCGGCGCGCCATGGAAGATCACGCCGCGCAGGTTGCGGTTGAGGAAGTCGCGCGCCTTGTCGATGCCGTGGATGCCGACATTCAGCAGGCGGGTGATCTGCGCCGGCACGAAATCCTCGCTCATGATGTCGGCATGCGGCGAATGGAACGGCAGCCCGGCCAGCGCCTGGACGCGCGTAGCGACGAGTCGATGCTCCGGGTGCTGGAGCAGGAAGCGGGCGACGCTGGTTTGCGGATTGGCCTCGCGCAGGTCGCGATCCAGGGCGACGATCAGCCGGGGCAGGTCGAGGCCGAGATTATGGGCTTCGCCGATTTCCTCGCGCGGTCCGCGCCGCGGCTCCTCGGCGGTGCGCGATTTGTACCAGACGTAACGCTGCGAGCGCTCGGAGGTGAGGTCGAGGTCGAAGGCCCAGCGATAGTCGCTGCGGACGATCTCGCGCAGCCGCCCGAGCCGCATTTCCGGCCGCCCGGTCAGCTCCTCGTCGAGGATCAGCGTTTCCGACAGGCTGTCGGCGACATCCGGAACCAGCTCGATCACGAGCGAGAGCAGCGTCTCGAAGGCTTCGTCATGGACGCGGCCGTTCAGCGAGGCCGTGAAGGCGACGAGCGGCGCAGCCTCCGACTCGCCGGCCTGGACGCGCCCGATCAGCGCTTCGAGCTCGCGGCGAATGACGATTAAGTCCTCAGCGACCTGCAGGCTCGGCGTGAAGGACTCGTATTCGGACCGGTCCTGCTGGCGCGCCAGAATTGCCTTGTCCAGCAGGGCCGCGAGCGTCCGCAGCGGCGCTGCGTCCAGTCCCACTGGTACCAGTTTGCCATGGGCGATGGCCGTCTCGCGGATTGTCAGCCACTGGTTGATCAGGCGCGGATGGTTGTTGACGAAGAACATCAGGCCGAGCGCCGAGCCGTTGCCGACGCCGAGGAAGCGGGCGAGCTCCGGCGCGAAGCCGACCGCTTTCGCTCCCCCGTGCAGTCGGGCGAAGTGCTGGACCAGATCGAGCGCGAAGACCCGCATCATATAGGCGGTCAGCATCTGCGCCTGAAGCGAGGCGCGCAGGGGGTGATCCTTCTCATAGGCCAGGAAGGACTTGGTCCCGAACGTGCCGTTGCCGTCGATGCCGGTGTTGCGCATCAGGTAGCAGGTGCCACCTAACGCTTCCACGGCCGGTTGCTCGCCCCTGGCCAGGGCATTGACCGCGAGGTCGAACAGGCGACCCGAGCGGTTCGAGCGCGCCCAGGTCAGGGTGTCGGGCGTAGCGCGCCCTTCGTAGAGCTTCGGCAATTCGCCCTGAAGCGCTGCGATTGCCGCCGCCGACATCTCACCTTCGACAAGGGCGCCCATCATGTCCCAGGCGCGGCCGATGATGCGCCCGGTGCGTTCGCGCGCCGAGGGCTCGAAGGAGAAGATCGGGAAGGAGAAGCGCGAGCACCCTGCCTCGATCGCATAGCGCGCGTGGCCGCGGCCCTTCTCGTCGATATCGAAGGCCTTTTGCGTGATCGTCCAGCGCTGGCGCGACGCCCGCGCGATCAGGTTGCGCGAGGCGCTGACGCGCGAGGGCTGGATGGCGGCAAGCCGCTCCGGCCGCATCAGTTCCTCTGGGCCGCGCATCAGCGCATGCGGCAGCAGCGGGCCTTCCGTGGCGAGAAGGGCGGAAACCGTCATGTCAGGAATGTCCAAACTGCGCGCTGAGGCGCCGTGCGCCGGCGACGACGATGGGGCCACAGCGGTCGTGGTCGAAGCGGAAGATCGGGCCGGAGATAGCGAGCACCGCCACGCATTGGCGCGCGGCGTCGAAGACGGGGGCGGCGACGGCGGCGACGAAATGTGGGTCGGTTGGCGCGAAGACGGCATAGCCCCGCTCGCGGACCGCCTGCAATTCGGCTTCCGGCGGTAGCGTGACGCCCTGCTGGCGCAGGCTCTCGCGCATCTCCTCCGAACCGAAGGCGACCAACACGGCGCCCGAGGCGCTGCCGCCGAGCGTCAGCTTGGCGCCCACGCGCAGATCGGCCCGCAGAACCTGCCGGGACTCGACGCGGTTGATGATGACGGCGTGATAGCCATCGGCGACGGAAATCGTGGCGGTCTCGCCGCTTTCATTGACGATGCCCTGGAGCAACTCGCTGCTGCGCTCGCCGAGATTGGCCTGCTCCAGCGCGCGTACCGCATAGAACTGGAAGCGCAGCGCCAGCCGGAAGGCGCCGTCCTCGGTCTGGTCGAGCAGGCCGGCCTCCACCAGCGTCCGCAGCCGCTGATAGACGACCGCCCGCGCATCGCCGCTGGCCCGCACGACATCGGCCAGCCGCAGCGGCTTCGGCGAAGCCGCGACAATATCGCAGACCGCGAGCGTCTTGAGCGTGGAGGAGAGGGAGCGAACAGCCATTTGTATTCTTATAGCAGACAACGTATGCTATAAAAATCATACCGCGCGAGCCCCATGTCAAGCGCGAAATTGCGAGTTCGGCTCGGATGGACGAATTGCGATGCTGGTTTGATTTATGGTGGCGCGATCGCGAGAATCGACTGTTTGCTCAGGAAGTCTTTTCTGAGGGCTCTTCCAAGCGCGATTGATCGCTTGCCCCGCTGTTCAGGTCGTTAAATGCGGCCCCTGCATGCCGTCGGACCAGAGGCAAGTCTGCGCAAAAGTCCAAACTCCGAGCTGGCTCGCTTTTGGCGGCACAAAGCCACCAATCGGAGGTCCGCTTTCGGGCTGAGAGGCAAGTTCGCTCCTGGCGCAGCCTGAACGCGGCCCATGAAAATAATGAGCTTGGTTGAATTACTGAACCTCAGGGCCCAAACAGCTTCTGGAAAATATTCTTCTGGCGCTCGGTGCGCTGCCGGGATTAGGGGCCGGCGACGGCTGCGCCGATCACCGCTTGCCGGCGCTACGGCGAGACGAGCTCGAAATGCGAGCGGTCCATGTGCTTGTAGCCGTGGAAATGACCACCCCATCGGAGCGATACGCCCAATTCACGTCCGGCCTGCTCCAGCGCGTCAGCAATCCGGTTCTGAACTTCCGGATCGAAGATGATCTGTCCCGTCTGATCGAGCGGCCATAGGTCCACTGCCTTGCCCGACCGGTGCGAACTGGCACGTGTCATGGACCAGCCCCAGGCAACCGCCATGCGTTGCTGTTTGCGGTCACGTCTCCCGGAACCAATCACGAAGCGCAGCCCTGGATTGTCAGCTTGCGCCTTCCGTACCACCTTGGCGAGGATTGGTCGGATGGCGCGAAGGTTCGCCTCGTGATTTGCCAGTGGATCCGGATTCCATGCGCGAAACATCGCGCGTTGGTCCCGCCCGAATTCATCCCGAGGGGGAATTTTCGCGTAGATGCCGCCCGGTCCGTATCGCAGCGGATCGACAAGGACACCCGGTGACGTACGCAATCCACTGCCTGGTTCGCTCTGAACTCCGCTGTTCAGGCCGAAACTGAAGAGCGCAATGCCCCCTAATCTCAAGAGGTAACGTGCCTTTCCACGCATCATGGCCCACACAATCGCAGTCCGATGGTGCCAAAGGAAGGCAGGGCCGCTTGAGTTTGAGTTCAGGCAAAGTTGAGCGCCCGCGCATGAAAAGGCCGCTTTAGACCCGGCCTGGCATGTCCGGATCCGGGTGATCGCCTAATGTCCGATTCTGGCGGAATTAATAAGAATGGCGATGGGCTATATATTTCGGCTAATGGAAATCTCAGCGCGACAGTCGATGCCAAAGGTATCATCGCGGCGCCAAAAAATCGACCAGCCGGCGCGGACCGCTACGGAAAGACCTTGTTCGAGATACATTCTACTGGAAGTAATTTGGAGTTACAAGGTTTCATGTGAGTATTTTCATTAAAGTGCGCGAATTCTTATTAGCGATCCCCATTTCTTTTTCTATTATACCGCCCCGCCTTGCTCGGGTGGCGCGATATTTGTTCAGTCAACTCTTGCGCAATCAAGTCCGTAATCAGTGAGTAGCGATTATCGACTGCGTCGAGTGTCTCAATGGGGTCGGGAGTCAACATTACCGGCCCGGTCTCCGAGAGGGGTCGAGCTTAGCATTTGACATTGCCATGCCGTGGCAGCGCGCTAATTTCCCCGTCCGGTATCCTTACGAGGGTGGGAGTTGTGCGGGCCCCGCCTCGCAGGTGCGGCTCCCTTCCTCTACCGCCGATCAGGCACGAGATACGGATGTGATGTAACGGCATTGATCGAATTCGAATTCATTTCACATTGATGCCGGAATGCTCTATATAGTCTTCTGGCGGATGGTTGCTACGTTATATCGAGTATCCTTCGATTAATTTGCCCCCTGAATTTAAATCCGCCCGCTCGTCCTGAGTAAGTTGAAATATAAATCAAATGCCTACTTCGGCAGCTCAACTCGAGATCTGCGGGAAGGCTTTTTCGCGCTTATCGAAGACGCCTGCATTCATCAAACCTTGCATTCAGCAAATGTTGGAGATGAAAATGGCAGCTAAAAACGAGATGCGTCGACTTTCTGACATCAAAGACGACTTGCAGCGCGCGTTCTGTTGCTGGTGCGGGCGAACCCGTGCCGGCCTGCTGGGCGCCACCGCGCTCATCGGTGCCGCAGCGTTGACGCCGGCCGTCGCGCAAGCCCCGGCCCAAGCGCCAGCGCCAACGCCAGCTCAGGCGTCCGCGCGACCGAACATCCTGTTCATTATGGGCGATGACATCGGCATCATGCAGCCGAGCATCTACCATCGGGGCCTGATGGTCGGGGAAACTCCCAATATCGACCGGATCGGCAGCGAAGGCGCGCTCTTCACGCACTACTACGCCGAGCAGAGCTGCACGGCCGGCCGCAACGCCTTCTTCACCGGCATGCACCCGCTGCGGACGGGCATGATCCCGCCGCAACTGCCGGGCAGCCCGTCCTATCTGCGGCCTGGAACCCCGGCGCTGGCCAAATTCCTGCTCGACCTCGGCTACAACACCGGCGAGTTCGGCAAGAACCATCTCGGAGACCACACCGATGCGCTGCCGACCGCGCACGGTTTCCAGGAATTCTGGGGCTACCTGTATCACCTCGATGCGATGCAGGGCGTAAGTTTCCCCGACATCAACAAGAGCCCGACCCAGCAGAGTGTGGCTCCGCCATGCATCAACACGACGATCCCGGGTCTTCCTCCGGTTCCCGGTGCGGTGGATCCGCGAACCTCGGTTTGCCTGACGCCGCCACGTCCCGTGATGTTCTGCACATCCTCCAACGGCACGGCGGCCAATCAGACCTGCCGCGACGAAGGTCCGCTGACCTTGGAACGCTCGAAGACCGTGGACGAGGAAATCTCCGCCAAGGTGGTCGACTTCCTGGAGCGCAACGACCCGAGACGAACCAACAAGCCGTTCTTCGCCTGGTACAACCCGGCGCGCATGCACATCACCACCGTGCTTTCGCCGAAATACGAGGCCATGATCGGCGAGCCCGGCGGCAAGGACTGGGGCCTCAACGAGGCCGGCATGAAGCAGCTGGATGACAATATCGGCGTCGTGCTGAAGAAGCTCGAGGATATGGGCCAGCTCAACAACACGATCGTCGTCTTCACCACCGATAATGGCGCCGAGACGATCACCTTCCCGGACGGCGGCACAACGCCCTTCAAGGGCGGCAAGCTGAGCACCTGGGAAGGCGGCATGCGCGCGCCACTTCTCGTCCGCTGGCCAGCCGGCGGCATCCGGGCGGGCACCGTCAAGAACGACATTTTCGCAGCGCTCGATTGGCTGCCGACGCTCGTCAACCTCGCGGGCGGAGACAAGGGCGATGCGCTGAACCAGCGCATCATGGCCGGCAACTATCCGGGCATCGTCAAGACCAAGCTCGATGGCTTCGACCAGACCGAATATCTTCTCGGGCGGTCTGACAAATCGGCGCGCGACACGTTCTTCTACTATTCCGGCAAGGACCCGTCGGCGGTGCGCTACAAGAACTGGAAGATCTACTTCGCGATGGTGTCCGACTCGCCGGCCGGCTTCATCTCGGGCGTGCAGCCCTTCCACTGGGCCCAGGTCGTCAATATCAAGCGTGATCCCTTCGAAACCTCGATCGGCTCGCAATACAAGACGCTCATGGGCATGGGCGGCACGATCGGCTCACCTTCCACCGCCTATGTCTACGATTGGAACATGTTGCCGATCGGCCAGGCGCTGTGGATGAAGGAACTCCTTTCCTACAGGGACTTCCCGCCCATGCAGGACCCGGCGAGCTACAACCTCGATCAGGTCATGGATCAGATCAAGAACGCAAAAGGCCGGTCTGATTGACTGCTGGCGCGAGCTGCTCAAAAAACTGGCCGCTGATGCGAATGCCGGGCACTCGATCCTTCAAATGCCCGGCGCGGACCCCGCCAGCGGCCACCGCTCCGACTTCGGAGAGAAGCCAGGGAGCTGGCGGGAGAGCCAGCTCACGAGCCATCGCGGACACTGCCCTCATCATTCGGCAATGTCGGGACCTGACGGACATCAGCTCGACATGACGTCCGCACGAAGCTCGGCCCGGTCTCCGAAAAGGGGCCGGGCTTAGCATTTGACATTGCCATGCCGTGGCAGCGCGCTAGCGTGCCCCCATCCGGTTTTCTTACGGAGGTGGGAGTTATGCCGTTCTCATCGCTGAGTGACCCTGTTGACCTCGCCCGCGCGCAGGCGGCCTTGGATGCCGCATGGGACGAAGTCAGATTGCCCATTCCAAATCCATGCGATGGACGCGAGCGCACCAAACTGGCCTACATCATTGCCGCGCTGGCGCATGTCGCCGAAGACGAAGACGATCTGACCCGCCGGGCGATCGACCGATACAGACAGTCCGACGCGGCATGAGATCGGCGCTGCCAGCTCCGGCTGGGGGGCTTTTTTCGTTCGGGAGCGCGGCGCGGCAGATAGCTGTCAGCGAATAGCCATCGGCAGCACCACAACCGCGGCTAGAGCAAGCACGATAACCGTCCGGATCAAAACGCCGTGGATGCGGGCCATTGAGGCCTCTGAGGTATTGGGCGCACGCATGACAAGTCCTCCCATAGACGAGCTTTGCTGATCAGCCCAGGTAGAGCAACACTTTAACTCCGCTCTGGCCGCATCCGCCCAGCGCTGTGATGGCGCGGTCACAGTTAGCGTTCATGCGACTTCGTGGAGGGGCTAGCCAGTTCGTAATGTACAGGCAGCAGATTCAGGGTCTCGTGCAAGACCGCTCGGCGACTCGCTGCGGGGCTTGTAGCCTGCCTGCTTGGCGACGACGAATGGAGCAGTTCCGGTTGATCGCTCAGGAGCCAGTTGTTTAGCCCTTCGACCAATCGTCTTCTTTAATGCGCTGAACTACAAGGACTGCGTTGTGATCAGCGGCAAGGGGCGGATCGCGCGCCGGCTGCCCTGGTGGCAGGTGGCTTGAGCGCCTGGCTCATATTGAGATCGTTGCTGTCGGCTTGCGGCTTTGACAGCCGCCACGACTAATTGTGGAGCTCCTGTCTGGATATCAGCCAACGTCCGCTTTCGGCACCGGCCCAGCTTCCGGATCTGGCGCAACTCACTATCCGCCGGACGAGCATCCAAGCGACTCTTCGTTACTGCGTGACGGTCCGCAGCTCCCGGACGCCGCGACCCAGCCGCTTCCGCAAAAGTGACCGCAACGTCGCGGCATCGGCATAGCCGACTTCGGCTCGCCGGGTGTCGGACACTCCTCAGGAACGGGAGCGGGCCAGCGCCGAGAGGATGGCGTCCGGCGTGATTGGCAGATGCCGCAGCCTGACGCCGACGGCCTCGAAGATCGCGTTGCCGATCGCCGGCGCAATCACGGTCGTGCCTGGCTCGCCCAGCCCCACCGGCACCTCCGTGCTCTCGACGAACTCGACGACGACCTCGGGCGTGTCGACCATGCGCAACGGCGTATAGCTGTCGAGATTACGATCGCGCACCTGTCCGTTCTCGAACTCGGTCCCCTCGCAGAGCGCCATCGACAGGCCCCAGAGCGCCGCGCCCTCACATTGCGCATGCGCGCCGTCCGGATCGACCACGATGCCGCAATCGACGACGAGCCAGATCTTCTGCACGTCGACATGTCCGCTCTTGCGGTCGACATGGAGCTGGACGGCACAGGCAACCCAGGTCGGCATCGATCGCGCCTGACCGTAGCTTGTTGCTATGCCGATCGCGCTGTCGGCGGCCGGCTTGCCCTTACCGTAGCCGGAGAGTTCTGCAACGCGCACCAGCACTTGCGCTTGCCGCGCCGCTCCCCCGACAGCATCCGGCGCTGAGCCGGCATTGCGCCCTTCCGCCTTCAGCAGCCCGAGGCGGAACTGCACCGGATCCTTCCCGGCCTTGACGGCAGCCTCGTGCATGAAGCTCTCGACCGCCCAGTTGATCCAGCCGGGCGAGACCGACCGGAGCCAGCCGGGCCGGAAGGTGCTTTCCGCGAGATCGTTCGAGATGGCCCGGACACGCTGGGCGCCTACGGAGTACCAGTGATCAGCGCCGTCGCTCGCGAACGGGTCGTAGGGCACGCCGTTCACGCCCTTGGGCATGAAGCCCGGAATCATCGCCTTGGTCGGCCAGCCGGCAGCCACGGCCGTGTCCATCGCGATGACGTTCCGCTCTTTGTCGAAAGCCATGCGCAGGCGCTGCACCGAGGGCGAGCGCGGGCTGTCGAAGAGCAGGTCCTGCGGCCGCGTCATCACCATCTTTACCGGCTTGCCGCCGAGGGCCTTCGAAGCCAGTGCGACCGGCACTGTATAGTCGCCATTCAGCCGGCGCCCGAAGCCGCCCCCCAACATGTAGGAACGCATGACCACGCCGCCGGGCGCGACGCCGAGCGCCTTTTCCAGCCAGGGCAGGGCCAGCGACTGCCACTGGTTGCCGCTATGGATCTCCCAGATTCCCTCGCTATTGCGGAAGGCGAGCGCGTTCACGGGCTCGAGCTGGAAATGCAGCACCGTGGCGGTGGTATACTCGGCCTCGACCGTGTCGGCGGCGCGCGCGAAGAACGGGGCCACGTCGTTGTCGCCGGTTTCGAGTAGCGCGCCGGTCGTCTCGTCCGCGATCAGGGCACGGGCGTGGTTCTGAATATCGGCCTCGCCGACCCGTGCGGCTTCTCCAGCCTCCCACTCGACCCTGATCGCGGCTGCCGCTTTATGTGCGGCCCACAGGCTGTCGGCGATGACCATGCCCCAGCCGGGCGTGGTGCCCGACGGATCATCGAGGGAAAGCGTCTGTCGGTACCCCTTGATCGACTTTGCCGCGCCGTCGTCGATCCGCACGATCCGCGAGCCGTAGCGCGTCGGCGGCAGGAGCGGCGCCGCATGCAGCATGCTCTCGACCTTGGCGTCGATTCCATAGATGGCCTGCCCGGTTGTCTTGCCGGCGATGTCGAGCGCGGTCACGTCCCGCCCGACCAGCTTGAGCTCCGCATGGGGCTTCAGGGGCAGCGCCTTCAGCTCGGCCTCGGTGAAGCTGCGCGAGATTCCCAGTGCGACGATCTCTCCGAAGCTCGCGCTGCGTCCTCCACCGGAGATCAGACCATCAACGACCGTGACCGCGGCGGGGTCGATGCCCCAGAGCTCGGCCGCCCTCGCGGCGAGGGCGACGCGCCCCGCTGCGCCGGCCTGTCGGTAGACCGGCCAACTCTGCCAGACCGACCAGCTTCCACCGGTCACCATCAGCCCCCATTTGGCGGCGCTGTCGACGTGTTCGATACTGACATCGTCCCATTTCGCGCCGAGCTCGTCGGCGAGGATGCGGGCGATCGCAGTGCCGACATGCTGGCCCATCTCGGCGCGGATGACATTGACGTTCACGCGCCCGCGCGTATCGATCCAGTACCAGATGGTCGGCTCGAACCGGGCACCTGCGGCCTGCATCGGCGTGCCGCCGGCAACCGCCGGGTCCATTGCCGCAAGACCTTGCTGGGGAAAGCCGAAGACGGCGCCCGCCGCGGCCATCGTGACCAGAAAGCCGCGGCGACTCGGCTCCATGGCGCTGGGTCCGCGGGAATGCAGGACGAGGCCGTCAGCCATGGTTTTTCTCCCCGCGCAGGGCGGCGGCCGCTTCCCGGACGGCGGCACGAATGCGGTTATAGGTCATGCAGCGGCAGAGATTTCCCGTCATCACGGCGTCGATGTCGTCGTCGGTGGGATTGGGCATGTCTTTCAGGAAGGCGGCAGCCTGCATGATCTGGCCGGACTGGCAGTAGCCGCATTGCGGCACGCGCAGGTGCCGCCAGGCCTGCTGGACCGGATGGTCGCCCTTCGGATCGAGCCCCTCGATCGTCGTGACCTCCGCCCCGGCCACGTCCCCGACGGGGGTGATGCAGGAGCGCGTCGCCCTGCCGCCGACGAGGACGGTGCAGGCACCGCACATGCCGATGCCGCAGCCGAACTTGGTTCCGGTCAAGCCGATCTCGTCGCGGATGACCCAGAGCAGGGGCACATCGGCTTCGATGTCGACCCTGACGGCGCGTCCATTGATGGTGAAGGCGATCATGCTGCTGCTTCCGTCAATGTCCGGTTGCTTCGGCGCGCACGCGGCCGACCTTTGCCGCGAGATCGGGCCAGGGCGCGAGCCCGGCCCGCTTCTCGCGAAGGTAGCTCGCGACGGCTGCGACATCGTCGTTCGAGAGCGCATCCCGGAATGCCGGCATCACGATGCCTGACGTGCCGTCCTGCGCGCCGATCCCGTCGAGGATGACGTGGATCAGGTTGGTCGGGTCCGGCAGTCGCGTCGACGTGTTGATGCCGAGCTCCGGCCGGCCGGCGACGACCTTCTCCGAATTGTAATGGCAGGAGGCGCAGGCGGTGAGGTAGAGCCGCTCGCCGCGGTCCTTGCGATAGGCGGGATCCGGCCGGGCCGCCGCGAGGCTCGCCGCCACCGCCGGAATCTTGGCGGGATCGGCTGGAGGAGCTGGAAGTGCCGCACCGAGATAGGTGCCGATAGCCTCGATATCGGCCTTCGGCAGTTCGCGCAGCCCGACATGGACGGGCCCCATGGGCCCCGCCGCAACGCCGTGATAGATACCGGCGCCGGTTTCCAGATAGCGCGCGAAGGACGCCGCGCTCCACGGCACCGCGGAAGGGTTCGCGGCGGTCAGTGCCGGCGCGGTCCAGTTGTCGATGTCGGCTCCGGCAAAGCGTTCGCCCTTTTTTTCGGCACCCAGAGGGTTGCGCGGCGTGTGGCAGGCCCCGCAATGCGCCACGCCCTCGGCGAGATAAGCGCCGCGGTTCCATTGCGCCGACCGGGTAGGGTCGGGCCGGTAGCGGCCGAAATCCACGAAGAGCAGCTTCCACCCGGCCTGCAGAATGCGCAGGTTGAGCGGGAACGGCAGTTCGCTCGTCCTCGTCACCTGCTTTACCGGTGCGACGCGGGCCATCAGATAGGCATAGATCGCATCGACATCTTCGTCCGTCATCTTGGTGAAATGATCGAAGGGGAAGGCGGGAAAGAGGTGAGACCCGTCGCGCGCGACGCCGTCATGCATCGCGCGGCGGAAGGCGGCGGGCGACCATGTCCCGATGCCGGTTTCAGGGTCTGGCGTGATGTTCGACGCGTAGATCGTGCCGAAACCCGTGACCATCGGATAGTCGCCCGCGAAGGGCTGCCCGCCCTTGGCGGTATGGCAGGTCGCGCAGTAGCCCGCAGAGGCGAGCACACGCCCTTTCTCGATGGTCGCCGCGTCGGCGGCGGGCCGTTCGGCCGCCGCTATCGCGGGCAGAGCTGAACGATAGGCATACAGACCGACGCCCGCCAGCGCAGCCACGCCTGCAAGCGCGATTCCGGCCAGCACCGTCCTCAATCTCATGACACTGGCCTCCGATCGTGTGAGTACACGATTACACCCGCTCTAAACTCCGATCCACTCCTTATGCAAAGGACGCGTTGGAGGTCCGGTCATCCGTCCGCCGCGCAAGAAGCGACAGCGCGCCGACCGCGGAAACGTTTCTTGTCGGTGCCGGTTGCGGCTATGGCTCGAGCTTGTGCGGCGCTGCATGCGCGGACGACGGGCTCCGGTCCGTCGCGTCTTCTCGCGGTGGCCATGCGGCCGGGCCGTTATGGTGAGGTGCAGGACGTGGAACGTCTCGATTGTGATCGCATGTTCGTCGCGATGCTCGAAGTCGGCAGTTTCGCGGGCGCGGCCCAGCGGCTGGGAACCAGCGCGAGTCAGGCCTCCAAGATCGTGTCCCGCTTCGCACTCATGAGGCTACGACCTAACCAGAGACTGACGCCGCGCAAACCGCAGGATCACGCCCAGCGATGCCGCGAGAGGTATCGCCAACAACACGCCGATGAAGCCGAACAGCCATCCAAAGGCGAACAGCGCAAACATCATCCATACCGGGTTGAGGTTGACGCGGCGGCCGATGAAGCGCGGCGACAGCACATAATCGGCAAGCATTTCTCCGACGACGAAGATGCCGCCCACCACAGCGACGGGTGCCCAATTCGGCCAGAATTGGGCCATTGCAACGCAGGCCGCAACTAAGCACCCGGTGGCGGCCCCGAAATAGGGAACAAAACTGATGAGGCCTGCGGTCACTCCTATCAAAATGGCATGGTTGAGCCCTGTCATTTTCAGAGCCGTCGCATAAAGCACGGCAAGAACGAGACAGATGACGACCTGCCCGCGCACGAAGCCAGCGACCGTATCGTGGATTTCACGCCCAAGCGCCCGCATATCGTCGCGGTATGCCGGGGGGAACCAGCCATCGACCGTCGCCATCATTTTTTGCCAGTCAATTGCGAGATAGACGGCGATGATCGGCGTGACGACGATGAGCGAAAGAAGGGAAATCAAGGCCAGTCCACTCGACCACAACGAGCGAAGGACGCCATCGAGCCAGTTGCTGCCCATCGTCTTCGCGATTTCGGCGGTGGATTGCTCGATGTGGAGTTCGTCGCCCATGACACTGCGCAGCCAGGGGCGGCTTGCATCGCTCATGAGCGACTGGAGTCTTGTGACGTAGCCGGGGAACTCCTCAACGAAAAATCTGAGCTCGCCAATGATGGCCGGGAGCATCACGAGCAGAAAGGCGACAAGAGCCGCGACCAGCGGGAGGAACACGGCCAGAGCCGCAAGGGAACGGCTAATCCCGAGCCGCTCCAGCCTGTCGACCACTGGAACGAGCAGGTATGCGAGCAACGTACCGACCACGAACGGCAGCAGGATTTGGCGCAACAGCACCAGCGTAACCAACGCGAGCGCAGAGACCGCGAGCCAGAACGTCGCTGGTCGTGTAATTCTCATCGGCCTTCGTCGCACATGCGGTTTCGAGCTCGACTGCCGGCTTCGGTGCCCGCCGATTCCCAGCGCAGATCCCCGAATCCGAGCGAGAGTAGCGGTCGTACAGATCCTTGTTCAATTTTCCATCAGGCTGGCGAACGCGATCTCGCCATCGGTAATGTAGTGGTTAACCTTTCCGGTCTGCAACCGTGATCCGGATTGGTGCAATGCGACATCCCCGATCACCCGATTTGCCGTTAACTGGGCGACGACGTAGTTGCGTTCCGCATTCGTGTCTGAATCGGTCGCATGGGTCACTTGGAGCGTTAGTCGGGCCAGTGATAGGCCGGTGTCTCTGGTTCCCGCCCCGACCCAAAGCACGCGCTGATCGGTCGACGGTTTATCCGTGTTCAACCAGAAGCTCGCCGCTGCCATATCGTCCTCCGAGTGGGCGAGGCTCAACGCCCAGAAACGGACGTGATGGCGCTTGCGCGGGCTGTTGTTGATGGGCTCTTGGAAACCTATGTCCTGCCTCCGTCCAAAGAGATAGAGGGAGCTGAAGGGAGCTGTGGGATACGGGGAGTTGAGTAAAAACGCGCGTATCATTCGCCACGAACTCGCGATTCCCAAACGATCGGCTGTTGACCAGCCGGCCGTCGCAAACGCATCGCAGAGTTGTTGAAGGGTGCCGATGAGGACGAGGTTTACCGGATCGCCGGGCAAGCCATCTCCGGTGATCGTGTATCTAGGGATAAGTCTCCGATGGAGAACCTTCAGCCCCATTCGGACCACGATTGGCAAAATGACATAGGCTGCCAGCCCGTAAGTGAAGCTTACTGCTAGGATCCATGGAAGTCTGTGGTCCGCCGTATCGAATACGACGAAGACTATCAGCCAGACGCTGAATGCGCCCAGGCAGAAAATGAGTAATCTCTGGAATAGGCGCGCAAGCAATCTCACAATTCTCTGTCCTGTCTGGCAGGAGATGAGGTCGTCGCAGCTCTGTCTGTTCGTATGCGGGTTTCACCGTCCAGCGTTACATTAGGCCTCGAATCCGACGCCCGTTCAACCGGCAAAGGCGAGCGAGGCCACGCATATTCGCCCGCGCCCCCCCTGCTTGTGTCACCTGTTGCGGATCACTTCCGCCGCTGCTTCTCTGGCTGCAATCGACCGTGGCCGCATTGAATGGGTTGGGCCGCGCACCGTGGCTCAATTTCTTGAAGGTGTTGGGGACGGGTATCAATCAACGCGGCCGGCGCTTGAATCTTTGTCGCGCCGCGGATTTACCCGCTCCGGCGGCTGTTGCAACGGCCACACCGCCTGGAACATGGCGAACATGAACGCTGTGGTCAGGCCAAACAGAAGCAGTCCGGCGAGCGATTGCAGAACGCCCATCATTTGCCAGTGAGACGGCAAGGAAATGTTCCCAACCCCGAATCCGGTCATCGCGCCGAGCGAATAGAGCATCGCGGTCTTGCTGTCCGACACCGCGCCCAGAGAGAGGTATGCGACAGCCCACGTGATCGCCTCCAGACCATGCAGAACGACGATCAGCAACACGGAGGCGCTCATGACCTCGGCAAATCGGATCATGAAACGGCGGCGAACCGTCACCTCCCGCAAGAGAAAGGTGAACGCGTCGTAGATGAACGCAAGGCCGAAGACATGAATGATGACATTCAGCAGGATCAGCGGCAGGCCCCAGGCCCAATCGCTCCCCCATGGGGTTGCATCTAGAACATCCATAACACCGCCGCGAAGCCCGGTTTGCCAGTTGTACAACGTCGCCGCCGTGCGGCGGCACAACCACGCTGCTCTCTCCAACTCATAGCGGGCTTGCGTCGGCTAAAATTGCCATCTCGCGCCAATTGAGAGCCTACGTCCGTTGCTGAGCATATAGCAGAGGAATGACCACGCCTATTGCGGTCTCCACGTCTCACGATATTGCCGTGGCGCAACCCCGGAAATCCGGCGGAATGCGCGGGCAAAATGCGCAGGGTCCGTATAACCGGAAGAGAAAGCGACCTCGATAATCTTGGCGTCCGTCTCGCGCAGGAGTTTGGCCGCGTTTTCAAATCGGGCCGCGCCTAGCAGGTCGGAATATGTAAGGCCCGCGCCCGAGAGCTTCCGTTGAAGACTCCTGACGCTCATGCGGGCCATCTCCGCGATTTCAGCGACCATGGGGATTCGTTCGTCCAGGTATGATGGCAACATCAGCTTGAGCGTGCCAATGATGTCGTTGCCGGTCGGCCCGGCTTCGTCGTCGGTCGGATCGGTCAGCACCTGGCTTGCCACGTTGGGAAGACTCAAGTGCGATATCGGCACGTCGATCCACGAGGCTCTTTGCCCAGACAGGAAGCGCGTATTTGGCCAGAACGACCGAGTCCCAGAGCTTGGGGTATACCGGGATTCGAAGGCGATTGTTGCTGGAACCCAGCTTGATCCGGCGAACTGTCGGACAATGTGAATGGGAAGCACATTCTGAAGCCACTGCGAGTGTTCCAGGTGCGCTATTCCGGAGGTCCCGAACAGCCTGCTGCAAATCTTCACGTGATCATCGCAGCGTTCGAGCCACATCTTCAGAACAGTGTCTTCAAAGGCCGCCCATTTGCACATTTGCTGAAGTGCGGCGAACAGCGTCGGGGAATATCCGATCACTGTCCTGAGCTTTTCGCTGAGATGGCAAAACTGCAACCGCTGCGAGGCCTGAAACCCGAGATCCGTAATGCCTTGCGATCTTTGCGCAGCTTCCACGAAGCGGACGGCGGGCAGTAGTGGTAAAAAGTGGTTGGCTTTTTCAGCCAAAGATGTCGGCAGCCGAAACTTTGTCAGCAGCGAGTCGGTGGGCGCTCCGATCTCGTCGTGGACGTCGGCGAAGGGAATTAGGAACTGGCAACGGATTAAGGGAATTCCGCCCACGCTTTTTGCCCCCCGGCTGCGGAATCGATCGTTTTGCTGTCTATCCTTTGCTTCGGCGCTGTTGCCCCACCGGAGCAAAGGATAGACCGCAGACTCTCAACGACGCGCTGTCAGATTCTGCATGTTTCGCTGTGGCGCAGATGCGTTGTCCCCGCCATCTCCAAGTGATGCTCGTTCCAGTTTAATTTTGGCGGCTGATGGCCAGACGGCCGATACTTTTGGGCCTTGACTGGCGCAATGACTCGAACGGGAACGCAGAGGCTTCGACCTTTCACGGCGTGGCTATGAAGCTTGTCCAATTTCCCTCCCGATGCACGGTGCGAGCAGCGATCGCTGCGTCACTGCAGCACAATGGCGCATCTCTGCAATGGACCGCAAGTCAACTGGGAATGAGCGCACGCTCACTGCAGCGCCATCTCGCCGCGAGAGGAACCACTTACAGAGAATTGGTTATAGACGTGCGTCTCGATACAGCGTGCCATCTGCTTGCCGAAACCAGCGAGCGCATTTCGCACATCGCCTTGCGCCTTGGTTATACCGGCGCCAGCAGCTTCAACCGCACCTTCATGCGTATGATGAAAGTTCAACCTGCCACTTTTAGGCGGCAACACAGGGACAGCGGCATGTCCCGCGGCGAGGGACCGAATTCGAGCTGCCCACGCTGAACCGCCGCGTTTGGCGCGAAATGGCAGGACTAGTTCCTGCGAGCTAGCGAGAGATGGCCAGGCGACGTTCGCAGGAGAACCGTTCATGAAAGCTCTAATCTTGGCGGCCGGCATGTTCGGGCTGGCCGTAATCGTCATTCCGGTGGATGCGAACGCCGTCGTCTGCGCGCGGGGCGTCGTGAGAGCGGGATGCGCCGGCCCGAACGGCGCCGTCGTCGCGCGACGCGCTGTTCCAAGGGCCGCCGTGGTGGTGAGACCGGCGCCGGTCAGCTGTGCGATCGTCAATGGGCGACGGGTCTGCCGCTAAACCTGGCGCTGGATCACGGCGCTCAAAGCCTGCCTGCCAGGCGACGACGACAGGGCCCGGGGGGCGACGCGCGCTCGACACCGATCGCGGTTGGACTTCAGCAGAGGGCCGCCTTCATCGATAGCTGCCCGGGCCGAACACAACGGCCCGGTACGCATAACCCGATTTAGTCGGCTCCCAAGGGCAAACCCAAGATGAAACCGGTTCAATTTGTCTGCTTGTTGCTTATCGCCGGACTTGTTCTTGCCGGATGCCAGACGGCGCAATCAAGACAGGCGCAACTCGCCGCGATCTGCGCCGATCCCGCCAATCGGCAACCCAAGACCTTCTATTGGTCGGAATGCCAGACGCTTTACCCGTCGTCCGATCAGGCCTTGCAGAAGGACTATCTGCTCGGCGCGGCCGTTGGCGACTGAGGCCATGCCAGGCTTTTCCCCCGGCCAATGCGACCTGGCACGCTCGCGGCAAGCCCCGCTGCTTGCCCGGCGCTCAAACGGATCCGAGTCTAGCCCTTATCAGGAGAATATCATGACATCGCGCGTCGTCACCGCCCTTGCCGTTTGCTTCGGGCTGGCCTTGGCTGGTTGCCAGTCCACGCCCCAGGCCGTGCAGCAGAAGGAAGACCTGCTCTCGGCGGCCGGCTTCGTTCCACAGCCCGCGAATACGCCGCAGCGCATTGCGGCCATGAAGAAGTTGCCCCCCAACAAGTTCGTTCAACAGGCGAAAGACTCGCAAATCGTCTACGTCTATGCCGATCCGGTCGTTTGCCAATGCGTCTACTTCGGCAACCAGGCGGCTTACGCCCAATTTCGCCAGATGGTCTTCGCGCAGAAACTGGCCGACGAGCGCCAGATGACCGCGGTGATGAACCAGGACGCCTTCGATTTCGGCCCATGGGGTGGGCCAGGACCGTTCATGTACTGAAATCGACGTTAATCTTTAAATAAATCAAATAAAAATCGAACACGACGCAAGTGTTAGCCGCGCCCTATTAGTAAGCGAGCCAATACGCGCGATCGTTCTGTCATTCACTAGGGGTGTATTAAAGATGTCTGCCTTTATTACAAGATTCTATGCTGGAATTGCCTTCGCGGCGTGCTCGATCACCGCGCAGGCTGCAGACTTGCCATCGCGGAAAATCGCGCCTGTCGTTCCCTTAGCCCCTGCGTTCACCTGGTCCGGCTTCTATATCGGCGCTCAGGCCGGCTGGGCGCAGACCAGAACCGAACTGACGGCAGGCGCGGCGATCGCCGGTGGGGCGGCCGCTACGTCATTACCGAGCCTGAACAGAAACGGTGCCGCTGTCGGCCTGCTGCTGGGCTACAACTACCAGATCGGCCATCTTGTCCTCGGTGGCGAGATCGACGGCGCCGCCCTCATCACTGGTAAGCAGCGATACACCGCGCTGACCGGCGATTTCATCACCGCCCATACCAACTGGGTCGGTTCGGCCAGGCTGCGTGTCGGTTATGCCTTCGACCGGTTCATGATCTACGCTACCGGCGGCCTCGCATTGGCTGCTCCCAAGTCGACGGTGACGGGCACAGGTTATTCCTTTGGTGCGGGCGACAGCACCCGTGTCGGTTGGACGCTCGGTGCCGGCGCCGAATACGCGATCACCAACAACTGGATCGCCGGCCTGGAGTATCGCTACTCACAATTCGAGGAGAATACCTTCACCTACCCGAATGGCGTCGGCGGACTCGGGATCGTCGGTTTCAAGCAGCAGTTGAGCACCAATCAAGTTGTCGGGCGGCTGCTCTACAAGTTCTGATCCGCCTCGGAACAGAAAATGACCGGGTCGGCAGGATTGCCCTGACAGGCTCGGTCTAATCAACGCCGTCGAAGTGTCCCTAGCATCCCGCGTTTCCCAGGACACCTTCGGCCGGTCTCGTTCACTAAAGCAAAGGAGAATGCTGTTATGTCCCGAACTCTCGCAGCAATGACTGCCTCGATCGTCCTTACCGCGTCGGGCATGGCGACAGCCCAGGTTCCGCTCACGAGCTATGCCGATGCGAACGGTTTCATCGATGTCCAGGAGCTGACCTGTGCTCAGTTGGCCGGCACCTTCCAGGAGGACGCCGATGCGCTCTCTGCATGGTATAGCGGCTGGTATAACGGCCTCGCCAAGAAGCACTTTCTCGACCTGAAGAAGGGCAAGGTCGTCGAGCACGAGGTCATCGTCTACTGCAAGGCCAATCCCGGGAAGAGGGTCATCGAGGCGCTTGCGGTCGTCTTCAAGGACGAACGCGCCAAGCTAGGGATCCACATGAAGTGAGAGCGGTGGCGTCGCCAATGCGGGGCGCTTTAGGGACATCATAGCGCCTTCGGAGCAAAAGAGGGGCGCGCACGCGGCGCGCCCCATCATGGGCGATCGCTTCGCATCTGAGCGGGCCGCGCGCGCTCACGAGGCGCATGAAGCCGACAGCCCCGCGATTTCATCGGGGGGCTGTCGGCTTAACCACGTTGTGCGCATCCAACGAGGACGCCGTGAGAGACGCCGGCGTTCCAGACCGCTTACTGGCTTCGCTTCCCGGGGATCAGGTAGACATCGGAGCCGCGCCGCCTCCCGACATAGTGTTCATTCCCGGCGGGACGTTCCGCATGGGCTCGGACCGGCACTACCCGGAGGAGGCGCCGGCGCGTCGCGTCACCGTCGACGGGTTCTGGATGGACCGGATCTTTCCCGATGCCCAACCGGCAGTTCAAAGAGTTCGTCAGGGCTACCGATTACGTCACCTTCGCTGGGGTCGCCCCCGATCCGAGGGACTATTCCGAGACGCTTCCGCAGATGATCGACGCTGGATCGCTCGCGTTCACGGCAGCGAAGGGCCCGGTCCGATCCGCGCGATCTGGGCAATAGTGAAGCCCGCCGAAGGGCGCGAACTGGCGTCGTCCCTGCGGCCGTAAGAGCAACATCAACGCGCTCGACAATCGCGCGGTCGTCCATGGGACCTGTGCCGACGCGCTCGCCTTAGCCAAGCCGACGGTGTGTGGGCTTGCCAGGCGCCTTCAGCCGGTCACGCACTTCCATGTCGTCCGAGTGCCGCCGGGGGCGCGGACGGAACCGGCGAGCCGGACTGCGGAACATCGCAGGCCGGCCTTTGATCACTTCACCAGTGCGATTTCGCTCGGCCGCCAGCTCTTGTCGAAGAACGACGGCAACGGGCTGTACAGGCGCAAGATCGTGAACCAGCCCTTGCCGGGGTCGGTCTGGATCCAGTTTCCGCGTGCCACGCCCTTCGGCTGCGTCGGTCCGAAATAGACCGTGGTCGTGCCATCGGCGGCAGCTTCAGCCGCGGGCGAGGGATAGTCCTGGCTGCCGGCGCGCGGGTATTTCTGCGGCGTCTGCAGCATCGATCGCGTCTGGTTGTCGTAGAGCGTGAACGACCAGAATGCCGCGGCTGGGATGTCCTTGGGCAGCGTCACCTTGTAGGTCTTGGCACCGTCAAAGGGGGTTCCCTCGGGATCGAGGAAGCCCATGAGATACTGCGAGCCGACACCCGGAATGCGCATGATCATGCCCGGGGAGTCCAACGTGTAGCCGTAGTAGAAGGCCGTGCGGGAATCGAGCGTGCGCGCGCCGGTCGGTGCAAGCGGCTTGAACATGCCGTCCTTGAAGATCGGCGGCGGGGTTTCAAAAAACGCGCCGCCCTCCCACAGCATGCTGCCCCACTGCGAGCCTTCGTAGTAGGCCCAATCCGGGTGCTTCATCGCATAGCGCCAGTTGAGCGACCGCCCGCTCGCCTGGCCGACAACGGCCGCGTCCGACAGGATCTTCTTCATGCGCTCGTCGGGCGCGAACTTCTTGCCATGCACGATGCCGATCGCGGCAAGCTGTCCTGCGAGCTCGACATCATAGCTGGTGGCGGGCTCGCTCTGGACGTTCTCGTTGATCAGTTCGAAGAAATCGTACCCGCTCGGCGGTATCGTGTTGAACGAGCGCCCGCTGGCCTCAACGAACTTCATCTCGGGAATCTTCGGCTCGCCCGCGATGTGCACCTTACCCTCAAGGGCCTGGGCAATGCTCGTTCCGTAGGAACCCGGCTTGTAGGGATAGATCTTCAGGTTTCGCTTGACGTTCTCGACGGCCGGTTTCGGATCGCCGCCGACGAGATAGGCCCGCGCGGCATAGAGTGCGAGGTTTGTCTTGGAACGGGCGACAAAGTAGCCGCCCTCAGGCAGCGGGCCGTCATAGTCAGGACCCACGATCAGATATTTGCCGCCGAGGCCACGATCCGGGCCCGGCGTGCCGATGTCGATGATCCAGGAGAACCACATGTCGTTGATGGTACCCACGGCGTTCGGCGGCTGCTCTAGCACCACCGGGCCTTTGCTCAGATCGAGCGCTGTGAGGTAGTAAACGGTGTCCGCATTCGCCGTCAGGAACAGCGAGCTCGAATCCATGAGCTCAGAAAAGATGGCGACATCGCCCGGCTTGACGCCGAGGCCTTCAAAGCCCTTGATGATCGCCAGCGCCGAGGCGCCGCGGAAGCTGTTGTTGTAGACGTTGAGCGCACGGGTGAAATCGAGCGTGTCATATACTTTGCGAGCAGTTTCGGCGGTCGGTGCACCGTCCTTGAACTCCAGCGTGCCGATGCGCGTCTGTGCCGTATCGGGCGCGCCGAGAGATCGAACGGTCTCTTGTGGAACCTGCGCAACGGCAGCGGCAGAGGGCAGCGCGAGGGCACCGACCACAGTAGCGCCGGCCAATTTCAGGTAGCGTTTCATGGTTTTTCATCCTTTGTCGCAGTTCGGGATGCCCGGTGCCGCACCCAGCACCACGCGTCAGTATGGTCGGAGATAATTATTGCGCCAGATTGATAGCGGGCGGCTGCCGTAACACCGGCGCCCATCTACTTGGCATAGTCAGAAATCGATCCCGCCGCCGCCGGCCCCACCGTAATAGACGACGACACGAGACGGATTTCAGGTCCGCCAATACCGGCGCAAGATCATATCAGTAACAGGGCGGGTAGAACGTTCGACGCGGCTTGCTTGTCCTCCTACTTCGGGAACAGGAACTGGAGCTGAGCCCTGAGCTGCCAATCGGCTGCTCCGGAGGGCTTTGCGACATTGTAGTAGGCTGCGAGCTGCGCGTTGACGGGCTGATGCCCGATCTTGAACACGCGCCCAAAACCGCCTCCGATCGGCACCGTCCAGCGGTCGCCACCGCCGGCTTCCCAGTTGGCGGTGATGATGGGAGACGAGGTCAGATACCAGCCGCCGTGGAGGTTGTAGTTCACGAAGGGCTGTAGGGTCATCGCGTTGACCGCGCCGCGGTTGCTCTTACCCGCGAAGGACCAGACGTTGTTGACGAGGACGCCGACAACCCAGGGCCCTTCGATCGCCAGGGCCACGAAGGCCGGGCCCGCCGAGTACTTGCCGGCCGTGAGGGTCTTGTCAGTGCCGGTCGGGAGCACGAAGGTCGGGCCTATGCCCCAGATGATGCCGCGCGTCGGCTGCTTCGGCGAGAAGAAGAAGCTCGGGTTGATGTCGCCCAGGCCGAACTCGCGGTCGCCATTCACCGTCAGGGCCGGTTGCGCGATCACCGGCGTGATCCAGCGCGTGATCAGATTCCAGTCCTTGCCCAGCGTGATCGGGATCACGGGCTGGATGTTGAGGACATTCTGCAGTTGCTTGTGTGGGCCGACGTTGAAATTGAAGTTGTTCTGGAAAGGCAGGCTGATCATGTCGGCAACGGGGTTCTGCGCCGCCTTGGCCAGATCGTCGGTGCTTTTCCCGTGCTCCTCCTGCGCGATAGCGAAAGAGCTGCCACTGCCCGCCAGGATGGCGAATGCGAGCCAGAATCCTAATCGCCGGCGGCCCCTGTGCAATTCAATCATGAGGTGCTCCATCTGACCTCCAGCCCGCTGTAACCGGTGGAACAGCGTGGCCCAGCGATAAGCAGCAGGCGCACTGATTGAACCGGGCGCATCCTCAGCATTGGTCCGCCACTCCCTTCAGGCTCAGCGCGAATAATCGGCGCGTCGGCGTCGGTGATGCCGGATAGCCCGCTGTGGTGTTGCGAGAGTTCCGAATGCTCGTCCGATGCCCCGCACGTCCCGCCGCTCACCCTATCCTCCGTTAGTCCGCGCAATCTCGACAAGCACCGACAGCACCAATTGGCGACCGCGCTTCCGTCTCGCCATCTCGTATCGGCTCACGGAGGCAAGTCTTGCCATCTCGCGCCAAACCCTGCGGCTCGGAACCGCCTGCATTCGGACTTATGTCGCGCCATCTGTCTTGAACAGCGGGGGCCGGTGCGGTTGATCAGCGTCGATCAGGCTTCCCAGCGCGGAAAGCCACGGGAAGACACTTGGTGCCTGACGAAACGTCCGCATGGGGCGTGATCAAACGCGATCTCAGTCGATCGGCAACGTCCGGTGTCTGGCAGCGCCTCAACGTCTGCAGATGGCGCGCAACAGTTGGCCTTCTCTCTGGCGGAGCCAATTCGTGAGCGCGATCATCCGTAGGATTTCGGCTTGCGCCGATTTCGCCTGCGCTGCTCGACCATCGATGAAGTGTTGCCGATCAACTGGCGCAACACGAAACAGCAGGCAATGTCCGGGACAATGCTTGAATGGGCAGCTCCGCTGTCAGCGCAAGCCCGAAAAGGCAAGTAATCACGGCCCTTCTCGAAGCCGGTCAAGCAGCGACGCTTTCTCCTGCCCCAGAGAGCCGCAGCTCGCCCGTCGACCGCAGGCGAAACCCGCTTGCTGCATCGAAGAGGTGGGCGGCCCCTGCCGGAATCGTCAAAGCGAGCGCTCCGGCGTGGTCATAAGTGCAACCCTTAGGTAGGATGACGGCCACCTCATGCGGCCCGACCGAGCAATAGGCTGCGCGGCTGCTCCCGAGTTCTTCGACGAGATCGACCGTGCCAGAGAGCGTGCTGCCATCGATGCTCGTCGCGACCAGGATATCCTCGGGCCGGATGCCGAAGGTGAGCTTCGTCCCCGGTGTCGCGTCACAGCTCGCGATCTGGATCGAGGAGCCAGGGACGCCGTCGATGCCGATGCGCCCCGGCTCGATGACCGTCGCTGGCAGCAGGTTCATCGCAGGCGCGCCCATGAAGCCGGCGACGAAGGTCGAGGCCGGCCTGTCGTAGATCTCCGCCGGTGCGCCGATTTGCTCGACCCGGCCGCCATTCATCACGATCAGCGTATCGGCGAGCGTCATCGCCTCGACCTGATCGTGGGTCACGAAGATCGAGGTGGCTTTCAGCCGCTTGTGCAGGCGCTTGATCTCGATGCGCATCGAGACCCTGAGCTTGGCGTCGAGGTTCGAGAGCGGCTCGTCGAAGAGGAAGAGCTGCGGCTCGCGGACGATCGCCCGGCCCATGGCGACGCGCTGACGCTGCCCGCCCGAGAGCTGGACCGGGCGGCGGTCGAGATAATCCGAGAGGTCGAGGATCGCGGCTGCCTCGCGTACGCGCCGCCCCCGCTCGGGCTTGGGAATCCGCGCGATCTTGAGCGGGTAGGCGATGTTCTCGGCGACCGTCATGTGGGGATAGAGCGCATAGTTCTGGAAGACCATGGCGCAGCCGCGATCGGCCGGGTCGAGATCGTTGACGATCTGGCCGTTGATCGCGATCTCACCTTCGGTGATGTCCTCCAGTCCAGCGATCATGCGCAGCAAGGTGGACTTGCCGCAGCCGGACGGGCCGACGATGACGACGAACTGCCCCTGATCGATTTCGACGTCGACGCCGTGCAGGACCTGCTTGCCGGCATAGCTCTTGCGGAGCCCGGAAAGGGAAAGCTGGGCCATGTCAGGCATCCTCCAGCAGGCGCGTCTTCAGCGCGGCGATAGTGGCGTCGGTGAGGCCGATCGCGAGCAGATAGGCTTCGACCGAGCCGTGATTATCGCCGATATGTGAGATGGTGGCCGCCATGGTCCGCGGCTCGCAGGCGAGCAACGGGCGCAAGGCCGGGATATCCGCTCCGCGCTCCTCGGCCTCCGCGATCAGCCGATCGAGCAGCGGCGCGATCATCCGCTTGGTCAGGGCGTAGTCGTCGAGGATGGTCTCCGTCTCAACGCCGGCCAGTGCCAGCAGCAGCGCGGCGATGAGGCCGGTGCGGTCCTTGCCGGCGGTGCAGTGGAACAGCACGACGCCCTGCGGCGCCTCGGCGATCAGCGTCAGCACCTGCGAAAGCGCTGCATGCCGGGTGGTGAGCGCCTGGATGTAGAGATCGAGCAGGACGTCGCCGGCGGATAGGTCGCCGGGCGCCAGCCGTTCGAACAGCGAGACATTGTGATAGGCGATAGCCGGATGCGCGTGGAAGGGGTTGGGCCGGCTTTCCAGCTCGTGATCGTGCCGCAGGTCGATGACGGTGGTGACGCCCTCTCTCATCAGCACGGCCATGCCGACTTCGTCGAGATGGTGCAGGCCGTCGGCGCGCAGGATGCGGCGCCAGCGCGTCTCCCCTGGACCGGCGGCATAGCCGCCGAGATCGCGGATATTGAAGGTGCCGGGGACCGGCAGATGGCGTTGGCTGACGGGCATCATCGGATTCCGGATTTCATGAAGGACTGGATCACCTGCCGCTGCAGGACGACGTAGATGACGAGGATCGGCAGGCTGGCCATGGTCGAGGCGGCCATCAGCGGGCCCCATTGCGTGCCCTCCGAGCTCATGAACATCTGGATGCCGATCTGGACGACGCTGTTCTGCGGCGAGCGCGAGAGCAGCAGCGGCCAGAAATATTCGTTCCAGGTCGAGATGAAGATCAGGATCGCCAGCGAGGCGATGGTGCCGCGCAGATTGGGCGTGACGATCTCCCACAGGATGCGCCAGCTCCGGGCTCCGTCCATCCGTGCCGCTTCCAGCACCTCGCGTGGGAAGGAACGCATCGACTGTGCCAGCAGGAGGATGGCGAGCGCCGCGGCGAAATGCGGCAGGATCAGCGCCAAGAGATTGTCGAGCAGGCCGAGATTGGCGACGAGCAGATAGTTCGGGATCATCACCACCTGGAAGGGCACGAGCCAGGTCAGCGCGATCAGCGTGTAGATCAGCTTGTCGAAGGGAAAGCGCCAGCGGGCGAAGGCATAGGCCGCCAGGAGCCCGGTGAAGAGCTGCACGACCGTGACGGTGGCGGCGACCACCAGCGTATTGATCAGCATCCGCAGGATCGGGATCGCCTTCAGCGCATAGGCGTAGTTGTCGAGCGAGGCCGTGCTCGGCCAGAGCGTGGTCTCGAAGATCGCGTTCGCCGGGCGCAGCGACGAGACGATCATCCAGTAGACCGGGAACAGGCAGAAGATCGCCAGCACCACCATCACCAGATGGCCGGCGGCGGTGTTGCAGCCCCAGCCCGCTTTCACTTTGCGCGGGCGGCGGGCCGGCCTCGGCAACGGCCGCGCCGGCGTGAGCGTCATCGCGTCAGTTGTCATGGAAGGAGTACCTGTCCATCAGGCGGAAGAGCACGAAGGCGAGCGCGCCGAAGCCGAGGAAGAGGATGACGGCCGCAGCCGAACTCCAGCCCACCGAGAGGGTGGAGAAGCCGAAATCCCAGAGAATGTAGAAGATATTGGTGGTGGACCCGAGCGGCCCGCCGCCGGTCAGCACGTGGATGTAGGAGAAGCTCCATTGCGCGCCGAGCAGGATCGTCATCAGCGTCAGGAAGAGGATGGTCGAACGCAGCAGCGGCAGGCGGATGTCGCGGATGATCTCCCATTTCGAGGCCCCGTCCATGCGCGCGGCCTCGATCAGCGACGGGTTGATGTTGGCGTTGGCGGCCGAGAGGATCAGCGTCGAGAAACCGATCAGCTTCCAGCCCGTCAGGACGATAATGGTCCAGATCGCGACGGCAGGATCCTGCAGGAAGCGGACGGGGCGGAAGCCGAAGAGCGTGATCGCTTCGTTGACCATGCCGTGGCCGGGATCGAGCAGCCAGCGCCAGACCGCGGCGGCGACCACGGGAGCGATGATCATCGGCACGAAGATGATGGCGCGATAGATGTTGCGGGAGCGGGCCGGCAGGTCGTGCGTGTAGATCGCGACCGCCACCGGGATGATGACGGCGAGCGGCACAAGGCCGAGGATGTAGATGCCGGTGTTGCGCAGCGCCAGCCAGAACTTCGGCAGGGCGAAGATGTTCTGGTAGTTCGTCCAGCCGACGAAGGTCATCGGCGCGCCCGGCAGCATGTTCCAGCGGAAGAAGCTGAGCCGGAAGGCATCGAGCAGCGGCCAGTAGATCCAGAGGATCAGCGTAACGACTGCTGGCGCCAGATAGAGCCAGGGCGCAATCCGCCCGGCCGAGGCGCGCCGGGTTGGCGCGGCAAGACGGGCCAGGCGCCGGGGTTGCGACGGGGCCTGCATGGGGCCGCTCAACGTGGCGTCCGACATCGGGGCTCTCGATAATGGGGGTGAAAGACGTCCTGTGAGCACGGCCCAGCGCAAGCTGGGCCGGCGTCGTCGGCGATCAGTGCGGCATCAGGGCCTGGGCACCGTCCTGCGCAGTCTTCATGGCCTCGGCAGGCTTCATGCCGCCGAACACGGCCATCTCCGCACCTTCCATCATCATCTTCTGGATCTGGCGGTAGTTCGGGCCAGGGAAGGAGACCCAGGGCTCCAGCATCGCGAGCTGTTCGAGATTGGGCTTGATCAGCGGATGCTTCTTGACCCAGTCGCCGAGATATCGCGGATCGTCGACGATGTCGGTGCGCAGCGGCAGGTAGCCGATCTGGGAGGTGATGACGGTATAGGCCTCCTTCGAGGTCATGAACTTCATCAGCTCCCAGGCGGCGCGGCGCTTGAGCTGATCGCGGCTGAGGATCACCAGCGCGCTGCCCGAGTTGTTCGGGCGCTGCGGCTTCTCGCCGAAGCGCGGCATCGTCGAAGCGCGCAAGTCGAACTTGCCCTGCGCGCCGCGGATCAGGAAGCCCTGGATGGCGGAGGTCTGCAGGTACATGCCGATATTGCCGGCGGCCATGCCTTCCATCGCCGCGTCGATCTCTAGATTGGTGTAGGCGCCGCTCTCATAGAGGTCGCGCAGCATTGCAACGGCCTCCACCGAGGCCGGCTCGGCGAAGGAGAGCGTCTTGCGGTCCTGCGTCAGCAGGCTGCCATTATTGGAGCGCAGCACGCCCTGGAACAGCCAGTCGCCGGCCGAGGGGCCGAAGATGCCGGTCGCGATGCCGGCCGCCTTGGTCTTCCTGGTGATGGCGAGCGCCGCGGTCTTGACCTCCGCCCAGGTCTTCGGCGGATTGTCGGGGTCGAGGCCCGCTGCCTTGAACAGGTCGGCGTTGTAGAACAGCACCGGGGTCGAGAAGGTGTAGGCGAGGCCGTAGGTCTTGCCGTTCATCATGCCGAGCTTCAGCCCGTTGGGCGACATCCCCGCGAAATGCGCCTTGCGCTCATCCTCCGGCACGATGTCCTCGAGCGCCGCGACGCCGAGATTGTCGACGCCGAAGGCGAGGTCGGAGAACACCAGCTGCACGACGTCCGGGATGCGGCCGGCGGCGACGTCGGCCTGCACGCGGCTGGTCAGCTCAAAGGAGCTCGCGCCGACCGGCTCGACTTTGATGCTGGGATTGGCGGCTTCAAATTGGGCGATCAGCCGTTTGGTCGCCTCGGCGCCGTTGCCGGCCGAGGCGAGGTTATAGTTGTAGTAGCTGATCGTCACCGGGCGGTCGACGGTCGTTGGCACGGGCTGGGCGAGCGCCGGAAAGATGGCGCCCGCAGCCAGGAGCGCGAGAGCGCCCTGCAGGAAAGACCTGGCGTTCATGATCATGGTTCCTCTGGGGAAGGTCATTCAGCAGCCAGCGCTGCGGCGTGGGCCTCGGCCTCGTAGCGCTTGATGATCTCGGCCATGCCCGAGAAGCTGTGGACCTTGAGCTCGCGGCGCTCGGCCGGCTGCGGCACGAAGGAGATCGTCAGCCCCGAGGGACGGACGGTCCCGATCGCGAAGGAGGCGCCGGAGACCATGCGCAGCTCCTCGTGCAGGCGCAGCACGTCGGTCGCGGCGTGCTGGCCGATGCCGACGATGACCGGGATGCCGTGCCAGTTGCTGACGCGATCGTAATGGATATGGCCGGAGAGGATGCCGAGTACGTTCCTGCGGCCATCCAGCAGCGCGCGTAGCGCTTCCGTATCGGCGAAGGAGAGGGCCTCCCACTCCAGATCCGGCTGGTCGGCGTCGAGTGCCGGCGCGTGGTGCATTGCGATCAGCTTCGGCAACTCGGGCTCGCGGTCGAGCTCCGCCGCCAGCCAGTCGAGCTGGCCCGGTTCGAAATGCCCGCCGATCTTATAGGGCGTGCTGGTGTCGACGAGGATGACATGGACGCCGTCGATCACGGCAGAATGGTCGTAAGGCGCGGACAGGTCCTCGGTCCGGCCGAGCATGGCCGGGTAGAAACCCTGGCGCTTGTCATGGTTGCCGAGGGTGAAGAGCACCGGCAGGTCGAGCGCGGCCTCGGCCAGGATGGCCTTGAGCTGCTCGTAGCTGCCGATGTCGCCGCGATTGGTCAGGTCGCCGCTGGCGATCACGAAGCTTGGCTTCGGCTCGACGCGCTTAACGTCGGCGAGGATCGCCCGCAGCGTGGCGGAGGTGTCGGAATAGAGATGGTCGTCCTGCACGGCCGGGTCGCCGATATGCAGGTCGGTGAGGTGGACGAAGGTCAGCGGGTGCGACATGGCGGAGCTCTGCGTCAAATCGAGGGGGCGCAGACGGACACGCTTGCCGAAGGCCGCGTATTCGCTCTTGCGCGAGGACGGCGGCACCGCTACCTAGGCATCATGACAACCGAATGAACGTTCATTCAATCATGGATGCCGTCTTTTTCGACAAGCGCGAGCGAATCCTCGCCGCGGCCGCCACGTTGATCGTGCGCAATGGCTTGCAATGCTCGATGGCGGAAATCGCCGCGACGGCGGGCGTCGCCACCGGCTCGCTCTACACCTACTTCAAGTCGAAGGACGACCTGATCCGCGGCGTCTATGCGCAACTGACCGAGGCCGTCGCCACGGCGCTGATCGTCCAGCATGATGCCGCAGCCGCCCCCGAGGCGCGGCTGCGCCGCTATATCGAGGACTATATCGCGTTCATCTGGGCGGATGCCGACCGGGCGCTGCTGTTCGAATATCTCTCGAATGTGCCGCTCGTACCGGCGGCCGAGATGCTGCAGATCTTCGCACCCGTCACAGCATTCACCAACGGCGTCATCCGGGATGCCCGCGAGACCGGCGTGCTGCGCGACTTCGGTAGCCACGACATGGGCGCGTTCATCGGTGGCGGGCTGCGCAACACCCTGAAATGGATGCGCGCCCGTGGCGAAGAGCTCAGCCCGGAAAGGCGCCGGCAGCTCGCAGCGATGTGCTGGTCGGCGATCGCTGCCGAGCCCACGATGGCCGGCAAGGATTGACCGCGCCTAGGCGCCCTCGGGCGTTCCGGCCCGACACATCGACAAATATTGCGACGGCGGATGCTACGAGTCGTTACCTGAGCTCCATTCGCGCATATCGACCCGGTGGCTGGCCGACGTGGCGGCTGAAGGCCGTGCTGAACGTGCTCGCGGAACCATAGCCGACACGCTTGGCGACTTCGTCCAGCGCAACATCCTGGCTGCGCAGAATGTCCTTCGCCACAGCCATGCGCCAGGCGAGAAGATATTCCATCGGACGAAGCCCGATCGTGCGCGCGAAGCGGTCGAAGAAGGCGGAGCGCGACATTCCCGCCGCATCGGCGAGTTCGACTACCGTCCAGGCGCGTTGCGGATCGTCGTGCATATCGCGCAATGCCTTTGCGACGCGTGCGTCCGACAGTCCGCGCAGCAGCCCGGGCGGCGTATCCTTTCCTTGCGACGAGCGAAGCGCTTCGATCAGCAGCACTTCGACGAGACGGGCCAGAACGAGGTCGCGTCCGACATTCTCTGCGTTCGCCTCCTCGCCGACGAGCCGCACAAGCGTGGACAGCCTCTCGACGCCGCGGATGTGCGCGATCGTCGGCAGCAGCGACACCAGCAGAGCGCTATCCGGCGAGCCGAATTCGAAATAGCCACCGAGCAGGCGGACATCGGGCGGGACATCGGGCGGGCCATCGGGGCGGCCATGCCGGACCTCCTCCGTCGGGGCAGGCGTCGCTTTGGGATCGATGCGCTTTGGCGTCGCCCGCTCGAAGCCCGACATGGTGAAGGCTGGCGTTGCCGGCAGCAACACGAAATCACCGTTCTCAAGCGTGACAGGCTGCTCTCCATCGACCGCAAGGCGGCATCTGCCCTCTAGGACGGCACAGAAGCCTGGTTGGCCGAAGGCGGAATATCGAACGGCCCAGCAACCTGCGCCGCTGATGCTCTTGGAGAAGACCGCGCGCGGTCGCAGCAATTCAATGAACTGGGTGAGTGGATCAGGCATTCGGACTTCCGAAAACTAATCTCGGACTTATGATTGATGATAGTCCTGATTGTGGAGGCTATTTCTCTCTCGTCAACGCGAAAGAGGATCATCCTTATGAAAGCCGTGCTCATCACCGGCTGCTCGTCAGGCTATGGCCTGGAGACCGCGCGCCACTTCCATGCCCAAGGCTGGACCGTCATCGCCACCATGCGTAATCCGCGCGAAGGCCTCCTGCCGAAGTCGGACCGGCTGCGCGTGCTGCCCCTAGATGTCACCCGGTCCGAAAGCATCGCTGCTGTCCTTGAAGCGAGCGGCCCAATCGACGCCCTCGTCAACAATGCCGGGATCGGCGTGGTGGGTGCCTTCGAGGCCACGCCCATGTCGCATGTGCGCAAGGTCTTCGAGACCAACACGTTCGGCGTGATGGCGATGACGCAGGCAATCATCCCGCAGTTCCGCGCGCGCCGCTCGGGCGTCGTCGTCAACGTGACATCGAGCGTGACGCTTGCCGCTATGCCGCTGGCAGCGGCCTACACCGCGAGCAAGCAGGCCATCGAAGGCTTCACGGGGTCCCTGGCGCACGAACTTGGACACTTCGGCGTCCGGGCCAAGCTGGTCGAGCCGGGCTACGGGCCGACGACACGCTTCGCGCAGAATACCAATGTGCGCATCGAGGATCTGATTCCGGAAGCCTATGCCGCCTTTGCTGCCCCGATTTTCGAGGCGTTCGCAAAGCCGGCAATGGTGACGAAGGAGACCGATGTTGCAGAAGCTGTCTGGCAGGCGGTCAACGACGTCTCCGGGCAGCTCCGGTTTCCCGCAGGCCCCGACGCCATAGCCCTGGCGCAAGCCCTCCCGGGCTGAGAACCGCCCTGAGATAACGAAAGGCGGCGCGGCTTAAACGACCTTGCCGCCATCGTGGCCTTTCAGCGCAACAATCCATCGACGATGCCGGCGGGCTTACGTTCAAGCCGCTTTTGATTGTCGGTACCGTTCGATCGCCCGGTCCCTCAGCTCGTCCTCATCCTCCGCGACAGCTACCAGCGCGGCAACGATATAGGCCAGCCTGACACGTTCTCGCTCGTCAAAGGCATCGGGAATGCTGTCTCTGACTTCGTTCCAAGCAGCCTCCAAGGCCCCCTGCGCCCGAGCGAGGTCGACAGGATCACTCAGCGATGAGAATGGCATAACTCCCACCTCCGTAACGATAATGGACGGAGGAAAAATTAGCGCGCTGCTCCGACATGGCAATGTCAAATGCTAAGCCGGCCCCTTTTCGGAGACCGGGCCAAGCTTGGTGCGGCCGTCCTTTGATACGCCGCATATTCGACCACTTGGACGACCAGGCGGTTCTCAACAGAATAGGCCTCCCCCAGCTATCCGCTTAGTCGTCGTAGTGGACGAGGTGATCGCCGAAGTACGCGTTCTTCATCAGGCTGCCCATGGAGCTCAGCGTGTCGCCGAGCTTCACGAGCGCCTTGGAATGGAGCAGGCCTCCTTCATCGAACAGGCCGCCGCCGTTGATGGCCTCGAGGTCTTCGTCATTCAGGGCAACGTTGTTGAGTTCTTCGTTCATGACCGGCTCCTTTCGACTGGGTGTGATGTCGTTGGGGCGGTTATAGGAGCCTGCGACTTACACCGGCCTTACAGCTCAGCTCTCGGTCGATCTCGCAGAACACGGCCTCTTTCGCAGCTCATGTTGACTCGCTGGACCGGCAGGAATTTCAGCAGGTGGCTTGGGAAATCGCACTACGTTCGACGGACGATCGGCGGCCTCCGTTCGCACGACCGCCTCCATCACGAGACCGATCGCGCGCCGCAGCTGATCATGCTCCTGCGTTTCGGCCACCAAGGTCTGAGCGGCTTTGATTAAGTGCGCGCGCGTGGCCGCGTAGTCGGTTTCCATTCGGGGTCCCTTTCGAACATCGGGACGCTGCCACCGGAAATGTAAGGCCCTGGAAAGAGATAATCTAAAGTTTTACGTACATTGAATCCGCGACGATCTTATCGGCAGAGGTTGCCGCGCATACTCGATCTGCTAAAGCCACCTTATCGCAAGTGAATATTGGCAGGGAACCATGCCTGATAGCAACACGGAACTGCTTAGCCTCTCAGCAATGGTCGTGGCCGCCTACGTCCAGCACAACAGCTTGCCGCAGTCGGACCTCGCTGGATTGATCCAGCAGACGCACACAGCTCTAACCGGATTGGGCAAAGCGTCCGAGCCGATCCTGGAGGAGGTCAAGCTCGTTCCCGCTGTGCCGATCAAGAAGTCGATCACCCCTGACTGGTTGATCTGCCTCGAGGACGGGAAAAAATTCAAATCCCTGCGGCGCCATCTGACCTCTAAGTTTGGACTGACACCGGCGCAATACCGCGCGAAGTGGGGGCTGCCGTCCGACTACCCGATGGTAGCGCCCAACTACTCCGAAGCTCGAGCGAAACTGGCGAAGTCGCTGGGACTTGGCCGGAAGGCAGCCGCGCCGCTGCCTCCTGCAAAGCCCACTCGCGGCGGCCGGAAAACTCCAACAGCCAAGTAAAATGGGCCAGCTCAACCCAACCTGACCGCGCGAGGTCGAAAGGGGCCGGATCGCTCTTGCTATGGCCTTCAGAGCCGAAATAAAAAAGTCCCCGCTGGCTTCGGCCCGCGGGGCTATGATGCGTGCGTGACAACTGACCCCTGCCGGATATCGGATGCCCCTTCCGCCGCGCCGCAACCATGGCATCCAGTTCCACCATTGATACATTGCCGCAACCGGGTCGTCGGCGGTATGGATCGGTTGAACAGGAGAAGATGCTTCGGGTTGACGCTCGACGGCATCTAGCTTGGCAATGGCCAGCCTCTCCACGAAGTTAATGTGACATCACCCTCTAGTATCGGAAATACCGCAATCGATGAGGCGCTTCATTGTTGCGACGGGCTTTCTTGATGCAGATTAATAAACGCGCGTGACGCCCTGTTAAAAAATAGCCCTGCAGCGCGCACGGCATAAAGGCGGCCCCCCGATTATTGCTGTCGCTGTCGTCCGGCCGCGCGTCATGCGGAGCCGATGGACGCCTCCACGAGCCATGTGGTGGGCGATGCGTCACCAGAAATTAAGAGAAAGGGTGCGCACGTCATGAATAAGGACCAGCACCTCGGAAAGCCGCAAGATGGTGTCGCGGCGAACAGTGAAGACGTCAGACGGCGCGACATTCTCTTGAGCGGCACGTCCTTGGTGGTGGCGTCGGTGCTCACGGGTGGCCTGGCGGACTCCGCTTGGGCTCAGCAGGCCAACAGGCCGAACATCGTCATCATCCTTGCCGACGATCTCGGCAATGCAGACCTTGGCTACCGCGGCAGCGACATAGAGACCCCCAATATCGACAAGCTCGCAGCCGAAGGCGTACGGGCGGAGTCCTTTTACGGAATGCCGGTCTGCACCCCGTCACGGGCGCAGCTGATGACCGGCCGTTATGCCATGCGATACGGCTTGCAGACGCTGGTCATCTTTCCGAGCCATACCTTTGGGTTGGCGACCGACGAGCGCACGCTGGCGTAGGCCCTGAAGGACGTCGGCTATCAGACGGCGATGGTCGGCAAGTGGCACGTCGGCCATGCCGATCGGAAATACTGGCCACAGAGCCGCGGCTTCGAGCACTTCTACGGCAACCTCGTCGGCGAGGTGGACTATTTCTCCAAGGAGCGAGGCGGGATCATTGATTGGCAGCGGGACCGCAATTTCGTCGAGAAAGACGGTTACTTCACGACACTGATCGGCAACGAGGCCGTGAACATCATTGAGAAGCACGACACGTCGGGGCCGCTGTTTCTCCACGTTGCATCGCTTGCCCCGCACGCTCCCTGTCACGCTCCTAAGCAGGACATCGAGGCCTACAAGAATGCGCCGGGAGATGTGCATCGGCACACCTATGCCGCGCCTCCTGATGCCACAAACGCGCGTCAACTTTTGGCGCCCTGGTCCAATGTCCTGATTGTCAACGGCGCTTCCGCGTCGCGCTGAACCAACCATTCAGGTCGCATCGATTGGGCTGCCGACGTTCCCGATCAGCTGCCCTTTGGCGACGAAGGCGTGCTCAGTTTGGCGCAGGATATAGCCCGGCATCGGCGCCTTGATCTCCAGCGCCGCTGCCGATCGGCCGCCGGTCGGGTGTAGCCGGGCGACGAGCTGCCCGCTCTCGACCTTGTCGCCGAGCGCGACGCAATGCTCCACCAGCGCCGGCCACGGCGCGAGATACTGCCCCTCCGGACCCGCAGTGAAATGCACGCCTGAAAACGGCGCCGGCGCGAGCTGCGGCCTGATGGCGCCGAAATCGGCCAATGCCCGCAGCAGGCCGTCCTCCATGATCGTCAGCTCGGCGGGCTTCATCCGGCCGCCTCCGCCCTCGACCTCGATCGAGGCGAGGTCGGCCAGCTTGGCCGCGCCGCAGGCCGTCTCGTCGATGCCGTCGACATGCTGGACGAAGCGGTAGCCCCAGGCTTCCATCAACCGGTTGAGGCGGGTGTCGTCGACGACGCTCTTCTCCGTCGCGAAGCCGAAGACCATCGGCACCACCGAGACGTCGCCGCCGCCAGCATGGACGTCGATCAGAATGTCGACGGCGGGGAAGAGGCGCCTCGTCACGAAGGCGCAGAGCCGTTCCGTGGGCGTACCGTCGTCCTTGCCGGGGAAGCAGCGGTTCATGTTCTGGCCGTCGAAGGGCGAGAGGCGCTTGCCCTTCTGCGCGGCTGGGAAGTTCAGCGAGGGGATGATGATGACGCGGCCGGTGACATCGGCGGGCGTCAACCGTTCGGCCAGCCGGCGCAGCACGATCTGCGCCTCGTATTCGTCGCCATGGATGCCGCCGAGCAGCAGCACCGAAGCGCCCGCGCCATTGTTGATGCAGCAGATGATATCCCCTGCGATCCCCTCCAGCGGCCCCGCGATCGGGCCGAGGTCCTGGATGATCTTGCCCGGACGGGCCGGGTTGAAATCGGTCAGCATGAATCCAAATCCTGTCTTGCAGCGGATGGGGTCTTCCCCCGTCCGCTGGTTGGCATGGGCCACGTAGGAAGGCTCAGGCGGCGGCGCGGCCGAGCGCGGCGGCCTTGAGCATCTCCGCCGGCTTGTGGAAGCGCAGCGGCGAGAACGGCTCGAGCGCCTCCGGCTTCTCGCCGCTCTGGATCCAGTCCGCGAACAGCTTGGTGAAGCCGAGCGAAATCGCGAAGCCGTGGCCCGACCAGCCATAGCCATAGGTCAGGTTCGGCAGCGCCTCGGCCCGCCCGATCAGCGGTATCTGGTCGACCGCTACCGCCTCGACCCGGGAGGCATCGACGCTGAGGAAGCTGGAATTGTCGATGAAGGGCAGGGTCAGCACCGCGTCGGTGATGTTCTGCGTCATCGAGCTGAGCGAGCCCTTCCACAGCCCCTCCGGGGTATGGCCGACATGGGCGCCGCCGGACAGCATGATCGTGCCGTCGGGCAGTTGCTTCACCGCGAGCCGGCGATGGGCGTGCGAGAGCAGATGGTTGACCGTCTTGTTCAGCGGGTTCGAGACGAAATGCATCTGCGGCATCAGATTCCAGATCGGCCCGAGCTCATGCGGCTTCAGCACCGGCTTCAGCAGCGCCTCAGCGCCGGCATTGGCCACGACGACCAGTTGCGATCCCACCGGCACGCTCTCGCCGCTGGAGAGCTTGACCGCGGTCACCGTGCCGCGGCTCTGCACGATCTCGGTGACCTTCGCGCCCGTGCGGATCACGACGCCGGCCTTTGCCGCCTCCTTGGCGAACTGGCGGGTCGCAAAGCTGTGGTCGCCGACGCCGTCATTCGGGCACCAGATGGCGCCGAGGATGCCGGGCGCCAGTTCCGGCTCGCGCGCCAGGGCCTCGTCGCGCGACAGCACCTGGGAGGGCGTGCCGAGGCTGGACTGGGCGGCGGCCGTAGCTTCCATGCGGCCGCGCACCTCATGCTCGCGATGGCCATAGGAGACGTCGTAGATCTTCAAGCCGCCGACGCGCCGATAGCCGACACCGCCTTCGATCTTCGCCTGGTAGTCGGCCCAGAGCTCCTGCGCCAGTGCGCAGATCGGCAGCTCGCGCAGGTCGCGGCCGCAGGCGCGCACGCCGCGTTCGCCCGGCCCGCCGGAGGCTCCGCCGGCGATCTCGCCGGCTTCGAGCAAGGTGACGCTGCGGCCCGCCTTCGCCAGGCGGTAAGCCAGGCTCGTTCCGTAGATCCCGCCGCCGACGATGACGACTTCGGAGGCGCTGTTGTGATCGGACATCGATCGAATCCTTCGTCTTTCAGCTCGCTTGGATGTGGGGGCGTTGATCCGCGAAATGGCAACTTGCGGCGCTGCGGCCCCCGGGCGCAGGGTGGAGATCGGGCGTTTCCTCGACGCAGCGGCGGGGTAGACGCCCGTCGGGCGTGCCGACGCTCGGCGCGCCGCCGGCCGCGAGGTCGCGGGCGAGAGGGCACCGCGTATGGAAGCTGCAGCCGCTCGGAATGGCCAGCGGACTTGGGATCGAGCCTTCGAGAAGGGCCGGGCGCGCATCGCGCATCGACGGCGCGACCGGTGCGGCGATCGCCATCAGGCTACGCGTATAGGGATGGCGTGGGGTCCCGCAGACCTCCGCCACATCGCCCTGTTCGACGAAGCGCCCGAGATACATGACCCCGACCGCATCGGCCATATGGGCGACCAAGGCGAGGTCGTGGGTGATGACGATATAGGTCAGCGCCAGGCGCGCCTGCAGCTCGGCCAGCAGATTGATGATCTGCGCCTGGACCGAGACGTCGAGCGCGCTGACCGGCTCGTCGAGCACGAGGATTTCCGGTTCGCAGATGATGGCGCGGGCGATGGCGGCGCGTTGGCGCTGGCCGCCCGACAATTCGTGCGGATAGCGCTCCAGATGCGCCGCATTGAGGCCGACCATGGCCATCACCGCGTTGATGCGCTCGATACGGGCGTTGCGCTCTCGATGCAGGCCGTGGACGGTCAGGGCCTCGGCCAGCGTGTCGAACACCGTCATGCGCGGGTCGAGCGAGGCACGCGGGTCCTGCAGCACCAGTTGGACCTTGCGGCGCAGGCTGCGCAAGCCCGCCTTGTCCAGTGCCGAGAGCCGGGTGCCGTCGATCGTGACCTCGCCCTGCGTCGGCTGCAGCAGCCCGACGATCAGCCGGGCGAGCGAGCTTTTGCCGGAGCCGGATTCGCCGACGATGGCGAAGCAGGTTCCGCGCGGCACGCTGAAGGAGACGCCGTCGACGGCGCGGACCACCGGCGCGGCGACGCGGCTCAGGAGTGCCTTGCGGCCGCCGAAATGACGGCTGACCTCCGCGACGACGACGATGTCGTCGAACTCGCCGTCGGCGCGGCGCGGGGGCAGGCGGAAGGGCGCGTTCACAGCTGCCCCTCCTCGGCGAAGAAGCAGGCAATCTCGCGCCGGGCGACCGGGCGGGGCGGCGGCTCGTGCTCGGCGCATTCGGCCCGGCCCAGCGTGCGTGGGCAGCGCGCCCGGAAGGCGCAGCCGGCCGGAAATCGGCCGACCAGAGGCGGCTCGCCGGGGATGCTGCGGAGCGGCTGGCCGCGTGCCTCTCCCCTAGAGGGAGCGGAGGCGCGCAGCGCCAGGGTATAGGGATGCAGCGGGCGTTCCAGCACGGTTGCGACCTCGCCGCTCTCGACGATGCGCCCGGCGTACATGACCGCGACATCGTCCGCGAAGCGCGAGACGAGGTTGAGGTCGTGGGTGACGAGCAGCACCGCCATGCCGCGCTTCATCTGGATCTCGCGCAACAGGGTCAGGATCTGTTGCTGGATCGTGACGTCGAGAGCGCTCGTCGGCTCGTCGGCCAGCAGAACCTGCGGGTCCTGGGCGAGGGCGATGGCAATGACGATGCGCTGCTTCATCCCGCCCGAGAACTGGTGCGGATACATGTCGAGGCGCCGCTCCGGATCCGCGATCCGGACGTCCTTCAGCAGGGAGATGCAGCGCTGCCGCACGGTCCGACCGTCGATCTGCGTGCCCGCCCGCACCGCCTCGGCGATCTGGGCGCCGATGGTAAGAACGGGATTGAGCGCGCTCGCAGCATCCTGGAAGACGACGCCGATCTTGCGCCGGCGCAGCGCACGCAGAGCCGCAGCGGACAAGCCGATCGCAGGTTCGCCACCGATGCGGATGCTTCCCGCCGTGATCGCGACTTCCTGCGGATTGGCCAGCGTGCCGATCGTCCGCAGCAGGGTCGACTTCCCGGAGCCGGACTCGCCGACCAGCGCCAACGTCCGGCCGGGCTGGATCGTGAGATCGACACCGCGGACGACGTCGAGCAGTCCGTCGCGCGCCCGGAACGCCATGCTCAGGCCTCGAACCGAGACGGCGCTCCCGGCTGCGGGCTCGGACACCGTCGTTGTAGGCGCGCTCCGGGTGCCACGCCGCAGGAAGGCGAACAATCGCGCGCGCCCGGCACTGCGGCGGCTGGTCGGGTCGTAGATCACGCGCAGCGCCTCGCCGAGCAGGTTGAAGGCGAGAGCGGAGACGGCGAGGAACAGCCCCGGAAAGGTCGCGAGATAGGGATGGCTGCGGATGTAGGACCGGCTTTCGCCGAGCATCGTGCCCCATTCGGGGAAGGGCGGCTGCGTCCCCAGCCCGAGGAAGCCGAGGCCCGATGCCGAGAGCAGCGTCGAGGCGAAGAGCAGGGTCGAGAGCGTCAGCAGCGTGCCCGCGATGTTCGGGAGCACATGGCGCAGGATAATCCGAGCGGGGTTGGCCCCGAGCGCGGCGGAACCTTCTATGTAGGGTTCGGCCAGGATGCTGAGCGTCACCGCACGGGCGGTGCGCGCGAAAACCGGGATCGAGACGACGCCGACCGCGATGATGACGTTTTGCGTGTTGGCGCCGAGGATCGCCACGACCGCCAGCGCGAAGACGATGTCCGGAAAGCTCAGCATGATGTCGATGACGCGCATCAGCACGGCCTCGATCCAGCCGCGCCGCCAAGCGGCGAGGATGCCGAGCGGCACGCCGATGAGAAACGCCATCGTGACGCCGCCGACGCCGATCCCCAGCGTCGCGCGGGCGCCGATCAGAACGCGGCTGAAGACGTCGCGACCGAGTTGGTCGGTGCCGAACCAATGCGCGGCAGAGGGGGCGCGCAACGTCTGCGCGAAGTTCTGGCGAAAGGCGTCCTGTGGCGCGAGCATCGGCCCGAACACCGCAAGCAGCAGATAGAGGATGACGAGCGTCAGCCCAATCGCGCCTTTCGGCTGGGCTAGGATGCGCCGCAGCAAAGTCCAGCGCTGCCGCGGCGCGGCTCGGCTCGTATCCGCGAGGGGAGGGGCAAGGTTCGCCGCCATGTTCTGCACCAGGCTCATGCCGGCCTCTCTTCCTCGCGCGTGCGCGGGTCGAGCCATTGCGTCAGCAGGTCGGTGACGAGGTTGATGAGGACGAAGAAGACCGCGAACATCAGGATCGCGTATTGGATGACAGGGTAGTCGGCGCGCGATACCGCATCGACGAGCAGGCGGCCGACGCCGGGAATGCCGAAGACCGTCTCCGTCACCACGGAGCCGCCGAGCATGCCGCCGAACTGGACGCCGGCGACGCTCACCGCCGCGATCAGCGAGTTGCGCAGCGCATGTGCGAGCACGACGCGCGTCTCGCTCAGCCCCTTGGCGCGGGCGGTGTCGAGATAATCCTTGCCCATCGTCTCGGTCAGGCTCGCGGCGACGAGCCTGCTGAACATTGCGGCCGGGCGCGTGGCGATCACCAGGATCGGCAGGACGAAATGCGCGGGCGTGGAGGCCCCCGCCGCGGGCAGCCAGCCGAGATTGACCGCAAACAGCCAGATGCACAGCAGGCCGAGCCAGTAGATCGGCATCGAGATGCCGGCGAGCGTCAGCACCGTGATGGCGGCGTCCGCCAGGCCGCCCGGCCGCATGGCGCTGACGATGCCGGCGAGCGTGCCGACGACGACACCGATCAGCAGCCCGCCGATCGAGACGATCAGCGTATTCGGGAGCCGCTCTGCCAGCTCGACGACGACCGGGCGATGGGTCCGGAAGGAGGTCGCGGCGGCAGGGTCCCAGATGCCGCGCAGGAAATGCCCGTAGCGGGAGAGCAGCGGCTCGTTCAGGCCGAGGAACTGGCGGATGCTCTCGATCTCCTCGTTCGAGGCGGTCGGTCCAGCGAGGATCTGCGCCGGATCGCCCGGGATCAGGTCGACGAACAGGAAGACCAGCAGCGAGACCGCGAAGAGTGTCGGCAGCGCACCGCCGAGGCGTCTGAGAACGAACATCGTCCTGCCCTCCCGGCGGCCGCTACTTCAGGGTCACCTTGTCGAAGACCAACGTCTCGTTTGGCTGGACGGCGAAGCCCTGGACGCGGTTGGCGACGCCGATCGCCTGGGTCTGGTACCAGAGGAAGAGGAAGGGCTGGTCCTTCCAGACGATCTCCTGGATCTCGCCATAGATCTCCTTCTGCTTCGCCGGATCGGTCGCGGCGCGGCCCTCCTTGAGCAGCGCGTCGACGCGCGGATTTGTGTAGCCGGACCGGTTGGCGCCGACGCCGGTGAAGAAGAGCCGGTAGAGCGTGTAGTCCATACCGGCGGTGGCGCGTCCGACCATGCCCATATTGTCGGTGCGCTGTGCCGGCTCCATGCCGACGACCTTGGTCCAGGTGCCGCGATCCACAACCAGTGGCGTCGCCTTGATGCCGACATTCTCGAAGGAGCCGGCCAGCGCCTGGCAGACCTGCACGTCCTTGATGTAGCGCCCGGTCGGGCAGGTGAAGCTGAGCGAGAGCTGGCCGGGCTTGTAGCCGACTTCCGCCAGGAGCTTCTTCGCCCCCTCCGGGTCGAATGCGATCGCCGGGAAGGTCTTGCGCAATTCGTCCTGCGTCCCGGGGCCGACCATGCCGACGGACGGCGTGCCGAGCCCGCCGAGGACGCCCTTCGCAATGCCTTCGCGGTCGATCGCGAGATTCAGGGCCTTGCGGACCCGCGCATCGGCGAGCGGGCCGCGCAGCACCATCTCCATGTTGATCGAGAACATGCTCGGTGGCGTCACCACCTTGGCGCTCTTCAGCGCATTGATCGCGTCGATCGATTCCGGCGGCACGCGCTCGACGATATCGGCGGCGCCGGTCTCGATCAGCGCCATGCGCGAGCCGTCCTCCGGCACGACGGCGAATTCGATCGCCTTCAGCGTCGCCGGATACTCGCCGGAATATTTCGGGTTCGGCACGAGCCGGAAGCCTTCACCACCGACGAAGCGCTCGACCATATAGGGGCCGGAGCCCACCGGCTTGCGGCCGTACTCGGCGCCCATTTCCTTGACCGCCTTGACGTTGACGATGCTGGCGGCGGTGCTGGCGAGCAGCATGAGGATATGGCCATTGGGCTCGGCCAGGTGGAATTCGACCGTGTCTTCGCCGACGGCTTTCACCGTACCGAGCGATGCATAGAGGCCGCGATAGATCGAGCCGGTCTTCTCGTCGAGCATGCGGTTGAAGCTTGCCGCAACGGCCTCGGCATTCAGCGGGTCGCCATTGCTGAAGGTCTTGCCGGGTCTGATCTTGACGGTGAAGACCTTGCCGTCAGGCGAGAAGGAGGATTCGGTCGCGAGCCCCTTCTGGACGTTGTTCTGCGGGTCCAGTCGATACAGGCCCTCCAGCACCGCGAGATCGACCGCATTGCCGACCGGTAGATCGTTGAAGGCGGGGTCGAAGGTGGCCGGATCGGCACCGACCGCGACCCGGAGCACGCCGGCCGGCTGTGCCATGGCCTGGATCGCCATGAGAGAGAGGCCGGCGGCCAGCGCCGCCACGGCACAGGATTGACGAAGGCTGCGCATGTTCTGCTGTTCCCCAAGCTGGCAATTTCGTCGGTCGCGCGAGCGCTGGCGAACGCCGGAGCGTCCGCCGCTTTCACGAGGCGAAGTCAGTCTTTGGTTTCTTGGCCGCCATCCTGCTCAGCCCGTCGAGATGCGGGTGGTGGCGACGCAAGCCAGCAAATCACAGCAATTGATCTGCCTCAAATTCATAAATTTACGTTCTGCATGAACTGAGGTTATGGTCTCGCCATGCATTACCGCCAGGTCGAGATCTTCAAGGCGATCATGGATGCCGGCTCGATCACCGAGGCGGCCAACACGCTTCGCATCTCGCAGCCCGCGGTGAGCAAGGCTCTCAAGCAGCTGGAGGCCGAACTCGGTCTTCGCCTGTTCGATCGCACGACGAAAGGCATCGCGGCGACCGAAGAGGCGCGGCTGCTCTACACCGAGGTCGAGCGCACCTATTTCGGCATGCAGAACCTCACGCGCTTCGCTGCCAGCCTCGGGCATCGCCGGCAGGGACGGATCGTCGTCAGCACCATTCCCGCGCTCGGGATCGCCTGGCTGCCGACGGCGGTCGCCCGCTTCTCGGAGGCCCATCCGGACGTCACAATCTCCCTGCATTCCAGCAACTCCGTCGATGCGGCGAGGCTGGTCGGCAGCGGCGAGATCGATCTCGGCATCGCCCAGCTGCGCAGCGAGGAATACAACCTCTCGCGCCGCAAGCTGTTCGACCTGGAGGGGGTCATCGCCCTGCCTGCAGGGCATCGCCTTGCCCGCAAACCCTATGTCGAGGCTGCCGATCTCGCAGGCGAGACCGTCATCGCACTCGGCCCGGAGGACGAGTTCCGCCGGAAGCTCGGGCAGGCCCTCGAAGCGGCCGGGCAGCACCCGCGCACGGTCATCGACGCCAGTCTCGGCCTGACGATCTGCGCCCTCGTCGCAGCCGGTTGCGGGGTCGGTATCGTAGACAGCGAGGCGGCGCGGATGCCCGGCACCGGCCTCGTCTTCCGCAGCTTCCGACCGGCGATCTACGTGCCGATCTTTCTGTTCCGGCAGCGCGGACGCCCGACGGGCAGGCTGGTGGAGGCCTTCAGTGCGATCCTGAAGCCGCCGCCGCCCTTCCGCAGCGTCCCGGCCTGAAGCGCCGGCGACGGCCGGCCGCTCGCGGCCGATGGCAATACGCTTGCAAGGCGGCGAGCTCTGGGGCTGGTTGGCAGCAAATGCCGGACGGCATCGTCCGCGTGGTGAGCGGGCCAGCAATGCGAGGGGACGGGTGAGGATGAATCTGCGGCATGTCGAGCTCTTCCGCCACATCATGCACCTTGGCACGCTCACGCAGGCGGCCGAGATCATGTCCGTCTCGCAGCCGGCGGCGAGCAAGATGCTCAACCAGCTCGAGCGCAGCACCGGCATCATTCTGTTCCAGCGCATGAAAGGGCGGTTGAAGCCCACGCGGGACGGCGAATTGTATTTCGCGGAGGTGCAGCGCACCTGGGAAAGCGTCGAGCGCCTGGAGCGGATGACGCGCGACATCCGGGAGCTTCAGTTCGGACGACTCAATCTGGGCGTCATGCCGATGCTGGCGGGGACGCTGATCCCGCCCTTGCTGACGCGCTTCTGCCAGGCGCATGAGAAGACGGCGGTGAAGCTGCATTCGCGCAGTTCGGACCGCATCCTCGAATGGGCCATCGCCGGCCAGATCGACCTCGGGATCACCGAGCACTCCACCCCGCATCCCAATGTCATCTGCCGCATGATCGCGCGCATCCCCAATGTCTGCGCGGTGCCCGCGGGCCATCGACTGGCGGAGCTGAAGCGGATTCGGCCGGAGGACCTCGATGGCGAGAACTTCGTCTCGATCGGATCCGCGGATCGTCGCGTCTTCATCGAGAAGGTCTTCGAGCAGGCGGGCGTGCTGCCGCGCATGTTCATCGATGCGCCGATGGCGAATGTCGCCAGCGCCCTGGTGGCGAACGGCGCCGGCATCGCACTTGTCGACGAGCTCAATGCCCAGAGCTTCATCGGGCGTGGCCTGGTCGCAAGGCCCTTCGCGCCGGAGGTCTTCTCGCCGGTCTGGCATGTGCGCCCGAATACGCTGATCGGCTCGTCACTGGCGGAGGCACTGATACGGGATATCGAAGACGAGCTGGAAAGGCTCGGCTACCGCGCGGATTCATAGCGCGGGCCGAGGATTTGATGCGCGATGCGGCGAGGCGAAGTTCATAACCTGAAGGAATGAACTGGCAAAATCATATTCTTTGACGCCTGGATCTTCGCTCCATACCTTCACTGTCATTGACATAGATCAAACAAACGGGGCCGATCCTGGATGTGCTGCACAGCATATTCAGGAAACGGGAGATCTATTGCCAATCTGAAGGGGAGATATTTTCCGCGATGCGGATATTCGTCTTTCTGGCGAGAAGGTTGATCTTCGCGATTCTACTGATGCTCGGCGTCAGCGCGGCGATTTTCTTCCTGGTCAACGCCATCGGCAATCCGATCGAGCTGATGATGGCCGAGACGCCCGGCATGACCGGGGAGGTCATCGAGCGGATGAAAGCCTATTACGGGCTCGATCACCCTCCCTTCACCCGCTATCTGCTCTGGCTCGGGCGGCTCCTTCACCTCGATTTCGGCACGAGCATCGTCTACAACCAGCCGGTCGGATCGCTGATCGTGACCTGGGGTTGGGAAACCCTGAAGATCCAGCTCCCGGCGATCCTGATCGCGCTCGCCATCGCCGTCATCTTCGGCGTCACCGCGGCCCGGCGGCAGCATTCGCGCTCCGATTTCGCGGTCATGGGCACCGCCTTGCTGGGCCAGTCGCTGCCCGCCTTCTTCCTCGGCATCCTGCTGATCTTCGTCTTCTCCTACACGCTCGACTGGCTGCCGAGCTACGGCGCCTATGCGACGCGGAACCCGCTCTGGGGCAGCTCGGTTCTCGACGCGCTCTGGCACATGATCCTGCCCGTCGCGATGCTGACCTTCTTCAATACCGCGACGCTGACGCTGCTGATGCGGTCCAACATGGTGGACGTGCTGAAGAGCGACTTCATCGCGGCGATGCGCGCCAGCGGCATTCCCGAGCGGCGCGTCATCTACGTCCACGCGCTACGAGCCGCTTTTATCCCGATGCTGACCTATCTCGGCCTGCTGATCGGCCTGATGCTCGGCACGGCGCCGGTGACCGAATCCGTCTTCACCTGGCCGGGGCTCGGCTACCTCTACATCTCGGCGATCCACCAACTCGACTACCCCGTGATCATGGGCGCGAGTGCGGTCATCGCCTTCATGCTGATCTGCACGACCCTGCTGACGGACGTGATCTACGTCCTGATCGACCCCCGCATCAGCCTGGAGTGAGTGGCGTGACCGACCAGACGATCACGAGTCATGCGCCTGTGCCGAAACCGGCCCGCAAGCCCGCCAAGGGCATCTGGCGACAGGCCTGGCAGCGCTTCGCCCGCAGCCGCACGGGGATGCTCGGCTTCATCCTCGTCGCGCTCGTCGTCGCGACCGCGCTGGTCGGCCCGTTTCTGGCGCCCTTCGACCCGCAGGACCAGAGCCCGATGATAGACCCCGGCGCCAAGGCCCCGCCGAGCTGGACGCACCCGCTCGGCACCGACCGCATGGGCTACGACGTGCTCAGCCGCCTGATCTATGGCGCATCGACGGCGCTCGCAGTTGGGCTCGGCGCCATGTCGATCGCCTCGGTCATCGGAGTTCTGGTCGGTGGTGTCGCCGGTTATCGCGGTGGCACGATCGACGAGGTGCTGATGCGCTTCACCGACTTCTTCCTGGTGATCCCGGTCTTCGTCGTCATCCTTGCCGTGGTCCGTCTTCTCGGCGTCGCGATCGTCAACACGCCCTTCGAGAGCGTGCCCTATCTCAATCTCGGCGTGATCATCCTGCTGATCGGGATGTTCTCCTGGGCGCCGATCGCGCGGATGACCCGCGCCGAATTCCTGCGGCTCAAGAACCAGGAATTCGTCGAGGCGGCGCGCTGCATCGGGGCGACCTCCGGCGACATCCTGTTCCGGCACATCCTGCCCAACGCTCTGCCCTCGCTCGTCGTCATCGTGGCGCTCGGCATCGGCGGCGCCGTGCTGGCGGAGGCCATGATCGGCTTTCTCGGCTTCGGCGATCCGGCCGCGGTGAGTTGGGGCCAGTTGCTCTACTTCAACTACGAGGCGCTCAAGGTCGCGCCCTGGGCTTCGCTGAGCCCGGGCGTTGCGATCTTCATCACCGTGCTGGGTTTCAACCTTCTGGCGGACGGGCTGACCGACGCCTTCAACCCGCGGGCCAAGCGCTGATGACGAGCCTCGCCGACGAAAGACAGGCTCCCTCGGCTTCGCTGGAGCAATCCGGGACACGGCATCAGTCGGCACCGGCGCTGATCTCGATCGAGAATCTGCGCATCCAGTTCCCACCCTGGAACGCGCCGGTCCGGATCGTCGAGGATGTCAGCTATCAGGTCCATGCCGGCGAGACGATGGGCATCGTCGGCGAATCCGGCAGCGGCAAGACGCTGTCGAGCCTCGCCATTCTCAACCTCCTGCCGCCTCCCGCCCGGATCGCCGGCGGCCGCATCCTCTTCGAAGGCCAAGACCTGGCGGCGAAATCGCAGCAGGAGATGCAGAAGCTGCGCGGACGCAGGCTCGCCATGATCTTCCAGAATCCCGGCTACTCGCTCAACCCGCTGCTGACCGTCGGTGCCCAGCTCGCGGAGATCCTCAAGGTCCACGAGAAACTGCCGCGCGCGGTCGCCTTGCAGCGTGTCGAGGAGCTCTTCCGGCTGGTCGGGATCACCGATCCCGGCTCGCGCCTCTCGCAATATCCGCACGAGATGAGCGGCGGCATGAAGCAGCGGGTCTGCATCGCCCGCGCGCTGCTCTGCAACCCGGCGCTGGTGCTGGCCGATGAGCCGACCACGGCGCTGGATGTCACCATTCAGGCCCAGATCCTCGATTTGCTTGAGGAGCTGAAGCAGCGGCTCGGCATGTCGATGATCTTCGTCACGCACGATATGGGCGTCGTCGCCCGCATCGCTGACCGGATCACCGTGATGTATGCCGGCCAGGTCTGTGAGACCGGCGACAAACATGCCGTCTTCGCCCGGCCGTCGCATCCCTACACCCAGGCGCTGCTTGCCTCGACGCCCCGTATCGACCGGCCCTATGCGGTCAACGCCCAGGGTCGGCGCGAGCGCCTGCCGACTGTCGGTCGCGCCGCGACGCCCGGCCAACCGCTTACCGGCGGCTGCCGCTTCGCCGGCCGTTGCCCCGAGGCACAGCCGGAATGCTCCCGCCTCGTACCGCAGGCCGCCGCAATCGAGCCGGGCCGTGTCGTCCACTGCCTGGAGCGCGGCAGCGCCGGAGTGCCCGACCATGGTTGAGCCCTTGATCGAGCAGGCGCCCGACGCGCGGCAGCGTGCTACCCGCCCTCTGCTCAGCGTCGACGGGCTGGTGAAGAGCTATCCGCTGCTTCGCCGCGGCCTGTTCCGCCAGAAGGTCACCAGCGAGATCCGCGCCGTCAACGACATCAGCTTCAGCCTCGACGAGGGCGAGACGCTCAGCATCGTCGGCGAGAGCGGCTGCGGCAAGACCACGGCAGCGCGCGCCATCCTGCATCTCGTACCGCCCACCTCCGGGGCGATCCGGCTCGGCGGCGTCGATATCCGCGAGACCTTCGCTCAGGACCGCCGGCCCGATGTCCTCGCGCTGCGCCGGCAGATGCAATACGTCTTCCAGGATCCCTATCTCTCGCTCAATCCGCGCTGGAGCGTCCGGCAGATCCTGTCCGAGCCCCTGCGGGTCCACGGCCTATTGCCGCCGGCGCAATGGGACGCCGCGGTCGAGGCGCTGCTGGAGCGTGTCGGGCTGCCGGCCGAACATGCCGACCGCTATCCGCACGAATTCTCCGGCGGCCAGCGCCAGCGCATCGGCATCGCCCGCGCGCTCGCGGTCGAGCCGCGGCTGCTGATCTGCGACGAGCCGGTATCCTCGCTCGACGTCTCGGTGCGGGCCCAGATCCTCAATCTGCTGGCCGAGCTGCAGGAGGAGCTGAGGCTCTCCTATCTCTACATCTCGCACGATCTGAGCTCGGTGCGCTTCCTGAGCAACCGCATCGCGGTGATGTATCTCGGCGATCTCGTCGAGATCGGCGAGGTCGACGAGATCTTCGCCCGCCCTCGGCATCACTACACGGCGGCCCTCATCTCGGCGATTCCGGTGCCAGATCCGGCCCGCCAGAGGCCGCGCGACGCCATCAAGGGCGAAATCCCGAGCGTGGTGAAGCGGCCTCACGGCTGCGTCTTCCACACCCGCTGCCCGGCCGCGCTGCCGGTCTGCTCCCAGCAGGTTCCACCGCTGGCCGCCCCCGAGGGCAGCCACGCCTTCGCTTGCCACAACCCGCGCTGATGCGGGCCAGACCACAGGATATGCCATGATGAACGTCATCGTCGTCGGAGCCGGCATCGTCGGCAGCTCGGTCGCCTACCGGGTGGCGCAGGGGGGCGCCAGGGTCACCGTTCTCGAAGCCGAGCGCGTCGGTGCCGGCACCTCGGGCGTCAGCTTCGCCTGGACCAACTCCAACAACAAGACACCGCGGCCCTATCACGACCTCAACGTCGCCGGCATGCGGGCCCATGCCGCGCTGAAGGACGAGTTCGGCGCCACGCCCTGGTTCCATCAGAGCGGCAGCCTGGAATGGCGCGTCGATCCGGCCGAGGTGGCGGCCCAGGCGCAGAAGGTCGCGCGACTGCGCGAATGGGGCTACGCCGTCGAGATCGTCGACAAGAAGCGGCTCGGCCAACTCGAACCCGAGATCGCGCTTAGTGCCGTTCCCGACGACGCCCAGATCGTGTTCTGCCCGGAGGAAGGCTGGGTCGACCCGGTCCTCTATGCCGGCACGATGCTGCGCGCCGCCCGCCAGCGCTATGGCGCCGCGCTGAAGACCGGCGTCCGGATCACCGGGCTGGAGACGCGCAACGGCCGCGTGATCGGTGCCCGCGACGACAGCGGTGCGCTTCATGAGGCCGACCTCGTGATCAACTGCACTGGCCGCTGGTCGAACGAGACGGTGAGCGAGAGCGTCCCGAACATCCCGCTTGCGCCCACGGTCGGATTCCTGGTCTTCACCCCGCCGGTCGGGGTCGATCTGCGCCGGCCCTTCCACGCTCCCGATGTCGATGTCCGGCCGGACGGCGCCGGCCGCCTGATGGTGCGCAAGGACTCCCTCGACGACCGCTTCGCGGCGCTCGAAAGCCGGACGCCGGATTGCGAGGAAGCACGGATCGCCCTCGAAAGCGCGGCCGAGATCCTACCCGGCCTCAAGGGGGTCAGGGCCGAGGCGGTCCGGACAACGGTGCGCCCGATCCCGGCCGACGGGCTCTCCACCGTCGGGCGCGCGCGTGGCGTCGACGGCTACTACGTCGTCGTCACCCATAGCGGCGTCACGCTCTCGCCCTTCCTCGGCCAGGCCGTTGCGGACGAGGTGCTGCGCGGCCGCCAGCGGCCCGAGCTCGAGGAGTTCCGACCGACGCGCTTCCAGGCCTGAGCCGCGGGAGCGCCGCCGTTTCCAATCAAGCAGAAGAGGGGACAACGATGCCTGAAAAATCGACGCGACGTGACGTTCTGAAATGGACTGGCGCTGGGGCGGCCGCGCTCGCCGCCGGCGGCCTGCCGGAGCCGGCCCTGGCGAAGCCGCCCCACTTCAAGCTCTACCTGATGATCTTCAACAACCTGCAGTCGCGCATGATCTGGACCGATCTGATCGGCAAGCAGTTCGCGCGGCTCGGTATCGACGTGAATGCGAGCTACCAGCCACCCTCCGTGGTGATTGCCCGGCGCGCCAACGACAGCGGCAAGACCCATGTCGAGGGCGGCTTCGACATGTATTCCGAGCGCATCTACTACAGCGGTCTGTCGCCGATGCCCGAGACGCTGTTCCACAGCAAGAACATGCCGCCCAACGGCCAGAACTACTATCGGGTCGCGGACAAGCAGATCGACGAGGCGATCGAGAAGTATTCCCGCGCGATCACCGAGGAGGATCGCAAGGCGGCGATGACCGCCTTCGTGAAGCGCTGGTACGAGATCGAGCCGCTGCACATCGTCTTCTATCCGGAAGAGGTGATCATCACCAATCCGAAGCTGAAGGGGATGGAATCGACGACCTACAACCCGGTCTTCTATCCACGTGCGGAGGACTGGACGATCGAGGGGGCGACCGGCGACGTCACCGCCACCTTTGCCTCCTGGCAGCCTCCGAGCCAGCTCATCCCGATGTATGGCAGCGGCTACAACGAGGCGAACATCTTCGGCCCGGTCTACAACGCGCTGCTCGAATATGACAGCTGGGCGAACAAGAAGCTCAGCCCCGCGCTGGCGGAATCAGTCACGGGTTCCGCGGACGGCAAGACCTGGGTTCTGAACCTGCGCAAGGGCGTGAAATGGCACTCCGGCGAAGAGTTCACCGCCGAAGACGTGAAGTTCACCTGGGATACGATCATCGACAAGGCCTATGCGAGCCTGTTCCAGTCGCCGCTCGAAACCGTGATGGGCTCGCGCGACGCCTACAAGGTCACCGGCACGCACGAGATCACCGTCTCGCTGCCGCAGCCGAACTCGATGTTCTACGATTTCCTGCTGCCGGTCATCGCGATCATGCCGAAGCACGCCTACAAGGACATCAAGCCGGAGGAGCTGCGCGGCCACGTCATCTCGACCTGGCTCGGCACCTTCCCGGTCAAGACGTCCGACGGCAAGGTCTTCGAGGCGAAGGGCGGTGTCGGCACCGGGCCCTGGATCCCGCAAGGCTTCGATCCCTCGCGCAAGGCCTATAAATACGTCCGGAACGAGAACTATTGGCGCAAGACGGACGGCAACGTCAAAACCTTCTACGTCGTCAATATCCAAGGCGCCGACGCCCTGCTGAGCGCCATCAAATCCGGTGCCATCGACGCGCATGACCCCATGTACGATGTCGGCGGCCTGCTCGATACGGTCGATGCCTCCTGGGGCAAGATCAACCGCTTCGACTCGTTCAAGTGGATGCAGACCTGCCTCAACATGAACCACCCGGTCTTCGGGACCGGAGTCGAGACGCCGCTCGGCAAGCAGGACCCCAGCCGCGCCGCCGAGGCGGCGATGTATGTCCGCAAGGCGATGAGCCACATGATCCCGCGCGAGCAGATCATCAAGAATGTCGTCGCCGGCTTCGGCAAGCCGGGAACGGTGCCCATGCCTTTCACCTCGGAATATTACGACCACGATCTGCTGAAGCCGATCGCCTACGACTTCAACCTGGCCAAGCAGTACATGGAAAAGGCCGGCTACAAATATTGACGCAGCAAGCGTCCATGCCTGGGTCGGGCCTGCGGGCCCGATCCGCCCCCATCATCGAAACTCTCAAGGATCAGGACGATGCGTGTCGCAGTGCTCGGTGCGGGCTCGATTGCCTATGGCAATGCCGCTCTTCTTTCCTCTCTCGGCCATGAGCCGGTCCTGTGGTCGCCCTCCGGCAAGAGCGGCCGGAGCATCGCGCAGGGCGAGCCGCTAACCGCGACAGGCAGCCTGAGCGGCAGCTTCAAGGTCGCCGTCGCGGCCAGCGCCGCCGAGGCCATCGCCGGCGCGGGAGCCGTGCTGTTCGCGCTGCCGGCCAATGGCCACCGCAAGGCGATGGACGAGGCCGCGCCGCACCTGGACGCCGGGCAGGTCGTCATCATCAGTTCGCACACCTCGTTCAGCGGCCTCTACATCGCGCGCAAGATCGCCGAGCGCGGGCTGGACGTCCCCGTCGTCGTCTGGGGCACGACGGTCACCGCCGGGCGCCGCACCGGCGATGCCAGCGTCAATGTTTCGACCATCCGTTCGAAGGTCGACATCGCGACGATTCCCGTTTCCGCCGCCGATCGCGGCCTGAAGATCTGCCAGGAACTGTTCGGGGACCGTTTCGTCCAGCGCGACGATGCGCTCGCGATTTCGCTCTCCAATCTCAACCCGCAGAACCATCTCGGCATCGCGCTGTGCAATTTCACCCGCATGGAGCATGGCGAGACTTGGGGGCAGAACGAAAACAACACGGATTCCGTCGGCCGCTTTCTGGAGGCGCTGGATGCCGAACGGCTCGCCATCGCCGAGGCCGCCGGCTATAGGGTCCGCACCATTCGCGAGCACTATAACCTCTCCTTCCATGTCGCGCCCGGACCGGTCGGTGAGATGGCGCGTGCACTCGCTGCTCGTGGCAATGGCGGCAACGGGCCAAGCACGATCGATACCCGCTATGTCCTGGAAGACGCGCCCTTCGGGCTGCATCCCACGGTGCTGCTCGGCAAGCTCGCCGGCCGGCCGGCGACACTGCACCAGGCCGGCGTCGACATCTTCTCGGCGCTCTACGGCCGGGACTTCGCGGCGGAGAACGACCTGCTCGGCGATATCGGCCTTGAGGCGATGTCGCTTGCGGAGCTGAAAGCGCTCGTGCGCGACGGCTGGGCCACGAAGCGCGCGGCGTAAGGCCTGCTTGCCCCTCTTCATTAATGGATATGGACCATGACTGAAATCATCGTTGTCGGCGCCGGCGTCATCGGAACGTCTGTCGCCTATCGGCTGGCGCGAGCCGGCGCGAAGGTCACGGTGCTCGAAGCCACCCGCGTCGGCGGTGGCACCTCGGGCATCTCCTTCGCCTGGACTAACTCCAGCAACAAGTCGCCGCGCGCCTATCATGACCTCAACGTCGCCGGCATGCGCGCCCATGCCGCTCTGAAGGACGAGTTCGGCGCCACGCCCTGGTGGCATGGCGGCGGGCGCGTCGAATGGAGAGCCGAAGCCGAGCAGGCTGCCCTCAAGGCCAAGGTCGAGCGGCTGCGGAGCTGGGACTATGCGGCAGAGTGGATCGACCGCAAGCAACTGCTCGAGCTGGAACCCGACATCGCGCCGGAAGCGGTAGGCGACGCGCCGATCGCTTGGTATCCGAACGACGGCTGGCTCGACCCGGTGGTCTATTCCCATGCGATGATGAGTGCGGCACGGCGTCACGGCGCGAGCCTGAGGACGCAGACGAAGGTCTCGGGCCTGCTTGTCGAAGGCGGCAAGGTGAAGGGCGTGCGCAGCGAAGGCGGCGAGACCTTCCATGCCGACCTTGTCGTGAACTGCACCGGCCGCTGGTCCAACGATACGATCGGCACGGTCATCCCGAACGTGCCGCTGGCGCCCACGGTCGGCTTCCTCGTCTTCACGCCGCCCGTTCCCGCCAGCATTCAGCGCGTCGTCGCCACGCCGGTCTGCGACTTCCGCCCGGACGGAGCCGGGCGCCTGATGCTGCACTGGGGGGCGGCCGACGCCACGGTCACGCCCGAGATCGGCGTCAATCCGGGCATGGAGCAGGCGGCCGATCTGGTCGACCGCCTCCTACGCATCCTGCCGGGCATCGCGCCGCTCAAGCCGGAAGCCGCGCGCGTCACCGTACGGCCGATCCCAAGGGACGGCCTCTCGGTGATCGGCCCGGTGCCGGGTGTCGAGAACTACTATGTGATGGTCACCCATAGTGGCGCCACGCTCTCGCCGGCGCTGGGCGCCATGGCCGCCGATGAAATCGTCAACGGGACGCAGCGCCCCGAGTTCGAGAGCTTCAGGCCGGCACGCTTCTTCTTGTAAAAGCGCTTTGCTCGATGCGCTGACGTGGTCGGATGGGAGCAGGGCGCTTGTCGCTCGCGGCGAATGCAACTGCAGCGGATAGTTGAGACCAAGAAGGGCCTGGCTGGCAGGCCGGGCCCACAGCGGTTCGGAAGCGTCTGACTTGCGCCGCTGATCGTGGATGTGTGCTTCTCGACAATGGGCCACGCCACGCGCCGAAATCCCAAGCGGACGTCCAGTGCGCGATAGTGGCGCGACTGAAAGCGGCACGTGGGTCCCCAATTCAGCATCGGCCTATAACCGAAGATGCGGAGTGATATCTGCGGATGCCTCCCAGGACATGTCGAGCAATGCGACGCGGAAGCACTCAGTTGTAAGCCAGGGTCAGTGAATCCCGCGGACTTGGCATGACGACGGAATCTTTACCGGACGCTGCGAAACGCAACGGGCGCAAACCGTGAGCACTCATGCCCTTGCTTCGTATCCTCTGCCTCGCCGCCGCTCTGGTCGGCATTATGCCGGCTTCGCTGGCTCAAACAACAGGGCCAGTCGCCGTCGCCTCTGGCGTTAGCTATGAATTCCTGGCGCGCTGGGATGTCGACAAGCTAAACCGCATCCTGACGACCGATACGCCAACCTTCGCAGGCATCCCGGTGAGCTACACCCCGGCTCGCAACGCGGTGAGGCTCTACCGCGTCCGCTATGCGTCAGTCGTGCCCGAGCGCGGCAATCGGCCGACCGTTGCTACCGGCCTCGTCGCGGTGCCAGACACCGGTGAAGCGAGCTTCCCGATGGTATCCTACCAGCACGGCACCGTCTACGGAAAGCAGCAGGTTCCGTCCTTCGCCGACCAATCGCCCGAGACGCAGCTCATGCTCGCGCAGTTCGCTGGGCAGGGCTATGTCCTGGTCGCTGCCGACTACTTCGGCCTAGGCGAATCCAGCGAACCCGAAGGGTACATGGTGAAGGCCAGCCACCAGCAGGCAACCTACGATATGTTGATGGCGGCGCGCGCCGTCCTCGCCGACCTGAAGGTCGCGACGCCGAAGCTGTTCCTCGCCGGCTGGTCGCAGGGCGGCTTCGTGACGCTGGCCATGCTGGAGAAGCTGGAGAATGCCAAGATTCCGGTCACGGCTGCAGTGACGGCCAGCGCTCCGGCCGACATCTTCGTCGCCCTCAACGGCTTCCTGGACTTTCCCCGCAAGATCGACGCCGACTGGGTGCCGACGCTCTTTATCCTCTCGGCCTTCTCCTTCGAGAACTACTATGGGGTGCCAGGCCTTGCCCGCTCGCTGCTCACGGACGACTATTACGAGCTGTCGCGCAAGGCCTATGAGAGGCTGCCCTTCGACGCCAGCCAAGTGCCGACGGAGCTCCGCAAGATCATCCGACCTGAATATTTCGACGCACAATTCTTCGCGAACTCGGCCTATGGGCGACTCGTCGCCGCCACGCAGGCCTATCGCTGGGTGGTGAAGACGCCGGTGAGGACTTTCTACGGCGAGACGGATGAGGCGATCCGGACGGAACTCGGACAGCTGCCGATGACCTACCAAAAGGCACTCGGCAACGATCGCGTGGAGGCGATCTCGACCGGCGCCACGAGCCACCGAGGCACCTTCGCCAAGGCTGTGCCGCTATGGAAGAGCTCGTTCGACGGGCTGTGACCTACGTCTGGGTTCAGGGGTTGGAAGCCGCGATGGGCCAAAACCTGACATCACCTCTACGTCAATACGCGGACCTTCGTTCATTGGGACAGCAGAGCCAGATCAGAACGCAGATGGATGGGGTCTGACAGCTCGGCTTCGATTGCCGCGTGCAGTTGTTTCCAGATTGGCACCGCATCGGCCAGCACGGCTCTGCCTGCCGGCGTCATAGACAGGAGGCGGACGCGCCGGTCCGCTGCGTCATGGCTGGTCTCGACGAGTTTGCGCCGCTCCAACGGCTTTAGGTTTGCGGTCAGGGTCGTTCTGTCCATCGCCAGCAGGGCGGCGACGCTGCCGAGGCTTGGGGGACTGGGACGATTCAGCGACATCAGGAGCGAGAACTGGCCGCTGCTGATGCCGGCAGGCCTTAGCGCGAGATCGAAGCGTCGGGCAAGCGCGCGCGCTGCCCGCTGCGCATGAAGGCAAAGGCAGGCATCGCGTACCAGAAGGGTCGTCTCGAAGGTAAGTTCGGTTTGGGCGCGCATCAGGTGAGTTGACATCCCCGGAATGATATAGGTGGATATCAACTAAATGGGGAAAGCGCCAATCGATGTCACGTCCTAACCGCATCGGCGCTTCGATCAACACAGGGAGAAAACCATGAAGATCGTGACGAGCCTGAGCTTTCAGGGGCAATGCCGCGAGGCCTTCGAGTTCTACGCGAAGGTTCTCGGCGGCAAGATCACGGCCGCATTTCCTTACGGTGACGCACCTCCCGGCATGCCGATCACCGACGAGAAGTACAAGAGCTGGCTGATGCATTGCTGGCTGGAGGTGGGCGATCAGGCCCTGATGGGCGCCGATATGGATGCCGCGTGGGCGCCTAACATCGACAAGCCCAAGAACGGGTTCGACGTCACCCTGCACAGCACGGATAAGGCCCAGGGCCAAAGCTGGTTCGAAAAACTGTCCGAGGGCGGCAAGGCGGTCATGCCATTCGGCGAGACCTTCTGGTCACCGGGCTTCGGCTCGCTGATCGACAAGTTCGGCATCCCCTGGATGATCAACACCATTCCGTCGGGCGATTGGAAGCCGAAGGGCTGATGTCGCCGGCAGAGGGCGAACGGCTCGATCCAAGAACCGATCTCAGGCTCGCAGAGGCCAAAATCGCCGGCACGATGCCGCTCTACGCCGTAATTATCCGCGAGTATTTCCCGGTGAGGATGATGGGCACCATCATCGGGGGCACCGGGATGGCCGGGAGCCTCGGCATGTTGACTGGGCCTGTGCTTGTCGGCCTGATCTACGACAATATCGGAACTTATACGCCGATGTATGTCGCGTCTTGGGGCTTGGGCCTGGCGGCTACGCTGATCCTCGCCACCTCCAGACCGTTTCCGGTAAAACCTCCGATGCCAATCGCCACAGCCTAAGCTGAGGCTCTCGCCAAACTCGTCTGTCCACGGACGTCTGGCGCCAGTTCCGGACATTGGGGCACCGCTTGGAAGCGGACATCTGCGACCGGCGCATCAGCGAGCGGCTGCTTGCAAACAGCGACCCGCCGCCAACACTGATACGGACTCCGACAAGCACGGAGGCACTGCTATAGAGCCTTTGCCTCTTCCTGGGTCAGAGGCACATTTAGCGACCCGACGTTTTCTTCCAGGTGAACGACAGAACGTGTGCCTGGAATGGGGACGATGACGGGGCTCAGTGCCAGCAGCCAGGCTAAGGCGAACTGCGAAGTCGAGCACCCCCGCTTGCCTGCCTCGATCGCGATATTGCCAGTCTGATCGGCAAGCGGCGCCCCAATTTGTGCAGGGTTCCCGTCGAGAGGACCATATGGGAAGAAAGTAATGTCCTCTTCGCTGCAGTATCGCACCAGGTCAATTTGCGAGCGATCGGCAAAACTGAACCGATTTTGCACCGATGCGATCGGCGCGATGCTTCGTGCGCGCTTGAGTTCGTCGAGAGTTACGTTGGAAATTCCGATGTGTCGGATCTTGCCCTCTTTGACCAATTCGGCAAGTGAGCTGACCGTCTCCTCGATGGGTGTATCCTCATCAACCCAATGCAATTGCATGAGATCGATCCTGTCCACACGAAGATGGGAAAGACTTGCTTCGCAGCCCGTCCTGATGGCCTTGCGTCGCCCGTCCCGGTAGGCGATGCCCGGCCCCATTTTGGTGAGACCGCATTTCGTAGTGATGACGAGGTCGTCTCTATACGGATGCAGTGCCTCGGCAATCAGCCCCTCATTGTAACCGGCTCCATAAGCATGGGCCGTATCGATCAGGTTGACACCGACTTCAATGACGCGCCGCAACACCTTCTTGGCAGCCTCAGGGTCTGGGTATGGGCCCCAGTTGCCGGGCTGACCGGTCAAGCGCATAGCGCCATACCCCAGGCGCGAAACCTCGAGATCGCCACCAATTTTGCGCACGGTATCGAAAGCTGGGCTAGTCATGTCCTTTGTTTCCTTCTTTGAACATCGGGAACCCGATCGATTGGAACGAGGCCAGCACTCGCCCTCGCTTTGAAGAAGCTTGACTGCGGATTGGCGGGCGCCCGTTTGACCGAACTCCGCTGCCATACTGGCGACCACTTCAGTGCAGGATCTGGCTGAGGAAGAGCTTCGTGCGCTCGTGCTGCGGGTTTTTGAAGAACTCGTTGGGGGTGTTCATCTCGACGATCTGTCCGGCGTCCATGAAGATGACGCGGTCGGCGACCTGGCGGGCGAAGCCCATCTCGTGGGTGACGCAGAGCATGGTCATGCCCTCCTCCGCCAGCGAGACCATGGTGTCGAG
>NZ_JBFTOA010000015.1:0-122579 GCF_056397745.1 Allobosea sp. 05L423 | reverse complement strand
GCCGAGGACGTCGTCGCCACGCTGGAAAGGCTCTGCGCGAAACTTGGCTATCCGAAGACGATCCGTGTCGATCAGGGTTCCGAGTTCGTCAGCCGCGACCTCGACCTGTGGGCCTACGCCAAGGGCGTCACGCTCGACTTCTCCCGCCCRGGMAAGCCGACCGACAATGCCTTCATCGARGCSTTCAAYGGSCGYTTCCGCAGCGAGTGCCTGAACACGCACTGGTTCCTGACGCTTGCAGATGCGGCCGAAAAGATGGAGGCTTGGGTCAGATACTACAACGAGGATCGGCCGCACGGGGCCATCGGCAACAAGCCACCGATCCTGCTGCAAAATCCCGGCGGGACACCCGGCTCACCGCCGTGATCGAAGGCCGGAAACTCCAGCCTCCGGCGGTCCAGCAAACGGTCTCGGATCAAACAGCGGAAGTCGGGATCGATACTGATACAGGTGTTTTCCGCAACGAGCACGACTCCTAACGGCCTGCGTGCTCGCCACGCGCTTCCTCGTTGGGAAGGAGAGCAGCGTTTCATCGCATTCGAAAGAAAATGCTCTGACGGGCTAGCGCTACGCGCCGCAGAGCGCGGGTGAGCCAGATCATGCTCGCGACCTTGCGCCGATGCCGGTCCGGCATTTGCTTGTCCGAGAGTGGGAGCAGGGTGCGCAGGGCGCCGTCGTAATCGCGGACCCGGCGCTGCGCGGCAGCGAAGCTCAGCTGGATCGCGCTTGCGTCCGGGGCGAGCTCGGCCGAGCGGCGATGGGCTGCGACGGCCTCATCATGTCGGCCGAGGCGCGACAGGAGATAGCCGAGATAATGCCAGGCGAGTTCCGACTGCGGCGCCATCAGCGTTGCCTTATGTGCCAAGGCCAGCGCCCATTGCTGCTTGCCTCTTCCGATAGCCGCATAGGAGAGGGTCATCAGATAGTGTAGCGAGCGCTTCCGCCGCGCGCGGGCGAGCCGGCGCGCGGCCGCCAGATCGACCGTGCCGCTCACGACAGACAGGACGAACTCCGTCAGGAGCCCGCACTCGGACAAGAAGGACGCACTGGCGTGGCCGGCATGGGGCAGGGGAAGGCTGTCGACCTGCATTTCGCTTGCGATGCGTTCCAGATGCAGCCGTTCGGCGCGCATGGCGGGATCGTAGGCGACGATGGCCGGCACATCCGAGGGCAGGGGGCCGGACAGTTCGGGTAGCCATTTTTCGCGGCGATGCCTGCGCCAGCGCTTCTCAAAGGGCGCCTTGCGAGGATCCCGGCTGTATTGCGGTGAGAGCACCAGCGCGGTCGCCGCTCCGACGCGGTCGGCAAAGCGCAGCGCGGCATAGCCGCCCATGCTGGAGCCATAGCTGACGATCCGCGCGTAGCCTTCGGCCGCAGCGCGCGCCGCGGCAATTGCCTCGCGCCAATCGGGTTCGTGATACCAGCGATTGCGGCCATTCACGACATGAACCGCCGAGACTTGGTGGTCCGCGAAGAAACCTTCGCCGAATGCCGGGCGATCGAGGTTTGTCGTATCGGTATAGGAATCGAAGGTCACGACACAGCAGGTGCCGCCTCGATGCGCGACTTTCACGAGCAGGTGCGGTGAGCGGTAGACGACGTCAGCCAAGGCCGGCCTTCGCGGGGCGAAGCGGGTGATCGAAGGGCGCGAGGTCGATCCGATCGCGATGCATGGTCCCTTCTTTCGGAGCGTTGCCGGCGCTCACGAAGCCTGCTGCACATGGCCGAGATGGCTGAGTTCCACCTGGCCGAGCGCAATGCGTCCTTCGATGGCGCCTTCCTCGGTCCGGACATGGAACTCCACTGGATTTTCCGGCTCGCTGACGAGGAAGCTGAACTGCGCCGCGAAAATGCCTTCCTGACGGGGCCGCAGCCGTGCCTCGCCCAGCAAGCCTGGTCCAAAGGCTGCCATCTTGAGCGGCAGCCCGACGGCTTCCTTGGTGAAGCCGAGCGTCAGCTTGGCCCGCCAGCGCCCTTCGGCGAGATGAAAGTAGGGCCCGTAGTACAGGACACGCGACCCACCCGTGGCATCCATGACGAGCGGAGCTTCTTCGTTCGGGCGATCCCCTGAAAAGAAGACGCGATGGGGCCAGATCGATCTGAGCGGGACGCCAGCGTCACGCAGATGCGCGATGCTGTTCTCGAGGACGAGCGTGACGATGCCTTCTTCCGCTTCCGTGAAGGCGGATGCCGTCTGTTGAGGCATCGGTCCGACAGACGCCTGTACCGCATCGACGGCATCGGCCGGGATGCCGCAGCCGATATGGTGCGCGATGGCTTGGATCGTGATCCCGGCCGATGGCGCGGTGGTCGCATCGAGAAGCAGTGCCCGCTTTTGCGGCTGGCAATCCCCGATCAATGCGACGCTGGCGCCGATCGTCCGCACAGCCTCGAGCAGCCCCGGCTGGACCTGCCGCTGGTGGGCGACTGCGTCGATGCCGGTCGTCGTGAAGACGATCATGGGAGCCTGATGCATCGGCAAGGCCTGCCGCAAGGACCGCGACGGAAATTGCGAGCAGATGAGCGTCTGCGCCGCGCTATCGGGGCCGAAAGTATCGGTCCGATCGATCCAGCGCATCTGCAGATCGGGATGGGCAGATTGCGCGAGATGGCGGACCACCTCAAACCCCCAAGCGGCAAAGGCGCTTGGTATGCCTAGAGCGACGATCAACATGCCGGAAGGATCACTCCACGACAGAACACCGCCCTACCTCGCTCACAATGTCGCATAAATCGAGCACGCCAGATCAAGATCATAGAACACACGCCCGCGACCTTGCTTGAGGACCAGGGCCGAGCTGCAAAATTCCTTGGCGAACTCCATGGAGTGGATCGCCATCAGCATCGCCCGGTCTTTGCGCTTGACCAGGAGTTCGTCATGGCAACGCTGCTGGAAGCGCCTATCGCCAACCAGGATGACCTCGTCGATGAGGTAGCATTCGAAGTCGATCGCGAGGGACAGCGCGAAGGCCAGGCGCGCGCGCATGCCGTCCGAATAGAAGCGAACCTGGGTGAAGAGCTGGCTCCCCAACTCGGTGAAATCCGCGACATACTCGACGGTCTCTTTGAGCGGCGCGCCGTAAAGCGTCGAGATGAAGCGGCATGTGTCGTAGCCGGTCATCTGCCCTTCGAAACCACCGCCGAGCGCGAGGGGCCAGGACATGTTGAGGCCCCGATGGACCTTCCCATAGGTTGGCCGCTCCACGCCGGCCAGAATCTTGATTAGCGTCGATTTGCCAGCGCCGTTGCGGCCGAGGATGGCCATGCGCTCACCGATGCCGATGCTGAATGAGATCCCGTCCAGGACGCGGCGCGGGCCATGTTCGGTATGGAATTCCTTGATCACTCCATCTGCGCGCACGGCGCGCTCCGGGCGTGAACCCTGGGCGGAGTCGGACCGAGTCTGGCCTGCGTGCAAAACGTTCATATCACGGCTCGTGCGCGCGGATATTTTCGATCAGCGAACGGCAGATTGAGTAGACGGAAAAGCTCAACGCCATGACGATACCGATCCAGAGCAGACGCTTCGGCTGGCTCGGGTAGTCGGCGGCATGCGGCTCGACGACGCGTTCGAGATAAAGCTGCTGCCGCTGGGACTCGATGCGCGCATTCTCGAGGGAAGCGAGGGCCGAGGCGAGCGCCCGGTCGGCAAACTCGCGCTCCAGAACGAGGCGCTCGTAATCAGCGATAACGGGCGCCAGCGCCTGTGCCGAACCGCCGATCTGGCGTTTCTCTTCGACAATTTGCTGCTCGACTGACTGTATTCGGTTGCGCAGATTCGTAACCTGCGGTCCCTGCGGCGAATTCCGCAGCGCCTCGGCGAGTTGAGCGTTGGCCTGCGCGGCTTCGAAAGATAGTTTGCCGATCGTTTCCAGCAGGTTTTGCGAGGATTTGGCGGGATCGACCGTGCCGGCGCGGGTGCGGAATACCGTGAGCTCCTCCCGCCGTTGGAACGCGCGCGACTTCGCGGACTCGACTTCGGCTTCCGCCGCCCGGATGGTGTCGCGGCGGGCGCGTTCGTTCAGTCGATTGATCAGAGCCTCGGAGCCCTCAAGCAGGGTTTGGGCGATCTTGACCGAATCCTCCGGCCGGAAGCTCTGCACCGTGAGCGTACTGATCCCAGTCCCGCTGTCCTGCTTGATCGAAACGAAGTCGAGATAGCGATCGAACAGCTTTTCGCGCAGATCTTTCGAGAACCAGCCGGGGAAGCGCCAGACGGGATCGCTCTCGGGCCGCGACAGAATGGCCCGCAGATCAGCCTCTCGCACGAGCAACTCTACGGCATCGCGCGAGCGGACAAACTGGTGAACGGCACTGGCCTCGTCCGAAGCACGCTCCGTTCCGGTGGTCGTCGGAATCGCGCTCGTGATCTGATCGATCCCTGTTCGGCTCGGGCTCCGAACGACGAACTGCGCCTCCGACGAGTATCGGTCGGCTGCAATCAGGCCATAGAAGAGCACGGCCACGACGCTGGGCAGAACGAAGGTGATGAGCAGCAGGGTGTGGCAGCGCAGCCAGATCAGCCAACTCGGATGCCTGCTTGCGACAGGCACGTGCAGATCGACCTCCTCCGCCCGCAGGGGGACGAGTTCGACATACTCCGTGACCTGATCCGGCATGACGCCTTGTGACATCGTTTTCTGATCTCTGTGCGAAGAACGCTAGATAGCAGGCGGACTTCTGGATAGGAATGCCGAACTGATGCTTCCGGCCGCAGTATTGTGCGGCTTTGCCAAGGCGATACGATGTCGAGATGAGGCAACGCTTCGAGAAGATCTCCCGGCGGTTGCGGCCGATCGCGCATGCGGTGCGACCGCTCGCAGCCAAGCGATTCGGCCTGCCCATGCCCGGCGGGGCAGACGGGGATGGCGCAGTGACCGACGCACGGGTACGCCGTTATCCCGCCGCGCCCCGCCTCAGCTGGAGCAAAACTGCATTCCTGCTCGTCGTGGTGCTGCCGACGGCGATTTCCGCGCTCTATTTCGGCTTCATCGCCTCCGATCGATTTGTGTCTGAGTCGACTTTTGTCGTTCGCTCCGCGAAATCACCCCTGTCGGGTGGGCTCGGAGGCCTGCTGCAAATCGTCGGTATTTCGCGCTCGCAGGACGACAGCTATTCGGTGCAGGAATACCTGCTGTCACGCGATGCGGTCGCTGCCCTCGCGCAACGCCTGCCGCTGCGCGAGATGTTCAATCGCTCAGGCGCGGATTTCATCGCTCGATATCCGAACCCGATTTATGGGTCTACCGAAGAAGAGCTATATCAATATTACAAGTCGCGCGTCAGCGTCGTCCATGGTGCGACCACCGGCCTCACGACGTTGAAAGTTGATACCTTCCGGCCGGAGGATTCGCTCGAAATCAACCGGACGCTGCTCGGCCTCGGCGAGACCTTGGTCAATCGGATGAACGAGCGGATTCGCGCCGATGCCATTCGCTTCGCCGAGGCAGAAGTGAAACGCGGCGAGGAGCGGCTGGTCGAGACCCAAATAGCGATCACCGAATTCCGAAACCGCGAATTGATGCTCGATCCGTCGAAGAGTTCGCTAATTGTGGCGGAACTGATCGGGCGCCTCTCCGCCGAGCTTGCGGTCGTGACGGCGCAGCTTCGGGAGGTTCAGGCCTCCTCGCCGAACTCCCCGCAGATTCCCGGCTTGCAGCGGCGCATCGCTGCTCTTGAAGGCCAAATTACCCTCGAGCGTCAGCGGGTCTCGAATGCTTCCGACGGCTTGGCCGAGAAGATCGCCGGTTATGAGCGGCTGAGCCTGCAGCGTGAATTCGCCGTCAAGGCCTTGGCATCGGCCGTAACCGGTCTGGAGGTGGCGCGCAACGAAGCGCGTCGCCAACAACTCTATCTCGAACGCGTGGTGGAACCGCATGTCGCTGACTATGCCGAACAGCCTCGCCGCCTCCGGAGCGTGCTCCTGACCTTTGCCGGTAGCCTGATGCTCTTCTTCGTCGGATGGCTGCTTCTAGCCGGGGTGCGCGAACATAGCATCAAGGTTAGGTGACGCTGATAGAAGGCCGTCATTGGCAGGAGCGTTTGGCCAAGCGCGGTATTGCAGAGTGCCTCCGCCCAGAGGGAAAGCATCTCCCCCAAATCGGGGGGGCGGGGGTAATTCTGCTTGGGCAGCCCGCGATCTGCCTCTGGGTTCGTTCTTTGGCATTTTAGTAATCATATTAGCTAAAGCCGCTGCCTTCGTAACTGATCGGAGATGCGCAGAGGCCACACTCCCAAAGGGAATGTGCCCGCAGAAGGCGACGCCGTTCTCAAGCGGGAAGATCGATGGTATTCGCCCGGTGGCTTAGGAGATTGGATCAGTGCGGGTTGGCCTAGTAGCGATTCTGTCCGTCATGGCATTGGCGGGCTGTTCCAATCTTCCCGCGAGTGGTCCATCCACTGCCGATATTGTTGCTCAGCCCGCGGATAACACGAGTTTCGGCTTCGAGCTGATTGATTTGGCCCCGGCGTCGCTCTCCGTCCTCAACGCGCGCACCGTCGATAGCTTCAGCGGTAGTTTTGGAGATCGTAGCGGCGCGGTCGAATCGCGAATTGGAATCGGTGATTTTATTGCCGTAACGATTTGGGAGGCTGGCGCGGGCGGCCTCTTTTCCGCGCCGCTTACGACGGACCGCTTCACGCCTGGTTCTCGAACCGCGACGATCCCGGAGCAAGCCGTCGCTCGTGACGGCACGATATCGGTTCCCTATGCCGGGCGCATTGGTGTAGCCGGCAAAACGGCGGCCGAGGTCCAGGCGACGATCGAGGAGCGGCTCGCAGGCAAGGCGATCCAGCCTCAGATTCTGGTGACGATCAGCCGGCCGGTCAGCAGCACGGTCGCTGTCACGGGAGAGGTCGCATCGGGCGGCCGCATTCCGCTGTCTAACAAAGGTGATCGTGTCCTCGAGGTCATCGCCGCTGCCGGAGGCATCCGTGCACCTGTCAACGAGACGGAGGTGCGGCTTACGCGCGGTTCGCGAACCCTTGCCGTGCCGATGATCGCGATCGTCAACAATCCTCGCGAGAACATTTATCTGCGCGGCGGCGATACACTGACGCTCGTGCGCAATCCGCGAACCTTTATCGCGGCCGGTGCGACCGGCCGCAATGCGGAGATCCCCTTCGACGCCGACGCCATGAACCTGGCGCAGGCAATGGCCAAGGCAGGCGGCCTGCTGGACTTCCGAGCGGATCCCGAAGGTGTGTTCCTGTACCGGTTTGAATCCTCTGAAGTGTTGCGGCGGATCAAGCCGGACAGCCCTCTTCTTGGCTACGGCCGCTCGGTCCCGGTGATTTATCGCGTGAACCTGCGCGATCCGAACGGTCTGTTTGTGGCGCAAGGCCTGCGCATGCAGCGAGGCGACATCCTCTACGTTTCCAATGCGTCGCTGACGGATGTGCAAAAGGCTCTCTCCATCTTTCAGAGCCTGACGTCGCCCGTGGTGCAGGGCGCCAGCATCGCCGCCGGGTTCAAGTAAACAGGGGGCCTGTCGGCCCGTGATGCAGCGAAATCGTGGATTGGCGTTGCCGGATATCGGCAACGCAGCGACTGGGCGAAGCGAAACGTGAGTCATCTCAGGAGGCTGGAGGAGGAGGCGATCTTCCTGCTGAGGGAGACCGCTGCGCTGTTTCGACGTCCCGTCATGCTCTATTCGATAGGCAAGGATTCGACGGTTCTCGCCCATTTGGCCGCCAAGGCGTTCTGGCCGGCGAAGCCACCGTTCCCGCTCCTGCACATCGACACGACGTGGAAATTCCGCGAGATGATCGCGTTTCGCGATCGCCTGGCGCATGCGTTGGGTTTTGATCTACGGGTGCATGTCAATCAAGAAGGGCTGGCGCGCGGGATCACGCCATTCACCGCCGACGCCAACGCCTATACCCGGATCATGAAGACCGACGCGCTCAAGCAAGCGTTGGAGCTTGGCGGCTTCGACGTCGCGATCGGCGGGGCACGGCGGGACGAAGAGAAGAGCCGCGCAAAGGAGCGCATGTTTTCCTTGCGCAGCCCCCAGCATGGTTGGGAGCCGCGCAGCCAACGGCCGGAATTCTGGCGTTTGGCGAACCCGCATCTGCGCGCTGGGGAGACGATGCGCGTCTTTCCGTTGTCGAACTGGAGCGAGCGCGACGTCTGGCGCTACACGCTTGCCGAGGGCATTCCGATCGTTCCGCTCTATCTTGCGAGGCCCCGGCAGGTTGTGCTGCGTGGCGAAGCCCTGATCGTCGTCGATGACGACCGCTTTCCGTTTCAATCCGGCGAGACAGCTACATTGCGATCGGTGCGCTTCCGGTCGCTAGGTTGCTATCCCCTCTGCGGGGCAGTGGAGTCCGAGGCCGCGACGGTCGCGGAGGTCGTGGCTGAGCTCGCAGCGACCAGCACCTCCGAGCGGCATGGGCGGCTGATCGATGGTGCCGGCGCCGCATCGATGGAGGCGAAGAAGCGGGAGGGCTATTTTTGAATCCCATTTCTGCATCCTATCAGGCGTTCTTCGGCTCGCCCGAAGCGGCAAGGCCCAGCGAACGTCCGCCGGCTTTGCGCGTTCTGACATGCGGTGCCGTCGACGACGGGAAATCCACTCTCATCGGACGACTGCTTTTTGAAGCTGGGGCGGTCCCCGAGGACCAACTGGCGGCGCTTGCGGCGGATTCGCGTCGCTACGGGACGAGCGACGGAGAGGTCGACTATTCCCTGTTGACGGACGGGCTCGAGGCCGAGCGCGAGCGCAACATCACGATCGACGTCGCCTATCGCTACATGTCGACGGCGCGCCGGGATTTCATCATCGCCGATACGCCGGGCCACGAGCAATATACCGCCAACATGGCCACCGGGGCTTCGCAATGCGAGGTCGGGATCATTCTGGTCGATGCCATTCGCGGACTGCAGCAGCAGACTTTCCGGCATGCCGCCATCTGTAGCATTCTCGGCATCCGGCACGTGGTTCTCGCCGTGAACAAGATGGACGCCGTCGGGTTCTCACAAGAGCATTTTCGTCGCATCTGCGAAACGTTCGCGCCGGTCGCCGCACAGTTGAAACTTGATGTCGTCGCGATCCCGATATCCGCTCGTCACGGCGACAACGTCGTCGTCGCGAGCGGATCTTTGGATTGGTACGCAGGAGCCACGCTCCTGGAGCATCTTGAACGCGTCGAAATCGCGCCGGCCGACAGCAAAGCCGGCTTGCGCCTGCCGATCCAGGGTGTCTGCCGCACGTCGGAGGGCATGCGCCTCTACATGGGTACGGTAGCAACGGGGACCCTGTCGCTGGGCGAGCGGGTCCGAGTCGCAGTTGGTGGGGCCGAAGCCGCCGTCGAACGACTGGTTGGCGTCGAAGGGCCGATCGACCGGGCTGGTCCCGGGGCTGCCGTGGCCGTCGCGTTGACCCCGGAAACCGATCTCGGGCGCGGTGATCTGCTGCATACGGATGCCGATGCTCCCGCCTGCTCCAATCATTTTTCAGCGCATGTGATCTGGTTCGGCGAACGGCCGCTATTCGCCGGCCGCGACTATGAGCTGCGTCTTGGGACTTGCGTCAGCCCTGTCACCGTGACGGCGATCAGAGGCAAGCTCGACATCGTCAGCGGGCTCCGGGTGGCGGCAACCGAAATCACGCGCCATGACATCGCGATCTGCCACCTTGCGACGCTCGGAACGATCGCTTTCGATAGCTACGAACGTTGCCGCGCCACTGGCAGCTTTCTGTTGATCGACCGGGTGAGCGGCGAGACAGTCGCCGCCGGCATGGTCCGGAACGCCCTTGATCGCGGAAGCAATGTGTTCGCCCAGAAATTGACGGTCGACCGGCGCGCACGCGAGGGCCTGCTTGACCAGAAGGGCGCGATCCTCTGGTTTACGGGACTGTCCGGGGCCGGCAAATCGACTATCGCCGATGCCCTCGAACGCAAGCTGCACGCCAGGCGCAAGCTGACGATGCTGCTGGACGGTGACAATATTCGACTCGGGTTGAACCGCGATCTGGGCTTCACCGAAGGGGATCGCGTCGAAAACCTACGGCGCGTCGCGGAGGTCGCGGGGCTGATGGTCGATGCAGGCCTGATCGTGTTGTGCAGCTTCATCTCGCCCTTTGCCGCCGACCGGGCGATGGTTCGCGAGCGTCTTGAAGGCACACCCTTCCTCGAGCTCTTCGTCGATGTTCCTCTCGAGACCTGTGAGCGTCGCGACCCGAAGGGGCTCTACGCCAAGGCGCGGCGTGGCGAGATTCGAAACTTCACCGGCATAAGTTCAAGCTACGAGCGTCCTGCCGCGCCGGATCTCGTTCTTGACAGCAGCCGGTATGAGGCCGACGAGCTCGCCGACCGTGTCGTGCGCTTGTTGGTTGAACGGGGTATCGCTACCTAGTGGGCAGCACGGACAAGCCGGCGAATTGGTGGGCGCGCGTCGGGATGGCGGTTGGAGCAGACAGGTTGATCAGGAACAAGAAGATGCCGCTCCCGGTCGATCTGCCAATGCCGAAGCCGATCGTTCCCGGGAGCATCCTGTCCCTGGACGAACTGCGGGGACCGGATCGTTATCACACTGAATGCCTCTGCCGTGCGGCGACGCAAACCGCCTATCTCGGCGAACATGTCGTCCTCTCGCGCATTTTGGGGCGATACAAGGCGTTTCTCGATACGCGCGATCGAGGCTTTGCTGCGCATGTGATGCTCGACGGCTATTGGGAGATGTGGCTGACGCAATTCATCGCCCGTCTAGTCGAGCCTGGAATGCACGTCGCCGATGTGGGCGCGAATTTCGGCTATTATTCGCTGCTGATGAGCGATCTCGTCGGCCCGACCGGTCGCTTGATGGCGGTCGAGCCGAATCCGCCGGTCGTCGAGATGCTCCGGCGAACCCTCGAGCTCAACGGCTTTGCCGGCCGCAGCACCGTCATGGCCGCCGCTGCCGGCGCGAACGAGGGAGAGGGGCGCCTTTTCGTGCCCGCGGGCGAGCCAAAGAACGCGATGCTCGTTGGTGCTGCCGCCGAGCATGATGATGCCGCGTTGGTCGCTGTGCCCATCCGCAGCCTCGACGCGTTGCTCGGGGAGTTTCCGCGCGTCGATTTCCTCAAGATCGATGCCGAAGGGGCGGAGGAGGACATCGTTGTCGGGCTGGGTCAGACCATCGCCCGTTGGCGGCCGCGCATCGTGCTTGAGTTCAACCCCGGGCGTTGTCGCGATCCACAAGCCTTGCTCGCGTTGCTGCGCGGACCCTATCCCGTGCTCCAATGCCTCGGCTACGATGCGGAAGTTGTTCCCGTTTCGGACGAAAGCCTGCTCGATCCCACCAATCATGAGGATCGTCTGCTTTATCTGGACGATGGCGCTGCGATACAGGCGCATCCGTAACCCGGAGAGGCCGAGGCCCGAAGATTGGTTGGACCGTGACGCTGCTGATCGACTTTCTATATCTTCTTGGTCTCGTGGCGGGCGCCATCGTTCTGGTGATGCTGCTGACCGGCCTCTTCTTCGAGATCATGAACGCCCGCCACCCCGAACGCCGCATTCAGAAGAACCGGCTCAACCGCCGCAAATGGAAGGAATTGCGGCAGGCTCCGATTTCGATCCTCACCTTGTCGGCTTGTTTCGCGTTCGGTCTCTTCGCACAGCGGCAAGGCTGGTCGCTTGTTCCGTTGGAACTCACATGGTGGACGGGGCCTTTGACACTGCTGGTGTCGGTTATTCTTTATGACGCTTGGTTTTATTGGGTTCATCGGCTGCTACACAGCCGGCCCTTCTATCGCTTTCACGCACTTCACCATAAGAGCGTGGCGCCAACGGTCTGGAGCAACCATCACGAGAGCTTTGGCGAAGCGCTCCTCAACCAGGCCTATTACGCGATCATCGTCTTCGTCCTGCCCATCCCGTGGCAGATGCTCGTGCTGCAGAAGATCTACGATCAGGTGAGCGGGATGCTGGGCCATGCCGGCTTCGAGCATTTCGCCTCCCCGGCTGGCCGTTCACCATGGCCGCTTGCCAGCACCGTGTTCCACGATCAGCATCACGGCTCGTTCAGGTTCAACTACGGGCACACCTTCTCGTTCTGGGATCGCCTGATGGGAACGCTGCATCCGCGCTACGACGACACGTTGAAAAGCTTCGAGGATTCCGAACCGAAATCAGAGGCTGCGGGGCCCGGCTCTGTGAAGTCGCAATGAGTTCGACTTCACTTCAAGTCGCGCTGCGGAGCCCCATGCGTTACCCCAAAGGCTCGGCCGAAGATTGGGAGACGGCAGAGGCACTCTTCTGGTAGCATTGCGCGATGTAGACGACACCGCCTTCGCTCATTTCCCGATAGAGCACAGAACCCTGTGCACCGGCGAACTCCGCGACAAAGCCGCGCATGAAGCGTATCTTAGCGATGCGTGTCCGCTTGCGTAGCTCCGCTGCGTCGAGTGCGGCGATCACGCCTTTCGACAGGTCCGTTTCGCTCTGCAGAGCCATGCCGGGTATCGCCAGCTGCTGCCGCAGCTGGGGAAGGGCGTTCTTGCCGCGCATATCGGCGAATGTGAACCAGCCGCCAGGCGCCAGCACACGCTCAACCTCCCGCGCAAACGCCGCGACATCGCCGTAGCAATGCGAGGATTCGATATTGACCACGACGTCTATCGAGGCATCGGCGAAAGGCAGCTTCTCCGCATCGCCGACCTCGAAGCTCAGATTGGCGGTGTCCTTATTCAGACGGCGCGCCAGCCGCACGGTCGCGGACGAGTAGTCGACCCCGATGACCGAGGTAGGCGCGTGGTAGCGCGCGATATAGCGGGCACCGCCCCCGCGGCCGGAGCCGATTTCGAGAACACGTGCGCCCTTGAGTGGCAGTCCGGCGACCGCTTGTGCGTAGAGCCCGATGAAGGGGCGGTCGGCTTCGTCGTCCTGGCCGATCGGAAAGGCGGGGCCCGACGGCAGAAAGCCGTAGTTCATGAACCGCCAATCGTCGTCGCGCCATCGCCGCGACAGCATGTTGTAGAGCGTGCGCCACAGCAATTTGCGCGTCTTGGGAAAAGCGCCCCGATCGATGGCTTCAAGCAGGCCGGAGAAAGCAGGGCTAGCCATGGGCGCGATGCCTCAGGCGCTAGGTTGGGAGGCGGTGGTGCCGGGTGGCGGCGGGAGATTGGCTGCCAGCCAGTCCCGTCCTTTGCGCATCAACTCCTGATCGTCGCTGTTGCGCGGGTCGAAGCCCGGCAGGTAGTAGCGCAGCACATTCGGCAGGCAGCGTCGCCAGTAGCCGGGATAGATCATCGTCACCCAGAAGAAGCGCAGCCAGAAGCGCAAGCCGGTCTTGACCCCGTCGGTCTTCGCATAAATCGGGACATTGCGCAGGAAGAGGATGAGGAAGGGGAAGAGCGTCCCGTTCATTCCCAAGACGCGGACCATATAGCGCCGCCAGCCCGACATGTCCGGCGTCGCGGCCTTGAGCACGTCGAGCGCCACGGCCTTGTGCTCCAGTTCTTCGAGCGCGTGCCACATCCATAGGCGCCGATAGGCCGGAGCGGCCTTGTCCATCAGTTCGGGATGGCGCAGCGTCAGTGTCGACAGCGTCGCGGTCATGTGCTCGATCGCACAGGTGATCGACAGCCGATGCAGCGGATTCTTGACGATCTCGAAGCCCTGGCGGATCGGCTTTTCCATCTTCTCGACATCGTAACCGAGCTTCGTCATGGCCCGGTTGTATTCCTCGTGCTCGCGCGTGTGGTAGGCTTCCTGCACGGAATAGCCGTTGATCTCGGCGGCGAGTTCGCGATCCTGAAGCTTGGGGCCGTAGTGCTTCAGCGACCGAATGAAGAAGCGCTCGCCCTCAGGCAGGAAGATCGACAGGCCGTCGATCAGCACCGTCTTGATAATGTCGTCTTCCAGCCAGTGCCGCTGGGCGTTCTCCAGAATTCCGAAGCGGATGTCGCGCGGAATGATGTCGTCCGCATTCCCCATGTGCTGGCCGCCGGCAGCGTTCGAAGCGTGTGCCATCAGGGCTCGCCCATCCCAAGAATGCTTGTCTTGCCGCGTGAGTTTATCGGCAGAGGAAATATTATCGCCAATGCTCCGCGCAGTCGAGATCGGCCCCAAAGAAAAGACCAGTACATCTCGAACCGCCGAGGCTGGAAGGCTCCGGGCTGGTCATAATTTAGATTGGCTTCAAAGTTCCAAGATAATCCGCGAATTGAGCGATCGTCGGGTAATCTTGCGTCACACCAGGATAGAGCTCGACACCGTATTCTTGCTCCACTTCCAGGACGAAATGCACAGCGGCGGCGGAGTCAAGGCCCAAGCTCGCGAAGGTCGCCGAGGATTCAATCCCGGCCCCGTCGCGGTCGAGCATGGCCCCAAGACCGGCTTTGCAGAAGCGTTCGATGTCGGAAGCTGGCGGCATGGCGGTCCGTCGCGTTGATCGTGGGTCCGCGCCCCGAATGCAGCGGCGGCCCTTGGCCGTCAAGCGGAGACGATAGTGCGATCCTCAACCGGCTCCGGAAGATTCCATGGCTCGAGCGTTCTTTCGAGCCACCGACGCTTGGTCAAGCTGCGCTGAACCTTGCCGCTCGTCGTCTTCGGCAGCGAGCCTGTTCGGATCAGCACGATCTTGTGCAGGGCCACTTCGTGGTTGTTCACCACGGCCGATTGAACCGCTGCAAACACCTCCGGCTCGGAGATGGCATGGCGCTGGCTGCGCTCGACTTCCTGGACGACGACGATGCGCTCGACGTTGTGTTCGTCAGTGACCGTGAAGGCTGCCCCGTGATCCCGCCGCAGGGAAGGGTGGCTGGCGGCAACCGTAGCCTCGATGTCTTGAGGGTAATGGTTGACGCCTCGGACGATCATGACGTCCTTGATTCGGCCGACGACGTAGAGCTCGCCATCCTCGTCGAGATGCCCGAGATCCCCGGTCCGCAACCAGGCGCCGACTTGCTCGGGGGCTTCGTCTTCAAGCACCTGCGGATGCGCGCGAAACACGTGCTCGCTGTCTTCGGGGCGCTGCCAATAGCCGCCCGCAACACTCGAAGCCTGGATCCAGATCTCGCCGATTTCGCCGGGCTGCAACGGACGTTGGGTGGCTGGATCGACGATGCGGACGGACAAGTTGTCCATCGGCGAACCGCAACTGACGATCGGGCAGCTATCTTCGGCATCTTCCGGGACCGTGATGCGTGCGGCTTTGAGGGCCTTCGCGCTCACCTGGCGTATGCGTGGAATGGCGCCTCTCTTGGCGGCGGTCACTAGCAAGGTCGCTTCCGCCAGGCCGTATGCCGGACGCATCGCTTCCGCCTTGAAGCCATAGGAGGCGAAGGTCGCGCTGAATCGTTCCAGGGTTGCGGCGCGCACCGGCTCGGCGCCGTTGAGGGCAATTTTCCAGCCGCTGAGATCGACGCCTTCCATCTGCTCCGGCCGGAACCGGTCGACGCACAGATCGAAAGCGAAATTCGGAGCCGCGGCAACTTCGGCGCGGTGATCGTTGATCGCCCTGAGCCAATTCAGCGGGCGGTGCATGAACCCCGACGGCGTCATGAGAACGCAGGGCGCGCCGAGATAGATCGGCTGCAGCAAATTCATGATCAGGCCGAGGTCGTGGTAGAGCGGAATCCAGCTGACATGGGCCGAGTCTGCATGGTTGCCCAGGCGCGCCTGCATCATCGCCAGATTGTCGAGCAGGTTGCGATGGCTGACCATCACCCCCTTCGGTGACGAGGTCGAGCCGGACGTATATTGCAGGAAGGCAAGGTCCGTCGGATTGCGGCGTAAGGCGCAGATCGGCGCGGGCTCGGGTGCCAGCGTGACAAGCATGTGGCGAATGCCCCGCTCAGCCAGGCGCTGGCGTAGCAGCCCCCGCGGATCCGGATCGGACGCAGGGCTCAGCGCCAGCCGCGGTGCGCAGTCAGCGATGATGGCGGCGCTGGCGTCGTGATTCGCGTTGCGACGCGGCGGCATCATCGGGACCGCAACGACACCGGCCATCAGGCAGGCGAAATAGGCCACGACGAATTCCAGGCAGGATGGAAAAATGAGCAAAGCACGGTCACCGGGCGTCGTTTCGGCTGCGAGTTGCTGTGCGAGATGCGATGCTTGGGCGGAGAGCTCGGCAAAGGTCAGTCTCGGGCGATCGCCGGGGCGATCGGAATAGACAGTCACCGCGGCAATCTCAGGCCGTCTCTCGGCCTGATGCTGCAAGACCTCTGCCAAAGACGAGAAATGGCTCATTGAAAGCTATCTATAAAGCGAGCGCGGGCATCGATCCGAGAGGCGGGATAGAGCGCCTCAATTTTCTTCTGCCCCACGAACGAGGTGAAAGCACTATCGCTATTCTATGGAGTCGCGCCGCAGCCAGATCAACCGCGAAAGTCTTGCTGTGCCGGCTGCGCGCTGACGCAAGGAATGCTAAAGCGGGGCAAGGCCTGCCGACGGCGTTGGTTGCTGCTTTGCGCATTGGCTAATGAGGCACAAGACCCGGCTCTCATCCGGTGGAACCGAGAATGGATGCTTTGGCGCAAGTCAAGACGACGCAGGATGCCGCACCGGACGCTCGCAACAGTGATGCGCGGCCGCTCCTGCCACTGATGGAGGTACGCGAGCCGGCGAGGCGCTGGTCCGATGGTACCGTATCGGTGGTTCTCCTGATTCCGGCGCAGGCGTTCCTCTACGGTCCTTTCCTGCGTCTGGAGGCGGGTCGATATCGCATATCGTTTCAGTGCCGTGTGCGCATGCCGCTCCAAGGCGAGCATCCAGTTCTGGGCCTGGAGGTCATCGCGCAGAATCGAATCCTGCGCGCATGGCGCGACTACACGGCGGCCGAACTCCGCAGCGGTGAGCTGAGCTTGGCCTTCGAGGTGCCGCGGGAGCTCAGCATAGAAAGCGGCGCCGATGCCCCTTTCGAGTTCCGCTTCACCCATTTCGGCAATGCGTTTTTGACCATGGCTTCGGTCACACTGCATCGCGAGGCCGCCGAGCCGCTGACTGAAACACCGAGCGTGCTCGCGCCGTGGCGGTTGCTCGGCCGACTGCGGACCCTCCCGATCCCGGGCTCGGTGCGTCTGACGCCCCTTTCGATTACACGCCTGAAACTGGGCCGCAGCTCGGCTCTTTTGCGGCTTCCGGCCGGGACCTATCGCGCCGATGTCATCTGCGAGCTCAAGCACATGCGGAGCGCGTCGGAACCTGCGCTCGAAATCGCCGTCGAGACGCGGGACGGCATTGTCCTGGGGCACGCCCGGTTCCACGCGGGCGAGCTGGAAACGGGCAGTGTCTCGTTCGAATTCGCCGTTGCGAAGGATCTGAGCCTTGATGTCGGTGTGCCGCGCACGATCGATATTCGGCTGCGCCACTTCCGCAATGCGGATGTCGTCCTCCGCTCGCTCGATCTGCGCCGGCTGTCCGCGGAAATAGCTCCATCGATTTTGCCGGCACGGGGGAGAGCGGCGGCCGCCACGTCGGTCAAAAAGCAGATCGTGATCTTCGGGAACTGTCAGGGCAACCTGCTGGCCGAGGCGCTTCGCTACCATTCAGGCTTCTCGCGCCATTTTTCGGTCAAGCACCACTACATGGAGCTTCCAGCCAATCTGCATGAGCAGGGCAAACGCGATTTGGAGGAGTGCGACCTGCTCCTCGTCCAGGATATCCGGGAATGGGATCAATATCCGCTGCGCGCCCATGTGCCGAGCGACTTGCCGACGCTACGCTATCCCTGTGTTCGTTTTGCTTCACCCTGGCCATTCGACGCGTTCAACGGGCCGGACGACAAGCTGGCCCGCAATCGGGACTTCCCGAATTTCGAGTTCACCTATTTCGACGGCTTGCTGGCGCGGTTGCGGCGAGAGATTCCCAACCATGAGCAACGCTTCAAAGCCTATGAAGCGCTCGAGGTCGATCGGCTCATCGACTTTAATCGCCTGCATCGCTTCGAACAGGCTCGCCTCGAGGACATGGATCGGAAGTTCGAGGCAGGCATCGGCGCCTACATCCTCGAGAATTTCAGGGCTAGGCAAACCTTCTATACGACCGCTCATCCCAATGGTCGCATCATGAAGATGCTGGTCCGGCAGGTTGCGAAAGAGCTCGGGCTTTCGCTCCATTTCTGGTTGCCCGGCTCGCTGGATTCCCTGCGTCGCCTGCAGGTCCCGATCCATCCGAAGGTTGCGACTGCACTGCAGATCGGATGGGCGGATGCGAGGCGAAAATACCTCGTTCGAGGCGAATGGATAACCTGGGAGGACTATTTCCGGAAATACATCGCCTATTATGGCTGAGCGCCTGCTCGTTCATTCCTTTTCAAGGCCACAGTCCTCTCAGACGACACGCGGGCGAACCCGAGCCTCCTCGTCGTGACCACTGCGTTCTTCGCGCGCGAGTTCCGCCGCATAGCTCGCGAGCAGGTGGACGAAGGTGACGAAGAAACCGGCCGCCATCAGCAGCACGGTGATGTCGCACCACGTCATGGCCAAGCCGGCAAAGGCGAATTCGGGCGCGCCGAAAAAGAAGATCATCGTGTTCATCAGAATGATGAGCAAACGCATTTCGGTCGGCCCCCAACCGACCAGGGAAATGTGAAACTCTCCTGAGACACAGGCCTTGACCAGCGAATAGATCGAGAGCGCGTGGTAGCCAGCGAGTGCCAGCAAGGCGATGTCCATCCGCACATAGGGCGAGAGCCCCATTCCCAAGCAGATCAGCAGGTTGCCGATGACATCGATCGTCTGGTCGAGGAAGTATCCGTATTTTGGCCGCTCAATCTTCCTGAAACGCGCGAGATTGCCGTCGAGCGAATCGCCGAGCCAGTGAAATACGAGGCCCAACGAGGCCAGCCACAAAAATCCGGCTGACCAAGCGGTGAGGACATAGCCTACCAGCGTAAGAGCCGCGCCAACGATGCCGAAAGCCGTTAGCATATCCGGCGTCATTCGCGCCGGCACACGCCTGACGAGCCAAGCCAGCGCCTTCCGCTCGACAGCGCCGACGAGGCTGTTATTGATGCGTATCAAGGACGTTTACTGGTTGCTGGGAATGATGGGGCTAGCTATTGCCGAGTACGCTGCCGGTTTCAACCATCGTCGGCGAATAATCCGCATTTCATCACAAGGTCGGATCGTTGCCCGCTCGGGGCGACATATTTTGAGACCGTAACGATCGGCAATCGAATTCAGCCAGCCCTGTAGGATTCCTCCGTGCCGATCGCCTATGACGCGACGCGACTCTTCTTGGGACCGCTGTCCCTGACCCCACGCGGCATTGACCGGGTCGATCTCGCCTATGCGCGCTATTTCTTTGAGCATGAGAAGGACGATTGCTGCGCCATCCTTCCGACGGCCTGGGGCACACGCGTTTTTCCGCGTGAGCGCGTCCTGCGCGGCCTGGCCCGATTGGAGGAACTGTGGGCCGAGAACAAGCTGCCGGCGGTCGACGGCGCCTGGACCTCGCTCGCGCCGACGATGCAAGCCGGAAAATCGTCATGGTACCTTCCGTCGAGCGGTCCCTTAACTCTGACAGCCCGGATGACCTCGCTCATCAAGGCAACCGGCATCGGCTTCGGTGACGATGCGGCCAAAACGCTCAAGCAAAACACCGTCTACCTCAATGTCGGCCAAGTAGGCCTTGCAGTCCCATTCTTGCTTCGCTGGCTAAACCGGCGGCCGGATGTCCGACCTCTCTTCATGCTGCACGATGTCATTCCGCTTGAAACGCCGGAATATGTCGCCCCGAGCGCCGTTAAGGCGCATTCGGTCATGGTCGATCAAACGGCGCGCTACGCCGCGGGCCTGATCGTGACGACCCGAACTGCTCAGAAAGCGATTGCGGTGGAGTTGGAGCGCCGGGGCGTCAAGGCTCTACCCACGCTCGCGCTGCCCTTGCCCGTTCCGTCGATCTTCCGTCACCCACCGGACCCAGACCCGACGCTCGCCTCGATTCCGTATTTCGTGGTCTGCGGTGCGATCGAGCTACGAAAGAACCATCTGATGCTTCTGGAGGTCTGGAAGCGCTTGCATCGTCGTCTTGGGCCGAATACGCCCCACCTCGTGATCGCGGGTGCCAAGGGCTGGCAAGGCGACCTGATCCTCGATCGGCTGCGGCGCTCAGGTGATGTAAGCGCGCAGATTCATGTGCTCCACGGCCTGTCTACTCCGGCGCTCAAGCGCGTCATCAGTGGTGCTCGCGCGTTGCTGATGCCGTCCTTCATCGAGGGATTTGGCCTGCCTGTCGTCGAAGCAGCGGCGGTAGGCACGCCGGTCATCGCCTCCGACATCCCGGCGCATCGTGAAGTAGGGCACCCTGAAACGGTCTTCGTCGATCCGATCGATGGCCTGGGCTGGGAGGCTGCCGTTACGTCTTTCCTGTTGGACGAGCCGCGCCGCCTGGCTCCTTCGCCGGGCTACGCCAGTTTCACCTGGTCCGATTACTTCGAGTCGCTTTCACAGTTCGTCCATAAGATCGAGGCCGGTGGCGCGATCTAAAGTTTAACTCGTATTGTATTTTGCACGGGTGGCCCTTATCAGCAGATCGGGTGTGGCGGCATGACTCTGCCGTAATATACCTGCGCTGATTGCACGGGGTCGTCGGGATTGCCGAAGTCTATGTCGTTTCGAAAGCCGTCGACTGTCACTGAAGCCGCTATTGTCGGCGCATCGTGCATCCTGCCCGGCGCGAATTCGCTCGCATCATTCTGGGAATTGCTGCAGGCCGACCGAAACGTCGTGGCGCCAAGGCCGCACGGGCGCTGGAATATCGAGCGGTTCCTTCGGCCGGGCGACCCCGCTCCTGGCTTCTCCTATACTTTCGCTGGAGGGTATCTCGACGATGCCTTCGGCTTCGATCCGGCGCCGTTCAATATTTCGCCACGCGAGGCGCAGCAGATGGACCCGCAGCAGCGCCTTCTGCTGACGGCGACGTGGCGAGCCTGCGAGGATGCTGGATTGCCTCCGTCATCGCTGGCGGGCCGCAATATCGGCGTCTATGTCGGCGCCTCGCTTGCCGATTATCAAAGTGTCGGCGCGTTCGATCCAGCCGTCATCGGCAGTCACTTCATGACGGGCAATGCCCTGTCGATTCTCGCCAACCGGCTATCCTATGTCTTTGACCTGAAGGGGCCGAGCTTCACTGCCGACGCGGCGTGTTCGTCTTCTTTCGTGGCTCTGTCGCAAGCTGTCGCGGCGCTGCGAGCCGGGGAGATCGAGGTGGCGATCGTCGGCGGCGTGAACATGCTGCTTTCGCCGGTTCCCTTCATCGGCTTCTCGCAAGCCCGGATGCTCTCGCCAACAGGGTTATGTCGCCCGTTCTCGGAAGCTGCAGACGGCTATGTGCGCTCCGAAGGGGCGGTGGTGCTGGTGCTGCAACGGGAGTCCGACGCGGTCGCGGCCGGGCGCAGGATCCGCAGCGTGGTCGTCGCCGCCGGCACGAATGCGGACGGCCGGACTAATGGCATCTCGCTGCCCTCAACGGAATCTCAGCAGCATTTGATCGAGACGATCTACCGGTCGGCGGGGCTCGACCCTGATGCGCTCGCTTTTGTCGAGGCGCACGGAACGGGGACGAAGATCGGCGACCCCATCGAGGCTGCGGCTATCGGCCAAGCACTAGGGCAGCGCCGGGCGAGCCCTCTGCCGATCGGTTCGGTCAAATCCAATATCGGCCATCTCGAGGCTGCCTCGGGCCTCGCGAGCTTGTTGAAGGCGAGCCTCGCGCTGGAGTATCGCGTCGTTCCCCGCTCGCTGTTCGCGGAAGAACGGAATACGGCCATCGCCTTCGATGACCTCAACCTCTCGCCCGTCACCCAGTCGCTTGCGCTGCCATCCAATGGCCAGGAGCTCTTCGCCGGCATCTGCAACTATGGCTTCGGCGGCACGAATGGCCATGCCATCCTGCGCACGGCACGAAGCAATGAGGCCACCGAAGCACACAAGCTGTCTTCACGCTCCGCCGAAGTGCTGCTGGTCTCAGCCAGCACAGCGGAAGCGCTCAAGACTCGCTCGCTGCAAATCGCGGAGACGATTTCGGGCGGCCAAACGAGTGCCCATGTTGCGGGCGCCCTCGCATATCAGCGAGAGGTATTGCCGCATCGCATTGCCATTCCGCTTGCTGGCGAGGCAATTGCCGCAGCGGATGTGGCCAATACCCTGCGCGCCTTCGGGCAGGGCTCCGATGTGCAGGCCCGTGCCTCGACAGCCGTGGTCCATGGCGCGGTCCGCGACGCCGTCTTCGTCTTCAGCGGGAACGGTGCGCAGTTCGGACAGATGGGCGTCGCTGCCTATCGCGGCAACGCGGCCTTTCGGCGTGAGATCGACGAGATCGACCGCCTCTACGCAGAGATCGCCGGCTGGTCGATTGCCGACTGCCTGCGGGACGGTGTCTCGCCCGAGCAGCTCGAGCAAACCTCGATCGCGCAGCCGCTGATCTTCGCTGTGCAATCGGCCCTCGCAGCCGTTCTGGCCGAATACGGCATCCGTCCTGCCGGGGTTCTCGGTCACAGTGTCGGAGAGATCGCGGCAGCGGAGTGTTGCGGGCTGATCTCCCGGAGCGACGCCTTACGCATCATGCACAAGCGCAGCTGGCACCAGGAGGCTGTGCGCGGCAAGGGCCGCATGCTGGTCCTGGCGAGCAACTCTTCGAATGTCGAGGACCTGTTGCGGCAATCCGGCGCGGATGAGGTCGATATCGCCGCCTACAACAGCGCCACTTCGACGACGGTATCCGGGCCTGCCGGTCAACTCGAGATGCTGGCGCGGGTGGCGCGCAAGAGCCGAGTCGCCTGTGTCCCGCTGCATGTGGACTATCCGTTCCATTCCCGCGCGCTCGATGTTGTCCGCGAGCCTCTCGTGCGCGATCTCGGCGGAATCGTAGCCCAGCCGCCGCACACGCCCTTCTATTCGACCGTAACCGGCCGCGCGCTGGCGCGCGAGGAGTTGGACGAGTTCTATTGGTGGCACAATATCCGCCGCCCCGTCCGCTTCGGCGAAGCGGTCGAGGCGGCACTGGCGGCGCATTCCGATGCGGCTTTCGTCGAAATCTCTCCACGCGCCATCCTCGTCGGTCCGATCTCGGACGTTCTGAAGGCTGCCGAAGTCCAAAGTCCCGTGCTGTCGACCCTGTCGACCAACGACACCGTGGACCGGGACCCGATCAGCGTGGTGGTCGCTCGCCTTGCGGTCAACGGTATCGCTCACGAGCAGCGGGCGGTTTTTGGCGACGCTCCGGCGAAGATCGCAGCTCTGCCGCCCTATCCCTTCCAGCCGGAACAGTATCATTTCGAGGGAACGAGCGAAGCGATCAGCGCTCATGGCCGCCTGATCGCAAGCGTGCCTTTGCATCCGCTACTCGGGGCCCGACTCTCGGACGGCTCACCGGAATGGCGCAATCTGCTCGATCCCGTCTTGCTGCCCTACCTCGACGACCATCGAGTTGACGGCGGCGTGGTCATGCCGGCGGCGGGGCTGATCGAGCTCGCTCTGGCGGCCGGCCGCGAATTGTTCGGCGCCGTGCCGCTGGAGATCGTGGAATTCGACATCACCAAGGCGATGACGTTCGCCGAGGATGAGACACGCGAGATTTCCACCCGCTATTTCGAGCATACCGGCTCGATCGAGGTCTGGAGCCGGCGTCGCTTCGCCGGCGGGGACTGGATCCTGCACGCTCGTGGGACGCTGGAACCACTGCGGCCTGCCGCAGCGGCGCAAGTGCCTGAGATCCCCGAGGTCGAGGACCCGATATTCAGCGAGGCCGCTGAGATCTATTCGGCCGCCGAACGCGCCGGCCTGGACTATGGAGCGCGCTTCCGGGTCGTGCTCTCGACGCTACGGGACGAGACCGTCGGCGAAAGCCGCCTGTCGGTTCCCCAAGGCGGCACCGGCGCCTTCGACGATTTGCATGTACTTCACCCGATCTCGCTGGACGGCAGCTTCCACGGGCTGTTCCTCGCGCGCCCGCAACGCGACGGCGAGCGCAAGGCCCATCTCCCGATCCGTTTTCGTCGCATCCGCGTCTGGAAGCCGGCGACGAAGATAACGCGTTCGGTGACGAAGCTGTCGCGGGAGACCGACCGCTTCAAGACGCTATCGGTCATCCTGTTAGGTGAGGATGGAGTGCTTGTCGCGGCGATCGAGGCCGCAGTCCTGCGCTCGGTCCATCTGGTCAAGCCATTCATGATCGAGCGGACGTTCCGGCAGGAGCATCTGTCGATCGCGCCGGTGGTCTTGCCGGAAGTCGCGGACGATTCGCCGGATGCCGACAGCGGCCAGACCGGTGAAACGAAGCAGCTTTCCCTCCTGCTGAAGGCCTTCACCATTTCGCTGGCGCAGAGGCTTTGCCGCGATCTGCTGTCGCCCGAACGCGGCGACAGCTTCGAGAGTGTCGTTGTCGACGGCACGGTTCCGCCGGTGGCCCAGCCGCTTTTCGGATTGGCCCGGGATGTGCTGGCAATGGCCGGCGGCTTGGACAGCGCGGAGGATGGCACGCGGCTGTCGGCGACTTTCGCGCTGCCCTCGCCCGAAACTCTGCTCGGCACCCTGCTGCAGCGGGTCCCGGCTGCGAACCGTGAGCTGCGCTTGGCCGCCCAGGCGTTGAGCCATGCGGGTCCGTTCCTGCGTACGGGGGAGGTCGAGGCGCGTCCGGCCGGCTTCGCCCATGATCACTGGAGCTTGCTCGGGCTTTCCGCGGCAATGCGGAATCTGATGAGCAGCACGCTCACGACCTGGAGCGCGGCCGCCGGCAGGCCCCTGCGCTTGCTCGTCGCCGGCGATTGGAATAGCGGGCTTGCCGAGGCTTTGGCGGAAGCGGTCCAAGCCGGTCGTGTGCGAGTCACGGTCGCCGTCGCGAACGCTGCGAGAGCCGACGAACAGAGACATTGGCCCGGAGCCGGCAGCCTGTTCGACATGCTCATCCTTGACGGCGTCGAGAAGTCCGCCCCCGCTCGTTTCGATGCGCTCATCGGCTTCGACATGCCGCTTTCGCAGCTACGGGTTACCAACGAAGCGGCGATACGCGGTGCGTTGGATCTGCTTGTCGGCGAAGCGCCAATCCTGCTGGCGGGACCCGTCGAAGATCCACATCTGTCCTTCCTGCTGGGAGCCTCCACGCCCTCCGTCTGGCAGGACCAGGCGATTGCGGCGCATGGCGGGATGGACGGGGCTCGACGCTGTTTGAAGGAGGTCTGCGCCACCGCCATCGACGAACGTCAGAACGCGGACGGCACGCTGGCTCTGCTCACGGCCCGGGCCGCCGTTTCCGACAGGCCGCAGGTCGCGCCGGAACATTTCGCCATCCTGGCTGCGCCGGGCGCGGGTGGCCGCCACGATCGTTATGGCTTGGTGGCCGAGTTCTTCGATTGCGATCGCATCGAAACGCTTTCCGCGTGGCTCGAAACGCTGCCGGAAGGCGACCGCGTGACGATTGTCATTGCGCCCGAGATTTCAGACGCTGCGCCAGGCCGCAGACTTTCTGCTCGCATCGAGATTTTGACCGAATTGTTGAAGCTGCTCGCTGCGGCGGAACGGCCACGCCGGATGGTGGTTCTGACCGAGAGCGGCCAAAGCATCGATTCCGAACGCTCGGGCGAGGATGCCGGTGTCTGGGCCTTCATGCGCGTGGCCATCAACGAATTTCCCGAGATCGACCTGCGTCTCGTCGACCTCTCCGATTCTGCTCTGGAGAACGGCCTCGCCGATATCCTGACCTTGGACAATGCCGAGCGTGAGCTGCGGATCGCTTCCCATGGGATCGAGGTCGGCCGCATTCGGCGCGGCATTGAACTTGAGGCGCCGATCGGCCCCGTCGAGCGCGCCGTGCTTCACTTTGCCGACGGCGTCGGCCTTGACGGTTTCGAATGGCAGCGGAAGCCGCGCTTGGCCCCGGAAGCAGGCGAGATCGAGGTCGAGGTCGTCGCGGCAGGTCTGAACTATCGCGATGTGATGGTCGGGCTCGGCCTTCTCGATGACGATCTTCTGGGAGCCGGACTGACCCGCGCGGCGCTCGGCTTCGAATGCGCGGGCAGGGTGAGCCGGGTTGGAGCCGGTGTGACGCGCTTGCGGCCCGGCGACGCCGTGATGGGCTTTGCCACCGGCGCCTTCGCCTCCCATATCGCCTGCCCGGATTGGCATTTCTTCCCCGTTCCGGACGGGCTCGATCTCGAAGCTGCCGCAACGATCCCCGTCGCGTTCTCGACGGCCTGGTATGCGCTGGTCGAACGTGGCCGGATCCGTGCCGGCGATGACGTTCTGGTTCACGGAGCCGCCGGGGGAGTCGGCCTCGCGGCGATCCAGATTGCAAAGCTTCATGGCGCGCGAGTCTTTGGCACCGCGAGCAATGAGGCACGCCGTGCCATCGCGTCCGCCGCCGGGGCGGACGCAGTCTTCGATTCGCGCCAGGAGCGTTTCGCTGGCGAAATCCGCAAGCGGTTCGGCAGCGTCGATGTCGTGCTCAACTCGCTGGCTGGCTCCGCGATGCTCGCGAGCTTCCGCCTGCTGAAGCCGTTCGGGCGCTTCCTTGAACTCGGAAAACGTGACTTCCTCGACAACACTCAACTGGCCTTGAGGCCATTCCTGCGCAACATCGCCTATAGCGGTATCGACCTCGACGAGTTGCTCGCTGCTGATCCGGAGCTGGTGCGCGGGATGATGGCGACGCTGTCCGAGGCCTTCCAGACCCAGGGGCTGCGTCCCCTGACATATCGCAGCTTCGACGCCTACGAGGTTGGCGCAGCGTTCCGGACGATGCAGGCCTCCGAGCATGTCGGCAAGATCGTGATCCGGCCGCCGCGCGTCGTACGGACCGACCTTGCCTCGATGAGCTACAAGGTCCGCCCTGGCCTCCATCTCGTCATCGGCGGCACGGCGGGACTCGGTTTCGCGACGGCGCAATGGCTTGCCCGCAAGGGCGCTTCGCATGTCGCGTTGCTGTCGCGTCGCGGTGAGGTGGACAAGGATCTCGCGCCGCAGCTTGCCGCGATGAGGGCCGGTGTCACGCAGGTCATCGTCGAAGCCCTCGATGTCTGCGACGGGCCTGCCGTGGCGGCCACGGTCGAGCGGCTGGCTCGCGAGCACGGTCCCGTCCGGGGCGTGATCCATGCAGCGGTGCATCTCGACGACGGGTTGATCGCCAATCTGTCTCTGGAGCGCCTGGAGGCGGTTCTGCGGACCAAGGTCGACGGCATCATCAACCTGTCGAAGGCCACCGAGGATCAACCGCTCGACTTCTTCGTAGCCTACTCGTCGGCGACGACGCTGATCGGCAGCCCAGGGCAGGGCGCCTATGTCGCCGCAAACGGCTTCCTCGAAGGGTTCATGCGCGGCCGGCGCCTTCAGGGGAAACCTGGCCTCGCAATCGGTTGGGGCGCTATCTCCGATGTCGGCCTGATCGCCCGGGACAAGCAACTCGGGCAGCGCCTGCGGCGGACGACCGGCGTCGTGCCGATGCGCTCGTTCGAGGCACTGGCGCATCTGGGTCGGCTCCTGAGCCTCGGCAACGCTGCCGATCCGGTGCAGTTCTTCGCCGGAATCTCGCCGGGCGGCGGCTCTGACAAGCTGAACCTGCTCAAGAGCGCGGCCTTCATCGATCTCGGCCACCCCGGTGGGGAGGTGCGGGCGGTCCATGGCGAGGATCTCGGCTCGACCTTGCGCGGGAAGAGCCGAGAGGAAGCCATCGGGATCGTCACCGGAGTTCTGCGCCGTGAGGTCGCGGAGATCCTGCGCATGGCTGAAGCCAAGGTCGATCTGACGCGGCCGCTCGCGGATCTCGGCCTCGACTCGCTGATGGCGCTGGAGCTCCACATGGCGCTCGAGGAAGCCATCGGCGTTCAGATCGCGGTGGTCGGCGCCGGCGACCGCAGCCTCCTCGACATGGCCGGCACGATCGTCGATCAGCTCGATCAAGCCGAAGCGGAAGTCGAGCAGGCTCCAGCCGAGAATATCCAGGCAACGATCATCAGATTGGCCAACGTGCATTCGAAGATGGATCTCTCGCCTGAACAGGCGGGCCAGGTCGAAGCGATGGTCCGCCGTGCCAGTCAAGGTGTCGCCGAATGAGCGATGACACAGCACCTCTCTCCGATGGCGCGCTGGCCAGTCTTCTCGCCCGGATGGACGAGGCGCCGCGCGCTGTGCCCGCTCCGGCGCGCACACCACGGCCACAGGCACGCGCCAGCATCGCCTTCGAGGATCATCCGCTTTATCAGCAGATGAAGTTCCAGCGGAGTTTTGCCGACTTCGCCAAACTGCAGAATCCCTATTATCGTCTACACGACGTCCGTGCGGGGGCGACATCGGTGGTCGAGGGCAGGCCCGTCACCAACTTCGCCTCTTATGATTATCTTGGGCTGAACGGCCATCCTGAGATTACGGAGGCGGTGTCCAAGGCTGTCGCGGAGTACGGCAGTTCCGTGTCGGCCAGCCGGATTACGGCTGGCGAGCGCCGGGTCCACCGTGATCTCGAGCAGGCGCTTGCCCGCAATTACGAGACGCAGGACTGCATCGCCTTCGTCTCCGGCCATGCGGGCGCGGTGTCCTCGATTGCCACGCTGCTGGGACCGAAGGATCTCATCGTTCACGACGCCCTGATCCATAACTGCGTCGTGGTCGGGGCTCAGCTTGCCGGCTGCGCCCGCAGGCTGTTTCCGCATAACGATCTCGACGCGCTCGAAGCCATGCTCGCGGCCGAGCGGCATCGTTTCGAGCGGGTGCTCATCGTCAGCGAGGGCTTGTTCTCGATGGATGGCGACGGGCCCGACCTGGTGCGCCTGATCGAGATCAAGACCGATTTCTCTGCCTGGTTGATGATCGACGACGCGCATGGCCTTGGTGTTCTCGGGCCGACCGGGCGCGGCATCTTCGAGCATCAGTCGGTCGCGCCGAATGGCGTCGATCTCTGGCTCGGCACGCTGTCGAAATCGCTGGTCAGTTGCGGCGGCTATGTGGCGGGCTGCGCCGCTGTCGTCGACCTTCTCAAGCACCAGGCACCGGGTTTCGTCTACAGCGTGGGCATGCCCGCGACTAATGCGGTAGCAGCGACTGCTGCGCTTGATCTGATGGTGCGCGAGCCGGAGCGCGTTCTGCATCTGCAGCGTCAGTCGCAGCGCTTTAGAGAGCGGGCTCGTGCGGCCGGGCTCGACACGGGCGAAAGTTGGGGCTTCGGTGTGGTTCCCATCGTCATCGGAGAGACAGTCCCCACCGTCATCCTCGCCGAGCGCCTTTTGGAACAAGGGGTCAACGCCTTCCCGATCGTGCCGCCCGGTGTGCCCGAAAAGGCGGCGCGGCTGCGCTTCTTCATCAACGCGACGCATAGCGACGCACAGATCGACGACGCAGTCGATTGTCTGGTCCGCGAGGTGAAGGCTCTCGGCGATGTCTCGCTGAACGAGATTTTGCGCCGATAGGACGTGGCCTCACGCCCTATCTGTCAATCATAGGAACGCGAGGCTTGATCCCGCGTCAGGCGGGGCACCGCTCATGACGGGGCATCGCGAGGAACATCAGGAAAGATAGAGCCGGTGTCGAAGAACATTCTTCTCGAAGCCCATGCGATGACGCTGAAGCAGGGCACCGGTATCGCCACATACGCGCGCAACCTTGCCAGCACGGCGAGCGGCCTCGGGCATCATGTCGAACTGCTCGTCGGCATCGAGCGCAGTATCAATCGCCGTCAAGCGCTGCTTTCCGAGGTTGTTCTCAACGACGCGGTCGATCCAAAGGCTATCGATCCGATCAAGATGGCCGGCCGTGCGATCGACTGGGCGATCGGGGTGCCGACCGGCTCCAGGGCGCAACGCTTGCCGGCGCCGCGCATCGTGCTCGATCCCGGCTCGGGCAGGGCGGCGGAGCGACGGCATCCGATGCACGGATCGGTCCGGCTCTGGGAGCGGTCCTTCCTCCATTTCAACCGGTTCGGGCGGAGGATGGAGGTGAAGCCCGAGGGGCGCCACGACCTGTTCCATGTAACGCGGCCGACACCAGTGTTCGTCAAGGGTGCCGCCAACATATACACGATCCACGATATCGTTCCGCTGCGGTTACCTTATGCCACGCTGGACAACAAAAAATACTTCTACAACATGATCCGGCATATCGTCGAAAAGGCGGATCATATCGTAACCGTTTCCGAATTTACGCGGCGGGATGTCCAGGAATTTTTTAAGATCCCGGACAATCGGATCACCAATACGTGGCAGTCGGTCTCCGTGAACGAAGCTGTGATTTCTAATTCAGACGAAGAAGCGGCGCGTGACGTTGAAAATCGATACGGCTTGTCGTTCAGGGATTACTTTCTGTTCCTGGGCGCTGTCGAGCCCAAGAAGAACATCTCGCGTCTGGTCGAGGCCTATGCCGCTTCCGGGTCGACGCGGCCGCTCATCCTAGTCGGCGGTCTCGGCTGGCAATATGAGCAGGATCTCGAAACGTTGAAGGACGAGCGGCTGCTGAGCTGGCGCTTCGACGGTTCTCATATCAAGCCCGAGCGTCGCGTCCAGCGCTTGCCTTATGTGCCGCTGGCTTCTCTGATGTCCCTGATCCGGGGCGCGCGGGCGGTTCTGTTTCCCTCGCTTTACGAGGGCTTTGGTCTTCCGATCCTCGAGGCTATGCTTCTGGGAACGCCGACGATCACATCGAATACGAGTTCGATGCCGGAGGTCGCAGCCGACGCGTCGATGCTGGTCAATCCCTACAAGATCGAAGAGATTCGCGATGCGATCCGAACGCTCGATGCCGACGCCGATCTACGCGCAGAGCTCGTGAGCCGAGGGCGCAAGCGGGCCGAGTTCTTCTCGCCCGCGCTCTATGCCGAGCGGATGAAAGCGGTCTACGACCGCGTCCTCGGCTGACAGCGCTTTATAATGTTCTGCGCTTCGGATCTGTTCTCAGATGCCGAAGCGGCGTCTGAGATTGGTGATGTGCTGGGCGAGCTCGCCTGACGCCCGTAGCTTGAGCGAGGATTGCTCCGACGCAACGCTGCGGGCCTTGTCGGTGTCGAATGCATGAGAGGCGTAGAGCTCGGAATAGCGCTCAAGAAAGACCGCCTGATCGCTGGGACTCATCTCCGAATAGCGCAGCGCCTTGCCCTTGCTGAACTGGCCGATGACACCCTTGTCGCTGAATTTCGCAAGAACGTTCTCGGCGTCGATGGCTGCGCCGATCTGGTTCGCAATGGCGCGGATCACGGCTTCGCTGTCGTAGCAGATCTCGTTGTAGGTGAAGATCTTGACGGGCTCGACGACGGCCCACTCCCGGAAGCAACCGAGCTGGATGTCGAGCGAGTTCAGCGTGTCGGCGACAGTCAGGAATTCCGAGAACGGCTTGTTTCGCCAGCGCCGGGAGCGGGCACCGTGATCGATCATCGAGAGCGCGATCTCGCGCGGATCCCTGATCGAAGCACTCGCCAGGACTTTCCCCGCTGCCACGTGGTTTGCGACCTCGCCGCGAGGTGGCCCGTGCGTCTTGAGGACAATGTCGCCTCCGCCGACATGGTGCTCGATCTCGCCGAGAAGATTGTGGTCGATGAAGTTGAAGTAGTTCTCGACCGAATCTGACTTCCGGAACGGCGCCCCCAGCCTGACGACCGGCCGTCCGGCAGCACGGAAGACCTCCTCCGTCATCTGGTAGAGAAAGGTGCTCGCCGATTTCGTGATCCCGTAGCAGATATAGATCATGGCCCGACCCGATCGGCAGCAAGTTGACGGTACGGTCGATGAGGCGAAAATGCTGCTCTCATGGTTTCGCGGGACCGGAGCTGCGTTTGAGCAGGCGTTGTTGCTGCCAGGCGAGCAGAGGTCTGTACAGGCTATGAAACCAAGCCAATAGCGCCATCATCGTGGACGGCACCAGCAGGAACACCCCCCTCTCGGCCTTCTCGATGATCCGCTGGGCCACGCGTTCAGCGGTCATCACGCCGCCCTGCTCGGAGATCATGCGGGTGACAGCGGGGCGCTTCGACCTCTCGCTCGCGAGCTGCGGCGTCTCGGTATCGGGCGGACAGGCGACGCTGACGGCGATGCGGTCGGCAGCGAGCTCCAGGCGCAGGATTTCCGCGAGCGCCCTCACTGCGAACTTTCCCGGCGCATAGCCGCTGTAACCGGCGATGCCGATGAAAGCTGCGCCGGATGAGACGAGCGTGATCCGGCCGCCACCACTGCGGCGCATGAGGGGCACGGTCGCGTGGACCAAGTGCAGCGTTCCGAAATAGTTGGTTTCCATCTGCGCGCGATGGGCGGTGAGATCGAGATCACAAAACAATCCCGGCTCGACGATCCCCGCGCATGTGATGAGCCAGTCGATGCGGCCGTGGCGAGCCTCGATCTTAGCGATCGCGCTTTGCGAAGCTGAGACATCGGCTACATCGACTGGCAAGAGATCGACCAAGCTGGCGCGTTCCGGGCCGAGCAGCATCTTTGCATCGAGCAATCGGGTCATGTCACGCGCCAGCAGGACGACGCGGTAGTCGCGCGCCAGGAGGACACGCGCGCAAGCCAGCCCGATGCCGCTCGAGCCGCCAGAAACGACGGCAGTCTTAAGCGGAGGCGGCGCTGGCACAGGATGTTCTCCGGTCAAGCCGTGGTGGGAAGGGGCTCTACGCGATCGGCCCAATAGAATCGTCCAGATAATACCATTGCTCGGGATGGCGCAGGATGACCGGCTCGATCCGGCTATTGAGGAAGGCGACATCGGCGAGGGGATTTCCGATTCCTGGTTCCATTTGGAATGGCCGCTCGAAGTGGAGGCGGAACCGCGTATCGCCAGCCCGCTCGCAATAGGCGACAACGATCTGAGCACCGGTGCGCCGGGCAAGCTTTGCCACCAAAGCCAGATTGCCCTTCAGGTGGGGTGGGCGCCCGAAGAGTGGCGCCATCATGGTTCCTTTGCGCTTTTCATCCGGGAAGATGGCAAGGACGCCGTTGCCCTTGAGTATGGAGAGCGCGCGCAGCGCACCGTTTCGGTCTGGTGGGAGCACATTGACGTTGAAGCTGCTGCGAGTCGCCTCGGCGATGTCACGATGCGCTGCGTTGTCGGGGATTTCCGAGATCGACGCGATCGGAACTCCCATAATCTGTAACGCGGACGCCAGAACCTCCCAATTGCCGAGGTGTAGGCATAGCGCGATGGTCGGTATCTTTCCGATATCCGCTCGGGCGACATCCGCACCGACGAGTTCCATCCGCTCGGCCGCGGCGAAACGATGGACGATGGAAAATTCCGCCATCAGGCGTCCGACATTCTCGACAAAGCGCCATGCCAGCTTGTCGGCCTCCGCTTCAGGCATGGCCGGAAAATGGTGCCGGATGTTGGCGCGCGCCTTGCGGGCAACGTCAGGGTCGATGAATCGGATCTTGAGCCAGGCCAGCCGGGCGCCGAGGTTCGAAACGAACGAGATCGGCAGCCTCCGCAAGGCGTGATGCAGCACTCTCTCAAGGGCCTGCATAGCGGTCTCGTCCCGTCAGGTCATGGGCCGCGGTGCGCGCGCAACCACGCGGGCGGGCAGACCACCCTTGGGACGCAGCGTCAAGCGGCAGACCGGCTCGACCTTGTAACCCTCTCGCGGAAGCACCTCGAAGCGCTGCGCCAGGATCGCAAGGCATAGCGTCGCCTCGTCCAGGCCGAAATTCATGCCGGGGCAGATACGCGGACCGATCGCGAACGGAATATAGGCGAAGGGATCGATCCGGGAGCCGGACAGGAAGCGTTCCGGCAGGAAGTGATTCGGCTTCTCCCAGAGATCCACCGAACGGTGCAGCAGCCATGGCGCAATCATGACGAGAGCGGATTTCTCGACATCGATATGCCCGATGCGGTCGGCCTCGCGCGCCTGTCGCGGGAGCAGCGGAACCGGCGGATAGAGCCGCAGTGTTTCCTGGACCACGGCGCGACACCAGCGCAGTTGGGGGAGATCGGCGAGCGTTGGCGCCCTGTCGCCGCAGACCGCGGCGATCTCGTCATGGACATTTTGGCGGACCCAGGCTGCATTGGCGAGCAGATACCAGGCCCAACTCAGCGTCGTTGCCGTGGTCTCGTGCCCGGCCATGAAGATCGTCGCCGCCTCGTTGCGAAGCGCCGTGATGTCCAGTGGTGCTCCGCCGGTTTTCTGGTTGCGGCGGATCAGCAGGTCGACCATCGAGCCGGCATCCCCTTCGCCGGCGAGGTGGGCGTTGACGACGTTCTCGACGACGGCGTGCACCATTGCGATGGCCTTGCGCCGGCGTTTGCCCCCGAAGGCGGGCCACCCCTCGTCGGCTCCCAGGAAATAGCCGAGGTTGAAGGAATCGGCATGGCGTTGGTAGGCACTGAAGCCATCGATGACCTGTTGGGCTGCCTCGCGTGCGATGTTGTTGCCGAAGACCGCGCGCGAGATGATCGAGGCGGTGAGGCGGCCCATTTCCTCGGTCAGTTCAATTTCTGCATCGGCAGCCAGACTGGCCCATTCGGCAACGACGGCGAGAGCCGCGCCTTCCATCGTCTGGCCGAATTCCGGCAGGCGGCGCTTGTGAATGATATCGGCGACAAGGGGCCGACGCTTCTTCCAAGTTTCACCGTCGCTGATGAAGAGGCCATCCCCCAAGAGCGCTTCGAGCGCGCGTCGCATCTGCGGGCTTTTCCGCTCGTAATTGCTGTGCCGCGTCACAACCACGTAGCGGATATGCTCCGGGCTGTTCACGAAGACGATTTGCCGGCGCATAATGTAGAAGCTATCGATGCCCGAACGATAGGAGCTGGCAGGCCAGCCTTCGATCAGATTGCGGCGTGCGCCTATTGCGAGGCGGACAAGACTCGGATCACGTTTCGGTGGCTCCGGGTGACAGGGAACGAACTCGCAGGCCTCGCGCTGCTCAACAACAGTCGGTGGGGCGGGCAATAGAGATGGCAGATACCTAAACGCTTCTCTGCCTTTAATAAGGAGCTGCTGTGCAGACGATAGCCAGTTAGAGGATTTTCGTTTCATGGTTCGGTAGTTTATCGCAATTTTGTTCAAGGTAAAGATAAAGCAGATTATATAAAGTATATTGCCATTTCGACGAATTTTGGGTGATTCGCATTGTTCAGAGCGACGCGCTTCAGAGCGTCGCGCGCTGTTAAGCCCAAAGCAGGGCGGAGCCTGCGCTCCGAGAAATGTTTTCTCCTGTTAAAGCACGCAAACTTGCTTGCGTCCAATGTGACTTTCAACGTTTCTCGAGCCTTCGTCAAATGTGTCGGGGCTTCGCGTCGCTCAAGTCAAGGTCTTCTGCAAGCGCGATCTGCGGCGAAGTTGCCACATAACCGCAATGCCCTATTTTTTGATAATCAGGACTGGAAATTATTTCCAAGGCGAAATAGGACAACTCTGTCTCTGCCGGATGATGTTAGGTCAAAGCAATGACGATGGTTAGCCGGATTTTGCCGATCGTGATGTGCGGAGGCGCGGGCAGGCGCCTGTGGCCGGTTTCGCGTGACGCTATGCCGAAACAGTTCATTCCGCTGCTCGGCGAGCAGTCAACTTTCCAGCGCGCGGTGCGACTGCTCTCCGACAGTACGGTCTTCGCTGCGCCGATCGTGATCACCAATGCGGAGTACCGTTTCACTGTACAGGAGCAGCTACAGGCCATCGGCCTCGCCGCCAGAATCGTGCTCGAGCCGACGCGCCGGGATTCAGCGGCGGCCATCGCCGCGGTTACCGAACTGGCGCTGGCCCAGGACGAGGCGGCCATCGTCGGCGTCTTTGCCGCCGATCATGTGGTGCAGGACGGCAGGCTCTTTGTCGAGACCTGCCGAAAGGCGGGAGTACTGGCAGCACAGGGGCGGATCGTGACGATCGGGATCCCGCCGACCCATCCCGCCACGCGCTATGGCTATATCCGGCCAGGCGAGGAGGTCGGCGACGGCGCCCACGAGGTCGCCGCCTTCGTCGAGAAGCCGGATGCGGGGCGGGCCGCCCAATACCTGCTCGAAGGCTATTTCTGGAATTCCGGCAACTTCATCTTTGATGCCAAGACGATGAAGGCGGAGATCGATGCCTTCGAGCCCGAATTGTTGGGCCCGGTCGCCGCGGCGGTCGCGCGGGCGAAGCCGGGTCTCGACTTCCTGCTGTTGGACGCCGCCAGCTTCGGGCAAGCCAAGAAGATCTCGATCGACTATGCGGTCATGGAGCGGACGAAGAAGGCGGCGGTCGTTGCCGGCAATTTCGGTTGGTCCGATGTCGGCGGCTGGTCGGCCGTGTGGGATCTGTCCGAGAAGGATGCCAATGGCAATGTCGTGGAGGGACGCGGCTACGTGCTCGACGGCTCGAATAACCTCGTCAGGTCGGAAGACGCTCTCGTCGCCGTGATCGGGCTCGACGATGTGGCGGTGATCTCGACGCGTGACGCCGTGCTTGTGGCGCCCAAGGCTGAGGCCCACAAAGTCAAGGACATGGTCGCACTGATCACCTCGAAGGGCGAAGCCGAGGCTGGCGCACATCGCGAGGTGCAGCGGCCTTGGGGCAAGTACCTGTCGATAGATCTTGGAATTCGCCACCAGGTCAAGCGCATCACGGTGAAGCCCGGCGGCGTTCTCTCGCTGCAGAAGCACTTCCATCGCGCCGAGCACTGGGTGGTGGTGCGCGGGACCGCTGAGGTCGCCCGCAACCAGGAAACGATCGTCGTGCACGAGAACGAATCGATCTACCTGCCGATTGGCTGCGTCCACCGCATGGCCAATCCCGGCAAGATCCCGCTCGAACTCATCGAGGTGCAGGTCGGCTCTTATCTCGGCGAGGACGACATCGTCCGCATTCAGGATGTGTACGATCGAATTGGACAACTATAAGACGGCAAATCCCTTCGCAAATAACTTCGGTAGGAAAAATGCTTAATAATGATGATGTAATTTGGGCTTTTCGCTACTTATTTGGGCGAGATCCAGAGTCGGCTGATACCATCCAAGCCCATTCCCATTTCCGTGATTGGTTCGAGCTACGAGCCGGTCTATTAAAAACAGAGGAATTTAGAAGCGTTGCTTCGAGTATATCAGTAGCTGATAGATGGGTGATGGCTGAGGTTTTTGATAAGTCTCGAAAATTGTGGATCAACCTTTCAGATAGATACGTTTCCCAAGCATGCTTGTTTGATAATTACGAGCCGCATGAAACTGGTTTCGTGCGTAAACACCTTCGGGCCGGCGATATCTTTGTCGATATTGGTGCGAATATCGGTTGGTTTACGATGCTTGCCAGTACAATCGTAGGTACAACTGGCGAAATTTATTCGTTTGAACCAAGGATTGATACGTTTACGAACCTGAGGCGCTCAGTCGCAGCAAGCGGATTAGAAAAAATCGTTCGCCTCTACAACGCTGGTGTGTCGGATTCAGCCGGAAAAGCGTTTATCAACTCGGCCATAGGTACAGATAATCCAGGCGGATCATTTGTTACGAGCGAGGTTCTTTCTGGTCATGTAGATTCCAATGAGATTGATCTCGTTACTATTGACTCTCTCAATTTGAAAAATGTTGCATTCATAAAGATTGATGTTGAGGGATCCGAATTTCCCGCCCTAAGAGGCGCTATAGATACCATTGTTGAAAGTAAGCCGACGATAATGACGGAGATAAATCCCGTCGCACTTCGTAATATATCAAAAATTTCTCCGGATGAATACATTTCATGGATCATAGGCTTAGGTTACGAAGTGGAGATTATTGACGGCGAGCGCGGCGGTGAGAAGATCGATCGGTTTCCAAGTGATTGGCCGAGAGATATTTTAAACGTCGGAGCGATATCTATCGCAAAGTGAGTTGATTCTGCCATGAAGAGCTTATTCAGAAGAGACGTGTCCGCCGTACTTGAGAATGCCGATGCGGCGCGAGATCGCCAGGACTGGCGTGCTGCTCAAGTTGGGTACGAGGCTTATCTAGCGAAAGAGCCTAAGAATTCTCCTATTTGGGTGCAGCTCGGCCATGCTCGAAAAGAGCAAGGTGATTTGCCGGGGGCGGAAGAGGCTTACAGAAAGGCAATTGGACTCAAATCCGATGTGGCGGACTTTCACTTGCAGCTTGGCCATGTTCTTAAACTTATGGGTAAGATCGGAGCAGCGGCCAAGAGCTATCGCAAAAGTCTGGATCTTGATCCAGACTCTGCATCAGCTGAAATCGAACTTCGCAATTTGGGCGTGAAGATCCCCGATAATCAAGGCGTCGTCACGGCTGCCGTTCGGGACGTAATAGATCTGTCTGACGTAATTTTCTATTTGCGGCATCACAGCACTGTTTCTGGTATTCAAAGGGTTCAGCTGGGGATCGCGCGCGCACTTATCGAAAGAGATCGTAAAAGCCGTGAGATTCTGTTTGTAACAGCGGGATCATCGCGAGGTGATTACGTTACCGTGGAAGCAAGAATTGTTGCAGAGCTGGCGTTTGGCCTCGCTGCCGGATCCTTTGACGCCGTCGAGCTTCAGGCAATTCTGAGGCGAGCGACCTCAGAAGGGCGCTTGTATCGTCCCCGCCGCGGCGATACAGTTTTGATGCTTGGTGCTTTCTGGGTAATGGAGAATGTTGTCGAAAATATAATCCATCTTAAGAAATTCGGTGTAAAAATTGGAATTATGATTCATGATTTAATTCCAATAACTCATCCCGAATTCTGTGAAACTGACCTAACAGCATCCTTTACGCTTTACATGAATTCGGTTTTTGATGTCGTTGACTTTATTCTTTGCATTTCGGAGCACACGCGTTCTGCTGTTAAGCAACAATTGGTTGCTCGCAATATAGCCGCCCCTACGTATGTCCTCAAAAATGCTCATCTGTCTTGGGAGGTGGGTGCATACAATCGAGATTTGGTTTCAGAGGGCGTTCTCTCTGAAACCGCTGAAGATTTCATTCTTTTTGTCTCAACTATCGAGATCCGTAAAAATCATATCATTTTGTTTAAAGTGTGGAAGAAATTGAGAGAGGAATTTGGAAATTCTACCCCGAAACTTCTCTTAGTTGGAAGGCCAGGCTGGCGCGTTCAAGATCTTATGGCTCAGCTCAAGAGCACGAATTACTTGAATGGAAATATTAAGATCCTTCATGATCTTAGTGATGTTGAACTTCAACATCTTTATCTGAATTGCCGTTTCTCAGTATTTCCGTCCTTTGAGGAAGGCTGGGGCCTCCCTGTCGGAGAGGGGCTTTATTTTGGCAAGCCGGTAGCTGCCTCATCGGCTAGTTCTATTCCCGAGGTGGGAGGGCAATTTTGTGATTATTTTGACCCAGACGATCTGGAGGAGGCCTATACCACAATTAGAAAACTCATTGTTGACAAGAACCATTACGAAAAGCGTTTGAAAAACATTCAGGCTAACTTTACTCCGAGGACGTGGGACAACGTCGCTGAGGAGCTCGATGAGATTTTGATCGGGACCGACGAGATGAAGATCTCACTGAATGTTAGCGGGCGAAAGAAGTTTCTACTGCCGGGTGTTATCCATCGCATCGGTCATCAGGATAAAAGGGTTGAGTATTCCTTTAGCGGCATAGCTCAAGTCGTGCCTTTTATTTTTGACCGAAGTTGGTATCCGGTTGAAAATTTCGGCCGGTGGCTTGCAGGCGGCTCAGGCTCGATCGAGTTTAACGTCGAAAAATCAGAGAGCACATACGATCTGTACATTTCGCTTTCAACGACGCCTTGGAATGATGATCTCGCGCTCATTATAGTCGTTAATGGAGTCGAGTACGCGGTGCCCAGCTCTCAGCTTGGCGCGACGCAGCGCCTTTCGGTGCAGACACAAGGCTCCGACGGCAAAATCAAGATCCAGTTCAAGGTTGCCGGCGAGATACGAGTCGGTTCAGATCCGAGATTGGACTTGTCAGTTGGCGTTAGCGAGCTCGGTTTTGCCGATGTCGAATCTCTCTCTGACCAGATCAAGATTCTGAAAGAGCTCATGATCACGTCTAATCAACTCGTGCGGCTGGTGGGAACTGGCGGCTAGCACTCAGGTAGCTTCTTAAGTTCTGGCGCGTGCCTGAGATTGCGGTTGAATCGTAGAATTCTGCCCCAACGCTGAGCTAGGATTCTATCGTTTTCTCAGGAGCCGCGGAGGCCTAACTGTATGAGGAAGGGCCGAACAGGCAGTGATCTGGGTCGTGGCGAGCGGCGGCATGTAGAGCGCTTGCCGCAAACCGGCGCGTCCGCCGCGGATGAAGCGCCTGCCTTTGGCTCGACCGGGGTCGCGGGCCATCGGTGCGAGCCCAGCTAGGCTTGCGGCTGGTCCCGGCTCGAGGCTGCCGAGTTCTGGCATCTCGACGAGGAGCGCGGTTGCCGTGGCTTCTCCGATGCCGGGGATGCTGGCGAGTATGGCGCGGCGATGATCGAGATCCGGGTCGGCAACGCATAGCACGTCGAGTTCGGCTTCGATGGCTGCTAGTTGCGCTTTGATCTGCGCGAGCCGTTGCAGCGCCTGACGCTTAAGTAAAGCCGATGCCAGTCCTTTCTGTCGATCGAGGGTGGCGGTGCGGTCCGTGATGAGGCTTTGGCGCGCGCTGTGCAGTTCGCGCATCGCGGCGAGTGTGGCGCTCGGCAGGGATCGCACCGGCGGCTCGAGGAGAGCTCCCAGGCGCGCCAGCATGGCCGCGTCGCAACGATCGGTCTTGGCCAGTCGCCCAGTTGCCTCGGCGAAGCGTCGGGCCTGACGTGGGTTCACCTTCGCCAGCGGCAAGTTGGCCTGGGCAAGGGTGCGTTCGAAAGCACGATGGGAGGCGACAGTGGCTTCGTAGGCCACGCGGACGATCCTATGCTGTGCCAGCCACGCGATCAGCGCGCTGGCCTTTGGCGTCGTTTGAGAAGTGTCGTGCGCTTCGATCGGGATGAAGGTCAACGTCGAGAGCATCCTTGCCGATGTCGACACCCGCGGTGACGAGCGTAAACTGATCCATCTTTCCGAGTCCTCGCCTTGTCATCCGGGCCGCAACGCCTTGGTATCCGTTCAGGCCTCAAGGGAAAGACGAGGGCGATCCTACTCTAACTCGACCCGCCAATGGTCAGGTTTTCACCGATCCGCCCCTCGACGCAGGGAGCGGCGGCTGCCCTGCCTCTGCGATCTCGTCTTCGCCCGCTGGGCGATAGAAGTCATAAGACAAGTTTTCCGTGTCGGTTCCCTTAAGCTGGAGGGGAAGGCGGTCTAAGGTCAGGAGGCGTCCGCTGAGGCGGCGGATGGCGCGTTGGTGGGCTCTGAGACCTGCGTTGGCACCCGCCTTAATGGGGGTGCCGACGTTTGTGCCGATCGAAGCAAGGCGCATCGGCGGAAACAAAGACAGCGTGGCGGCCGAAGTTTAATGCGCTTTGTACCGGTGGTGCTATGCTGGCTTCATGAGGAGTCTCCAGCTTTGAAGCTCGATAGCTTCGCGGGGCAGAGCGGTATGTTTCGCGCTTTTGTATGTCGCACCTTAACTACCGCCTGACTCTCGGCTGCTGCGTGTGCTATCGACCGCGGGAGAGCCGTTCCCGGGCAGGATTCGCGTTGGATCAAGAAGGCAGTTTTTTCGATCGTCTGGAAGTCAAGCGGCGTGTTTATGACGCGCTTATACTTCGTTATGTCGTAACGCGACACGGTAGGGGGAATGTTGGCTTCCTCTGGATTGTATTAGAGCCCATGATTCTCTGTGTTGGCGTTCTGATTATCTGGTCTCTGACTAAAGGAACAATGGAGCACGGACTTCAGCTGTCCGCGGTGGTATTTACCGGATATATGCCGTTAACGCTCTGGCGTCACATGAGCAATTCAATGGCATACATTCTTCGCGTGAACAAAAGTGCCAGTCACTTTCGCCAGATATCTCAACTTGACATCATTTTGGCGAGATTATTTCTAGAGTTTTTTTCTGTAACTGCAGCAACAATGGTTATATATTTTGTTTTGAGCCAACTTAACTTGATATTGGAGTTCTATAGTCTTTCTGACTTGCTGATTGGCTGGCTTATAATGGCGGCGCTAGGCTTCGGTGGTGGGATGATCGTCGCGGGGATGACTGAAGCCAGCGAGATTTCTGAAAAGTTCATTCCTCCATTTCAGTATCTGATGCTGCCGTTGTCAGGCTGCTTTTTCTTTTTGGATTGGCTTCCTCCCGGAGCCCGAGAGTACATATCGTACGTCCCGTTTGTACATTCGTTCGAGATTTTTCGCGCGGGCCTATTCGGGCCCTCCATCGTAACTCACGGCAATGCGCTTTACGGCTTTGCCTGTGCCCTAATCATGACGGGCGTGGGGTTTTTCCTCTTCGATAGGGTCAAGGACCACATTGAGCCGTAGAGCCTTCCCTTGAAGCTCGACTGACAGCTAGGAATTCAGCTTTCGCGTTGTGAGGCGACAGCGACATTGAATGAGCGCAGAAAGCGCTCGCTTCTCAGAACTTTTGCATCAAGAATGTATGGGATAGCCACCGCTCATAGTGCCCCGCATGCTGGTCTGCCAAGATCTCCAGTGGTTGCACTCCGTGTCGACGTCCCGCCGCTAAGACTAGATGCTGAGGAGCAAAATGCATTTCCATGTTCTTCGCCTTGCCCTCATTCTGCCAAAATGAGGCGAGATTGAATGAATACTCAGCTGCATACGTCGGGATTTGAAAATAAGCTATTCCCCCCGGTTTGAGGCCTCTGAACGCACGCTCAAGGATATCAATAATCAATGGCGGAGGGTTATGTTGAAGCACAATCAGAGAGAAAAAGAGATCGCAGCCATCGAATTTCTCTAGCGAATGGGCGCCAGTGACGTGAATCATCTCGACGTTATCGACCCCGGCCGACGATAGGTGATCGGCTGCGACCTGAAGGTGAGGTGCCGATATATCCATAGCAAGCAATCTTCCAGTCTCTGGGGCTAAGTGCTTAGTAATCCGACCGACTCCGCAACCGTATTCCACGGCCACTGCACTTTTAGGAAATTCAATCTGGTTCCTTGCGAGGAACGCTTTGAACAAGTCGACTGCTTCCTTCCCGGATTTGTCAAATATGTCTCGGGACTCAGCGTCTTGTATGCGATCGCGCTTGAATCGATCGTCGGTAATAACGGACCAATGGGGTTCGCTATTTCCCAGTTGGCTCCAGACGGTCCCGACGTGCTGCCACAGTCTTGCGATCTCGTCGGTTGAGACGTCCGCGTCGATCTTCATGGGTGGCCCCCAATTAAGCAACGGATTGGGCCGATTAATCGACCTTGCGGCAAATTCGGAGCTATCAATAAAGTCGCGGAGGACCGCCGCTATTCCGAGGCGCGTGAACCGCTCTGTGTGAAGTTGGAACCCGACCGGATCGGGCTCTCTTCCTAGGAACTCGTTGTAAAGCGAGCGAACCATCGACTCTGCGGACTGCTCAAAATTGACAGACATTCACCTGATTCCCAGTTGCGCCGGCAACATACGGTTGCTTTTTCACGATGGCAACGCGCCTATTGGTTCCGTTTGCTAGTCACATCTCTAATCCCTTCGAGGCAAGGTCAGTGGCGGTGGCGTCCTCGTCGGTTTTGCAAAGGGGCGGCCTTTCTTACTGCGCCGACATCCTCGGAACGGTTCCAAGCCGCAGTTGTTCGCGACTCGTTGGCTGGGAGTTGCGTTGATGGGGACTGTCAGGATTTCCGTGTGCGGGCGGCGGGTTAAACATCAGGCCGCCATTGCCCTTGTGAAGCGCTCGCCGAAGATAACGGCGAACTGGACCTTGGCCATGCCCCATCTCACGGGGCGCCATCTTGCACTCCTTTTCGGAGCGGTTAATGATAAGGAAGAGGAGCTTCATCGCGGCCTAGTCGGTCGGAAAACGACCTATAGTCCGGAGCGCGCGGCGCAGCTTAGCATTCAAGGCTTCTATGGCGTTCGTGGTGTACAAGATCCGACGAACGTCAAAATGAAATGCACAGAACGGCACGACCTCGCTCCAGGCGCGCCGCCAGTTCTGGGCGATGGCCGGGTAGCGGCGGCCCCAGAGGCTTTCCTCGAAGGTGCGTAGTGCCAGCTCAGCATCGACGGCGCGGTAGCTCATCTTCAGGGCAGCCGCGACGGGCTTGCGATCCTCGTAGGAAACGAAATCCAAGTTATGTCGCAGGTAGGTGAACCACGCAAGTCTAGACCATGGCCTCCGGGAAAACGGCCCTGATCGCGTCAGGAAAGCCCTTCAGCCCGTTGACGACAGCGAGCAGGATATCCTCGACGCCGCGGTTGCGCAGCTCGTTCATAACGCGCAGCCAGAACTTCGTGCCTTCGTTCTGCTCCAGCGAGAGGCCACGAATCTCCTTGGCGCCGTCGGTGCGGACGCACAGCGATATGCACGGCCTTGTTGCGGACAATACCCTCGTCGCGGAACTTGACGCGCAGGGCGTCGAAGAGGCGAGCGGATAGACCGGCTCCAGCGGCCGGGCCTGCCAGGCGGCGATCTCCTCCAGAACCGCGCCCATGACGGCGCTGATGAGATCATGGGAGATCCCGGTGCCGTAGAGCTCGCGCATATGCCCGACGATCTCGCGGGCGCTCATGCCGCGAGCGTACATCGAGATGATCTTGTCGTCGAAGCCGAGGAAGCGGCCCTGTTACTTGGCGATGAGCTGCGGATCGGACGTCGGCTGTCGATCGCGCGGGATCTCGGACTCGATCCAGCCGGTCTCGGTCGTCACCGTCTTGCGGCCGTAGCCGTTGCGGCTGTTGCCGGCCTCGTTGCCGGCCAGACGATGATCCATCTCGGCGTTCAGGGCACGATCGGACAGGGTTTTCTTCAATTCATCGAGCAGGCCATTGCCGTCGAAGGCCATCTTGGGATCGGCGCCGGCCAGCAACTGGTCCAGCAGCGCGTCAGGAATGCGGGGAGCTTTGCGTCGTGCCATCGAGAACCTCCTTCGGGTCCATTATGGCCGCCCGCAGACGGAAATCCTGACAGTCCCGCGTTGATGCGCGCGCGTCGAGTGCTGTGATCCGGCCCGGGTGGCCGAGATCAATAAGGGCGTGCTCCGAGTCGGCGCGAAGCCCGCCGATGGCGCTGTTTCACGTCAAACGCGCTGCCTTTTTCATGTTGGCGAGCTTATGGTGCCCCCGGGGCCCGGCAGCTCCCTCGGACACGGATCGCGACCTTGTCGCCTCGCCCGTACCGGGCTTCGACCTGTCGACATTGCTGCTCCCGGTGGCGGTGGCCGGTCTTCGCCAATGCGCAAGCTCGCCACTGGGCCGGCCGGCCTCGCGAATGTGCCGGATCTCCGGCAGCTCACCGACGGGGTCGAGAGACACCAAACCCGAAAGGCTCGTTCGCTTCCGCTTCGAGGCTCTGGGCTTTCATCAGTTTCTTGAACGCTTGGACCGAAAGATGCCGCCGTTTTGTCTGCAACACGGGTTCGCCACGCCGAAGGCGCTGATCGAGGGCGCGTTCGGCCCAGGCGTGCCAGGAGCTTTGAAGCGCGACGTAGGATTTTGTGGTGCCATGGGAGCCTTGGAGACCGGCGAGTGCCTTGCGAATGCTGACGCTGACGCGCCTGCTACCGCTCTTGTGGGCTTCCTCGAAAAGCGGGGCGCAGAAAACGTCGGCGACCGCGCCGCCGGCTTCGTCGAGGTCCAACCGGGCACCGAAGATTGACTTCCCGCCGGCCCACGTTTCGACCCAGGCGAGCGCCTCGTTGAAGAGTGCGAGGTTGCGGGGATTGTCCATGGCGTGGAGTGACCCTGTTTCCTCCACCCATGCTGGCGAAACGCCCACGAGTAGATGCAGGCCGAGGGCCGCACGCTTGCGAATATGGGCACTGTGCTCGTGCAGATGCAGGTGCAGGTTGGAGCGGTAGTCGCGCCCGTCCTCGAATTGCGGCGTGTTAGGTGGTCGCCACACGAGCGCCGTGCCGGCGACCGCATCGGAGCGAATCTCGCTTCGCCCATCGAGGCGCCTGGCATGGCGGCTCATCGCGGTAAGATAGTTGGCATTCTTGATCGGAGCGGCGCGAACGAAGGCAAACATGTCTGTCGCCTCAGCATTCGCGGTCGCGCTTTTCGATCGTGATGAGGCGCTGCAGGTAGGCCTTGACGGTCTCTGGTGGCGTCAGCAGCGGCGTCTTTGCCTGAGCCGCGATCTCCCCGACGAACTTCTCGACCCCCTTCCTTGCATCGATCATGTAGGTCGGCGCGAAAGGCGAATAGATCAGGGTGGTTTTGTTGTTCTGGGGCGGCCTGACATGGCCCAGCCAAACGCTGATCTGCCCGGGATCGATGCCCTCGCGTGTCATGAAGCGGCCAAGGCTGTGGCGGACCGAATAGCTGTTGACGTCATCGGGCAGGCCGGCGCGGGCGACGGCGCGCCTAACCCCAGTCTTGACGCTAGCGATCGGTTTCTCGCGCCAGGTGATCAGGCGTCCCTGGGGGATAAGAGCCAGCCATGGCTGCAGCGCCGGCTGGATGGGCAGGATGGGGCGGTATTTGTCCGTCTGGATACGGCCCTTTGGGTTGAGGTCGATCAGCGAATGCGCGCGATCGATCTGGTCGCCCTCAATTTCGAGGACCGACGATTGGCGTCCCGCAGTGGCGAACAGCAAAGCCCAGTACAACTGGAGATGCGGTTCATTGGTGGCATCGTACAGTTTTGCGAGAGCAGTGGTGCCGCAGGGATCACCCTTGGGCTCGGCCGCGCGAACATGGTTGGCGGTCCGAAACTCCGGAATCTTCGGAGTGTCTTTCTCGGACAGCTGCTTGTTGTCGCCTGCGCGCTTGATGGCGGATCTCAGCGTCGAAAGCCGTCGGCTGATAGTGCTGATCTTGGCGCCTTTTGCGACCCAGTCGTCGCGCAGCGCCTCAAAATCCCGGAGGGTCAGTGCAGCCACGCGCTTGCCGGCGATGGCGGAGGCACAGATCAGATCAATATGGATCGTCTCGGCCTCGACTGAGGCCAAGCCCTTCACATAATCCCGGTGTTCATCGAGCACATCGAACACGGTCCGGACAGGCTTTGTTGCCAGTGCAGCGCTGGGGTCGCCCGTCATCCCCAATTCGCTGATCTGCCTGACGCGGTCGGTCGCGTCGCTGTTCAGCTTGGTTTTCAGGCTGCGGCGCCGTGTCTGCCGAAAGTCCGAATCGTACCAGGCGATGTAGAAGACCCCGTTCTGATGTCGAACGAGCGCGTACGCGCCGAAATTTTCGATGGTGATGTAGGTCGCGGGCATAGTGCCTCCACGGCGGCCACGGATGGTGGCCGAAACGACAGCGATCGGGATGGAAGAGAGGCCTGGCCGAGCCCCGGCTAGCGCGCAGGCAACTCGTCGCACTGCTCGGGTGGCTTCGTCGGAATGTTGCGGCCTCGCTTCATGAAGAGCGCGACCTCATCCGAGACGAAAAGCAGGCGCCCGGGGACCGGCATGGCCGGGAGTGCGCCGCTGCGAGCCAGGCGCGTGATCGTCGCCTTGGAGACACGCAGGCAGCCGGCGACTTCGCTCGCCGTCATCACGGATGGCAGGTCGGCATAAGGGGCGCGATTCGGCATGGTTCATTCCTGTTACGATTGATGTAACAAGAATGTACCAAATGATGAGAGTCAAGCTTTCTGTTACGCGAAATGGGGATACCCACTTTGCCGAAGGTGCGGAGGGGGCGACGGGCGCGCGGTCGCCGGCGCTCCCGATCTCCGTTCAGGCCGGGCGAACCGCGTGCTTTTCCAGATACTCGACCAACGTGTCGAACCTCTCGTCGCGTGCAGGCAGCGTGACATCGATGTCGAGATCGCAGCGCTCGACATGAATGATCGCGCGCAGTTCGGGCTTCATGACCGCAAGAGTGCTGTCGAAGCGCGGAAGCGTCATGTTGGTGACGACGATGACCCTGTCGCAGATCACGACGGAACGCAGGATCGTTGCCTCGAACAGGATGTCGAAATCCGGCGCCTGGGCGAGCGGATCGCGGTCATCTGCGATCAGAATCGCAGTCTGTTTCCTGGGAATTCCCTGGTTGATGACAAGCGCGCTGCGTTGATGACGCTCATGGAGCGGAGCGATCGAAAAGCCCAGTCCCACCACGAGAGCGTCCGCTGCTGAATCCTGATAGGTGGATTGTGGGAACAGATGGGCTCTTAGGAGCTGAGAGAGCGTCACGCGGTGCACAACGTCGAGCGGGCGACTTTGTCGATTCTTGAACATGGCCGCATCGCGAAAGCCCCTGACGCTGCCTTCTCCCCTCAACAGGCGCTTCAGGAGATCAGCCTCTTGCTGCGGATCCCCCTTGCCGACACGGGCGATCGCTTCGACCGCCATGAGCGGCGGGTGCTGGAGCGCCAATTGGTTGAGATCGAGACCTTTCGAAGCCAGGTAGGCCAACGCGACGAACTGCCGATAAACCGTATTGGGGGCCTTGCCGACCTTGTCGCTGATACGCTGCAGGAACGCGGTTCGAGACGATCTGGTGGTCGCCTGGAACTCCTCAAAGAATGGGAGCGAGAGCGCGATCCAGTTCGGTTCAGTCTTGGACTTCGGGGCCGGCATTGATCGTGAACCAGATAGCTCAGTTGACATGATTTTTGTTACACCACATCATAACAAGAATGATCAACTCATTCCGCCAACCGACCGAGCGATTGCCCGCAGCCCTTGAGGGTTATGCACAGCTACGCCCGTCGATGCCGGTGATTGCCGGCGATGCTTTCGATGGCGAGCCCCGAATCACGACGTCTGCGTGGCTCTGGGCTGCAGGCGTTCGCCAGGTGCGGCCGGTGCTGAAAAATCGCCTGCGTGCAAACTGCGTGCAAAACGGCATTTTGGCCGGTGTTTCCGAGGCCAAAACCAAAAGCCCCGAAAACCGCTTTTCTGAAGCGATTTCCGGGGCTTGGAAAATGGTGGGCGCGACAGGGATCGAACCTGTGACCCCTACGATGTCAACGTAGTGCTCTCCCGCTGAGCTACGCGCCCGTCGCCGCCAGAAGCGGCTTCCGGTAGCGTGTCCGGGCCGTGTTGGCCGCGATCACGCTGCGAGGTGAGGGGGCTATAGCGGCTCGCCTCGCAGCTTGCAAGGCGTTTGCCGCATAAATTCTCAAGCCGCCAACAGCTTCTCAACTTCGTTGACGAGCTCGCGCAGATGGAAGGGCTTGGAGAGCACCTTCGCATCCTTCGGCGTCTGCGAATCGGGGTTGAGCGCGACGGCGGCGAAGCCGGTGATGAACATCACCTTGATGTCGGGATCGAGCTCGGTGGCGCGGCGCGCCAGCTCGATTCCGTCCATCTCCGGCATGACGATGTCGGTCAAAAGCAGCTCGAACGGCTCCTCGCGGAGTCGATTATAGGCCGACAGGCCGTTGTCGAAGGAAGCGACGTCGTAGCCCGCATTCTGCAGGGCTTTGACCAGGAAGCGACGCATGTCGTTGTCGTCTTCCGCGAGCAGTATCTTCGTCATGGGCCTGTTGTGTCCGTCCCTGAGGCCTGTGTTTCGATGCGTCTGGCGCCGGTGCCACCGCCGGGCCTGGAACGGCTGGGTACTCACCCGTCCACGCAGTTGGAACCATGCGCTTCTATAAGGCAGTATCATGGTAAACAACGGGTGAATCCCATCGTGGATTTCCACGGTTTCACAACGTCGCTTCAACCGGCCGGGTTTGTGTGCTTCAGTTACAGGGCATGAGCGCGTTCTCCGCCCCGTTTCCGCCAGGTCCCGACGATGTCGTCGCCGAGATCGAGCGGCCCTTCAGCCTGTATCAGCCGGCTCTTCAGGTCGTGCCGGTCGTGGTCGATGTGCCGCATGCGGGAAGGCGCTATCCGCGTGGCTTCGTCGATGCGGCGCGGCTGCCTCTGCGCAGCCTGAGGCGCTCGGAGGATGCTTTCGTCGACCGCCTGTTCGGACAGAGCGTCGCGCTGGGCGCGCCGCTGCTGGTGGCGGAGTTTCCCCGCGCCTATCTCGACGTGAACCGCGAGCCTTATGAGCTCGATCCGCGCATGTTCGAGGGCCGGGTGCCGCCCTTCGCCAATACCCGCTCGATGCGGGTCGCAGGCGGGCTCGGCACCATTCCCCGAATCGTCGGCGACGCGCAGGAGATCTATTTCGGGCGAATCCCGATCTCGGAGGGGCTCGCCCGGATCGACGGCCTCTATCGGCCCTACCATGCCGGCTTGCGCGGGCTCGTCCAGCGTACCCAAGGGGTGTTCGGCACCTGCATCCTGGTCGACGCGCATTCGATGCCGTCCGCAGGGCTCGACCGGGACGGGCTGTCGAAGTCCGATATCATCCTGGGCGATCGCTTCGGCACCAGCGCTGGCGGCTACATCACTGACATTGCCGAGCAGGCCTTCACCCGGCTCGGCTTCAGCGTCACCCGCAACCGGCCTTATGCCGGTGGATTCATCACCGAGCACTACGGTGCGCCAGCCTCCGGGGTCCACGCCCTGCAGATCGAGGTCAACCGGGCGCTCTACATGAACGAGGCCACGCTGGAGCCGCATGCGGGCTTTGTCGCGATCGAGCAGGCGATCGCCAGCGCGATGGCGGATTGCTTCGCGCGCTGGAGCGGTTGGCTCGACGATTGGCGCGAGGCGGCCGAATAGGCGGTAAAGCCGGAGGTGGCCGCGCCGAGACAGCGACGCCGGACAAGAAAAAAGGGCCGCACACTGATGTGGCGGCCCAAGTCTAGGGAGGAAACGCCCAAGGAGGGCAACGAAGGTTTGAGGTCATCTCCCCTTCGCAGTGCACAATATGAGAGTGCGCTGCAAAACGCAAGCGAAATTACGCAACTCGCAGGGGTCATGCGCATTGCGCATGACGGGGGCGGTTTTTGCCGGTGTTTTTGCGATTCTTGTCACCTATGCGAGTTTGTGGCCCGGTGCCTTACGAGATTGATGCTGCGGAGCAGCAAAGGGGAGAGCTTTCATGAGCGCAGTCGATTTCGGCGCTTTCGTCGCGGATCTGGCCACCCAGTCGGGGCGGGCGATCCTGCCGTTCTTCCGGGCGCATCATCAGACCGAGGACAAGTCGCAGGGCGGCGTGTTCGATCCGGTGACCGAGGCCGACCGCGCGGGCGAATCGGTGATGCGCAACATGATCAAGGGGCAGTTTCCGGCCCATGGCGTGCTCGGCGAGGAATTCGGCAGCGAAAACACCGAGGCCGACTATGTCTGGGTCCTCGATCCGATCGACGGCACGCGCGCCTTCATCTCCGGCATCCCGGTCTGGGGCACGCTGATCGGCCTGACGCGCAAGGGCGTGCCGGTCTACGGCATGATGCACCAGCCCTTCTCCGGCGAGCGCTATTCCGGCGACGGGCGCGAGGCGCGCTATGAGGGGCCGGGCGGGCCGCGGAAGCTGCGTACGCGGCCGGTCACCGATCTCGCCGCCGCGACGCTGATGACGACTTCCCCGGGGCTGTTCGAGGGCGAGGAGTCAAAGGCTTTCGGCCGCGTCGAGAAGCAGGTTCGGCTCTCGCGCTATGGCTGCGACTGCTACGCCTATTGCATGCTGGCGGCCGGCCATGTCGATCTCGTCATCGAGAGCGGCCTCAAGCCCTATGACATCGTCGCGTTGATCCCGATCATCGAGGGAGCCGGCGGTATCGTGACTTCATGGGACGGCGGCAGCGCTGCCGGCGGGGGGCGAATCCTCGCTGCCGGCAACAAGGCGCTGCATGAGGCTGCTCTCGCGCGACTCGCCGGCTGAGGCGGACGCGGCCTGACCCTCGCCGGGAATGAAGGCATCGAAGGCGGCCCAGAACTGGGCGCGGATCGCGTCGTTCTCCATCAGGATCTCGTGTCGCGCCGTCGTTAGCACCAGCGCGGAGCCGGTCTTGAGACGTGCGGCGAAGCGTTCGATCGCCGGCGTCGAGACCACCGGGTCCTGTCCGGCGGCGATGATCAGTGTCGGCACCTTCACCTCCAGCGCGGCGGACGGGGCGCCGAGGCGTGCCATCAGGCGAAAGGCCGTCCTGACCCAGGCGATGGTCGGGTCGCCGATGCTGAGATGGCGAGCCTCGGAAGAGAGCGCGCTGTTGCGGGCGTAGCGGACGGCGTCGCTCGTCAGCCGGTTGCCTTCGAAGGGTTTCGTCGCGATGGCCGTGTCGCCGCCGCCCGGGACGAAGGCGCGGCCGAAGCCGAGCCAATAGAGCAGGCTGGCCAGGCGGCTGGCCCTGGCCGGGTGCGCGATCATGGTGAGGCCGAGCATCGGGGCAAGCGCCACCATGCGCGACACCGGCAGGGCGTCATGGCGGGCGGCGTCGAGGCAGAGTGCCGCGCCCATCGAATGAGCGAGGACGAAATAGGGCGGCGGAAACTTCGCCTGCATTTCCGCCATCACAAGGGCGAGATCGGCTTCGTAATGCTTGAGGCGGCCGACATGGCCCTTGCGCTCGCGCCGGACGAAGCGCTGCGAGCCGCCCTGGCCGCGCCAGTCGAAGGTCAGCACATGGAAGCCGCGTCGGCGCAGTTCGGCGGCGGTTTCGCTGTAGCGCTCGATGAATTCGGCGCGGCCTTGCACGAGCACGACGGTGCCGCGCGCCGGCTTCACCGTCGGGCGCCAGCTCGCGAAGCGCAGGGAGGCGCCGTCGCGCGTCGCTGCGTGCCAGACCTTGCCATGGCCCGGCACGGGATAGCCGGGATGGGCAAAAAGAACGGCCTCGGCCATCGGCTCACTCCGGATCGCGACCGCATGCCCCCGCCGGTCGCCGAACTGCTTTCGGGCTTCGTTTATGCCCGTTGGCGGGGGCTCTTGAAAAGCGCGAAAGCCATCCCAGATCATGGATGCGCAGGCCGGAACCGGGTGCGCAAACCGAAACAGGCCCGTGCTCAGGCGAGGCGGGCTGACCAAACTGTCGCTTCTTCGGAGGACATATCATGCGTCAATTCGATCTTTCCCCGCTCTATCGCTCGACCGTCGGCTTCGACCGCCTCTTCTCTCTCCTCGATCAGGCGACGAGCAACGACGCCGCGCCGGGCTATCCCCCCTACAATATCGAGCGAACCGCCGAGAACGGCTACCGCATCACGATTGCGGTTGCGGGTTTCGGCGAGGCTGACCTCTCCATCGAGGCCAAGGAAAATGCCTTGACCGTCAAGGGCGAGAAGCAGATTGCCGGCAGCGCCGAGAAGCGCGAAGTCCTGCATCAGGGCATCGCCGCCCGCGCCTTCGAGCGCCGCTTCCAGCTCGCCGACTATGTGCAGGTGACCGGAGCCAGCCTCGAGAACGGCCTGCTCCATATCGATCTCGTGCGCGAGATTCCCGAGGCCAAGAAGCCGCGCCAGATTCCGATTGCCGCCGCTTCTGCCAAGGTTCTCGAAGCCAAGATCGAGACCGCCAAGGCGGCGTAACGCGAAAGGCCCTACGGGCTGACGAGAAAGGCTCCCGGAAACGGGAGCCTTTTTTGTTGGTGCGCTGAGCAAGGCGACAACGACACGTCGTCATTTCCCGGCGGAGCGAAGCGCAGACCCGGAAACCATCGTAGAACTTCGGCGCCCTCCAATGGATTCCGGACCGGCGCCGCTATGGCGGCTTGTCCGGAATGACGCCCCCTCGGGGGAGCTATCCTCAGTTCATCGGGGCGACCGGAGCGATCGGCGTCTCCGGCTTGGGCGTGGACGGCGATGGATCAATCTGCTGCACGGGCGGGATCAACGGCGTTTGGTTTGCGGGCGCTGCGGTCGACAGCGGCGGCTTGCGTTCCGCCGCGTCCGTCCCGCGCACATCGCCCGGGTTGACGAGCTTGGGCTTGTCGGCGCCGGTCTCCGGGTTGGTCGCGCCCGGTGAAGGCTCTGCCGGCTTCGCCGGCTGCGGCGGAGTGATGGTCGCAGGCGCGCTGGCCTCGGCGGGCGCTCTCTCCGCGGGCTTCGCAGGCTCCGGCGCAGGCGGTGCGGCGGGCGAGGGGGGCGAGGCCGTGGCAGGAGCGCTGGCCTCGACCGGAGCGGCCTCGGCGGGCTTGGCAGGTTCGGGTGCGGCCGGCGCCGCCGGTGATGGGGGAACGGACGTCGCGGGCGCGCTGGCTTCTGCCGGCGGCTTCAGCTCGGCCGGCCGTTCGGGGGGCTGGGGCACGAGGCGCGGGCGCGGTGCCTGCCCCTGATGCGGGTCGATGCGAGCGACATCCGGCGCGGGCACGCCCTGTCCGCGCAGCGGGATGCGGCGGATCAGATCGCCGGCATAAGCATCGAGGATCAGGCGCAGGCGCTGGCCGCCAGCCGTGACGCCATCGACGATATAGGTGTCGTCGCGGCGGATCGAGCGGTCGATCCTGACGAGGCCGTAGTCGCGGGCCGCTATGCGGTTGACCGCATAAGGCGAGACCGGCGCCGGTGTGCGCGGGACCAACGCCGGCGGGCGGGGTGCGTAACGGTAGTCATAGCGATAGCCGTAGCCATAGGCGGGATACGGGGCGTACCCGTCGTCATAATAGTAATACTGGGCTCCGGCGGTTCCCGCCGTGCCGGCCAGGGCGCTGGCCACGACCAGGCCCATCAGCGCGATGCGCCCCGGTGCGGTCGAACGATTTGCCATGCCACCTTCCTTAACGACTGCTTTCGTGGCGGGCAGTCTTGTTAGGGAATGCGGCAGGCATGGGGCTGGAAACGGGGCTGAAATGCGCCTCTTCAGCCTGCGATGGAGGCGATCAGGCGCTCGACATGCTCCGGCTCGGTCGCAAAGGACATGACGAAGCGGCCGACGATCTCGCCGTCCCGAAGCGGCGCTTCCGGCGGCAGCGAGCGGGCCGACCAGTCATAATAGCCGACGTCGGCCGCCTTCAGCCGCTCCTGGACGGCGGGCGGCAGCACGATGAAGACCTCGTTCGCCTGGCAGGGCCAGGCCAGGCGCGCCTCGCTGCCTTGCGCGACCGAATCCGCCAGGCGCCTGGCTCGGGCGTTGGCATGGCGGGCGAGGTCGAGCCAATGATCGTCGGCGAGGAGCCCCTCGAACTGGGCGCCAAGGAAACGGCCCTTCGACAGGGTCTGGCCGGCGCGCTTGCGGCGCCACTTCATCTCCTCGGCATGGCCGGGATCGAAGAAGATCACGGCCTCGGCCGCGAGCGCGCCATTCTTGGTGCCACCGAAGGAGAGCACGTCAACGCCGGCCTTCCAGGTGACCTCCGCGGGCGTGCAGCCGAGCGTGACCAGCGCATTGGCGAAGCGCGCGCCGTCCATATGCAGCTTGAGGCCGCGCGGGGTGACGGCGTCCTTCAGCGCCCGCACTTCGTCAGGCGTATAGACGGTGCCGCATTCGGTGGCCTGGGTGATCGACAGCGCCTGGGCCTGGACCTGATGGAAATCGCCGTCGCGCAGATGCGAGAGCGCCTTCGCCACGGTCTGCGGCTGCAGCTTGGCGCCGGTGCCGGGCAGGTCGACCAGCTTTGCGCCATTGCTGAAGAATTCCGGGGCACCACACTCGTCCTCGACGATATGGGCTTCCTCATGGGTGAGGACGGCGCCCCAGGGCCGCACGATGCTGGCCAGCGCCAGCGCATTCGCCGCCGTGCCCGTGAGGACAAGGAAGACCGAGACCTCGCGCTCGAAGATCGCGGCGAAGCGCTCCTCGACGCGGCGCGTCCACTCGTCCTTGCCATAGGGAGAGGCGTTGCCCTCATTGGCGGCGGCGAGCGCGGCCATGACGCGAGGGCTGGCGGCGGCGGTGTTGTCGCTGAAGAAATGCATGACCGAGGGTTAGGCGGATGGCGGTCTGCTGCCAAGCGGGCGCCGGGAAAGGGGGGCCTGCGCGGCGCGCCGGGCTGAAACCTCGCTGCATGCCCAAAAACAAGAAGCGTGCTGCCGGAGTTAGGCTTTCGTCTCGGAAATGTCTGGCGTGGATTCAATTTTGCAATAAAATTTCGCCGCGGTGCAAAATCGACGCTTGTGCGCAGATTGGAATTCTGGCAAGTTCATCTCAATAGGACAGTGTTGCTGTCCCATTTTTCACCGCGCCGACCGAAAGCCGATGCAGGCTGGAGGTCGCGCCGTCGCATGGAGCGGAGCATGACGAGGGGCCGGGCTAAACACGCCAAAGCCAACCGTACGTGCACCGCCCGTAAAACGACGGGCTGAAGACAGGCGCGAGCGGGCGAGAGAACGCCCGGGGCGCCTGCGGAGGACGCGGGCGCGGTGGAAACAAAGCGCAAGCAAGCCTCTGACAAGACGACGGCCGAGCCGCCTTGGCCCCACCTTGCTGCTGACGCAACGTCGGCACTGAGGGCCGGAGCGGCGAGGATTGTGGACTGACGGGTCTACCTGCCGGCGGCGCGCCAGCGGGTTCTGGGAAGCGGGGTTTGACGATGAGCGTGACCAGCAAGTCGAGCGGCGCAGAGGGCTTCGAGCGTTTTCCGGCCGTGCGCGACCCGGCGATGCCGACGCATCAGGGCCTGTACCATCCCCGCAACGAGAAAGACTCCTGCGGCGTCGGTTTCATCGCCGACATGAAGAACCGCAAGAGCCACGCCATCGTCCAGCAGGGCCTGCAGATCCTGCACAATCTCGATCATCGCGGCGCCGTCGGCGCCGATCCGAAGCTCGGCGACGGCTGCGGCATCCTCGTCCAGATCCCGCATCGCTTCTTCAAGGAAGAGACGGGCAAGCTCGGCATCGAGCTGCCCGAGCCCGGCTTCTATGCCATCGGCCAGTTCTTCATGCCGCGCGACCCGGCGATCCGCGCGCTCTGCGAGGAGATCATCTCCCAGACCGTCGAGGAGGAAGGGCTGAACTTCCTCGGCTGGCGCGACGTGCCGGTCGACAATGCCGATCTCGGCAAGGCGGTGCTGGAAACCGAGCCGGTGCATCGCCAGCTCTTCGTCGGCCGCCCCGACGACATCACTAGCGAGGACGAGTTCGAGCGGCAGGTCTACGTTCTCAGAAAGTCGGTCTCGAACAAGGTCTACAAGCACCAGGAGCGCAAGACGGCGGAATACTACCCCGTCTCGATGTCCTGCCGCACCATCGTCTACAAGGGCATGGTGCTGGTGAACCAGCTCGGCTCCTACTTCAAGGATTTGCAGGACGAGCGCTTCGACAGCGCGATCGCCCTCGTCCACCAGCGCTTCGCGACCAACACCTTCCCGTCCTGGCGCCTCGCGCACCCCTACCGGATGGTCGCCCATAACGGCGAGATCAACACGCTGCGCGGCAACGTCAACTGGATGGCGGCCCGGCAGGCGAGCGTCGATTCCGACCTGTTCGGCTCGGACATCTCGAAGCTCTGGCCGATCTCCTATGAAGGCCAGTCCGACACTGCCTGCTTCGACAACGCGCTCGAATTCCTGGTTCAGGGCGGCTACTCGCTCGCCCACGCCATGATGATGCTGGTGCCCGAGGCGTGGAACGGCAACCCGCTGATGAACGAGGAGCGGCGCGCCTTCTACGAGTACCATGCCGCGCTGATGGAGCCCTGGGACGGGCCCGCGGCGATCGCCTTCACCGACGGGCGCCAGATCGGCGCGACGCTGGACCGCAACGGCCTCAGGCCCGCGCGCTATCTCGTCACCGATGACGGGCTCGTCGTGCTCGCTTCCGAGTTCGGCGTGCTGCCGATCCCGGAGGAGAAGATCGTCGAGAAGTGGCGCCTGCAGCCGGGCAAGATGCTGCTGATCGACCTGGAGCAGGGCCGCATCATCGGCGACGACGAGATCAAGACCTCCTTGTGCCTCGCCAACCCCTACAAGGACTGGCTGAAGCGCACCCAGATCGTGCTGGAGGACCTGCCCCCGGTCGAGGCACGTGCGTCGCGCACGGACGTGCCGCTGCTCGATCGCCAGCAGTCGTTCGGCTACACCACGGAAGATGTCCGGCTGCTGATGGCGCCGATGGCGGTGACCGGACAGGAAGCCGTCGGCTCGATGGGCACGGACACGCCGATCTCGGCGCTCTCGCTCAAGTCGAAGCTGCTCTACACCTATTTCAAGCAGAACTTCGCGCAGGTCACGAACCCGCCGATCGATCCGATCCGCGAGGAGCTGGTGATGAGCCTGCTGTCCTTCATCGGGCCGCGTCCGAACATCCTCGATCTCGAGGGCACCTCGCGGCGCAAGCGGCTGGAGGTGCGCACCCCGATCCTGACCAATGACGATCTAGAGAAGATCCGCTGCATCGGTCATTACGAGGACCGCTTCGACACCAAGACCATCGACTTCACCTACCCGGCGCGCGAGGGCGCGGCCGGTATGGAAGGCGCGCTGGCGCGGCTCTGCGAGCGCGCGGAGGCTGCGGTCCATGGCGGCTACAACATCATCATCCTGTCCGACCGGCAGGTCGGACCGGACCGCATCCCGATCCCGGCGCTGCTGGCCACGGCGGCGGTGCACCATCACCTGATCCGCAAGGGCCTGCGGACCTCGGTCGGCCTCGTCGTCGAATCCGGCGAGCCGCGCGAGATCCATCACTTCTGCTGCCTCGCCGGCTACGGCGCCGAGGCGATCAACCCCTATCTCGCCTTCGACACCCTGCTCGACCAGCATGCGCAGGGCGCCTTCCCCGAGGAGGTCGACGCCGACGAGGTGGTGAAGCGCTATATCAAGTCGGTCGGCAAGGGCGTGCTGAAGGTGATGTCCAAGATGGGCATCTCGACCTACCAATCCTATTGCGGCGCGCAGATCTTCGATGCCGTCGGCCTGAAGAGCGCCTTCGTCGACAAGTTCTTCTTCGGCACCGGCACGGCGATCGAGGGCGTCGGCCTGGAGGAGATCGCCGAGGAGAGCCTGCGCCGCCACCGCGACGCCTTCGGCGACTCCCCGCTCTATCGGAACAGCCTCGATATCGGCGGCGAGTACATGTACCGCGTCCGCGGCGAGGACCATGTCTGGAAGCCGGATGTCGTCGCCTCGCTGCAGCATGCGGTGCGCCTCAATGCGCGCGAGCGCTACGAGGATTTCGCCAGGCAGGTGAATGACGACGCGCAGCGGCTCAGCACCATCCGCGGCCTGTTCAAGGTCAAGATGGCCAGTGACGACGGGCGGGCGCCCGTGCCGCTGGAGAGCGTCGAGTCGGCTGCCGATATCGTCAAGCGCTTCGCCACCGGGGCGATGTCGTTCGGCTCGATCTCGCGCGAGGCCCACGAGACGCTCGCCATCGCGATGAACCAGATCGGCGGCAAGTCGAACACCGGCGAGGGCGGCGAGGAGTCGATCCGCTTCAAGCCGATGCCGGACGGTCGCTCCAAGCGCTCTGCGATCAAGCAGATCGCGTCCGGCCGCTTCGGCGTCACCACCGAATATCTCGTCAATTCCGACGTCATGCAGATCAAGGTCGCGCAGGGCGCCAAGCCCGGCGAGGGCGGTCAGCTCCCCGGCCACAAGGTCGATGCCAAGATCGCGCGGACCCGGCATTCGACGCCGGGTGTCGGCCTGATCTCGCCGCCGCCGCACCATGACATCTATTCGATCGAGGATCTGGCGCAGCTGATCTTCGACCTGAAGAACGTCAACCCGGCGGCCGATGTCTCGGTGAAGCTCGTCTCCGAGATCGGCGTCGGCACGGTCGCGGCTGGCGTCGCCAAGTCGCGCGCCGACCACATCACCATCTCCGGCTTCGAGGGCGGCACGGGCGCAAGCCCCCTGACCTCGCTGAAGCATGCCGGCTCGCCCTGGGAGATCGGCCTTGCCGAGACGCAGCAGACGCTGGTGCTGAACCAGTTGCGCGGCCGCGTGGCCCTGCAGGTCGATGGTGGCCTGCGCACCGGCCGCGACGTCATCATCGGCGCGCTGCTCGGGGCCGACGAGTTCGGCTTCTCGACCGCGCCGCTGATCGCCGCCGGCTGCATCATGATGCGCAAGTGCCACCTCAACACCTGCCCGGTCGGCGTCGCGACGCAGGACCCGGTGCTGCGCAAGCGCTTCAAGGGCCTGCCCGAGCATGTGGTGAACTACTTCTTCTTCGTGGCTGAGGATGTCCGCCAGATCATGGCGGAGATGGGCTTCACCAAGATCGAGGAGATCGTCGGCCGCGCGGACCTGCTCGACAAGCGGGAGGCGATCGAGCACTGGAAGGCGAAGGGCCTCGACTTCACCAAGCTGTTCCACAAGGTCGATCTGCCGGAGGTGGCGATCCGCCATGTCGAGCTGCAGAAGCACCCGATCGACACAGTGCTGGACCGCAGGCTCATCAAGGCGGCGGAAGGCGCGATCGAGACCGGCGCCCCGGTCGTGATCGAGGAGCGCATCTGCAACGTCGATCGCTCCACCGGTGCGATGCTCTCGGGCTCCGTCGCGAAGAGGTACGGCCATGCCGGCCTGCCGGACGACACCATCACCGTGAAGCTCAAGGGCACCTCGGGCCAGAGCTTCGCGGCCTTCCTCGCGGCGGGCGTCACCGTCGAGCTCACCGGCCAGGCCAACGACTATGTCGGCAAGGGCCTGTCGGGCGGGAAGATCATCGTGAAGCCGGATCCCGCCGCAAAGGCGGTGCCGGAGCGCTCGATCATCGTCGGCAACACCGTGCTGTACGGCGCGATCGCGGGCGAGGCCTATTTCCGCGGCGTGGCGGGCGAGCGCTTCGCGGTGCGCAACTCCGGCGCCATCGCGGTGGTGGAAGGCACGGGCGACCATGGCTGCGAGTACATGACCGGCGGCGTCGTCGCGGTCATCGGCCAGACCGGGCGCAACTTCGCCGCGGGCATGTCGGGCGGCATCGCCTATGTGCTGGACGAGGACGGCACCTTCAAGTCGCGCTGCAACCTCTCGATGGTCGATCTCGAGCCGGTCGAGGAGGAAGAGGAGCTGATGGAGCGGCTGCACCATCACGGCGGCGATCTCGAGCACAAGGGTCGCATCGACATGACCAACATGTCCGGCCATGACGAAGAGCGCCTGATGCAGATGCTGACGAACCACGCCAACTACACCGGCTCGGAGCGCGCTCGCACGATCCTCGACAACTGGGCGGATTACCGCACCAGGTTCGTCAAGGTGATGCCGGTCGAATACCGCCGCGCGCTGCGCGAGATGGAACAGGCCCGCACCTTGCAGGCCGCGGAATAAGCGAAACGCGCCACCCGCCGGGGCCCGAACGGCCCCGGTCACGCGATCAGACAGGCACGCGCGCGGGGACGACCCGGGCACACGGCGAGAGAAACGGCATGGGCAAGGTCACAGGCTTTCTCGAATTCGACCGGCAGGAGCAGAAATATCAGCTCGCCGGCGACCGCATCCGGCATTTCCGCGAGTTCACGCTCCCGCTGGAGGAGCGCGACATCAAGAAGCAGGCGGCGCGCTGCATGGATTGCGGCATCCCCTTCTGCCATGGGCCGACGGGCTGCCCGGTGCACAACCAGATTCCGGACTGGAACGAGCTCGTCTATTCCGGCGCCTGGGAGGATGCGCTGCGCAACCTCCACTCCACCAATAACTTCCCGGAGTTCACCGGCCGCATCTGCCCTGCGCCTTGCGAGGAAGCCTGCACGCTCAACCTCGAGAACATGCCGGTGACGATCAAGACGATCGAGCAGGCGATCGCCGACAAGGGCTGGCAGGAAGGCTGGATCGCGCCGGAAATTCCGGCCAAGCGCACCGGCAAGCGCATCGCCATCGTCGGCTCCGGTCCGGCCGGAATGGCCGCGGCGCAGCAGCTCGCCCGCGTCGGCCATGACGTCCATGTCTATGAGCGCGAGGCCAAGGCCGGCGGCCTGCTGCGCTACGGCATCCCCGACTTCAAGATGGAGAAGGGGCATATCGATCGCCGCGTGAAGCAGATGGAAGCGGAGGGCGTCACCTTCCACTACAACGCCAATGTCGGCGTGACCCTGCCCTTCGCCACGCTCGTCGCCGAGCATGATGCGGTGCTGATGACGGGCGGTGCGGAAGCGCCGCGCGATCCCGGCCTGCCGGACACCAATCTGGCGGGCGTGCATTACGCGATGCCGTACCTCACCCAGCAGAACAAGCGGGTCGGCGGCGAGGACGTATCGAACGAGGCGCCGATCCTGGCCGCGGGCAAGCATGTCGTGGTGGTCGGCGGCGGCGATACGGCCTCGGACTGCGTCGGCACCGCCTTCCGGCAAGGCGCGCTCTCGGTGACGCAGCTCGACATCCGGCCGATGGCGCCGGAGATCGAGGACAAGCTCACCGTCTGGCCGTACTGGCCGACGAAGTTCCGCACCTCCTCGTCGCAGGCCGAGGGCGCCGAGCGCGAGTTCCAGGCGGCGACGCTCGGACTGGAAGGCCGCAAAGGCCGGCTGACCGGCGTGAGATGCGCGCGCGTCGACGAGAAGCGCAAGCCGATCCCCGGCACCGAATTCGTGCTGCAGGCCGATCTCTGCTTCCTTGCCATCGGCTTTGCCGGTTCGCTGATCGAGGGCATGATCGCGCAGTCGGGCGCGGCGGTGGACAAGCGCGCCAACGTCGTCGCCAATGACCGCGACTACAAGACCAGCACCGACAAGGTCTTTGTCGCCGGAGACATGCGCCGCGGCCAGTCGCTCGTGGTCTGGGCGATCCGCGAGGGGCGACAGGCGGCGCACGCCATCGACAAGGAGCTGATGGGCGCGACGATCCTGCCGGTGTGAGGTCGCCGCCGTCCCGGCGCGATCTCGGTTCAATCTCTTCCCAGCAGCCCGGATCGGCCGATGTGCCGGTCCGGGCGCGCTGCGTTTTACAAGTGATCATAAGGCGGCGCAGTGATACCCGATCAGCCGCAGATGCGGCCGCTCGGAGCACCGAATTGTTGCGAATTCATCGATGAGAGCGATATCTGCCTAGGAAATCGGCAGGATTTGTCGTTGCCCGGAATAAATACTTGACCTGAGCGCCGCGGTGGAGTGCAAGCGCGCTTGTGTCCTTCCCCTGTCGCTTGGTCAGATGACGCCGGTTATTTTCACAACGGTCGGCCTCCCCAAAGCGAAGCAGCTGGATGCTTGGCGCGGTTGGTTCGACGCGGTCTTCGATGTCGAGGTCGACGATCCTCAGGCCGGCTTTTCCGCGACCAGCGAGATCTGGAATTTCGGTGGTTTCGGCCTGAGCCGCGTGCAGGCGCCGAAATTGCGCGCGTCCCGCACGGCCGACCTCGTCCGGCGCAACCCCATCGACCACTGGAACATCACGATCGGCCACAAGCGGACGTTCGGAGAGGCGGGGCGGCAGCGCTCGATCGACGTGCCCGCCGATACGCCCTTCGTGGCATCGCTGGGGCGCGAGCTCGTCAGTTTCCGCGAGGCCGACGACCGGCTGCAGCTCTATCTGCCGCGCGACACCTTTCCTGAAGTGACCGCCATCCTGGAAGGGGCGGAGGGCCGGCCGCTCAGCGACGCGATGGGCAAGCTTCTGGCCGAGTTCATTGTCCTGCTGGCGCGTAACGTTTCAAGCTTCTCCGAGGCGGATTTGCCCGGCCTGCAGACCGCCGTGCGCGGCATGCTGCTCGCCTGCATCGCGCCATCGTCGGATCACAATTCCCTCGGTGCCGCGCCGGTCGCGGTGACCCGCAAGGAGATCGTCCGGCGCATCGTCGACCGCAACCTGCAGAGCAACGCTCTCGGGCCGGATCTCCTTTGCCGGGAGGCGGGCATGTCCCGCTCCCAGCTCTATCGCCTGCTCGAAAGCGAGGGGGGCGTGAGGAACTACATCCAGCGGCGACGCCTGAAGCAGTCCTTCGCGGAGCTGTCGAACGGCGCCAATTTCGGCTCGATTGCAGCCATCGCCGAGGGGCTGGGTTTTCCCGATCCGTCGAGCTTCAGCCGCTCCTTCAAGAAGGAGTTCGGCCTGACGCCGAAGGACGTGATGCATGCGACGCTGTCGGGGATTCCCGCGAACGCCGCCTATGGGACCCCGCCCGATGCCGAACTGAACCTGCGCGACCTTCTGGCGCAGATCGCGCGAGGTTAGAGTCGATCCCATCAGGTTGAACCGACCGGATGGGCCAATCCATCTCCCGCTTTTGGAAGGAGCCCGTTCCGGACGGGCGAAGGGCAGGGCTTCAGCCGCGTCCTCGCTGCCGGTCGAGGGCCCCCTGCAGTTGCTCGACGCGGATGGCCAGCGCTTCCTTGGTCAGATTGATCCCTTCCGGCGCCCCGTCGATCGACAAAAGGATACCTCGCTCGGCCATGTCGAGCTGCTCCTGTGCGAGTTCCAGGTGCTTCATCAAGGTTTGCGTAACGCGGTCCTTGGCCGCCTGGTCCGTATCCATAGCGCCCTCGCATTTTTGCTCGCGATCGAGCGACGATCGCATAGCCGAGACGACGAGCCAAGCCGAAGCCGGGAGCCTCACATTTCGGCCTCACGCCATGGCCTTGCTCACCGGCGGGATTTTCCACGTCCCATTGATGATCGAGGGGCTCTTTTCGTTGGGCCAGTACATTCTCAGCATCAGAATGAAATCGCCTTTCGGAGCCGGCAGCCAATTGGATTCCCTGTCTTTCCCGGGGGATTCATTCTGGATGTAGAGATCGGTCGAGCCGTCCGGATTGGACTTCAGATTTTGCCGGGCGCTGATCGAATAGCGATTGATCGGATTGTCGACGAAGAAATAGTCGGCGTCATACATCGTCAGGGACCAGAACCCGTTGACGGGCGGCAACTGACCCTTCGGGAAGCGCATGACATATTTGTTCGCGCCACTGTACTTCCGCCCCTCGGAATCTTTCAGCGAGGTCGGGTAAATTGCGTCTTGAGGCCGGTTGGCGCCGAGCCCGATCGCCGTGACCAGCGCCCGCATCAGGTAGTCCGTGCCATAGATCCCGGTCTTCGTCGTGAAGCCCCAGCCTTTCTCGTCCCGGACCTCCTTGTTGGTCTTGAACTGGATCATGATCCGGTCGAAGGCGACCTCGGGAACGCGCTTGAGGAAATCGGCCTTGAGCTTGCTCGCATCGAAATCCTGCCCGGGAACGATCCCGATCCGCGCGAATTTCGCGATCTGCAGGGCATCCGCAGCGGCCGGCGGATTGTCCTTCATCAGCTTGCTCAGCAGCGTGAAATAAGACACCGCGTCCATGCGGTTTACCTGCTCGCGGACCGCCATTTTCATATCGACCGAGGGATCGACGGTCCCGGGCGGCGGCGTATAGGGCTTGCCATAGGAACTCAGCGGGACGAGCTTGAAGGCGTCTTGGAGCTTATGAACCTCGGCATAGTCCTCCGGAGTGCCCGTGCAATAGATGCGCCCCAGCAACCAGACGATGCTCGTTTGAGATTTGTACTCCTTGACCCCTGACGGAAGGGTCCCTTTCCATCCGGGGCCCGTAATCGCATAGGTCTGCGCGCCGGTTCCCGTCGTGCGCTTGCCCGGGACCTGGAAGACGTTCGTCCAGCCGTCGAGCATCGGCATGAGAAAATAGCGGCCGTTCATGTCCGGGATGCTCAGGACCCATGGCTCCTTGCCGACATCGAAGAACGCCGTGGTGTAGAGTGTGTCTGCGTTGGGCGCCGTGACATCCCTGAAGGAAGCGTTCGGATATTCGCGCAACCTGATGATCGTGCCCATCGGCGCGCGCGTTCCCACCGGCGCCGCGACATTGGTGACGATCTTGCGGGTCATCTCCATGGTGACCAGCGGATAGCCGTAGATATAGGCGTCGGTGGCGAGCCAGAAATCCTCCATGCCTTCGCCGATTCCGAGAAACTTGTCGAACTCGGCCCGGCTCGGCGAGGCAAGCGAGGATCCGGCCAACAGGCTGACACCACCGAGAGCCAGATTTCGACGGGTAATAGGTTCCGGCATCTTTAGCCTCCCTCGATGTAAGTGCGTTTCAGACGTCGATCGAACATTCGATTGAAGTTGAGCGCGGATGGGGACCCCGTGACAGGCTCGCCGTCGATCGCACCCGAATGTCGATCTGCGGGATTTCCGGAGTGATCATCTGCCGAGCACTGGGGCACCCCGATGCGATGCTGCAGAGAGATGCCTGCGACGAACGAGAATTGCCGATCAGGCGGCCCGCGGGGAGTAGGTTACGGTAGGATGCGTGCCCCCTTTTGCCAGGCGGAGAGGCGCGGCGGGGGCTACGTGTCCGGGCAGCAATCGGTCGTAGACGCAGCGGTTCCGTCGGCGCCGCACCGGGCGCTCCGCGAGATGACCGGCGCCGCGAGTGCTACGGTCATGCCGTGGACGCACTGTTCATCCGGGCCGACGCCGCTATGGTGGCGGCCATGGAATCGAAACAGAGGGGGAAGCTGGCGCTGAGCCAGGGCTTCCATTTCCGCACCCGAGGACCTGTTTCCGCCCCGCGCTTCACCTCGCGGGGCTGACCGGGAGCGCATCGCCGTCTCATCGTCAGCCCTTTTCGGCGCGCTCGTTCGCGCCTGCCTGACTTCATGAGATTCCGATGTCCCTGATCGCCATCAAAGACCTTTCGCTCGTCCGCAACGCGCCGCTTTTCGCCGGGCTCAACCTCTCCATCGCCAAGGGCGATCGCCTCGGTCTCGTCGCCGCCAATGGCCGCGGCAAATCCTCGCTCCTGCGCATCCTCGCCGATCAGGACGAGGCCACGGGCGGGACGCTGACCCGAGCCCGCGGGCTCGTCAGTGCCTTCGCGCCGCAAGATCCGCCCGAGCGCCTCCTGCCGATGAGCTTCTACGAGGCGGTACGCGACGCGCTCGACGCCGAGGCCGCCGAAACCGAGAGCTGGCGGGTCGACGTGCTGCTGGATGACCTCATGGTTGACGAGGGGCTGCGCGGCCGTGCCGTCCACAGCCTGTCGGGCGGCTGGCAGCGGACGATGCTGCTGGCCCGGGCTGCGGTCGTCGAACCGGATCTGCTGCTGCTGGACGAGCCGACCAACCATCTCGACCTCGAACGGATCGGCTTGCTGCAACGCTTCCTTGCCGCCCTGCCGCGCGATTGCGCCGTTGTCGCCGCGAGCCATGACCGCGCCTTCCTCGGCGATGCCAGCACGCGCACCCTGTTCCTGCGTCCGGCGGAAAGCGCCGATTTCGCCTTGCCCTATTCGCGGGCACTGCAGGCGCTGGAGGAGCGCGATGCGGCGCGCGGCCGGCAGTTCGAAAATGACATGCGCAAGGTCCGGGCGCTCAGGCAGCAGGCGGCCAAGCTCAAGAACATCGGCATCAACTCCGGCTCCGATCTGCTGGTGGTCAAGACCAAGCAATTGTCCGAGCGAGCCGACAGGCTGGAGGAGAGTGCGCGGCCGGCCCATAAGGAGCGCTCGGCCGGGGCGATCCGGCTCGTCAACAGCGGCACCCATGCCAAGGCGCTGGTCGCGATCAAGGATACGGCGATCGCCGTGCCGGACGGGCGGCCGCTCTTCCGCACCGGACAGCTCTGGATCGAGAACGGAGACCGGATCGCGCTGCTCGGTGCGAACGGCAGCGGCAAGACGCGCTTCGTCACGCGGCTGCGGGCGGCGTTCGACGGGTCCGATGCGGATATCCGCGCCGCTGCGAGCCTCAAGGCCGGCTTCTCCGACCAGGCGCTCTCGCAGCTCGATGCTTGGCCGACGCCCTGGGCGGCCGTCAAGGGCGCGAGCGATGTCGGCGACCAGCTGGCGCGCACGCTGCTCGCGGGTGCCGGCATCGCCAGCGAGGCGCAGGGTGCGCCGCTCGCCCGGCTGTCGGGAGGGCAGAGGGCACGGCTCGCCATGCTGCTGCTGCGCCTTGCCCAGCCGAATTTCTACCTGCTGGACGAGCCGACCAACCATCTCGACATCGAAGGTCAGGATATGCTGGAGCGCGAGCTCACCGAGCATGGCGCGGCCTGCCTGCTGGTCAGCCATGACCGCGCCTTCGTCCGCGCCGTGGCGACTCGGGTCTGGGTCATCACGGGCAAGAAGCTGGTCGAGGTCGATGATCCCGATCCCGTGTTCGACCGGCTGATGGCGGGCTGAGCTCAGCGCGGCCAGCGATAATCATCGAGCCGGCCGGGGACGGGATCGGGCGCGATGCCCTGGCCGAAGACGCGCTCGAGCTGCAGCTCAGCGTCGCCACGCCCGCGTGCCTCGGTGATCGAGGCCAGCAGTGGCTGCCCGGATATCGGGGTCTGCCCGGTCAGCGGCTGGATAGGCCCTGCCAGCGGGCGCGCCTGCAGGGCCGGGGGCAGGCCGATCGTCGGCACGCCGGCGACCATCTGATCGATCAGGCGCTCGACGCCGCCGGGTTGCAGCTCGGGGGTGGAGGGTGCGCCGGTCTCGGGCGAGACGGGCAGGGCGATCACGCTGTTCTGCGGCGCCGCCTCGATGATGCGGCGGATGACGAGATCGACGAAATGGGCGGCCTTGCGGGCGCCCGCAGCGGTGAAATGGATGCCGTCGCCGAGGCGCAGCCGTGTCGGCTGGCCGGACACGTCCGGACCTGTCGCGGTGTAGCGGTTCTCGGCATCGACGAAGCCGCCCCACAGATCGACATATTGCCCGCCGGCCTTCTCGACGCGCTGGCGGTAGAGTTCGTTGAACGAGACGAAATCGGCCGAGAGCCGGCCGTTCTGCACCGGTGGTGCACCGACCCAGATCAGCGGGATGCGACGGGCTGCGAAGGCGTTTGCGATGAGGTCGACGCGGTCGCGATAGAGTTCGAGCCAGCGCGGACTTAAGGGATCGAGAACGGCCTCGCCCTCGCGGATGGGCTGCCGGTCGTTGAGCCCGACCAGCATGACGCCGAGGGTGATCTTCTGGTCGCCGGCCAGGATCCCGTCGACCGCCTTCGGCCAGTCGTAGAAGTCGGTCCGGACGAGGCCCGAATCCGGCTTGGACTTGTGGATCACCTCGACGTCGGGGCGGTCGTTGAGGGCCTCGTCGAGGCCGTTGGCGAGGAGATTTGCGAGCGAATCGCCCATCACCACGATGTGGCTGCTGACATCGACCTTGGGAATGACCGGATCGTCCCGGACGACGACGGGGGCCTCGCGGCGGCGGATGACGGGGGCGACACGCTGGCGTGGCTGCGGCGCCGCACGCTGCGGAGCAGCCGGCAATTGCCAGAAGAGCTGAAAGAGGTTGCGCTGTTGCTGCTGGGCAAGGGAAACCGGCCCGCCCGTAACGAGGAGCAGGCAGGCGGCAGTCAGAACCAGGGCGAACGAACGCCGACGCATCTGCCTATCCGATCCAGCGGCGCCTATGCCGGGCACTATAGGACGGAGCGGCCCGAAAGTCAGCGCTTGCCACGCATCCGCGCCAGCAGGGCCGGTGTCGGATAGCCGTCCGGGATCTCGCCGGCGCTGATCTGGTACTGGCGCACGGCCTCCCGCGTGCCGGTGCCGATGCGGCCGTCGGCATCGTGGTTGTAGAAGCCGAGCGCCTTCAGCCGGTGCTGCAGGTCCTTGGTGCCGGCCATGTCGAGCCGGGCGGCCTTGACCGGCCAGTCGGCCTGGATCGCAGGGCGACCCATGATGCGGTCGCCGAGATGGCCGACAGCGAGCGCATAGGCGTCCGAGGAATTGTACTTCTTGATGACGTCGAAATTGGCGGTGAGCAGCATCACCGGGCCGCTGTGCCCGGCCGGGTAGAACAGCCGGCCTTCGCCGGAAGAGGGCAAGCGACCGCCGTCGACGCGGCGCAGGCCGGCCGAGGCGAAGGCGGAGAAGCTCGCCTTGTTGAGGCGATGGTCGAAGCCATCAGGCAGCGTCACTTCCATGCCCCAGGGCAGGCCCGGCACCCAGCCATAGCCCTTGAGGTAATTGGCGGTGGAGGCGATGGCGTCGCTCGACGAGTTCCAGATGTCGGCATGGCCGTTGCCGGTCCAGTCGACCGCATATTTCATGTAGCTCGACGGCATGAACTGGGTGTGACCCATGGCGCCCGCCCAGGAGCCGCGCAGCTCGCTGCGCTCGGCATAGCCCTTCTCGATCAGCTCCAGCGCGGTGAGCAACTCGTCGCGGAAGAAGTCGCCGCGATAGCGGATCGAGGCGAGGGTGGCGAGCGAGCGGATGACGTCCTTGCTGCCCTTGAAGGAGCCGTAATTGGTCTCCATGCCCCAGACGCCGAGGACGACCTCCTTGGGCACGCCGTAGCGGGCTTCGACTTGCGCGAGAACGGTCGCGTTCTCGGCGGCGGCGTCGCGACCGCGCTGGATGCGGGCGCCGCCGACGGCATTCTCCAGATAGCTCCAGATCGGAGCGCTGAACTCGGCCTGCTTCTTGGTCAGGGCGATGATGGAGGCATCCGGCGTCACGTCGCGGAAGGCGAGGTCGAAGGTCGCGCGCGAGATGCCGCGCGCTTGAGCCTGCGGCCAGAGCCGCTGCAGGAAGATGTCGAGGGAGGCGCTGGCCGGCGTCGCCTGCGCATTGCGGGCATGGGCGCCGGAGACGTTGATCGACCCGGTCGTTTGCGCCAGCGCAGGCGCCAGGCTGATCAAGGCCGAAGCTGCGATGACGGACAGGCGCATGGACACTCCCTGCGGATGCTGGATGGAAACACCATCACAGCGCCTGAACAAGATTAATCGTAGGTTAAGCGGAGCGTCACCGGAGCGCCAGCGCGGCAATTTGACAAGCCCGGGCTATTGGCCGATTCTGGCGGGATGTATAGCGCCTCCCCTTTCCGCCGCGGTCTGCACCGCTCGGGCAACGTCATCGCGGGCTTCTAGCCCCGAGTCTGTCGCGCTTGGCGCCTCCGGCTCGGGGGGCGCTTCCTCTGCATCCGTTCACCTGCGAGTTCGACCTGCGATGCCGCGCGGCTTTGTGTCCGCCGGCAGGCGCTCGCCTTTTCGACGAAAGATCCAATCCTATGACCGCCAAGCGTCCCGCCATCACCGTTACGGCAGCGGACCATGCCATGCTGAGCCGCATCGCGGCCGGCGCCGCCAACACCATGCCGGAGCTCGCCGCCGAGCTGAGCCACGAGCTCGACCGCGCCCGCATCCTGCCGGAGGGACGGGTTTCGGCCGATCATGCCCGGATCGGCAGCGTGATCGTCTATCGTGACGAGAGCACCAAGCGGGAAAGCACCATCACGCTGGTCTGGCCTGAGCATGCCGATATCGAGAAGAATCGCATCTCGGTGATGACGCCGATCGGCGTCGCGCTGATCGGCATGGCCGCCGAGCGCTCGATCGACTGGACGACGCGCTCGGGCGATGTGAAGCGCCTGACCGTGCTCGAAGTGCGCGAGCCGGCCGAGGAAGACCCCGCCTGAGGGCACCGGATTGGAGGCTGTCCGGAATCCGGCAGCCCTCGTCCTGAGGAGCGCTTCGCGGAAGCGCGTCTCGAAGGATGTTGCAGATGTCCCTGGAGCCTCTTGGAGCACCCTCCGGGACGCCATTCCCGAGGGAATGGCTCCTCGGGATGAGGGCTCGGGCGTACTAGAGAAGGGGCGTTCAGGTCGAGGCGTTCCGCGTCCTGAGCTTCTCCTCCCAGGCCAGCGCCTGGCCGACGATCTCCTCGAGGTTGTCATGCTTCGGCCGCCAGCCGAGTTCGGCCTGGATGCGGTCGGCGCGGGCGACCAGCGAGGCGGGGTCCCCGGCGCGGCGATCCGCGAGGGTCACGGGGAAATCGATCCCTGAGACCTTCTTCACGACTTCGACGACCTCCTTCACCGAATAGCCCCGGCCGTAGCCGCAGTTCAGGGTCAGGCTTTCCCTGCCGGCACGCAGATGGTCGAGCGCGGCAAGATGGGCGCGGGCGAGATCGGTGACGTGGATGTAGTCGCGCACGCAGGTGCCGTCCGGCGTCGCATAGTCGGTGCCGAAGACGGTGAGGCCATCGCGCTGGCCGAGCGCGGCCTGGCTGGCGACCTTGATGAGATGCGTCGCATTCGGCGAGGACTGGCCGGAGCGGAGCTTCGGATCGGCGCCCGCGACGTTGAAGTAGCGCAGCGCGACGTAGGAGAAGCCGTGCGCCTTCGCCGCATCCTGCAGCATCCACTCGCTCATCAGCTTGGAGCGGCCATAGGGGTTGATCGGGTTGAGCGCGATCTCCTCCGGCACCGGCGAGACCGGGGGCTCGCCATAGACCGCAGCCGTGGAGGAGAAGATGACGTGCTTGACGCCGCCGCGGACGGCGCTCTCGATCAATGCTCGGGTTTTCACAGTATTATTGAAATAATAACCAAGCGGATCGCTGACCGATTCAGGGACGACGATGCGCGCCGCGAAATGCGCCAGCGCCGTCACGCCATGCTCGGCGATCAGTTTCTCGACCAGCTCCTGATCGCCGATATCGCCTTGAACGAAGGTCGCTTCCGGCGGAACGGCCCACCAAAAGCCGGTGGACAGGTTGTCGAGCACGACCACTCGCTCGCCGCGATCCAGAAGTTCGAGGACCATGTGGCTGCCAATGTAGCCAGCGCCGCCGGAAACCAATATCGCCATTGCGTCTCTTGCCTCATCTTTGTCATGACCCGGCACTATCGAAAAACCGTTGACGGGTTCTCAAGGCCTGTCAGCTATAAGCACAGATGGCTGCCAACAATGACAGTTGTGCGGCTGTTCCGATCACTGCCCTGGCTTTGGCAAAGGCCGCCGTGCCCAATGGATTTTTCATGACGAAACGCATCCGCAAGGCCGTTCTTCCCGTCGCCGGTCTCGGCACCCGTTTCCTGCCCGCCACCAAGGCGATTCCCAAGGAGATGCTCACCATCGTCGACCGTCCGGTCGTGCAGCATGTGGTGGACGAGGCGCGGGCGGCCGGCATCGAGCACTTCATCTTCGTCACCGGCCGCAACAAGGCAGTGATCGAGGACCATTTCGACATGGCCTATGAGCTCGACGACACGCTGGCCAAGCGCAACAAGGTCAAGGAGCTGGAGGCGCTGAAGCACGACCTGCCGGCTGCCGGCGCCACCAGCTTCACCCGTCAGCAGGCGCCGCTCGGCCTCGGCCATGCCGTCTGGTGCGCCCGCGAGATCGTCGGCGACGAGCCTTTCGCGCTGCTGCTACCGGACATGCTGCATTACAGCCAGGGAAAGGGCTGCCTTGCCGAGATGATCGATGCCTATGAGCAGTATGGCGGCAACCACATCGCCGTTGCGCCGGTGCCGGATGACCAGACGCATCAATATGGCATCGTCGGCGTCGAGGATGCCAAGGCCAAGGTCTCGAAGATCACCGGCATGGTCGAGAAGCCGGCCAAAGGCACGGCGCCGTCGAACCTGCACATCTCCGGCCGCTACATCCTGCAGCCGACGATCTTCAACCTGCTCGCCAACCAGGAAAAGGGGGCGGGCGGCGAGATCCAGCTCACCGATTCGATGATCGCGCTGTCCCGGCAGGAGCCGTTCTACGCCGTGCGCTTCGACGGCGAGATCTACGACGCCGGCTCCAAAATCGGTTTCCTCGCGGCGAACGTGGCTTATGCGCTCGATCGCGGCGACCTCGGCCCGCAGCTGCGCGCCGAGATCGCGAAGCTGCTCGATCGCTGAGCGCGCTCTGTCCGGTGATCCCGGCCCTCGTCCTGAGGAGCCATTCCGGTTAGGAATGGCTCCTCGAAGGGCGATCCAGGTGGCTCAGGTGACAACTGGAGCGTCCTTCGAGACGCAGCCTTAAGGCTGCTCCTCAGGATGAGGGCTTGTATCCTTGCTGACGGTGCAAAGTTGAGTGACGACAGCCTCGTCTTCGACCGCACGCTCGGCCGTTCGCGGCTGAGACGCGCGCTTGCGAAGGACTATCCGGATTTCCTGCTGCAACGCGCGGCGGGCGATCTGCAGGAGCGGCTCGGGGCCGTGCTGCGGGAATTCGCGGTCGCGGCCGATCTCGGCACGCCGCTGCCGGTCGTCGCCCCCGTCCTTGCCGGCAAGGCGGGGCGGTTGCTGCGCATGGCGGAGGCCGAGGGGGCGCCGGCCGACCTCGTCGGCGACCTCGAAAGCCTGCCCTTCGCTGCCGGCTCGCTCAACCTCGCGGTCTCGCTGCTGGCGCTGCAGGGCGTCAATGACCTGCCCGGCGCGCTCATCCAGATCAAGCGAGCCCTCGGGCCGGACGGGCTGTTCATGGGCTGCCTGCTCGGCGGGCGGACGCTGCAAGAACTCAGGCAGGCGCTGCTCGAAGCCGAGAGCGAGACCATGGGGGGAGTCAGCCCGCGCGTGGCGCCCTTCGCCGATCTGCGCGATCTCGGAGGTCTCTTGCAGCGGGCCGGTTTCGCGCTGCCCGTCATCGACAGCGAGATCGTCACGGTGCGCTATCGCGACGCTTTCGGGCTCTTCCGCGATCTGCGCGCGATGGGCTGGGCCAATAGCCTGATCGCCCGGCGCAAGACGCCGCTGCGGCGCGAGACGCTGCTGCGCGCCGCGGCGCTTTATGCCGAGCGTTTCGCCGATGCCGACGGCCGTCTGCCGGCGACCTTCGAATTCGTCTGGCTCTCCGGCTGGGCGCCGCATGAGAGCCAGCAGAAGCCACTGCGGCCGGGCTCGGCCAAGGCGAGGCTGGCCGATGCGCTCGGCGTGCCGGAGATCAAGGCCGGCGAGAAACCGGGAGGCGAATGACCGTGGGCGTGCCGGTGCCGTCATGGTCGGGCTTGTCCCGGCCTTCCACGTCTTCCCGCGGTGACAGCCGTGTTCAAGACGTGGATGCTGGCCACAAGGGCGAGCGTGACGGTGGAGAGGCTTCCAGGACATGAGTGAGCGCCAGCCGCGTCTCTCGCGCTCAGATTTCCGCGTTTTCCGCGCCATCCCAACACGCTGGCACGACAATGACGCCTATGGCCACGTCAACAATGTCGTCTACTACGGCTGGTTCGACACCGCGGTGAACGCCTGGCTGATCGAAGGCGGCTTCCTCGACCTCGGCGGCAGCGAGACCGTGGGCCTCGTGGCCGAGACCGCCTGCACCTATTTCGAGAGCGTCGCCTTTCCGGAGACGGTGGAGGCGGGGATCGCCGTCGAACGGCTCGGCAACAGCTCGGTCACCTATCGGATCGGCATCTTCCGGCAGGGCGGGGCAGAGGCGGCGGCGCAGGGGCGCTTCACCCATGTCTATGTGCAGCGCGCCGGCCAGAAGCCGGTGCCGATTCCGGCGCCTCTCAGGGCCGCGCTGACCGCGATCCAGAGCTGAAAGCCGCGCCTGCGGCCGGAATGCGTTGTCTCGCGGGCGCAGGCAGGTTATGCCCCTGCCAAATCCCCTCGCCGGACCGCCAGGAACCCTGAGCCCGTGATTCCGAACGACACCAAGATCACCCCGCAGCTCGTCGCCGAGCACGGCCTGAAGCCTGACGAGTATCAGCGCTTCCTGCATCTGATCGGCCGTGAGCCGACGATCACCGAGCTCGGCATCGTCTCGGCGATGTGGAACGAGCACTGCTCCTACAAGTCCTCGAAGATCCATCTGAAGACGCTGCCGACCAAGGCGCCCTGGGTGATCCAGGGGCCGGGCGAGAATGCCGGCGTCATCGATATCGGCGACGGCCTCGCCATCGTGTTCAAGATGGAGAGCCACAACCACCCGTCCTTCATCGAGCCCTATCAGGGCGCGACGACGGGCGTCGGCGGCATCCTGCGCGACGTCTTTACGATGGGCGCCCGGCCGATCGCGGTGCTGGACGCGCTGCGCTTCGGCGATCCGGACCATCCCAAGACCCATCATCTCGTCTCGGGCGTCGTCGCCGGCATCGGCGGCTACGGCAACTCCTTCGGCGTGCCGAATGTCGGCGGCGCCACCGGCTTCCACACGCGCTATGACGGCAACATCCTCGTCAACGCCATGGCGGTCGGCATCGCCAAGGCCGACGAGATCTTCTACGCCAAGGCCAGCGGCGTCGGTAAGGCGATCGTCTATCTCGGTTCCAAGACCGGCCGTGACGGCATCCACGGCGCGACGATGGCCTCGGCCGAATTCGACGACAAGTCGGAGGAGAAGCGCCCGACCGTGCAGGTTGGCGACCCCTTCGCGGAGAAGCTCCTGCTCGAAGCCTGCCTCGAGATCATGGCCGCCGGCCATGTCGACGCGATCCAGGACATGGGCGCGGCGGGCCTGACCTGCTCGGCCGTCGAGATGGGCGCCAAGGGCGATCTCGGCGTCGAGCTCGACCTCGACAAGGTGCCGTGCCGCGAGGAGGGCATGAGCGCCTATGAGATGATGCTGTCGGAGAGCCAGGAGCGCATGCTCATGGTGATCAAGCCGGGCCATGAGGACGCCGCCGAGGCGATCTTCAAGAAGTGGGGGCTCGACTTCGCCGTCATCGGCCACACCACCGACACGCTGCGCTTCGTCATCAAGCATCAGGGCGAGGTCATGGCGGACCTGCCGATCAAGGAGCTCGGCGACGAGGCCCCCGAATACGACCGGCCCTGGATCGAGACCGCTCCGCAGCAGCGCATCGCGGCGGAGAGCGTGACGCCGCCCTGCGGCAATGTCGAGGCGCTGAAGAAGCTGATCGGCTCGCCGGACCTCTCCTCCAAGCGCTGGATCTGGGAACAGTACGACACGCTGATCCTCGGCAATTCGGTAGTGACGCCGGGCGGGGATGCCGGCCTGATCCGCATCGAGGACGGGCCCAAGGGCCTCGCCATGACCGCCGACGTGACGCCGCGCTATTGCGAGGCCGACCCGTTCGAGGGCGGCAAGCAGGCTGTGGCGGAAGCCTGGCGCAATCTCACCGCCGTCGGCGCGACCCCGCTCGCGATCACCGACAACCTCAATTTCGGCAATCCCGAGAAGCCGGAAGTGATGGGCCAGCTCGTTGGCTGCATCCGCGGCATCGGAGAGGCCTGCAAGGGGCTCGATTTCCCCGTCGTCTCCGGCAACGTCTCGCTCTACAACGAGACCAACGGCGTCTCGATCCTGCCGACCCCGACCATCGGCGGCGTCGGCGTGCTGGCGGATGTCACCAAGCACGCGACCGTCGCCTTCAAGGCCGAGGGCGAGGCGATCCTGCTGATCGGCGAAACGCAGGGCTGGCTCGGCCAGAGTTCCTATCTCGCGACAATCTGCGGCCGCGAGGAGGGCGCCCCGCCGCCGGTCGATCTCGCCATCGAGCGTCGCAATGGCGATTTCGTGCGCGGGCTGATCACGGCCGGCAAGGTCACCGCCTGCCACGACCTCTCGGATGGCGGCCTCGCCGTTGCGCTCGCCGAGATGGCGATGGCCAAGGGTATCGGCGCCACCGTCGAGGCGCTGCCGGCCGTCCCGGCCCATGCCGCGCTCTTCGGCGAGGATCAGGCGCGCTATGTCCTGACGGTTCCGGCGGCTCAGGCCGACGCCGTGATCGCCGAGGCGAAGGCTGCCGGCGTGCCGGCGCTCGCGATCGGCCGCACGGGCGGCGCGGCGCTTGCCCTGCCGGGTGAGCCGGCGCTGGCGATCGCCGAACTCAGCAAGATCCATGAAGACTGGCTGCCGTCCTACATGGCCGGCAAGGCGGCCTGAGCGATTTCAAGGGACGCAACCGTCATCGCGAGCGTAGCGAAACAATCCAGGGACGGCCGGGCTCTACGTCCCCCCTGGATTGCTTCGTCGCTTCGCTCCTCGCATTGACGGTTGAGGCCGGGATTATTGGGAGTTTGTCATGGCGATGGACGCGCACGAGATCGAGCGCATGATCAAGGCGGCGCTGCCGGATGCGGCGATCGAGATCAAGGATCTGGCGGGGGACGGCGACCACTATGCCGCGACCGTCACCTCGGTCGCCTTCAAGGGCAAGACCCGGGTGCAGCAGCACCAGATGGTCTATGCCGCGCTCCAGGGGAATATGGGCGGCGTGCTGCACGCCCTTGCGCTGACGACGGCCGTTCCCCAAGATTAGAACGAAACCATCCGGCGGGCCTTGAACCCGCTTCAGGAGACAGATGATGTCCGACGTCAACGCCCGCATCGAAGCGGAAGTGAAGAACAACGACGTGGTGCTCTTCATGAAGGGCACGCCGCAATTCCCGATGTGCGGCTTCTCCGGCCAGGTCGTGCAGATCCTCAGCTATGTCGGCGTGCCCTTCAAGGGCGTCAACGTGCTCGAGGACGCGGAAATCCGCGAGGGCATCAAGGCCTATTCGAACTGGCCGACGATTCCGCAGCTCTACGTCAAGGGCGAGTTCGTCGGCGGCTGCGACATCACCCGCGAGATGTTCCAGGCGGGCGAGCTGCAGCAGCTCTTCGAGGAGAAGGGCATTGCGGTGAAGCAGGCGAGCTGAGGCTCGCCCAACCCGTCAAAGCCTGCGATCGGACAGCCCTTATCAGGCCGCGGCGCATTGCGGATGCGGCTTGCGGATACGCTCGGCCGATGCGGGATATTTCTCCAGCATGCGCTCCGGCCTGATCGGCCGGCGCACCAACTCGCCGCCGCAGTTCGGGCAGGCGCCGGCGAAGCGCGTCTCGGCGCAGTCGCTGCAGAAGGTGCATTCGAAGGTGCAGATCAGGGCGTCGCGCGACTGCGGCGGCAGATCGCGGTCGCAGCATTCGCAGTTCGGGCGCAATTGCAGCATGGCATCGTCTCCTTCCGATGGGCCGGAAGAATGACCTCAAACCGGACTGAGACCAGCGATTTCGCGTGATCCGACCGATCAACGGCGCGGATCGGTCTGAGGCGGGCCGTCATTCTCGGGCGAAGCGAAGCGCAGACCCGAGAATCTCTTGCCGAAGAAAGCTCTGGTTTCCGAGATGCTCGGGTCAAGCCCGAGCATGACGGCCAGTCACGTCTACGCAGGTCCGGCCTTCTGCCGGGAGGGGAATTTTACCCCGCTGCTCACTTCACCAGCAGCCAGTCCTCGATCACCAGCGCGTCGAGCCCGCTGGTATAGAACATCAGGATTGCATCCTCCGCCGTGTGCAGGATCGGCTTGCCCATGATGTTGAAGGAGGTGTTGAGGATCACCGGCACGCCCGTCAGCTCGTGGAAGGCCGAGATCAACGCGTGGTAGCGCGGGTTGCGCTGCGCCGTGACACTCTGCAGGCGACCGGTCGCATCCTCATGGACGACGGCCGGCACGCGGTGGCGCACCGTTTCCTTCCAGACGAGCGTGCGCTCCATATAGGGCGCGTCCTGATAGTTCTCGAACCAGTCGGCGGCGTGCTCGGCGAGGATCGAGGGCGCGAAGGGCCGGAAGGCCTCGCGGTACTTCACCTTGGCGTTGAGGATGTCCTTGGCGTCGGCCGGGCGCGGATCGGCGATGATCGAGCGGTTGCCGAGGGCGCGCGGGCCGAATTCGGCACGGCCCTGCACCCAGCCGATCAGCTTGCCCTCGGTGAGGAGCTTGGCCGTAACGGGCGCGACCTCGTCGGGCGCGAGCTTGCGCAGCCGCTTCTCCCATAGCTGCATGCGCTCGAAGGGTTCGGTCGAGACGTGTGAGCCGAGATAGGGCGTGAGCGGCCCCTTGGGTGCGCGCCAGTCCGGGTTCGCCTCGGCATGGGCCAGCCATGCCGCGCCGATGGCGTTGCCGTCATCGGCCGGGGCGGAGGGCACGAACACCGTGCTGAAGCCGTGGCGTCCGGCGATCTTGCCGTTGAAGGAGGAGTTGAGTGCGCAGCCGCCGGCCATGACGAGGTTTTCGCTCGGAACGAGCGCGGCGGCCTCGGCGAGCAGCGCCTCCATCATCTCGGCGAAGACGTCCTGCCCGCAGCGGGCGAGGTCGGCCCAGCCCTGGTCGAGCGCATCGGCCGGGCGTCGGGCGAGGATCTCGGCGGCGACGGCCTGCACGACATCGGCCTTGGCGAAGGAGAGCTTGTCGCCGTCGATCTGATAGAGCTTGCGCAGCAGCGCCATCAGCTCCGGATCGCTCCTGCCATAGGGGGCGAGCCCCATGATCTTCCATTCTTCGCCCTTGGCCTGGTCGAAGCCGGCGAGGTCGGTGACGAGGCCGAAATAGAAGCCGATCGATTCACGCCCGCGATGGCGCTTGACCTCACGAAGCCGGCCGTTCTCCAAGGCGAAGATGGCGGAGGCGCCGGTCTCGCCCATGCCGTCGACGACGAGGCAGGCGGCGTTGTCGAAGGGCGATGACCAGCAGGCATAGGCCGCATGGCTGAGATGGTGGCCGTAGCGCTTGAGGCCGGTGACGTTGGCCTTGCCATGAGCGCGGTCGAGCCCGAGCAGCACGCCCATGCCGGCGCGTTGTTGCGCCGAATGCAGCGAGGCGATCAGGGCGCGCTCGGTGCGCTCGGGCACCAGCGAGCGGTTGAGCTCGGGCGAGAGCTTGAGCAGCGCGTCGACGGTGAAGGAGCCGGCGCGCGCCATCTGGTCGAGGAAGCCGGTGAAGTCCTCGCCCCAGCTGGTGGCGATGGTGACCTCGGCGTCCTTCGGAATGTAGCGCTTCAGCAGCCCTTCCATGCGCGGCGCCGAATCCGGCTCGCAGTTCGGCGCGCGCTTGTATTGCAGATAGCGCTCGGTCGCCTCGGCGAAGAGCACCTCGCCGCCGGGGCCGATGATCGCGATGGCAGGATCGTGGAAGGTGGTCGCGAGGCCGATCGTATAGCTCATGGGGCAGCCAATAGCCTCCCGCGCATGCGACGCCAATCGCTCAAATGCGCGGGTGGTGGGTGAAAGGGCTTTACTGGGCCGCGAATGCGACGCTGGAAGCGGTCTGCTCGACCGCCGGCTGCAGCTTCGGCATCTCGGCTTCATCCGCCATGACGATGAGGCGGACGAAGCGGCCGCCCGAGCCGATGGCGAGATATTGCGCGAAGCTTTTGTCGCTGCCGTTGGGGTGCTTGAAGGAGCCCGAGATCAAGACGCCGTCCTGGCCGGCGAAGGGGACGCGCTTGCGTTCCTTGATGTCGGCCGTCTGCATGTCGCGCGTGCTCCTCAGCATCGTCTCGGAGAGCTTCTCCTCCTGGCCGGGCTTGATGGGGGCCGACATCTGGTAGGCGACGATCATCAGCGGCTGCGTGCCCGACGGATCGACGTTGCGTTCGCCAGCGGTCATCAGCACGCCGGCGCCGCCGATGGTGTCGATGACGCGGAAGGGGGCTGCGGCCTTGAAGGCGAAGGGCAGGGCTGCGAGCTTCTCGTCGAGCGTCGCTTCCTTGCCGAGCGAGACCGAGGCGATGAGTGCCTTGACCTCGGCCGGCTGCATCTTGGCGGCTGGCGGCGCCTGCACGGTCATCATCACCGTCTTAGGCCCTCTGAACAGGGCGATCCATTTGTCGAGCTTGGTGCCGCCGGCCTCCTGCGTGCCGCTCAGCAGCGGCACCTTCTCGCCGCCTGTTCCGTCGACCTGCTCGACCTTGGTGATGTTGACCTTCTGCCGGGCGAAATTGGTTCTGGCGCTCTCGCTGTCGTTGAACAGCGTCGCGAGCTGCGGGTAGGCCTCCGCGGGCATCTCGACGATCAGGACGCTGGCCTTCGTCTTCTGGTTGGAGAGACCGGCGAAGCCGGTTGCCGGTTCGAAGCCCTTCGGCGGCACCAGCGAGACGCTGGTGCCGGGAATGGGTTTGCGCTCCTGCGCAACGGCCGATCCCGCGGCAAGGCTCAGCGCCACCGCGAGCATGATCGCTCCCACCCGGTGAAAACCCTGCTTCCGCTTGCGCAGGAGTGTCATGCTCGATCCTTTCGGCCGCTGCCGCTTGCCATTCAGCAGAACGCCGCAATGCGACGAGAGTTCGTCAACACGCCGCCATTGCCGCGACGTTGCGCTCAGGGCTTGCCGATCGCGGCCTTCATCAGCGCCTTCGAAACGGCGCTCGCCCAGTCGGCCGGGCCCTGGATGATGCCGAGCTCGCAGCCGGATTTGTCGACGATGATGCTGACCGGCATGCCCTCGACCTTGTGGGCGGCGCGCAGCGCCTGGAAGGTCGCGGCCTGCGGATCGCCGTAGAAGGGCAGGGTGGTGACCTTGTTCTCGGCGAGCCAGGTCTTCGGCTTGTCGAGGTTGCGCGTGTCGATGTTGATGGCGACGACGGCGAAATCGGGCCCGCCCATCTCCTTCTGGAGCGTGTCGAGAGCCGGCATCTCCTTCAGGCAGGGCGCGCACCAGGTCGCCCAGAGGTTGACCAGCAGCGTCTTGCCCTTCAGCGCCGCGAGCGTCATCGGCTGGCCGTCCGGCCCGGTGAAGGCGAGTTCCGGCGCTGGCTGCGGGCGGGGGCGCAGCTCTACGGCCGCGACCTCACCCTTCACCAGCGGCTTCATACGCTCGGCTGTGGTGCGCGCTGCGCTGCATGATCCGTTGCCGGCATCGCCCGTGACGGAGTAGAAGGCGGCGCCGCCGCCGAGGGCGAGGAGGGCCAGAGCCCCGGTTGCGGCCAGAATTTTCGTTCGAGACCTCATCGCGCCCTAGAAGCAGGAAAGACCGTCGTGAGCAATCGCATGTGGGGTGGGCGTTTCGCCACAGGTCCCGGCGCCATCATGGAGGAGATCAACGCCTCCATCGATTTCGACAAGAAGCTCTGGCGCCAGGATATCCGCGGTTCGCTCGCCCATGCGGCCATGCTGGCCGAGACCGGCATCCTGACGAAGGAGGATGTCGCGACGATCACGGCCGGCCTCAAGCAGGTCGAAGGCGAGATCGAGAGCGGCGCCTTCACGTTTTCGCGTGCGCTCGAAGACGTCCACATGAACGTCGAGTCCAATCTCAAGGACAAGATCGGCGCCGCTGCCGGCCGGCTGCACACCGCCCGCTCGCGCAACGACCAGGTCGCGACCGACATGCGGCTGTGGGTGCGCGACACGCTTGAAGAGATCGACGGCCAGATGGCCGATCTGCAGCAGGCGCTTGCCGAGAAGGCCGACACCTATGCCGGCGCGGTGATGCCGGGCTTCACCCATCTCCAGTCGGCGCAGCCGGTCACCTTCGGCCATCATCTCCTCGCCTATGTCGAGATGCTGGGCCGCGATCGCGGCCGCGTCCGCGACGCCCGCGCGCGCCTCAACGAATGCCCGCTCGGTGCGGCCGCTCTCGCCGGCACCTCCTTCCCGATCGACCGGCACATGACGGCGAAGGCGCTCGGCTTCGACCGCCCGACCGCGAATTCGCTCGACTCGGTCTCGGACCGCGATTTCGTGCTGGAGACGCTGTCGGCCGCCTCGATCTGCGCCATGCACCTCTCGCGGCTGGCCGAGGAAATCGTGCTCTGGGCGACGCCGCAATTCGGCTTCGTCAAGCTCTCGGACGCCTTCTCGACGGGGTCCTCGATCATGCCGCAGAAGCGCAATCCCGATGCGGCCGAGCTGGTGCGCGGCAAGGCCGGTCGCGTCTTCGGTGCGCTGCAGGCGCTGCTGACCATGATGAAGGGCCTGCCGCTCAGCTATTCCAAGGACATGCAGGAGGACAAGGAAGGCACTTTCGACGCCCTCCAGACACTCTCGCTCTGCCTCGCCGCGATGGCCGGCATGGTCCGCGACATGCAGCCCGACCTCAAGGCGATGAAGAAGGCGGCGGGTTTCGGCTACGCCACCGCCACCGATCTCGCCGACTGGCTGGTGCGCGTACTGAAGATGCCGTTCCGCGACGCGCATCATGTCACCGGCCGGCTCGTCGGAATCGCTTCCGAGAAGAAGGTCGGGCTGGAGAAGCTCTCGCTCGCCGAGATGCAGGCGGTGGAGCCGAAGATCACCGAGGCCGTCTTCGCCGTGCTCGGCGTCGACCAGTCGGTGAAGAGCCGCGTCAGCTATGGCGGCACGGCGCCCGCCAATGTCCGCAAGCAGGCGCGGCGCTGGCTGAAGCAGCTCGCGAAGTAGTGCGTCATGCTCGGGCTTGACCCGAGCATCTCTTGCACGAGATTCTCGGGTCGGCGCTGCGCTTGCCCGAGAATGACGCTTCCGGAAGCCTCGCGCTCCGCCGCATCCTCCGCTACTGTCCCGCCACGCTTCGTTCCGAGGGTTCGCTTTCGTGCTTGATTCCCGCCTGAAATTCGGCCGCGCCCTGCTGGTCGTCGGCCTGCTGGCCGTTGCACTTGCCGCCTGCGGGCGAAAGGGGCCGCTCGAGGCGCCGCCGAATGCGACGGGCGCGATCGATCTGCCCGACGACCAGATCGGCGCACAGGAGAGCGACGTCTCCTCCTATGGTTCGGCCTCGGTGCTGGCAAAGCCGGTCAAGGCCAACAAGGCTGTCGTCATTCCGAACAAGCCGTTCATCCTCGATCCGCTGATGTGACCATCATTGTTGCTGCCGCGCCGGTTTCGCGCGTCATGCTCGGGCTTGACCCGAGCATCTCCTGAAAGAGATTCTCGGGTCTACGCTTCGCTTCGCCCGAGAATGACGGCGGGGTCCACGCGTTTATCATTTGCGAGCTTTAACCCCATGCATCATTTCGCCTACCGCGACGGCTCGCTTCATGCCGAGGGCGTCGATCTCAAGCGCATCGCAGACGAGGTGGGCACGCCGGTCTATGTCTATTCCACCGCGACGATCGAGCGGCACTACAAGCTCTTCGCCGAGGCGATGAAGAAGACCGCCGGCAAGACCCATGTCTTCTACGCCATGAAAGCGAACGGCAATCTCGGCGTGCTGAAGACGCTGGGCGCGCTCGGCGCCGGCATCGACACGGTCTCCGAGGGCGAGGTGCGCAAGGCGCTGGCCGCCGGCATCGCGCCGGAGAAGATCGTGTTCTCGGGCGTCGGCAAGAGCGAGCAGGAGCTGCGTTTCGCGGTCGAGGCTGGGCTCTACCAGATCAATATCGAGAGCGAGAGTGAGCTCGACCTGCTGTCCAAGGTCGCGGCCTCGCTCGGCAAGCGGCAGGAGGCGGTGTTCCGGGTCAATCCCGATATCGGCGCCGGCGGCCACGCCAAGATCACGACCGGTTCCTCCGAGAACAAGTTCGGCGTCTCCTTCGAGGAGGTCGGCCGGCTCTATGCGCGGGCGGCGAACATGCCGGGTGTGCGGATCATGGGCCTCGCGGTCCATATAGGCAGCCAGATCCGCGAGATCGACGCCTTCGAGGCGGCCTATTCCAAGATGGTCGCGTTGGTCGGCTCGCTGAAGGGCGAGGGGCACCGCGTCGACCGGCTCGACCTCGGCGGCGGGCTCGGTATTCCCTATGATATCCCGAAGACCTTCGACTACGGGCCGGGGCTGATCGATGCCTATGCCGAGATGGTCGGCAAGGTGACGAAGGGGCTCGATGTCGAGCTCGGCTTCGAGCCGGGCCGCCTCATCGTCGGCAATGCCGGCGTGCTGCTGACGCGGGTGCTGCATCTCAATCCGCGGCCGACCAAGCAGTTCCTCGTCGTCGATGCGGCGATGAACGACCTCGTCAGGCCGGCGATGTACGAGGCCTATCACGAGATCTGGCCGGTGACGGAGCCGGTGATCGGCGGGCCCGAGGTTGCCTATGACGTCGTCGGGCCGATCTGCGAATCGGGCGACACCTTCACTGCCGGCCGGGTGCTGCCGCAGCTGCGGCCGAACGATCTCATGGCCTTCATGACGGCCGGTGCCTACGGCGCTTCGATGTCCTCGACCTACAATCAGCGCCTGCTGGTTGCCGAGGTCATGGTCAAGGGCGACGACTATGCCGTGACGCGGCCGCGCCAGAGCTATGAGGACCTGATCGGCACGGACCGGCTGCCGGGCTGGTTCGGCTGATCCACCGAGCCATTCTCGGGCGAAGCGAAGCGCAGACCCGAGAATCCTGTCGAAGCAATGCCCGGGTCGAGCCCGGGCATGACGGCACGCGCTCCGTTCACGAAACGTCGAGCGCGGTGCAAAGGCCAGTTCGGGCACTGGCAATGCCACATTCCCGTGTTAGCCTGACAAAGACAGGCAAGTTCGGACAGGAATGGGGGCCGCCCGGAGCGATGGCATGAGCGAGGCAGAGCGCCGCAAGGCGCCCGATACGATCGACGGCATCCGGCAGCGGCTTCGCCGTCTCGCACTCGCCTCGCGGGTTTCGCTTGGCTGGGAGCGGCTGTGGCCACGGCTGTGGCTGACGCTCGGGATCCTTCTCGCCTTCCTCGCCGTATCCTGGTTCGGGCTATGGACGCATCTGCCCTGGTACGGGCGGATCGCCGGCGTGCTGGTCTTCGCGGGCGCGCTGATCGGCAGCTTCTGGCATGTCGCGCGGCTCGTCCTGCCGACACATCGCGATGCGCTCGCCCGGCTCGACCGCTCCTTCGCCGGTGGGCATCGCCCGGCCTCGGCGCTGGAAGACAACCTCGCCGTCGGCTCGGCCGACCCCGTGTCGCAGGCCCTGTGGAAGCTGCATGTCGAGCGGCAGAGCCGGCAGGTCGCCGCCCTCAAGGTCGCGCCGCCGCAGCCGCGCATGGCCGGGCACGACAAGCTGGCGCTGCGCGCCGTGCCGCTGCTCGCCGCCATCACGGCCTTCTTCGTGGCCGGACCCGAGGCGACGCAGCGCCTCTCCGCCGCCTTCGACTGGAAGGGCCCGCCCGGGAGTGCGCCCTCGACGCGCATCGATGCCTGGATCGACCCGCCGGCCTATACCCGCCTGCCGCCGATCCTGATCGATTTCAACAAGCTCGCCAGTCCCAATCTCAGCGCCCCCGAGAAGTCGGTCATCGTCGTGCGCATCGCCGGCAAGACCAATATGGACGTTGCCACGACCGGGCGGCTCGAGCTCCTCAAGCCGGAGGCGAAGGAGGGGGAGGGCAAGGATGCCCAGCCCAAGGATTCGCAGGCGAAGGATGCGACCCCGGCGAAGCCGACGCAGCCCGCCGGCTCGCAGCAGGCGGTGCTGGAGAAGCGCTTCACGCTTGCCGGCAACGGCACGTTGAAGCTCACCGGCAGCGGCGCGCCAAGCGCGACGCTCCATATCACCGCCATCGCCGACCAGCCGCCGACCATCGCCTTCACCGACCCGCCGAAGCCGGTGACGGGGGCTCAGTCGGGCGGGCTCGGCATCACCTACAAGGCGAGGGACGACTATGGCATCGCCTCGATCGAGGCGACGGTCTCGCGCCCCGATCCTGCGGTGGGCGGGCGCTCGCTGGTCGAGCCGCCGAAGCAGAACCTCGCCGTGCCGCCTCCCTCCGCGGCTGAGGAGGAGATGAAGAGCACGGTCGATTTCTCGGCCCATCCCTGGGCCGGCGCGAAGGTCCGCATGGTGCTGATCGCCAAGGACGAGGCTGGCCAGGAGGGGCGGACCGAGCCGATCGAGGTCGTGCTGCCGCAGCGCACCTTCACCAAGCCGCTCGCCAAGGCGCTGGTCGAGCAGCGGCGCAAGCTTGTCATGAATGTCGATGACCGCTCCAAGGTGCAGCTCGCCATGGACGCGCTGATGATCGAGCCCGATCTCTTCATGAAGGAGACCGGCGTCTATCTCGGCATGCGCATGCTGAGCGAGCGGCTGCGCCGGTCCGGCAGCGACGATGAATTGCGCGAGGTTTCCGAGCTGATGTGGGCGATGGCGCTGCAGCTCGAGGACGGCGACATGTCCGATGCCGAGCGGGCGCTCCGGCAGGCGCAGGAGAATCTGCAGCAGGCGCTGGAGCGTGGCGCTTCCGAGGAGGAGATCAAGAAGCTCACCGACGAGATGCGCCGGGCCATGGATAATTTCATGCGCCAGCTCGCCGAACAGATGATGCGCCAGCAGCAACAGAACGGCGATCAGAACCAGGCGCAGCTCCCGGAGAACTTCCGCACGGTGACGCCGCGCGACCTGCAGAACATGCTCGACCGTATCGAGGAATTGTCGAAGCGCGGCGACATGGCCGAGGCGCAGCGCCTGATGGAGCAGCTCAACCAGATGCTCAACAATCTGCAGATGGCGCGCCCTGGCCAGCGCGATCCGCGCCAGAACCAGATGAACCAGGCGCTCGGCGATCTCGACCGGATGACGCGCGACCAGCAGAACCTGCGCGACGAAACCTATCAGAACGAGCAGCGCCGGCAGGGTCAGGGCCAGACCCAGCGCGGCCAGCGCCCGGGCCAGCAGCAGGCGCGGCCCGGTCAGCGGGGCCAGCAAGGGCAACAAGGCCAGCAGGGACAACGGGGCCAGCGCGGCCAGCAGCCCGGTCAGCAGCCGGGCGAGCAGGGGGAGGATGGTGAAGGCGGCGAGGGTATGCAAGGCCAGAACGGCCAGGGTCAGGGCCTCTCCCAGCGCCAGCAGGCCCTGCGCGAGCGGCTGCAGGATCTGCAGCGACGGATGCGCGGCATGGGCGCGCCGCAGAATGGCGAGCTCGGCGAGGCCGAGGATGCGATGCGCGATGCGGAGCAGCAGCTCGGCCAGGGCCAGGGTGAAGGCGCGCTCGATGCGCAGGGCCGTGCCCTCGATGCGCTGCGCCGGGGCGGCCAGAACCTCGCCCAGCAGATGCAGGGCCAGCCCGGCGAGGGCGAAGGCGAGGGCAACGCCTATGGCGAGCCTGACGGGCGCCCTGCCGGCCGGCCCTCGGCGCAGCAGCGCGGCAGCGAGGACCCGCTCGGCCGGCCGCAGCGCCAGCGCGACTGGGCCGATGGCCGGGTCAAGGTTCCCGGTGCCGATGAGAGCGCGACCCAGCGTGCACGGCGCATTCTCGAAGAGCTGCGCAAGCGCCTCGGCGATCCGCTGCGCCCGGCCGAGGAGCTGGATTATCTGGAGCGGCTGCTCAGGCGGAATTGAGCGATTTTTGCAGCCGTCATGCTCGGGCTTGACCCGAGCATCTCGGAAACCGGTGCCTTCTCGTCATCAGATTCTCGGGTCAAGCCCGAGAATGACGCTCTCGCTCTAGGCTTTCCGGCCGCCGCCGCTCGCCACCAGCGCGCCGACGACGATGAGGGCGCAGGAGGCCCCGAGCAGCCAGCTCGCCGGGGCATAGCCGAAGAGCACGAGGATCAGTGTCGAGAGCACCGGCGCGGCATAGGAGGCGACGCCGAGCAGCGCGACGTCGCCCTGCTTCATGCCGATATCCCAGACGACGAAGGCGAGCCCGATCGAGCCCAGCCCGAGGCCGAGCACGCCGGCCCATTCCACCGCCGTCAGCGACCAGAGCGTGGTCTCCAGCATGAAATGGAGTGCCAGCGCGGGCACGGCGCAGCCCAGCATGGTGACGCACAGACTCTCCGAGGGCACGTCGGCGAAGCGGCGCGAGGCCACCGAATAGCTCGCCCAGACGAAGGCGCCGAGTGCCGCCAGCACATGGCCGAGCGCGATCCCGCCGCCGGTTCCGAGCCCGCCGGAGACCAGAAGCCCGGTTGCGACGAGGCCAATCAGCGCGCCGATCAGGTGGCGAGGCTTGAGGCCGCCGCCCGGCAGCAGCGCCGCGAAGAGCACGATCAGGAGCGGCCAGAGATAGTGGATCAGGTTCGCCTCGGCCGGCGGGGCGCTCTTCACTGCCGCATAGTAGAGCGCGGTGTCGCCGAACGGGCCGTAGAGGCCGAGCGCGAAGGAGGCCGGCGTTGGCCTGATGCGCGAGAGGCCGCCGCGCAGCGCCGTGATCGCGAGGATCAGCACGCCGCCGATGGCGAAGGTCATCGCCACGAGCTGGAAGGGCGGAACGCGCCCCGACATCGCGGTGAAGAGCGCAAGCGTCGACCACAGCAGGATCGCGCAGAAGCCGATGAGGGTGGCGGTGCGGGAGGTCATGGAGGCTCTGCGGGCGTCGGAATTCTGCGGCGATAGCAGGTTTTGCCGGGCTTGCCGATGGGTGGGTGCCGGGCGCGGTGAAGTAAGCGCCGGACAACGCCGGGAACGCTCCCCTTGCTGTCGATGTTTCGGAGTTTCGGGTGGATGCTGCGCCGCAGCACAGCTCGGGCGCCATGGGCGCCATGCTTCCGGCGCCGTGCCGGGGCGTTGACCGCGCCGGCAAGGAGGATCATGGCTCGAAAATGACCTCGATCCCGCTGCAATCCGTCGCCCGTCGTCCGTTGATGCCGGTTCTGGCCGCGCTGAGCGTCGCACATCTGCTGAACGACCTCGTCCAGTCGATGATCCCGGCGCTCTACCCGCTGATCAAGGACGCCTATCAGCTCGATTTCGTGCAGATCGGCCTGATCACGCTCGCCTTCCAGGTCACGTCCTCGCTGCTGCAGCCGCTCCTCGGCTATGTCACCGACCGCAGGCCCTGGCCCTATGCGATGGTCGCCGGCATGTGCGCGACGCTGTCGGGGCTGCTGCTGCTCTCCTTCGCTCACAGCTACGGCGTCGTGCTGATCGGCGCGGCGATGATCGGCCTGGGCTCGGCCGTATTCCATCCCGAGGCGACCCGCATGGCGCGCCACGCGGCCGCCGGCCGGCAGGGGCTGGCGCAGGGCGTCTTCCAGGTTGGCGGCCATATCGGCTACGCTATCGGCCCGCTGCTGGCGGCGATGATCGTGGTGCCGCGGGGGCAGGAGAGCCTGTCCTGGTTCTCGGGCGTCGTGCTGGTGGCGATGCTGGTGATGGGCTGGCTCGGCTCGCGCTATTCGGCGATGCGGCGCGAGCAGAAGTCGTCCCCGGTGCATGCCGAGGAGATTGCGGATCACGGCCTGCCGCATGGCCGCGTGCTGCTGGCGATGGCCGTCCTTGTTCTGCTGCTGATCTCGAAGAACGGCTACACTGCCGCCTTCACCTCCTACTACACCTTCTACCTGATCGAGCGCTTCGGCATCACGCTGCAGGTCTCGCAGATCATGCTGTTCCTCTATCTCGTCGTCGGCGCGGCGGGCGTCATCCTCGGCGGCATGATCGGCGACCGTATCGGCCGCGACCGGGTGATCTGGCTGTCGATCCTGGGCTCGCTGCCCTTCGCGCTGGTGCTGCCCTATGCCGACCTGTTTTGGACCGGCGTGCTCAGCGTCATCATCAGCTTCGTCATGGCGAGCGCCTTCTCGGCGATCCTGATCTACGCGATCGACCTCGTGCCGCACCGCGTCGGCCTCGTCGGCGGGCTGTTCTACGGCCTGTCGTTCGGGCTCGGCGGCATCGCCGCGGCCGGGATCGGCGCACTCGCCGACCAGATCGGCATCATCCAGGTCTTCAAGATCTGCGCCTGGCTGCCGGCCGTGGGCCTGCTGACCTTCCTGCTGCCCAAGGGCAAGCGCCACGCCTGAGCGGTCACCGCGCCACCCTGCTTTCCCCAAGGCCGCCGGCAGTCACCGGCGGCCTTGACGCATTGAGCCCACATTCCCTCGCTAGCGCTGACGGCTGTCCGGCCGATGCGACGGCCGCTGCGGAGAGGTTGGCCGATGCTGCTTCAGATCGGAACACTGATCGCCGCGACGAGCCTGGTGCAGCTCGCGAACGGCTTCTTCAACACCTTCCTGTCGCTGCGCGTGACGCTCGAGGATTTCGGCGCGACCGCGACCGGCATCGTGCTCAGCGCCTATTTCGTCGGCTTCACCATCGGCGCCGTGACCAGCGGCGGGGTGATCCAGCGTGTCGGCCATATCCGCGCCTATGCGGCCTTCGCCGGGATCGTGGTCGTCGCGACCGCACTGATGCCGCTCTGGACCTCGGTGCTGGTCTGGGCGGCCAGCCGGATGGTGATCGGCCTCGGCTGCGTCGGGCTCTTCGTAACCACGGAAAGCTGGCTCAACGCGAAGGCTCTGCCGGACCACCGCGGGCGGGTCTTCTCGACCTATATGGTCGGCACCTTCCTGGCGCTGGCCATCGGCCAGCTCGCCATCGTCGGCCTCTCGATCGACTCTGCCGGGGCGTTCCAGGTCGTCATCGCCCTCTTCGCGCTGGCGCTGGTCATGGTCAGCACCATGCGGGCGGAGGCGCCGGGCCTCGCCCCGGAAGCGACGCTGCGCTATGGCGAGCTCTCACGGCAGGCGCCGATTTCCGTCATCGGCTGCATCGTCAGCGGCATCATCACCAGCTCGTTCTATGCGCTGGTGCCGGCCTGGATGCTGAGCAACGGCATCCCGCAGCAGACCATCGCGCTGTTCATGCTGGTCGCGGTGCTCGGCGGGCTGGCGCTGCAGGTGCCGGTCGGGCGGCTTTCGGATCGCCACGACCGCCGCCTCGTGCTGGCGGGGCTTGCCGTCGGCTACGCAGGGGCCGTGGTGCTGCTGCTGGCGATGCCGCGCTCCCTCGTCACGGTGCTTCCGGTCGCGGCGCTGCTCGGCGGCTTCATGTCGACGCTCTATCCGGTCTGCGTCGCCCATGCGCTGGACCGGATGCCGGCCGACCGCGTGGTGGCGGTGAGCGGGCGGCTGATCTTGGTCAGCGGCTTCGGCTCGGCGCTCGGTCCGCTGGTCGGCGCCGGCATCATGGCGCGCTTCGATATCAACGGGCTGCTCTATTTCATGGCAGCGTGCGCATTGGTGCTGGCGGCGATCGCAGGCCTGCGCATCCGCATGCGGGAGGCGCCCGACAAGGTCGGGCGGCCCTTCGAGGTCATCGACCCGCTCAATCCGCCTATCGCGCAGGAGCCGGAGGCGACCGAGATCGACGGAACGCCCCGCCCGGCCATGGCCTGAGCGGAGGAAGGCAGCCCGCCGTCCGTTGCGGGACGGCGGCGCAAGCTTCAGGCCATGTACTGGCCGCCATTGGCCGAGATGGTGGAGCCGGTGATGAAGCCGGCATCGTCGCTGGCCAGGAACACGACCGCCCGCGCGATCTCCTCGGGCTCGCCGAGGCGCCCGACCGGGATATGCGGCAGGATCGACTTCTCGATCACTGCCGGGTCGATCGCCTTGACCATCTCGGTCGCGATGTAGCCGGGGCAGATCGCGTTCACCGTGATGCCGGCCCGTGCGCCCTCCTGCGCCAGCGCCTTGACGAAGCCGATGTCGCCGGCCTTGGCGGCGGAGTAGTTGACCTGGCCCATCTGGCCCTTCTGGCCGTTGATCGACGAGATGCAGATGACGCGGCCGAACTTGCGGGCGCGCATGCCCTCCCAGACCGGGCGGGTCATGTTGAAGAGCGAGTTGAGGTTGGTGTTGATGACGGCGTCCCACTGATCCTTGGTCATCTTGTGGAACATGCCGTCGCGCGTAATGCCGGCATTGTTGACGAGCACGTCGACCGGGCCGAGCTCGGCCTCGACCTTGGCGATGCCGGCGACGCAGGAATCATAGTCCGAGACGTCCCATTTATAGGTCTTGATGCCGGTCTCGGCGGTGAACTTGGTCGCCGCCTCATCATTGCCGGCATAGCTCGCCGCCACATGGTAGCCGGCCGCCTTCAGGCCTTTCGAGATCGCAGCGCCGATGCCGCGCGAGCCCCCCGTAACCAGCGCTACTTTCGTCATAGCCATTCTCCCTCTTTGTGAAACCCTGCGCGGCTTGCTGCCGTCATTGTTCGGACAGTTTCAGCGTGGGCGCGTAGGGCACGTCCACGTCCTTGATGATGGCCTGACCACAGACGACACGGCCCTGGACCGCGTCGAAGGTCAGGGCAGGCTGGCCGTAAAGCGACCAGCCGAGGCTCAGCGCCTCGCTGACCCGATGACAGAACGAGGCGTCATCGGGGCCGGTGAGATAGCGATAGAGCGTCGTGCGCTTCGCCATCGCCGGACGCTTTCCTCAGCGCTCCACGGCCATGGCGACGCCCATGCCGCCGCCGATGCAGAGCGTGGCGAGGCCCTTCTTGGCGTCGCGCTTGGCCATCTCGTGCAGCAGCGTCACCAGCACGCGCGCGCCGGAGGCGCCGATCGGATGACCGATCGCGATGGCGCCGCCATTGACATTGACGATGTCCGGGTTCCAGCCGAGGTCCTTGTTGACCGCCAGGGCCTGCGCCGCGAAGGCCTCGTTGGCCTCGACGAGATCGAGGTCGCCGACCTTCCAGCCGGCCTTCTCCAGCGCCTTGCGCGTCGAGGGGATCGGGCCGGTGCCCATGATCGCCGGGTCGACGCCGGCGGTCGCCCAGGAGGCGATGCGGGCAAGCGGGGTGAGGCCGCGGCGGGCCGCTTCCTTGGCGGTCATGATGACGAGCGCGGCGGCGCCGTCATTGATGCCGGAGGCGTTGCCGGCGGTCACCGTGCCGTCCTTGGAGAAGGCGGGCTTCAGCTTGGCCATGGCCTCGAGCGTGGCGCCGTGGCGCGGATACTCGTCACTGTCGACGATGATGTCGCCCTTGCGCGTCGAGATGGTGAACGGGACGATCTCGTCCTTGAACCTGCCGGCCTTCTGCGCGGCCTCGGCCTTGTTCTGCGAGCCGACGGCGAAGCGGTCCTGCTCCTCGCGGCTGATCTGGTACTTGGTCGCGACGTTCTCGGCGGTCGTGCCCATGTGGTAGCCGTGGAACGCGTCCCAGAGCCCGTCCTTGATCATGGTGTCGATGAACTTGGTGTCGCCCATCTTGGTGCCGTTGCGCAGGTGGGAGGCGTGCGGGGCAAGCGACATCGATTCCATGCCGCCCGCGACGATGATGTCCGCGTCACCGTTGGCGATCTGCTGGAGGCCGATGGCGACGGTGCGCAGGCCCGAGCCGCAGAGCTGGTTGAGGCCCCAGGCGGTCTTTTCCTGCGGGATGCCGGCGGCCATCGCGGCCTGCCGCGCCGGGTTCTGGCCCTGGCCGGCGGCGAGCACCTGGCCCAGCACGACCTCGTCGACCTCGCCGCCCTCGACCTTGGCGCGCCTCAGCGCCTCCTTGATCGCGGCGGCGCCGAGCTCATGGGCGGGCGTGTTGGCGAAAGCGCCGTTGAAAGCGCCGACGGCGGTACGGGCCGCGCCGACGATCACGATATCCGAATCTGCCATGAGAGGGTCCTCACTTGTTGTTGCTGCTGCACCGCTCTCGCCGGTGCACCATTCCCCACCACCTTCGAAGCCTGCTGCGACGCCGTCAAGACGGGCGAAGGGCGAATCCGAAACAGAGGGCCGACGTGCCGCGGTGTGGGCAAGGGAGAAAGCGGCGGCCGGCGCCTCACTTCCGACAGATTTTTGCGGCGGGCGCTCAAAGAGCTTGCGGTGCAGCACCGACAGGCTATCGTCGGGTCAGGGAGACCGCTCCGCCGAGCACGCCGGAATCAACCGTGGCCGCGGAACAACGTCAAGTAGGACCGATGGCTAGCGAAAAAGAACCGACCGTAATCAAGAAATACGCCAACCGGCGTCTTTACCACACGGGTACCAGCTCCTACGTCACCTTGGAGGATCTTGCCGGTCTGGTGCGTGCGGGCGAGGATTTCGCCGTCTACGACGCCAAATCCGGGGAGGACATTACGCGATCGGTGCTGGCGCAGATCATCTTCGACGAGGAAGCCAAGGACGGGCAGAATCTGCTGCCGATCGCTTTCCTGCGGCAGCTCATCCGCTTCTATGGCGACAGCATGCAGGCGCTGGTGCCGCGCTACCTCGAATTCTCGATGGAGAATTTCACCCAGGAGCAGAACAAGTACCGCGAGCAGATGGCGAAGGCCTTCGGCGGCACGGCCTTCGGCGGCAATGCGCTCGACGCCATCCAGGCGCAGACGCGCGCTAACATGCAGATTTTCACCGAGGCGTTCCGGCTGTTCAACCCGTTCACCGCCGCGGCTCAGGCACGCCAGGAGGCTGAAGGCGCCAAGCCGGCGGCCCAGCCCGGGGGGAACGAGATCACCGATCTCAAGCGCGAGCTCAATGAGATGCGCGAGCGCCTCGACAAGCTGTCCCGCACGCGCTGAGCCGATCCTGACGATTTTGAGCCGCGCCCTCGCTGGAGAGGGCGCGGCTTTTTATTGGGTCATGGGGAATGCGGCGAGTGTCTCGGTTGGGTCGGGAGCGGACGTTTGCTGCCCGCTCGACGCTTTGAGATAGCCGAACGTCAGCCACCCATCTGCGGCACGTGAAGCGGCTTGGGCACCAGTTTGATATCGTTCTCCGCCAGCGTGATCCGGACCTTGGAAAGGATCGCCTTGCGGATCTGGAATTGACGTCCGGCCCGGGCCTTGTACTTGCCGCGGATCACCAGAGTGCCTTCCTCGAGCGCTGCAATGCCCTGGCTCTTGAACGGCTCAAGGAGATCGGCGTTGAGTTCCGGATCCGCCGCGACCTCCTGCCCGATCTTCTTGAACAGCTTTCGCACGGCTTCGACATCGGTGTCCAAAGCAACCCGGAACAGCATCTTCTCTATGACCCATTCGCGGCTGAAGTTCTGAATCTTCCCGATCTGCCCAAAGGGGATTGTCGCAACCGGACCGCGCGGGTGCCTCAAGGAGACCGATCGCAACGAGATTCTCTCGACGGTGCCCTTGGCTCCGGAGGTCTCGATGTATTCGCCGTGGCGGAAGGCATCATCGACGAGGAAGAACAGACCGGCCACCACATCCTTGACCAGTGTTTGGGAGCCGAGGCCGATCGCCAGGCCGAAGATCGAGAGGCCGGTGATCAGCGGCCAGACATTGATGCCCAGCATGACCAAGACGGTCAGAGCCCCCAGCGTCAGAAGCGCGGCCTTGGTGAGACCCACGAGCAGCGGGCCGACGGTGGTTAGCCGCGTACCGACCACCGCGGTGGCGACCTGCGGATCGCCCGGAGCACGAGGTCTGATGCGCGCGGCCATGATGGCCACCCAGTTCCAGCAGAAGGCAATGACCAGCACGAGCATCAGAATCTCGGCGGCCTTCAGCAAGACAGTGCGCCGCGAAATGCCGACGACATCCAGAATGGGCAGGAGCCAGAGGATCGCCAGTACCGCGAGAATCGACGAGGCGACCACAATGCGGAAAGTGCGCCACAGCGCGCCTGTCAGTTCGCCTCCCTGCGATCGAACCGCCTGCCAGCTTCGTCTTTCGATGGCCACGTCGAGATGAGGCCCGGCGAGAACGAGAAGAAGCGAAAGCAGCAACAATCCGCCCCGCGTCGGCCGTCCGATCGTCAAGTCCAGTTGGATGAAGACGAAGGCGAGTATGACAACCGCCACCACAAGCCAGGGCCAGATTGCGGCCAGCTTCCGGCGGAGGGATCCTGCCTTGCTGCCGAACGACAGGGCCCTCGTCACCAGCCGGCGATGACGAAGATATGCCGTCGCGACCAGAACGGTGAAAGGCAAAGACACCGCGAATGTTGCGAAGAGGTCGCGCAGCGGATCGGCCGCCTGCCATACGCGCAGGCAGGCCAGTACGACCAAGCCGCCAGCCGCGATGCCGATCGCGACCGCAAGATCGCGCCGCCAGCGCCAGAAGATCGACCTGCGACCAGTGGTCAACGGCAAGCATATCATCGTCGCCAGGGCCGAGATCACGACGCAGTTCAGCAAGGCGCGGCGGAGCACTGGATCGCTGATGAGACTCAGCAGCAGGACCCAGGACGTGAGTATCACCAGCAGGGCGGCCGCGAACCAGGCGGCCGCAGACAGAAGCGGCCTGGCCTTGAATCTACTGATGATCGAGTTGGCAAGCGCTGCCGTTGCAACAGTGGCAACCAGGCAAATCGCTGTAATGCCGAGAGCCAGCAATGCGGGACTATAACCAGCGGCTTTGAGTCCTTGGATGAAATCGTGCCATGCGCCACCAGAAGAGAACCAGCCTGACAGTCTTGCCGTCAGGCCGTTCTCGATCAGCATGGAGAAACGGTGGAGCATCGCGGTTGCAACCTCGAGCTCGTCAGTCCTTGAATCGGCAGCCATGATCTCAGTCTCGGGTAGAAGTGGACGACATTGGTCTGTCCGCGCTCAACGGTTGTTCAGCAAGGAGAATGCTTTGGACGCTATGCACCGGAGGGGCGCCCGTTTCTGCCCGGATGAAGCTGCGGCCTTGGCGGCGTAACCCGAGACTGGGCCTGCTTCCTCGGTCTTCGCTGCACTCAGACATCGCCGGCGACCGAGGCGCTCGGTTCGGACGCGAGGACGGGAGCCGGCGGCACGGCGGGCAGCGGACGACCGGAGGCCCGGGCAAGCAGGTGCAATGATGCCGAAACCAATCCAACAACGAGATAGCGCACTGCTGCCCCTTGGAATTTCCCGCCCACAGCGCCTCCCCCCGCGAAGGCGCGTGCCCCGACAGCCTGAGCAACAATCCGAGAGGCGGAGCGATCGAGAAAGCCGTCTCTTCACCCGGCTGATCGGTCTCCGACCAGTGGGCGAACTTCCGCGACCATTGCCAGCGTAGGCGACTGCCTGTCTTGCCATTTCGCGACAATCGCGACCGGCTTTTCTCGAATCCCACCGGTTACGAATCCACCGACGGTCGGCCTTTTGAAAAGTGGCAACGACAAACCTGCTGGTGCAGGCTCCTGCATCTGAAACGCGGCTCGGCTGAATGCGTTTCGCCTGGAATTGTCCGCGGATCAGGGGACCGGCGCCGCACCCGACGCGGCGGTTGAAAGGTCGAACGTCCAAGTGTCCACAGGCGTCCAAGCAGCCGCGCCGCTTCAGTTAGCAGAAGCGGACATTCCGACGGCGCAGATCGGGTCGCAAGCGGTCGTCGAGCCGCGACGCGCTGGAGCGTGCTCGAACCGGCGGCCGCCTTAGCCCGCCGCGATCTTCCGGCGCGCCTCCTGAACCGGCACATGCAGCTCGGCGCGGCCGACGAGATGTCCCTGCAGATAGGTGACGCCCCAGTCGCGCAGCATGGCGGCCTGCATCTCGTCGTCGACCCACTCCGCCACCGTCTCGACGCCGAGATGGCCGGCGAGATCGATGAGCGTGCGGACATAGAAGCGGTCGTCGGTCGAACGGCGCAGATTCTGGGTGAAGGCCCCGTCGATCTTCAGGATGTCGATCGGGAAGGCGCGCAGATGGCGCAGCGAGGTGTGGCCGGCGCCGAAATCGTCGATCGCGATACGCGCGCCTTGCGCCTTTATGCCCCCGAGCAGCTTCGCGACCCGCATGGGGTTCTCGATCGTCGCGGTCTCCGTGACCTCGACGATGAGGCGTGAGGTCTCGCTGCTGGCGGCGGCCGTGCGGGCCACGAAGGCATCGAACCATTCCGGATCGGTCAGCGAGCGGGGAGAGACGTTGACCGACAGCACCAGAGCGGGGTCGTCGCGCAGCATTTCCATGGCGAGCTCGAGCACGCGATGGTCGAAGAGCCGCACGAGGCCGCGCCGCTCCAGCATGGGGATCAGCTCGGCCGAGGAGAAGTAGAGCCCGGTCTCGCCCTGGCCGACCCGCAGCAGCGCCTCGTGGAAGGCGGGTTCGCGCGAGCCGGCCCTGACCACGGGCTGCAGGGCGAGCTGCACGCGCCTCTCGTTCAAGGCCGCGATGGCCTGCACGTCGAAACCGACCTGATCGGACGCGGCTTCGCGGCGGGGGCGCGGCTTGGCGGTGACGGCGGTGTCGATGGCGCCGGCGCGGGCCGCGGCCAGAGCGCCCTCGGCTGCGGTCAGCAGCGAGCCGGCATGGGTTCCCAGCTCCGGCGCGCTGGCGGCGCCGACGCGCAGACGCACGAGCGCAATGCCGCGCGCGGTCTCGATCGCCGATTGGGCAACGATCTTGATGAAGCGCCGCGCGGCCGATTCGATCTGGTCCTGCGGGCAGCCCACGAGCAGGATGGCGAAGCTGTTGCCGGCATAGCGGACGAGATGGTCCCGACGGCGCGTGACCGAGCGCAGCCGCTCATGCACGGTGCTGATGATCTCGTCGGTCGCCTCATGGCCGAAATCGTCATTGAGGCGCGCGAGCTCGTCGATCGCCGCCACCAGGATCACGACGGGGCGTTCGGCCGGCGGATGCTCCTTGAGCGCCGCGTCGATGCGCTCCAGCAGGGCGGGGCGGTCGCAGAGTTCGTTGCCGAGGCGTTCAAGCTCGTCCGCCCGTGCGGCGCGCTCGAGCCTGAGGATGCCGTGCGCGCGCGCCGGGCGGCCATCGGTCCCGGCGAACCAGCGGCCGGTATCCTCGGCCCACATCTTGCGGCCGGCGAGGTCGACGGCATAGCGGGTCCGATAGATCACGCCGTCGCCTTGGTCACGCTCGCTCGAGCCGAAGATCGCATCGTAGCGGCTCGGACCGCTGCCGGGTTCGACGAGCCCGGCGAAGGCGAGGCCGCGTGCCAGGGTCTGTGCCGGGAGCGGGCCCAGGACCTCGCCGACATTCGGGCCCCAGGTGAGCGTGTCGCTCTGGACATCCCAGCCGTAAACCACTTCGCCGATCGAGGAGAGGATGCTGCGGGGGTCGACCGGGCCGCCGTTCTGGAAGCTGAAGATCGAAGGGGTGGGCATCGCTCGGCCTCAGAGGGATGGCCACGCAGCGCCGTTCTGGTGCTTCGTCGCCCGTCCGGATGGTGGGAAGTGCCTCGAAACGATGCGGCAATTTTGATTAACGCGCCGTTAAGGCTGGCCACCGGATTGCAACCTGCACGCCGTCACATCGAGTTTGTGCCGGAGTGAGACATGGTGGAGGCCGGAGTTTGGCCGGGGCGGGATGCTGCTCCCGTCGAGGCATCTGCGCTGCTGCTGCTGCAGGCGGCGGCGGCCCGGGCCGAGATCGGCCCTTTCGCGCGGAAGGCGATCACCACGCCGCAATCGGCTGCGGGGTGCTACCGGGCGGCGGCGCAGCTTCTGCCGAGGGGCAGGTGGCCGCGGCCTCGCTCGCGCCCCCGGGCCTGACGGAAAGCGCGCAAAGAAAAACCGGCCTCGCGGCCGGTTCGCATTTATCGTCGCTGGAGCGGCATCGCTGCCGCATCCCGCTCAGGCTTCGGTCTTGACCTTGAGGACCTGACGGCCGCGATACATGCCGCTCTTCAGATCGACATGGTGCGGACGGCGCAGCTCGCCCGAGTTCTTGTCCTCGATATAGGTGGGCTGCTTCAGCGCGTCGGCCGACCGGCGCATGCCACGCTTCGACGGCGACGTCTTTCTCTTCGGAACGGCCATTGTACTCTCCATCGTGCCGCCGTTCGAACGCAGGCCATAAGGCCACGCCTCCGCCACGGCGACGGATCAATCTCGTGAGGCGTTGCCCATACACCGTCGTGGCGGCGATGGCTAGAGCGGAATCCGGATTTCTTCGGAATGACGGCGAGATCAGTCGGGAAGCGCGCAATCTCCGAGCGATCCGAGCTGCCCGAGCCGGCGCTGGGTGCGCGCGGCGGCCGATTGCAGTCCCCGGTTCGGCCGCCCCGGATCGCGCAGCAGGGGATTCGGCAGCGCTGCCGCCAGCCGCGCCGCTTCCGCCGGACTGAGTCGCGCGGCGGACTTGCCGAAATAGCGCTGAGCGGCGGCCTCGGCGCCGAACAGGCCGTGGCCCCACTCGGCGACGTTGAGATAGACCTCGATCACGCGCTGCTTGCCCCAGGCGAAGTCGATCGCCAGCGCCAGCGGAATCTCCAGCCCCTTGCGGATATAGGAGCGGCCGGGCCAGAGGAAGACGTTCTTGGCGGTCTGCATGGTCAGCGTCGAGGCGCCGCGGCTGGGGCCGTCCTCGTCGTCCAGCACCGCGTTGAGCTCAATCCAGTCGACGCCGCGATGGCTGCAGAAGCGCTGGTCCTCGGCCGCGATGACGGCGCGGATCAGATTGGGCGAGATCTGCGCCAGCGGCACCCATTCACGCTCGACAGGGCGCAGCGTCAGCCAGCGGGCGAGCATGAGCGTCGAAGGTACGGGCACGACCCGGTAAAGCAGGATTGCCACGGCGAGGAGGAGAAGCAGCCAGCAGGCGAGCCTGACACAGAGGCCGATGAACCTGCCCAGCACGTTGCTTCGCCCTCCTCGTCGGTCGATTGGCCGATCCGTGATGTCCTGCGTCATGGCGGCGCAGCTTGACGATGCCGCCATCGTCCGGCAAGGCCCCCGTCCCGGCAGCGAACGCGAGATCCGCGCATGAGTTCCGTCACCACTCCGGCCAGCCATGGCGATCTCGACCGGCGCCTCGCGCAGAATGCCGAGGCCATCGAGACGCTGCTCGCGGCGCTGCTCGCGTCCGAGCCGGCCCAAGGCGAGATCGCCCGGCCGCAGCGCCTCGTTGCGGCGATGCGTCACGGCGCGCTCGGCGGCGGCAAGCGGCTGCGGCCGTTCCTGACGGTCGAGACGGCACGGCTCCTTGGCGCCGCGCCGGAGCACGGATTGCGGGCGGGCGCGGCCGTCGAGCTGCTGCACTGCTATTCGCTGGTCCATGACGACCTGCCGGCGATGGACGACGACGATCTGCGCCGCGGCCGCCCGACTGTGCACAAGGCCTTCGACGAAGCGACCGCGATCCTCGCAGGGGACGCGCTGCTGACGCTGGCCTTCGAGGTTCTCGCCGACGCGGCGACCCATCCCGACGGCGCCGTGCGAGCCGCGCTGGTGAGCACGCTGGCGCGTGCCTCCGGGCTCGGCGGCATGGTCGGCGGCCAGATGCTCGACCTCGCAGCCGAGGGGCGTTTCGAGGCGCAGCGTGGCTCGCTTTCGGAGGCGGCAATCCGCCAGCTCCAGGCGATGAAGACCGGCGCCTTGCTGGCGGCAAGCGTCGAGATCGGTGCGCGGCTGGGCGGCGCCGATGCCGAGGCGCTCGCCGCGCTCGGTCAATATGGCCGGGCGCTCGGCGCGACTTTTCAGGTCGCCGACGACATCCTCGATGTCGAATCCGACGCCGGCCAGATGGGCAAGGCGACGGCGAAGGACGAGGACAAGGGCAAGGCGACGCTGATCGGCGCGCTCGGCCTCGACGGCGCCAAGCGCGAGCGCGACCGGCTGAGCGAGGCGGCAGTGGCCGCGCTGGCGGGTTTTGGCCCGGAGGCGGATGTGCTCCGCGCGGCCGCGCAATTCGCGGCGCAGCGGAAGAGCTGAACGTCTCCCAGCAATCTGAAGAAAGCGCCGGGATGCTTGCCCTTATGGCGAGCATCCACGTCTCGAACACCGCGCTCGATTCAGGAAGGCATGCATGGTCGGGACAAGCCCGACCATGACGGAAGCGTCCTAGTCACCGATCCCAGAGACAGATCTCCGGCCGGCCCTGAGACCGACGGCGGTTCGTGCTTCGCCTACCGCCAGCGGCCGAAGGCGTCGGCGAGGGTCTGGCTGCCGGAGACGCCCTTCTCGAAGGTGATGATGCCGCGCCGGCCGGAGGTGAACAGCACGGGGATATCGATCCAGCTGCGGTTCAGGATCAGGTCGATGTTGCGCTCGACCTCGACGGGCACGTTCGACAGCGCGGCGACGAAGAGGTTGTCCCCCAGTGCCGAGTTGATGGCCGAGAGCGGCGCGCCGCGCTCGCCTTCCTCGGTCTTGAACTGCGGCACGCCGATTTCCTTGATCGCCTGCGTCGCGGGGTCGCCGCTCGCGGTGAAGCGCAGCCCGATGATGTGCGAGGCGGGGAAGGCGGAATCCGTGTTGCGGCGGATGGTGAAGTCGAGATTGAGCCCGGCATCGGGAATCTCGACGGTCGCGCGCACGATCGTCTCGACCGGGCGGCCCTGGCCGGCGCTCTCGCTGTCGAGGCGCCAGAAGACGCGGCCGGTGACGGCGCGCGGCTGCTGCGGGTTCTCGGGAGACTCGGTGTAGAGGATGGCGCGCTGGGCGACGGCGATCGCGCCGCCCGGCTGCGGCACCGGGACGCCCGGGGAATTGCTCGCGGTATTGCCGCCGGTCCGGCCCTGGGCCGGAGCGCCGGGCTCGCCCACGCGGTCGGCGATCTTGCCGTTGCCCTCGGGCTGCGCCGGCTGTGCCTGCTGGGTCGCTGCCTCGCCGTTCGGGCGGGCCGCGTCCTGCGGCTTTAGCTTGTGGACATAGATGGCGGTGGCCGCGATCGCCGCGACCGCGATCGCGACGACACCGCCGACGACGGCGGAGCGGATATGGCCGGGCTTCACCCGCGATTCGCGCGGCGGCTGAACGCGTGGGCGGGCGACCTGCGGCTGGGCCGGCTCGGGCAGCGGCTCGCCTTCGTCCTCGCCAGTGGCCGCGGGAAGCGGCGCGAATGCCGGCTGCTTCTTGGGCTCGGGCGGGCGCGGCGGCTGCGGGGGAGCCTCGATGGGGCGAATCACCGGACCTTCGGTGACCGGCTGCTCGGCCGGTGCCACCTCGTAATCCGCCTCGATCCGCGCGACCGCCTCGTCGAGCGCCAGGCGCTCGCGCATGATCTCGGCCTCGCTCAGCGGCGGGTCGAGACCACGCAGCTGTGCGACGAGGGCCGTCCGCGCCCGGTCGTAGATGGAGCGGCGCGTCTCGGCAGAGTTGTCGGGCAGCCCGGCGACGGCACGCGCCAGGATCGGGTAGAAATCGGCCATTGGCCTCACTTGTCGCTGATGACGGGCCGCGTCAACCCTCGAAGGGCAAGGTCACCCTTCGAACGGATTGTGGACGAGGATCGTGTCGTCGCGCTCCGGGCTGGTCGAAAGCACGGCGACGGTGGCGCCGATCAGCTCCTCGATGCGGCGGACATATTTGATCGCCTGCGCCGGAAGATCGGCCCAGGAGCGGGCGTTGGCGGTCGAGCCATCCCAGCCTTCGATGGTCTCGTAGATCGGCTCGACGCGGGCCTGGTCGGCCTGGCCGGCCGGCAGGTGTTCGAGGATCTGCCCGTCGAGCTTGTAGCCGACGCAGACCTTGATCTCCTTGAAGCCGTCGAGAATGTCGAGCTTGGTCAGGGCGATGCCGTCGATGCCGGAGGTCTTGACCGTCTGGCGCACCAGGCAAGCGTCGAACCAGCCGCAGCGCCGCTTGCGGCCGGTGACGACGCCGAACTCCTTGCCCTTCTGGCCAATCAGTTCGCCGATCTCGTCGAAGAGCTCGGTCGGGAAGGGGCCTTCGCCGACGCGGGTCGTATAGGCCTTGGCGATGCCGAGCACATAGCCGACGGCGGAGGGGCCGAGACCCGAGCCGGTTGCGGCCTGGCCGGCGACGATGTTCGAGGAGGTGACGAAGGGATAGGTGCCGTGGTCGACGTCGAGCAGCGCGCCCTGAGCGCCTTCGAACAGGATGCGCTTGCCGGCGCGGCGCTGCGCATCGAGCAGTGCCCAGACCGTGTCGGCATAGGGCAGCACCTCGGTGGCGATCGCCTTGAGCTGGGTCAGCAGCTCCTTGGCGTCGACCTCGCCGATGCCCAGCCCGCGGCGCAGCGCGTTGTGATGGGCCAGCAGCCGCTCGATCTTGGCTTCGAGCAGCGCAGGATCCTTGAGGTCGATGACGCGGATGGCGCGGCGGCCGACCTTGTCCTCATAGGCCGGGCCGATGCCGCGCTTGGTCGTGCCGATCTTCATGCCGGCATTCGAGGTCTCGCGGAAATGGTCGAGCTCGCGGTGCAGCGGCAGGATCAGCGTGGCGTTGTCGGCGATGCGAAGGTTATCCGGCGAGATCGCGACGCCCTGGGCGCGCAGCCGGCCGATCTCCTCGACGAGATGCCAGGGATCGACGACGACGCCGTTGCCGATGACCGAGAGCTTGCCCGGACGGACGATGCCGGAGGGCAGCAGCGAGAGCTTGTAGGTGACCCCGTCGATGACGAGGGTATGGCCGGCATTATGGCCGCCCTGGAACCTGACCACGACATCGGCTTGGCTCGACAGCCAGTCGACGATCTTGCCCTTGCCCTCGTCGCCCCACTGGGCGCCGACCACCACAACATTCGCCATGAGCGATGTGTCCCTGCTGTTGTACCGCGTTGCCTGTGCAAGCGGCCCGCGCAAATGCAAAACCCCGGCGCAAGGCCGGGGTTTCGGGGCAGGTCCTTGCAAGCCCTCATGGGCCAATAGGGCGCGCAGGTCAAGTTTTTCGGCATGTGCCCGATGAGGCCCGCCGGGGCGAAATGGTTAGGACCGGTGCCGATCCACCCGGCCTTGCTGCGGGAATACCGTTCTGCGACAAGGCCGCGATGGCTGTTCAGATCCAAGACAGAGGCTGCCCGGCAAAGGCCTGGTCCCTGCCACTCGCCCTCGCCGCGATGCTTGGAGTTTCGCCAGGGCGTTCGCAGGAGATTCCCGACCCGGCTTTCCTGGAGCGCATGGGCGACCACGCGCTGACGATACGGATGCAGGTCGAGTTCGCCGAGGCGGTGACCCGTTCGAAGCCCGGCGTGGTGAAGGCAATGGCGGCCAGAATTCGCGCTGAGGACGGTCCCCATATCGCAGCCTTGAGAGACCGCTTCCTGCGCGATGCCGCCGGTCCTCCCGGCCAGACCATCGCGCTCAGGCTCAATGCTTGTCAGCTTGCCGGGATCGCGCTGCGATCCATGATCGTCGAAACCGGGGCAGGGACCGCCAAGGCCGTCGTCAGGGCAGGCACGATCATGGTCGACGGGACGCTGGCCGACACTGATTTCGAAGACAATTTCCGGCGCTGCCAGATGATCAACAGGGTCGAGCGTCGGCAGCCGCTGATCCAGACGGATTGCCTGCAGACGGGCCGCGATTGCCCGGATGATCCCGATCAGCCGATGATCGACGCGCGGACCGAGCAGGCTGTCGAGCACGCCGGTGGACGGATCAGGGAATCACGAGAGAAGTCTGCACCCGCGAAGAAGGATTGAGGTTGCGGAGCCGGTTTCATTCGCAGGCCAGTCTGCTGCGGCATGGTCGATCTGTAGCATTTGCACGGTCATGCTGCCGCAATCGGGCGTAATAGCTGGGTCGGGCGTCACAGCCCGCAGGAGAGGGGATTTCATCGATCATGACCAAGCTCGACGACTGGCTCGGCCAACACCATGCCGCGTTCACGGCGATCCGCCGCGACATCCACGCCCATCCCGAACTCGGCCTGGAAGAGGTGCGCACCGCCAAGCTCGTCGCCGACAAGCTGCGCGAATGGGGCGTCGAGGTCACGGAGGCGGTCGGCAAGACCGGTGTCGTCGGCGTCATCCGCGGCACCCAGCCGGGCGAACGCGCCATCGGCCTGCGCGCCGACATGGACTGCCTGGCGCTGGAGGAGACCACCAACCTTCCCTATTCCTCGCGCAATCACGGCCGGATGCATGCCTGCGGCCATGACGGGCACACCACGATGCTGCTCGCGGCCGCGCAGTACCTCGCCGAGAACCGGGATTTCGCCGGCACCGTAAACCTGATCTTCCAGCCGGCCGAGGAAGGCCGCGGTGGCGCCAACGCCATGCTGGCGGATGGGCTGTTCGATCGCTTCCCCTGCGATGCGATCTATGGGCTGCACAACACGCCGGGGATGCCGGCCTCCAGCTTCGGCACCACCGTCGGCCCGTTCCTCGCGGCGGCGGATTCATGGAAGGTCACCTTCCATGGTCTCGGCGGCCATGGCGGTTCGCAGCCGCATCGCTCCACCGACATCACCTATGCGCAGGCGCATTTCGTGCTCGGCCTGCAGGGCATCGTCGGCCGAAACGTCGCGCCCCTCGACACGGCCGTGATCAGCGTCGGCTATATCCATGGCGGTGACGTCAACGCCTCGAACGTCATCCCTTCCGAACTCGTCATCGGCGGCACGGCGCGGACCTATTCGCAGGAGGTGCGCGACACCGTCGAGCGGCGCATCGCCGAACTCGCGGCGGCGACGGCGCAGGCCTGGGGCTGCAGGGCCGAAGCCCATTACCATCGCGGCACGAGCCCGCTGGTCAACGAGGCCGAGCAGGTCCGGGTCGCGGTTGCGGCGGCGAGCGCCGCGGTCGGGGCCGAGCATGTCAACGGCCAGCTGCGGCCGGGCACCGGCGGCGAGGACTTCGCCGAGATGATGCTGGTGCGGCCGGGCGCCTTCATGCGCATCGGCAACGGCGTCAATCCCGACGGCTCCTTCGTCGGCCTGCATACGCCGCTCTACGACTTCAACGACGCGATCATTCCGGACGGCGTGCGCTACTGGGTCGGCCTCGTCGACCAGGAGCTCGGCCAGGGCCTGCGGGCGATCGCGGCCGAGTGAACGAAGACAGATAGGGCGTCATTCTCGGGCGAAGCGGAGCGCAGACCCGGGAATCTCTTGAAGGAGATGTTCGGGCCGCGCCCGAGCATGGCGCCCGTCCTATCGCGGAGGCGTGCCATGAAGACCCTGACCATCTCGACCCTGACGATCTGCGGCATCGAGGAGCTGCCGGGCAACAGCGCCCGCGAGGTGACGCATGTGCTCTCGGTGCTCGATCCCGACCGTGCCGAGATCGAGGCATTCGGCGCCTATGGCGAGCACCATCGCGTGACGCTGCGCTTCCATGACATCATCGATCCGCGCCCCGGCCAGATCATGCCGGCGCCGGAGCATGTCGGCGAGGTCCTGCGCTTTGGCGAGGGCCTGCGCGAAACCGCCGCGGGGCGCGTGAAGGGCCATCTGCTGGTGCATTGCCATATGGGGGTCTCGCGCTCGACAGCGGCGATGCTGACCCTGATGGCGCAGGCCGATCCGGCCGAGGGCGAGGATGCGCTGTTCGAAAGGCTGCGCGAAATCCGTCCGCAGGCCTGGCCGAACTCGGTGATGGTCGGTTTCGCCGACGAGCAGCTCGGCCGCGACGGGCGACTGACCGAGGCGCTCCGCCGGCATTATGCCCACCAGCTCAAGATCCAGCCGAAGTACCGGAGCTGGATGGCCGAACTCGGCCGCGGGCGGGAAGTGGAGATGGCGGTCTGAGACAGGACGCCGTCAGGGCGGGGCGCGGTCATGCTCGGGCTTGACCCGAGCATCTCCCGACGGGGAGGCACCAGAGCCTCCTTCTGACGGAGATTCTCGGGTCTGCGCTTCGCTTCGCCCGAGAATGACGTGAAGGCTCGCGCTTCCTCGCTTCACCGACCGGGCAGCGGCTGCTCGTCATAGGAGAGCTCGCGGTCACCAGGCCATTTGAGGCGATAGGCGAGCTTGAGCTCCTTTTCGGCGCCGGGGGCGAGATCGAAGCTCCAGGACGAGACGCCGCGGCGGTCGCCGACCTGCTTCTCGGTTGGCGGCGTGGTCTGGGAGGCAATGGTCTCGACCGCGATGGCGGTGCTCTCCGAGAAGGGGATTCGCCCCAGCACCGTCACCTTCACCGGCCGGGCATGCAGGCTCTTCACGACGGTGCGGAACTCGCGCTGGTCGGTGCGGCTCTGGCCGAGCCAGCCGGGCTCGTTCTCGCGGCGCTTCACCGGGGCGTAGCTGACCTTGATCCGGTCGTCGGCGCCGAAGCCGAGCTCGAGCTTGTCGCCCGGCGCCACGAGCCCGAACTGGCCCATGCCGACATAGGTGCCGTCGCGATGCAGGGCGACGCGGCCGGGCAGGAGCGGGGCCTCCTCCTCATGGACGAAGCCGGCTTCCAGATAGGCTTTCTGCTCCAGCTCGGGCACGGTGCGGGCGGCAAGCGTCGCCTCCGCCTTGCGCTGGGTGAGGACCACGGTCTTCGGCGAGCCGTCCTGCGGAATCGAGGCGCGGCCGGGGACCTGGAAATTCGCCTGATAGGCGCCGGCTTCGATCGTCGCGACCTCGACCTCGGCCGGCCGTGCAGGCGCGGGGGCCGGAGAAATCGCACGCTGCGACTGTGCGGCCAGCGCCTCGGCCTCGGCCTTGGCGCGCGCGGCGGCCATTCCGGCGGGAGCGCGCGAGCGGCTTTCATAGATGGCGGGCGGCTCGAAGAAGGCGACCTGCACGGGGGCGAGATCGGGCGCGCGGGTGCCGCCGGCCGAGCGCGTGGTCGAGAGTGTCAGCGCGACATCGTCCCAGGCCTCGCCGCTGCGCTGGCGGATCTCGGCGCGGCGCGTCAGCGCGATCTCCGGCTTCTCGGCCGCGGTGGTCAGCCGTGCCTCATAGCTCGGCGTCCAGTTCGCACCGGTGACGCGATAGCTCACGGTGAATTCGGCCGCGACCGGCTGCGGCGCCTCGACCGCGATGGCGACATCGCGCTTCGGCGCGCCGGGGCGTCCGGTCTGCGGGCGGGCGCCCTCGAGCGCGGCGATCTCGGCCTCGACATCAGAGAGACGGCCACGCACGCCGCGCAGCTCGTCCTGGACCTTGACCAGTGCGGTGCCGATCGCCTCGAACACGGCCGGCCAATCGGCGACGGGCAGAGCCTTGCCATCCGGGCCGAGCTTGTCCGGTCCGGTCTGGGCGAAGCGCTCGACGGTGGCGCGCTTGGCCTCGATCGCGGCGATCTGGCTCTCGAACCTGTCCTTGTCGTCGTGCAGCGCCTTGAGCTTGCCCTCCAGCACCGTATCGAGCACCGGCCTGGCGTCGCCCGGCGTGGTGCGGACATCGACGGCGCCGACCGAGAAGGCGCCGCTGCCCTTGCCTTCGACGCGGAAGGAGGCGGGGTCGATCGTCGCCGGCAGGCCGCGCAATACGAGCTGAGAGGCGCCCTGCAGCAGCTCCGCCTTGCCGAGCCGCGTCACCACGGCACCGTCGGGATAGACCGTGACCCGGTCGATCCGGCTGGCAAGCTCGGTCTCGGCGGCGCTGGCGAAGCCGGGAGCGAGGATCAGGGCAGCGGCAATATAGTTCTTCACGTCATCATCCCCCAGAATCACAGTCACGCGACCGCGATGAACGCTGCCGAATCCGGCGCGCCCAAGGCCGAATTTGGCCGGAATGCGGATAGGAGGCGAGAGCAGAATGAGCGTCCTGCATTCGCATGAGCGTCGGCCGGGCGGCGAACGCCTGAAGACCGCCCGCAGGCGACAGTCTCCCGCCGCAGATTACCAAAGTGTAATTTCGATATATCTTGATTTGAGATATATCGCGATATAGTTTGCATGGGCATGAAGCACACAGACAGAGACGGTCACGACCGTCATCCCGACCCCCTCCGCGATAGGCGCGAGCACCGTCGGGGCCACCATCACCACCACGAACATGGACATGAACATGAACGCCGGGGACGCCGGGGGCGGCACGGCGGCAGGATGTTCGACTATGGCGAGCTTCGCCTGCTCATTCTCGCGATGCTCTCCGAGCAGCCCCGCCACGGATATGACCTGATGCGCGGGATCGAGGAGCGCACGGGCGGCAGCTACACGCCGAGCCCCGGCGTGATCTATCCGACGCTGCAATGGCTCGAAGACATGGGCTATGCCCGCGTCGCGGATGAGAGCGGAAGCCGGAAGAACTTCCTCGTCACCGCGGAAGGGGCTTCGTTCCTCGTCGCCAACCAGGCGGCGCTCGACAGCCTGCTGGCCCGCGTGAGCGCCGCCGGCGCGGCAACTCCGGGGGACGGCATTCCCGAGCGCGTCACGCGCGCCACGGAGAATCTGAAGGTTGCCCTGCGGCTGAGGCTGCGGCGCGGGTCGCTCGATGAAAGCGCGGCCGAAGCGATCGCCGCAGCCCTCGACGCGGCGGCGCTTGCCGTCGAGAGAAGCTGAAGGATCGGCGCGGCCGGCCCGGTCTGGCCCGGTGCTAGTGGCCGGGATGCAGCGCGTCGTTGAGATAGATGCAGGCGAGCACTGTGAAGACATAGGCCTGCAGCACCGCGACCATGAACTCGAAGGCGGTGAGCGCGACGGTCATGAGAAGCGGCAGCGGCGCCAGCAGCGAATAGCCGAAACCGGCCGCGAGCAGCGCCGCGACGAAGCTGCCGAAGACCTTCAGCGCGATATGGCCGCCGAGCAGGTTGGCGAAAAGGCGCAGGCTCAGCGAGATCGGCCGCGACAGGAAGGAGACGATCTCGATCAGCGTGATGAAGGGGAGGAGCCATTTCGGCACGTCCGACGGCACGAACAGCCGCAGGAAACCGAAGCCGTGGCGCAGCACGCCGTAGCCGATGACCGTCGCCATCACCAGCATCGCCAGCGCGAAGGTGACGACGATATGGCTGGTGACGGTGAAGGCGCCGGGGACCATGCCGAACAGGTTGAGCACCAGCACGAACATGAAGAGCGAGAAGATCAGCGGCAGGAAGCGCAGGCCCTCGCGCCCGGTCGCGTCGGTCAGGGTCCTGGCGACGAATTCGTAGAGCATCTCGGCCAGCGACTGGGCGCGGCCGGGGATGAGGGCGCGCGAGCGCGTCGCCCAGATCAGCCCGCCGCCGATCGCCGCGGTGGCGAGCGTCATCATCAGCGCGGCATTGGTGAAGCCGAGATCGAGCCCGCCGACGCGCAGCGGAATAAGGGCCTTGACGATGAACTGGTCGCTGGGATTGGCCAAGGGAGGGCCTCCGCTGCACGGGGTTGCGCGACGGCGCGGAGCATTCCGCGTCGTGGGGCCGTCCCCTATGTGTGCGAAGGCCGCGGGTCGTCCCGAGGCCCGGCCTGCTTAAAAAGCCGGCTGCGCTTTGGCAAGCGCGGCGGTCAGTGCGCCGACAGCTTCATCATGACGAGGCCGGAGACGATCAGCATGGCCGCGGCGATGCGCATCGGCGTCAGCGCCTCGCCGAGCACGGCGACGCCGACGATGAAGGCGCCGACGGCGCCGATGCCGGTCCAGATCGTATAGGCCGTGCCGAGCGGCAGGGTGCGCATCGCCAGCGAGAGCAGGGCGAAGCTGCCGACCATGGTGAGGATGGTGATCGCCGTCGGCACCGGACGGGAAAACCCGTCCGACTGCTTCATGGTGAAAGCCCAGACGACTTCGAGAAGGCCGGCAGAAAACAGGTAGAGCCACGCCATAGCGGTCCCCCATGAGTTGCCGGGTCGTCCCAGCACATTGCCCAGGTTGGGGGAGGTCGTGGCCTCACGGCCACTTACCTAGCCAGCGCTATTCGCGATGGCAAGGTTGCGGACAGCCGACGCGCCGGGCTGCCGAACAGGGGGGCGCAAATTCCTGGCCCTCATCCTGAGGCGCCGCGTCAGCGGCGTCCCGAAGGATGAGAGCTCGCGGGATGTTGGCGCCGAACGTTCAGGCGCGGCTGCGCGTGCTGGCGTGCGGCTTGATGCGGTGCTCGACGAAGTTGCGGAGTTCGGTGACGCGGCGCTCGGCGTCGAGCACCTCGCGGTCGAGCCCATGCGCCCAGGCGAGATCCTGCCGGCCGACAGGCTCCGCGTCGAGCGTGCGGAGGTCGTCGAGCCAGGCTTCCGTCGAGGCCTCGTCCTTGCGGAAGCCCTCCTCGATCAGCAGCGGCACCATGCGCCCGAGGATCGAAGCGACCTGCTTCAGCGGGAATTCCGGATGGTACTGCACGCCCCAGAAGGTGCCGCCATTGTGCTTGATCTCGGCCGCCTGCACCTGGCTGTAGGCGTTGGAGGCGAGGATGGTCGTGCCATGCGCGGGCAGGGCGATGGTGTCGAGATGGATCGCCGGGGCGTCGAAGGAGGACGGCCTGCTGTCGAGCAGCTTGTGGTTCCGGCCCGCCTCGGTCGGCGTGATCCGGCGGGCGAAGCCGACCTCGCGCCCCTTCGGATTGGCGGTGACGGTGCCGCCCGCCGCAACCGAGCCGATCTGGATGCCCCAGCAGGAGCCGAAGCAGGGCGTGCCGCTGGCATAGATTGCCCGCATCAGCTCGACCTGCCGCATCACCGCCGGGTCGGCCTTGTAGATGTGCAGGGCCGAGCCGGTGAGGAAAACGCCGTCATAGGATTCGAGCCCGGCGGCGTCCGGCAGGTTGGCGCCCTCGTCGGCCGGCAGGCAGATGTCGGAGACGATGCCGGGTGCAATCGCGGCGATCTCGGCGGCGTAGGCCTCGCCATAGGCCATGCCATAAGCCGTGCGCAGCCCTTCGCGATGCTCGTGTGTGTTGCCGTCGACGAAGAGCAGGCGGAGCGGGCGGGAGCTGGTCTGGATCATCGGGGAACTTCCGCAGGAATGCGCAGGGCGACGGGCAGGCTTGCGCCCGATCTCATATGAGAGGGGTCTCCTGCAAGGTTATTGCATGAGCCCTTTCTCGTGACAGGGCGGAATCGTGCACCCTTCCCCGACTTGGCTGCAACGCGCCTGGGCCAATGCCTACCTGCTGCTGATCCTGACGACGCTGATGTGGGGCGGCAATGCCGTGGCGAGCCGGCTTGCCGTCGGCAACATCTCGCCGATGGCATTGACGTCGTTCCGCTGGATCGCGGTGTGCCTGATCATGCCCTTCCTGCTGCGCGAGCAGCTCAGGAAACACTGGCCGGTGCTGCGCGCGCGCTGGCGCTACGTCGCGATGCTCGGCGTGCTCGGCTTCACCGCCTTCAACACGCTGATGTATCTTGCTGCCTATTCGACCTCGGCGATCAATATCGGCATTCTGCAGGGCTCGATCCCGGTCTTCGTGCTGATCGGCGCCCTCCTGGCCTATCGCACGCCGATCGGCAGCATGCAGGCGCTCGGCGTGGCGGTGACGCTGCTGGGCGTCGTCGTCACGGCAAGCCGCGGCGACATTCAGGTCCTGATGGGCTTTCGCTTCGCCGCAGGCGACCTGCTGATGATCCTCGCCTGCGCGCTCTACGCCAGCTACACCGTGGCGATCCGCAACCGGCCAGCGATTCCGGGCCTCGTCTTCTTCACGGCGGTGGCTTGCGTCGCCTGCCTTTTCTCCTTGCCGCTGCTCGCCGGCGAGATTGCGCTGGGCAAGTTCTATATCCCGACGGCGAAGGGCTGGGCGATTCTGGCCTTCACCGTGATCGGCCCCTCGATCCTGTCGCAGCTCCTTTTCATGCGCGCCATCGAGATCATCGGGCCCGGCCGGGCCGGCGTCTTCGTCAATCTCGTGCCGGTCTTCGCGCCGATTCTCGCGGTGCTGATCATCGGCGAGCCCTTCGGCCTCTATCACGCCCTGGCGCTTGCCCTCGTGCTCGGCGGCATTTTCATCGCGGAGCGGCTGGGGCGGTAGGAAGAGCCACCTCGCGAAGGATGCGGACAACTCACTGAGCCCTCATCCTGAGGAGCCATTCGGTTGGGAATGGCGTCTCGAAGGATGTTTCAGGAGGCTCGGGAACCGTCTGGAGCATCCTTCGAGACGTCGCATCGCGGCTCCTCAGGATGAGCGCTCGCCTTTTACGGCCTCTCAGCGCAGCGCCGAGACGGCGAGCCGCGCGACTGCGGCGTGGGCTGCGTCGCGTTCCTTCGCATCGGCCCGCGAGCCGGCGAGATAGACGACGATGACGAAGCGCCGCCCGTCCGGCAGCGTGGCGATGCCGATATCGTTGCTGGCGTGGTTGATGCCGTCCGTGGTCAGGCCGAGGCCGGTGCGGTGGGCGAGGCGCGAGCCCGCCGGCAGGCCCGCCTTGATCCTCTCGGCGCCGATCTTCATTTCGGCAGCGATCTTCTCGATGAAGGCGGTATGGGCGGGGTCGCGCAGCCAGGTGCCCTTGGCGAAGCCCTCCAGGAAGAGCGCGCTCGCCTCGGGCGTCGCGGCGTCGCGCTTGTCCTTCAGCGCCTTCGAGAGCGCGGCGATGCGGACTTCCGGCCTGAGCGCCTTGAGCTCGGCGCGGAAGCGCTTCTCGTCGACGGTCTCCCCCCAGGCAAAGCCCCGCAGACCGTAGATCTCGGGCTGGAACTGGCGCTCGTAGCGGTCGATCGACAGGCCGGTGATGCCGCCGTCGCGCAGCATCTTCGTCACCACCTGCGGGCCGCCGATCTCGCGCATCAGCAGGTCGGCCGCGGTGTTGTCGCTCTCGCCGGCGGCGAGGCGAACGAGCTCGCTCAGCGGATAGTCGTTGCGCTCGCCCTTGAAGGCCTTGGCGAGCGGGCTGCGGAACAGCGAGAAATCCTGGCGCGTAACGGTGATCGGCTGGTCGAGCCTGAACTTGCCGGCCTCGACCTGCTGCAGCACGGCGACTGCCAGCGGCAGCTTGAACACGCTCTGCATCGGAAAGGTCTCGGAGCCGCGATAGGACCATTGCTTGCGGTCCTTGAGGTCGAGCAGCGCGACGCCGAGCCGGCCCTGCGCCTGCCCTTCGATCGCGACGATCTCCTTGTCGAGTCTGGCCCTGTCCCAATCGGCGAGGGCGGGGAAGGCGGCGAGGCAGGCGAGGGCAGCGGCGGCGAGGCGGAGGCGGGCAGGCATGGGCGGTCCCTTGATGGCGAGGCCATCAGAGGGGAGGGACATTGCGGCGGCGTTGCGGCGGCAGGTTGGCCGAATCCATCCGCCGTAGCGGCGGGTTTCGAAAAAAACGTTCCGCCGCGGTTCCGATCGCGTGCGGCATTCGTCTTTGAAGATGGATGCCATGCCGACGCGTTCGGTGGCCCGGACATCGCATCCGGCACATGGAGGTTTGCGATATGGCGAAGACCGACGTCTTGCGCCGGGCGGTGTTGGCGCTGGGCTTCGCTGGCAACCTCATCGCGTCTGTACCCTCTCGCGCCCGGACCAAAGGAACGGCCATGGAAACCAAGATGTCCGCAGCGGGCGGCAGCATCGCGCTCGTGAACGTCTTCACCGTGCAGCCCGCCGACCAGCCGCGGCTGGCGGAGATCTTGCGCGAAGGCACGGAAGACTTCTTCAGCAAGCAGCCGGGGTCGCTCTCATCCTCCGTTCTGGTTGGCCGCGATGGCCGGCGGGTGGTGAACTATTCGCGCTGGCGCAGTGCCGACGATATCGCGGCATTCCGGGAAACCGAGTACTTCAAGGCGTATCTCGCGCGGATCGGCTCCCTCGCCACCGTCGAGACGATGCTATGCGACGTCGGATTCTCCCATGGCTGATAGAGTGGCGGGCAGTGCCGCGCCGGGCGTGTTGAGCGAAGCGATCGCGCGGCTGCGGCCGCGCCTTCACCGCTATTGCGCCCGGATGATGGGCTCGGCGGTCGAAGGAGAGGACGTCGTGCAGGACGCGCTCCTCAAGGCTGCCGAAGCCTGGAGCGACGTCGCCCCCGTCGACAACCCGGACGGCTGGCTGTTCCGCATCGCGCATAACGCCGCGCTCGATGCGCTCCGGCGCCGCGCCCGCCGCGCCGAGCTGGAGCGCGAGGATGAGGAAGACATGGTGGCGCCGCAGCTGGCCAGTGTCGATCCGCTCGCGACCCGGGCCAGCCTGCAGACGCTCGCGCGCCTGCCGGTCGCGCAGCGCAGCGCCGTCACGCTGCGCGACGTGCTCGATTTCTCGGTGGACGAGATCGCGCAGCTTCTGGAGCTGAGCCCGCCCGCGGTCAAAGGCCTGCTGCAACGCGGGCGACAACGGCTCGCGGAGATCGCGCAGGAGCCCGGAGACATGCGGGCGCCGCAGCTCGCACCGGCCGAGCGCAGGCGGCTGGAGGCCTATGTCGCGCGGTTCAATGCGCATGATTTCGACGCCGTCCGCGCGATGCTGGCCGAGGATGTCCGCCTGGATCTCGTCAACCGCCTGCAACTGCGCGGCCGCGACGAGGTCGCGCCCTATTTCGGGCGCTACGACACCGCCACGCACTGGCGCTGCGCGTCCGGGATCGTGGACGGGAAACCGGCCGTGCTGATGCTCGACGCTGAGGACGGCGAGGGACCGCCGCTCTATTTCGTGACGCTGGAATGGCGCGGCGAGCAGATCGTCGCGATCAGGGATTTCCTGTTCGCGCGCTACGTGCTGGAGAGCGCCGAAATCGCGGTGTCGGCGGGCTGAACGGGAGCCTCATCGGCGCAGAGCGCAAGCTCCACCGGGCAGTCCTCGATGCCGAAGCATTCCGGCAGGAGCTGCTTCAGGCGCTCGCGCAGGGCATCGAGCGATTCGGCTTCGGTGACGATGCCGAGCTCGCCGGTATCCATGGCGTACCAGAGGCCCGCCGCCTCGTCGCGGCGAACCTCGAAGCGGATCGGCGCCAGCGCCGCCTCCTGGCGGGAGGTGACGATGGCGCGCAAGGGGTTGAGCACGATCAGAACCTGAGCCGACGCGCGCGCTTGACCATCGGGATCTCGTGGATCTTGGCGAGCAGCTCGTCCGAGATCGGCTCGTCGACCGAGACGTAGCAGATCGCGTCGCCGCCCGGCTTGTCGCGGCCAAGCGAGAAGGTCGCGACGTTGACGCCGGCGCCGCCGAGCAGCGAGCCGAACTGGCCGATGAAGCCCGGCTTGTCGGCGTTGCGGACATAGAGCATGTGCGGCGCGAACTCGGCATCAACGGCGATGTCGCGGATCTCGACGATGCGCGGCTTGCCGTCATGGAAGACCGTGCCCGACGCATGGCGCGGCATGTCCTCGGCCTCGACGACGATGCGGATGACGCTTTCGAGATTGCCGGCGACGTCGCGGGTCAGTTCCTCGACAACGATGCCCTTCTCCTTGGCGATCAGCGCGGCGTTGACCATGTTGATCTCGGGCAGGAAGGGCCTGAGCACGCCGGTGATCGCGGCGGCCGAGATCGCCTTGAGGTTGAGGCTCGCGACCGCGCCCTCATACTCGATGCGGATGCCCTTGACGGCGGCCTCGGTGAGCTGGCCGAGGAAGGAGCCGAGCTTCTCCGCCAGATCGACGAAGGGCTTGATGCGGGGAGCTTCCTCGGCCGAGATCGACGGGAAGTTGACCGCGTTGGTGATGGCGCCCTTGAGCAGGTAATCGCTCATCTGCTCGGCGACCTGCAGGGCTACGTTCTCCTGCGCCTCGTTGGTCGAGGCGCCGAGATGCGGCGTGCAGACGACGTTCTCCAGCCCGAAGAGCGGGTTCGTCTCGGCCGGCTCCTGCGAGAACACGTCGAAGGCCGCACCCGCGACATGGCCGGACTTGATAAGATCGGCCAGCGCCTGCTCGTCGACGAGGCCGCCGCGGGCGCAGTTGATGATGCGCACGCCCTTCTTCGTCTTCGCCAGCGCCTCGGCCGAGAGGATGTTCCTGGTCTTCTCGGTCATCGGGACGTGCAGCGTGATGAAGTCGGCGCGCTTCAGCAGCTCGTCGAGCTCGACCTTCTCGACGCCCAGCGCCACGGCGCGCTCCGGCGAGAGATAGGGGTCATAGGCGATGACGCGCATCTTGAGGCCGATGGCGCGCTCGGCGACGATCGAGCCGATATTGCCGGCGCCGATCAGGCCGAGCGTCTTGGCCGTGATCTCGACGCCCATGAAGCGGTTCTTCTCCCACTTGCCGCCTTGCGTGGAGACATCCGCCGAGGGGATCTGGCGGGCGAGCGCGAACATCATGGCGATGGCGTGCTCGGCGGTGGTGATCGAGTTGCCGAAGGGCGTGTTCATCACGATCACGCCGCGCGAGGTGGCGGCGGGGATCTCGACATTGTCGACGCCGATGCCGGCGCGGCCGATGACCTTCAGGTTCTTGGCCTGCTCGAGCAGCTTGGCGGTGACCTTGGTGGCCGAGCGGATGGCGAGGCCGTCATACTCGCCGATGATCGCGGCGAGCTTGTCCTTGTCCTTGCCGAGGGCGGGATCGAAGGTCACGTCGATGCCGCGATCCTTGAAGATCTGCACGGCGGCGGGGGAGAGGGCGTCGGAAATCAGGACTTTCGGTGCGGGCATGGGAGGCTCCGGCTGGCGCCGCGCTGCACGGGGAGCGTTCGGCGCTTGAAGGGGGAGGGCGTCATGGCCGGGCTTGACCCGGCCATCTCGGGACGCGGAGGCGCAGGGCAGCGCCTCTTCTTGAGAGAGATGGTTGGGTCAAGCCCGACCATGACGGCCCGGTCAGGCCGCCTTCTTGCCCAGGCCCGCCTTGGCCTCGGCGAAGGCATATTCGATCCAGGGCAGCAGCGCCTTGACGTCGCGCGACTGCACGGTCGCGCCGCACCAGATGCGCAGGCCGGGAGGGGCGTCGCGGTAATGGCCGAGATCGTAGCCGGCGCCGGCCTTCTCGATGATCGAGACGACCTGCTTGGCGAAGGCCGCCTGAGCATCCGGCGCCAGCGCGGTGACGGCCGGGTCGGTGAACTTCAGGCACACCGAGGTGTTGGAGCGCGTCTTCGGCTTCACCGCGAGGAAGTCGATCCAGTCGCTCTCGCGCACGAACTTGGCGATGACGCGGGCGTTGCCGTCGGCGCGCTTCACCAGCCCGTCCAATCCGCCGACCTTCTTCGCCCAGTTCAGCGCATCGATGTAATCCTCGACCGCGAGCATGGAGGGGGTGTTGATCGTCTCACCCTGGAAGATGCCCTCGATCAGCTTGCCGCCCGAGGTCATGCGGAAGATCTTCGGCAGCGGCCAGGCCGGCTTGTAGGTCAGGAGCCGCTCGACCGCGCGGGGCGAGAGCACGATCATGCCATGCGCGGCCTCGCCGCCGAGCACCTTCTGCCAGGAGAAGGTGACGACATCGAGCTTGGGCCAGTCGAGGCGCTGGGCGAAGGCGGCGGAGGTGGCGTCGCAGATGGTCAGCCCCTCGCGGTCATCGGCGATCCAGCTCGCGTCGACGACGCGCACGCCCGAGGTGGTGCCGTTCCAGGTGAAGACGACGTCGCGGTTCTTCGTGTCGACCTTCTTGAGGTTCGGCAGTTCGCCGTAGGGCGCCTCGAAGGTGCGGACATCCGCGAGCTTGAGCTGCTTGACGACATCGGTGACCCAGCCGGCGCCGAAGCTTTCCCAGCTGACCATGTCGACGCCGCGGGCGCCGAGCAGGCTCCACAGCGCCATCTCGACGGCGCCGGTGTCGGAGGCCGGCACGATACCGATGCGGTAATCAGAGGGGACCTGCAGCACCTCGCGGGTGAGGTCGATCGCGGCCTTCAGCTTGTCCTTGCCGATCTTGGCGCGGTGCGAGCGGCCGAGCGGGGCGTCGGAGAGGCCCTTGAGGGTCCAGCCGGGGCGCTTGGCGCAGGGGCCAGACGAGAAGTTAGGCACGCGCGGGCGCGTGGTCGGTGCGGTATTCGCCATCGATGTCTCCATCCTTACAGATGGGCGCGCCCCGTTGGGGGGGCGTGTCCCGTCGATGGGGGTAGAGCCGCTGGGGGGCGGGAGTCAAGCGGCGGGTGCATATGTGTGAAACGAACAATCATATGGCAATGAAGCGGGATTAGCCGGGACTATCCGGGATCAGGCGGAAAGCGGCGGCGCTGCAAGAACTTAGGCGGGGCGCGGCGTGGCCAATATTGCCATTTGATTGTTCGCAGATTTCGGGGCCAGCAATCCCTAAAGCCAGAATGCCGGAAATCGGGCCTGCCGCTAACCCTTTGAAAAATCGTCCCGGCGCTCTCCGGAACTGTCACGATTCTACCTGGTGCCGCAGCCAAGCATGACAGTTGCGGAAAAGGTAACGAATCCAATTGGAGGCGTACCTAGAGCGAGCGGAATCCCAATTCCCGAACTGTCACGCTGAATCACTCTCGAACAATGCACTCGAAAGCTATCCGCGGCAGCTCGACTCCGGTGAGGCTGAGCGTCTGCAACGGGTCGATAGCAGAAGTCGCTTGAGCGGCATTCAGCTTCGCGCCAACTTGTTGCCCGCACTGCGGCGAGGTTGGTGGATGAGGCTCAAAGTCAGCTTGTTCGAGGTGGCCATATCGCTGCTTTTTGGCCTGTTGCTGATCGCCTTGATCTACGACCTCAACTCCGCTTGGCATGCCCGCGCGTGTTCTGAGCCCCCAGTCGGCTCCAGTGGGTGCTACCCTTGGGGCGGCGAAGGTCCTGTAGCGGGCTCGCCCGAGTATCGTTCCAAGGATGCCTATATCAAATCCGGGTTGGCCTCCTGCTTGACCTTGGCCGTGGGGATGGCGGTTCCGTTTTTCATGACCCGCATACGCTACAGCCTGTTCGGGATTGTTCTGGTGCTTCTGGCTGGGCGGCTGTTGGCCAGCGTCGTTTGAATTCGAGGCCCAAGAACCGGTGTCTGCAATGGGTCGTTACCGGACCTCTGGCGGTAACTCCCCGCCGTTCTTCGCGGCTGTTCCTCGCCGCTGCCGTGCAAGCCATATAGGCAGGCGAATGAGACCAACTCCCACTAGCCAACTAGCGCCGATCACGAGACACGCCGGCATCCATCCTCCGAGCGGCCCTCGAACAACGCCGGAAATCAGGAATATGAACATGGAGCCGCCCAGTACGTTCGTCCCGCGCGGAAGACGGCCAAGGACCATCCCCCCGATTAGCGGCAAAAGCCAATATGGCCGCAACCCAGCAGCGCTGAGGGCCAATAGAGCCAAAAGATAGAGGGGAAGCCCCCAAGCCACGCAGATTATTACGACCGCGAGGTCGAATGATTTTCGCACTATCACCTGGCTCTGCTCTAGGGTTGGCTTTCCTAGCACCCCACATGAACGCCAGCCGCTCGGCCAAAATTAGTATGAGAATGCTAAGGTCCGCAACGGGTCGAAAGCGTACCTTGAGGCCCATTCCCGAACTGTCATGCCAAATCACGGCCCTGGGTGACGGAAACGCTCAACGGCCCGCCGTGCGAGATCGTCCTCGTCGATCGCCACCGCAGCGTAGCTGGCGACGATGTAGGCCAGCCGGGTTCGCTCGCGCTCGATATCATCATCCGCCACCGAACTTTTCACTTCGGCCCATGCCGCATCGAGCGCCGCTTGAGCCCGAGCCACGTCGGCCGGATCGCTGAAAGTCGAGAACGGAATTTTCCAGGCCTCCTTGAACGGCCGCGTTCTATCAATCGGCTTGCCGCCAGTCACGATCTCGATCGCGTAGAGCGACGCTCTTGCGCGCCGTTCGAGCTCGTTGCCGCTCGGCTGGTCGAGGGCCAGACCATAGGGATTGATCGGCTTGTCGATGCGCTGGCCACCGCAATCCATCGCGAAGGCATCGGCGACCTCGGGTCGGGTGAAGCACCAATGCATGATACCCCTGCCGGTCGTCGTGACGTGATCGAACCAGGCCGCCCAGCGGTACATGATCCCGGCCGCGCCATGGAGGCCGGAAAGAGGCACGACGATCCGGACCTGGAAGGGATGCGAGCGGTCGCGATGCTTATCCGTGATCTCGCCCTTGCGCCTGGTCACAGCCATCGCTCAATCGCCCGTCATCGTCATCTCGGCGTCGATAGCCTTCATCTTCGGATTGGCGGCGCAGAAGGCCCTGATCTTCTCCGCCACAGCGGCGGAGTGCTCGCTCTTCTTGTGCGCGCCGGACTTCAGCCAGTCGGCGCAGCTCAGCTCCCGGTCGGTGATCTGGGCGGCCGTCGGGGTGGCGAGGAGGAGGCCGGCGAAGGCGGCGAGCAAGGCGAGGCGGGGCATGGTCGGGTCCTGAATGGGCAGCCGCATCACAGGCCTGCCTTGAGCGGCGCTCCTGCCTTGCGTCGCGGCCGCATGCAAATGCGATTGTCGCGGCCCCGCTGTGCGGGCAGGGCAGTGCGGCCGGGTGAGCGCGGCCAAGGGGGCAGGCAGGGGCCGGCGTTTCGTGATAGGCAGCGGCTCATCCCGAAACAGGTTACGAGACCATGGCCAAGAAAACCCCCGAACAGCTCGCCCAGGAATTCGAGGGCCGCAAGGCCAAGGGGCTGGCCAAGGGCGGGGCCGCGTACTGGCCCAACATCATCGCCAATGCCGTGCTGAAGCTCACCGCGGCGCGGGCCGAGATCACGCCCGAGACGCTGATCGAGATGATCGAGCGCGAGGCGCCGACGCTGGAGGTCACGGTCCGGTCCGGCGCGGTGGAGGCGGTCGCGCGGCTGAAGCAGGCCGTCGCCAAGCGGGCGTGAGCGCGGGTGAAGGCCCGCGGGGAACCCTTCTCCCGTGTGGGAGAAGGGCAGGGACGAGGGACTGCTGCTGCCGATGAAGGCTCTACCTATCCGCCTATTGCTGTGCGGATGGTGGCGAGGACATCGTCCCGGCTATCCATGACCTCGGCATTGCTGAAGCGCACAAGCTTGAACCCGTGCCGCTCGATTTCCGCGGTCCTTGCC
>NZ_JBFTOA010000014.1:0-134363 GCF_056397745.1 Allobosea sp. 05L423 | reverse complement strand
CACATGAAGGAGATCATCGCGGAGGCCGACTACGCGATCTCCGGGCAGGTCGGCGTTTCGGCCGATGTGCTGCGGGCGGCGAAGAAGCTGAAGCTGCTGCACAAATGGGGCGTCGGCTACGACAACATCGATATCGCCGCAGCCAAGGAGCTCGGCATCCAGGTCGCGCGCACGACCGGCTCAAACGCCGTAGCCGTTTCCGAATTCGCGATCGGATTGATGCTGTCGACCCTGCGCCTCATCGCCTACGGCAATGCTGAGCTCAAGAAGGGCCATTGGCGCACGGGTCAGTTGCCGTCGGATACCTATACGCTCTCGGGCAAGACGGTCGGCATCGTCGGCTTCGGGGCGATCGGCAAGAATGTCGCGAAGCTTCTGAAGGGCTTCGGCTGCACCATCCTCTACAGCAAGCGCACGCCGCTCGACGTCGCCGAAGAAGCAGCGCTGGGCGTGAAGCATGCTTCGATGGCCGAAATCCTGGCGCAGGCGGACGTCGTCTCGCTGCATTGCCCGCTGACGCCGGAAACCAAGGACCTGATCGATCTGGCGGCCCTGAAGGCAATGAAGAAGACGGCGGTGCTGATCAATGTCGCGCGCGGCGGTGTCGTCAACGAGGCCGATCTCGTCACGGCGCTCAGGGCGAAGGAGATCGCCGGCGCGGCGATGGATGTCTACGAGATCGAGCCGCTCCCGACCGACAGCGAGTTGCTCACGCTCGACAATCTCGTGACCACGCCGCATCTGGCCGCCATGGCGTCCGACAATTTCGCCCCGGTGGTGAAGCGGATGTTCACGAACATGCAGCATGTCTCGCGCGGCGAGCCGGTGCCGCCGCTCGATCTGGTGGTTTGACGCTGGATCCCGTCATTCTCGGGCGAAACGAAGCGTAGACCCGAGAATCTCGAGCAGGATTGGCGCTAGAGCCTCCTTCGGCACGAGATGCTCGGGGCAAGCCCGAGCATGACGGCCGAGCTTGGCGCGAGCCTCGCTTCGGCCAAACCGCGCGTGCTCAGTGCAGCCCGCCGACGCCGACATAGCGTTCCAGCACCGCGGCGTCGGCGCGTAGCGCAGCGGGCTTGCCCGACCAGACGATCCGGCCGCGTTCGAGGACGATGACATCCTCGGCGAAGTCGAGCGCGCTCTCCAGGCGCTGCTCGACGAAGAGGATCGTCATCGCGCCGCTGCCGGCGAGCCGGGTGAAGGCCTCCATCAGCATGTCGCAGATCACGGGAGCGAGGCCTTCCAGCGGCTCGTCGAGCAGCAGCACCGAGGGCTGGCCGAGAATGGTCCGGGCCGTCGCCAGCATCTGCTGCTCGCCGCCGGAGAGCTGCGAGCCGAGATTGCGGCGGCGCTCGTGCAGGCGGGGAAAGAGCGCATAGGCTTCCTCGATGGCGCTGCGCGTGCGGCCTTTCAGCCCGGCGAAGAGGTTCTCCTCGACCGTCAGCCCCTTGAAGATTTCGCGGGTCTGGGGGACGAGGCCGATGCCGCTATGGGCGCGGGCGGCGGTGCCGAGCGCGGTGATGTCGGTGCCGCCGAGGCTGATGCTGCCGGCATAGCGGCGCGTCAGCCCCATCAGGCTCGCCATCAGCGTGGTCTTGCCCATGCCGTTGCGGCCGAGGATGGAGAGGCGCCCGCCCGCCGGCACCGAGAAGGAAACGTCCTCCAGCACATGGGTCTGGCCGTAGCCGGCGCTTAAGGCCCTGACGTCAAGCGTGGCTGCCGGCATGCGCGTAATTCCCGAGATAGGCTTCACGGACCTTGGGGTCCCTGGCGACGTCGGCTGGCAAGCCCTGAAAGATCAGCTCGCCAGCAGCCAGCACCACGACCCGTTTCGCGAAGCGGAAGACGAGGTCCATGTCATGCTCGATCATCAGCACGGCGAGCGAGGCGGGCAGGCGGGCCAGCGCCTCCTCGATGCGCGGGGTATCGGCGGAGGGTACGCCGGCGGCGGGCTCGTCGAGCAGCAGTACCTTGGGACGCTGCGCCAGCGCGATCGCGATCTCGAGCAGGCGCTGCTGGCCATAGGCGATGGTGGCGACCTTGCGGCGCGCGACCTCCGTGAGCCCGAGCGTGGCGAGGATCTCGGCTGCTTCGTCCTGAACTTCGGAGGCGCCATGGAAGCGGGCGAATATGCGCGTCGCCCGGCCGAGCCGCTGCAGGATGGTCATGACGACATGCTCTTCCGGCGTCATGTCGGGGAAGAGGCGCGTGACCTGGAAGGTGCGGACGAGGCCGCGCCTGACGCGCTGGACGGCGCCGATCGCGGTGATGTCCTCACCAGCGAGATGGACGGTGCCGGTGCTCGGCCTGATGCGGCCGGTGACGAGGTTGACGAAGGTGGTCTTGCCGGCGCCGTTGGGGCCGATCAGCGCGAGACGCGCGCCTTCGGCCATTGCAAGGGAGAGGTCATGATTGACCTGGAGCCCGCCGAACTCCTTCGAGAGATGGGAGACCTCGAACAGCGCGGTCATCGGCCTGTTCCCCAGCGTCCGCGCGTCAGCAGGCGGGCCAGTTCGTCCAGCGTGCCGGAAAGCCCACGGGGGGCGAAGAGCACGATGGCGATGAGCACCGCGCCGACCAGCGTCATCCAGTGGAACGGATTGATCGCGGCGACGATATGTTCGAGCGCCATGAAGATCACGGTGCCGATCAGCGCGCCGTAGAGGCTGCCGATGCCGCCGAGCACCAGCATGACGAGAGCGTTGGCCGAAATCTCGAAACTCACGCTGTCGAGGCCGACGACCTGCGTCGCGATGGCCGCGAGCGCGCCACCCATGCCGGCGACGGCGCCGGAGATCACGAACATCTTGACCAGCACCGGGAAGGCGAAGATGCCGAGCGCGCTGATGCGCAACGGGTCCTCCTTGAGGCCGCGGCAGACCATGCCGAAGGGCGAGCGCACGATGAGGCGCAGGGCCGCGAAGACGACGATGAGCAGAGCGAGGCCGAAGAAATAGGCGGCGCGGCCCCAGAGATCGAACTCGAAGACGCCGAAGAGCGGCGCGGGGACCATGCCGGAAAGGCCATCGCTGCCGCCGGTGATCGAGGAGGCCTTGTTGGCGGCCTCGTGCAGCAGCTGGACGATCGCGATCGAGAGCACGAGCTGTGGCAGGCCATGGGCGCGCAACATCACCGCGCCCATGAGCAGGCCCATGACGGCGCCAGCGGCGGCGCCGATCAGGATGAGGAGGAAGGGCTCGGTCACGCCGTGCACGCAGGCGATGCCGGCGGCATAGGCACCCGCGCCGTAGAGCGCGCCCTGGCCGAGCGAGGCAATGCCGCAATAGCCGACGATCAGGTCGAGCGAGAGCACGAGCAGCGCCACCGAGATGACGCGGGTCAGGAAGGCGAGGTTGTCGGGGAAGAGCACATAGCCGGCGAGGCCGACGAGCGCGATCAGGACAAGGCCGACCAGGTCACGGCCAAGCGGCCGGAGGCGACGGGTGGCGGGGCGCGGGAGCGAGGCGTCCGTCATCCTACTGTGCCCGTCCCATCAGGCCGCGCGGGAAGGCGCAGACGATCAGGATCACCGCGAGATAGAAGAAGAAATTGCCGAACTCCGGCACGAGATAGCGCCCGGTGACGTCGATGGCGCCGAGCAGCAGGCAGGCGGCAAGCGCGCCGGGAATCGAGCCGGCGCCGCCGACAGAGACGACGACGAGGAAGGTCACCATATAGCGCAGCGCGTAGTAGGGCTCGATCGGCAGGAACTCGGCGCCGACCACGCCGCCGAAGGCGGCGAGCCCGATCGCGAGCGCGAAGCTCGCCGCATAGATGATATCTGTGCGCACGCCGAGCGCGCGGGCCATCGGGGCATTCTCGACGGCGGCGCGCAGAAGGATGCCGAAACCGGTGCGCTCGATCAGGAGCCAGAGGCCGCCGGCGACGACGATGCCGCTCGCGATGACGAAGAGGCGGTGGCTGGCGATGCTGCGGAAGCCGAGATCGATCGGCCGAGCGAGCTCCGGCGGGAGCGGAATCGTCTTCAGCGTCGGGCCGAAGAAGTAGTTGGTGATGCCGATGACGCAGAAGGTGATGCCGATCGTCATCAGCACCTGGGAAAGCTCGCTGCGGTCGTAGATGCGGCGATAGAGCAGGCGCTCCAGCGGGATCGCGAGGAGCACCGTCCCGAGCATGGCGAGCAAGATGCCGAAGCCGTAGCCGAGCCCGAGGTCGCGCGCCGCATAGGAGGCAATGTAGCCGCCGATCATGGCGAAGGCGCCATGGGCGAGATTGACCACCCGCATCAGCCCCATCGTCAGCGACAGGCCGATGCAGATGATGAACAGCGCCATGCCATAGGCGAAGGCGTCCATGGCGATGCTCAGCGCGGTCTGCATCTGCGGGCCTCGTTACTGCTCGGCGTGCCGCAGCCGGGCAATGCCGCCGTCATGCCCGGGCTTGACCCGAGCATCTCGCGACGGGGAGGCACCAGAGCCTCCTTCTGGAGATTCTCGGGTCTGCGCTTCGCTTCGCCCGAGAATGACGGATGTTGCCACCGCAAGATGGTCCTCACTTGGCGAGGCCGGGATCCTTCTGATCCGGGACGCTGGCGATCTCCTTGTTGATCCAGCGGCCCTGCGCGTCCTTGGCGACCTCGCGCAGGTAGATCGTCTGGGTGATGTGGCGGGTCTCCGGATCGATCTTGACCGGGCCGCGCGGGCTCTCCCAGGCAAGGCCCTTCACGGCCTCGACGGCCTTTTCCGCATCCTGCTTGCCGCCGGTCGCCGCGATCATCTTGGAAATCACGAACATGCCGTCATAGGCGCCGACGGCCGGGAAGGAGAGCAGGTCCGGCGCGCCGATTGCCTTGTCGGCGGCGGCGACGAAGCGCTTGTTGATCTCGGAGTCGTGCGAAACGGCGTAGTGGAAGGAGGTCACCATCCCTGCGGCGGCCTCGCCGAGCGCCGGCAGATCGGATTCCTGCGTCAGGTCGCCGGTGGCGAAGAGTTTGACGCCAGCCTGCTTCAGGCCGGTGTCGCTGAACGCCTTGACGAAGCCGAGCGTCGGGGGCCCGGAAGGCAGGAAGGCGAAGACACCCTGCGCACCGGCATCGCGGATGCGCTGCATGATCGGGCTGAACTCGGTGGTGTTGAGCGGCATGCGGATCGATTCGACGACCTCGCCGCCCGCGGCCTCGATCGCCTTCTTGAAGGCGCCCTCGGCGTCGACGCCCGGCCCGTAGTCGGTGACGACCGAGACGAACTTCTTGATGCCGCGGTCCACCGCGGCCTTGCCGATCGGCGTCGCGGTCTGCGCCGTGGTGAAGGACGTGCGCACCACCAGCGGGGAGGAGTTCATGATCGCCGAGGTCGCGGCGTTGAAGATCACCAGCGGCACGTTGCCCTGCTTCAGCAGCGGGGTGATCGCCATCGCGTCCGGGGTGAAATAGACGCCGCCGAGATACTGCACCTTGTCGCGCACAATCAGTTCCTGCGCGAGAGCGCGGGCCTGCTGCGGATTGGCCGTCGGAAGGTCGCGATAGACCAGCTCGATGTCGTGGCCGGCGACGGTCTTGCCGTTCTGCGCCAGCCAGGCCTCGGCGCCGGCCTGGAAGTTCTTCCCCTGCAAGGCGAAGGGGCCGGAGAAAGGCCCGATGATGCCGACCTTGATGGTGTCGGCGCTGGCCGCGCCGCTCAGGCCCCAGGCGCCCGCGAGTGCCAGGGCGCCGGCGCGCAGCAGCCGGCCGAAGGATGTCTTCTGCATTGTTCTCTACCTCCCGATATCGTGCGCCGCTGCGGCTATGTCCTCTGCCGTGCGGCGGGCGTCGCCGTTCGTTCCTGGTCGGATCGCCATGCGGAGGCGTCCGGCTCTTGTTGTCACCAACGCAATTTTTCGCCTGAGGGCAATGCCCGTCGCCTTCGGATGCCGGAAGCTATCAGGCCGAAACAGTCTCGAAGGTGAATTCGTCTCCCGGTGGTGGGCCAAGAGATGGCCTGTCCGTCCTGCTGGCTCGTCGTGCCCTGCGTAACAGGGTCTAATAGGGCAGGCCGACATAATTCTCCGCGATGGTGATGCCTGCTGCCCGCGACTGCGTGAGATACTCGAATTCGGCCTGCTGGATGCGCTGGCCGAAGCCATCCTTCTCCGGGAAGCGATGCAGCAGGTTCGTCATCCACCAGGAGAAGCGCTCCGCCTTCCAGACGCGGGCGAGCGCGCGGGACGAATAGGCATCGAGGCCGGCGTCCGAATGGTCGCGATAGTGCTCGCGCAGCGCGTCGAAGAGATAGCGTACGTCGCTCGCCGCGAGGTTGAGCCCCTTGGCTCCCGTCGGCGGCACGATATGGGCGGCGTCGCCGGCGAGGAAGAGCCGGCCGAAGCGCATCGGTTCGGCCACGAAGCTGCGCAGCGGCGCGATGCTCTTCTCGAGCGAAGGGCCGGTCATCACCGCATCGGCTACCGCCGTGGGCAGGCGCCGGCGCAACTCGTCGAAGAAGGCGTCGTCCGACCAGTTCTCGACCCGCTCCTCCAGCGGAACCTGGACGTAGTAGCGGCTGCGCTCGGCCGAACGCATCGAACAAAGCGCGAAGCCGCGCTCGTGATTGGCATAGACCAGCTCATGCGCCGCCGGCGGGCGATCCACCAGCAAGCCGAGCCAGCCGAACGGGTAGACGCGCTCGAAGATATGCAGCGCATCTGCCGGGACGGAGGCGCGGGAGACGCCGTGATAGCCATCGCAGCCGGCGATGAAGTCGCAATGCAGCTCCTCGGCCTGCCCGCTCGCCCGGAAGGTCACGCGCGGCGAAGTGCCGCCGAAATCGTGCAGCGCGACGTCTTCGGCTTCGTAGAATGTCGTCCGGCCGAGCGCCTGGCGGGCGTCGATGAGATCGTGCGTCACCTCGGTCTGGCCGTAGACGGTGACTGTCTTGCCGCCGCTGAGTTCCTTCAGGTCGATGCGGTGGAGCGCGCCGCGGAAGGCGAGCGCGAAGCCGTCATGGACGATACCTTCACGGTCGAGCCGGCCGCCGACGCCCGCCTCGTGCAGGAGATCGACCATGCCCTGTTCGAGCACCCCGGCACGGATGCGGGAGAGCACATAATCGGCGCTGCGCCGTTCGAGGATGACGTTGTCGATGCCGGCACGCGACAGAAGCTGCCCGAGCAGCAAGCCGGCAGGTCCGGCGCCGATGATGGCGACCTGCGTTCGCATTCTTTTTTCCTCCCACGAAGCGACGATTTGCACCGTTCGATCCGCAAGCCGAGAGTAACGCTTTCGCTGCAATTGACGGAATGGAGGATTCGCGCATTGTCTTGGACAAATCGATCCTGAGGACAGCATGCCCGGCAGAAGCGTCCCCGCCTATTGGCTCTATGGCGAGCGCCTGACGGACCGCTTCCCCGACGCGCTGCATATCGAGCCCATCGTGGCGCGCAGCTCATTGCATGGCTGGACGATCCAGCCGCATCTGCACCACGATCTCTTCCAGTTCTTCCTGGTCGCGCAGGGCGGCGGCCGGACCCGCGTCGACGGCCGCGAGCAGGGTCTCTCGCCGGGGTCGGTGCTGCTGCTGCCGCCGTCGACCATCCACGAATTCGCTTTCCTCGATGGCACCAACGGCTTCGTCGCCAGCGCAGCGGCGACCTCGCTGAAGCGTCTGTTCGCCAGCGAGCCGGAGGCTCGTGCCCTGCTCGGAACGGCCGCGGTACTGCATGTGCCGGTCGGGAGCGCGGAGTTCGCCGGTCTCGACGCGATGATGCGGCTTGCGATGAGCGAATTCGCCGCGAACCTGCCGGTGCGGGAGTTTTCACTCGGCGCCTATGCCGACCTGATCGCTTCCTGGTTCGTGCGGGCCACGCGCGGGGCGCGGGCGGTGGCCGAGCCGGCGCGGGACGCGAGGGCCGAACTGGTCCGCCGTTTCGTCGAACAGGTCGAGGCGCGCTTCCGGCATCATGATGCGCTGACTGACTATGCGCGGGCGCTCGGCGCCTCGGTGCCGCATCTGTCACGCAGCTGCCGGGAACTGCTCGGCCATTCGGCGGCCCGCGTCATCCAGGATCGGCTGATGATCGAGGCGCGGCGTGATCTGGTCTACACGGCGATGTCGATCTCGCAGATCTCGTTCCGGCTGGGCTTTTCCGATCCGGCCTATTTCTCGCGCTTCTTCGCCAAGCGCGCGGGCCTGTCACCTTCGGACTATCGGGTGAAGGCCTGACGCCGATCAGGCCGAAGCTTCAATTTCCTTCATCACAGCCGCGGCTTCGGCGAAGGCGGTGTTGCCGGCAGGCACGCCGGCATAGATCGCCGTCTGCATCAGCACTTCCTTGAGGTCGTCCTGCGTGAAGCCGCCCCGGCTCAATCCTGCCCGGACATGCAGGCGGAACTCCTCCCAGCGGCCGAGGCTCGCGGTGATGGCGACGACCAGCAGGCGCCGCGTGCGGTCGTCGAGGCCGGGCCGGCTCCAGATCTCCTGCCAGGCGATGCGGGTTATCATGGCCTGGAAGTCGGCGTTGAACGGCGTGCGATTGGCGAGCGAGCGATCGACCCAGGCGTCACCCAAGACGCGGCGGCGATTCTTCAGCCCGGCCTCGAACAGGGTCTCCGCAGCTTCGGCCGCATTCGGGCCGGGCAACAGGAAGCCACGCAGCGCGCCTGCCAGGGCAGCGGGTGCCTCGAGCGGGGCGAGATGGCCGCAGTCGAGCCGTTCCAGCTTCACGTTCGGGATTGCCGCGACGAGGTTCTCGCCATGGCCGGCGAAGGGGGTCGAGGCATCGCGTTCGCCAACGACGACGAGCGTCGGGCAGGCGAGGCCGGGAAGGCGGCCGATCAGATCCATGTCGCGGATGGCGGCGCCGGCGCCGGCATAGCCTTCGCGGGCCATGGCGACGAGACCGCGCCGCACACTCTCGGCGACTGCCGGCTGGCCGATGGCGAAAGCCGGTGAGAGGAAACGCTGCATGGCGAGATCGGCGATCGCCATCGTGCCGCCGGCGCGGACCTTTTCAACGCGATCCTGCCATGCCGCGGGGTCCATGGTGGCCGAGGTGCAGATCAGCGCCAGCGCCGAGACGCGCTCGGGCTTCGAGAGGGCGAACTCCATCGCGATCATGCCGCCGAGCGAGACACCGGCAACGGCGGCCTGCGCGATGCCGGCAGCGTCCATCACGGCAGCGACATCACCAGCCAACTGGGAGAGGGTGTAGTCGCCGTCGGGAGCATCGGAAGCGCCGTGGCCGCGGGTGTCGAGCCGCAGGACACGGAAGGAGAGTAGGAGGGCGGGGATCGCAGCGTCCCAGAGGCCGAGATCAGTGCCGATCGAGTTCAGCAGCACGAGCGCCGGCTTGTCGTCCGTGCCTTCGAGTTTCCAGTAGATGCGGGCGCCGCCGCTTGCTGCAAAAGGCATCGTCCGTCCCTTAGTCCTGCTGCGCGAGCAGCGCGGCGACCAAGGCCGGGCTCTCGCCGATATCGCTCCCGAGACCGGCTGCCGTGAGATTGCGGGCGATCGCTGCCTCGTCGACCTCAAGCCCTTCCGCGATCGTCGCCATTGCCTCGGCCGCGCCGGCTGCGATCAGGAAGAGCTCGGCCAAGGCCGGGCCTTCTGCCTGCCAGCCGCCGAGACCGCGTTCCTGCTCGGCCGGAAGACCGGCGAGGATGCCGGCGACGAGGCCGGGCGCCCGCAAGGCGGCCGAAAGCGCAACCTGGCAACCGGTGGGGTTGCGCTTGTGGGCCATGGCGGAGGAGCCGCCGCGGCCGGGGATCGCGGGTTCGCGGGCCTCACTGACACCGTTCTGGGCCAGGAGCGAGACGTCGCGCGCCATCTTGCCGAGCGCGCCGATGGCGATGGCGAGCGCCGTCGCAATGCCGGCGATGCCGCCGCGGCGGGCATGCCAGGGCGGCGTGTCGGGCAGGTCGAGCGCGGCGGCGAGGCGCGCCGACACAGCCGCGCCCTTGCCGCCGAGACCGGCGCGCGAGCCGGCGGCGCCGCCGAATTGCAGCGTTGCGCCCGTTTCGACCTCGCGTCGCAGGCGCGCGGCCGCTTCCACCACGCCGGCCTGCCAATGCGCGATGCGCAGGCCGAAGCCGATCGGCAGCGCGTCCTGCAGAAGTGTGCGGCCGATGGCCGGGGTCGCGGCATGGCGCTGTGCGAGGGTGGTGAGCGCCGTCGCGACGCGCTTGAGATCGCGGTCGAGCAGGCTGCTCGCGGCGCGGATCTGGCAGGCCAGTACGGTATCGGCGACATCCTGGCTGGTGGCGCCCTTGTGGAGGGCCTTGGCGGCTTCGCCCGTCAGGGCGGCGCGAAGCCGTGCCACCAGCGGAATCGCCAGCGTGCCGGCGAGCGCGGCTTCCTCGGCGAGCGCGGCGGTGTCGATCGCGATGGTCGCGCAAAGCGCGGCGATCGCCTCGGCGGCCTCGGAAGCAATCAGTCCTTCCGCCGCCTCGGCACGTGCGAGCTCGGCTTCGAAGGCGAGCGCATGCCGAAGCGTGGCCGTGTCCGCGAACACGGCCAGCATCGCTTCGGTGGTCGCCTGCCTCGTTCTGAGGAGGGCGCTCACGCGGCCTTTGCGAGGGTGGAGGCGACGGCGAAGGGAGCCGCCGTCTTGGCCTTGACCTCGTCGAGGGTGACGCCTGGCGCGAGCTCGATCAGGGTGAGCCCGCCGCCCTTTTCCTTGTCGCAGCTCATGACGCAGAGATCGGTGATGATGAGGTCGACCACGCCGGCGCCGGTCAGCGGCAGGCTGCAACGCTCCAGCACCTTGGATTCGCCCGCCTTGTTGGCGTGATCCATCACCACGATGACCTTCTTGACTCCGGCGACGAGGTCCATCGCGCCGCCCATGCCCTTCACCATCTTGCCGGGGATGGTCCAGTTGGCGATGTCGCCATTGGCCGCCACTTCCATCGCGCCGAGGATGGTCAGGTCGATATGGCCACCGCGGATCATCGCGAAGCTGTCGGCCGAGGAGAAGAAGCTGGAGCTCGGCAGGATCGTGATCGTCTGTTTGCCGGCATTGATCAGGTCGGGATCGGCCTCGCCCTCATAGGGAAAGGGGCCGATGCCGAGCAGGCCGTTCTCCGACTGCAGGGTCACGTCGACGCCATCGGGAATGTAGTTCGCCACCAGCGTGGGAATGCCGATGCCGAGATTGACGTAGAAGCCGTCCTTCAGTTCCTTGGCCGCGCGCGCGGCCACCTCTTCACGGGTCCAGGCCATTATGCCGCCTCCCTCTTGCGCTCGGTCAGCTTCTCGATCTTCTTCTCGTTGATCGTGCTCTTGATGATGCGGTCGACATAGATGCCCGGCGTGTGGATCGCCTCGGGGTCGAGCGATCCGACTGGCACGATCTCCTCGACTTCGGCGACCGTCACCTTGCCGGCGGTCGCCATGTTCGGGTTGAAGTTGCGGGCCGTGCGCCGATAGACGAGGTTGCCGGCGGTGTCGGCCTTCCAGGCCTTGACGATGGCGAGGTCGGCCCGGAGCCAGGTCTCGCGGACATAGAGGTGCCCTTCGAATTCCTCGACCGGCTTGCCTTCGGCGACCACGGTGCCGACGCCGGTCTTGGTGTAGAAGGCCGGGATGCCGGCGCCGCCGGCACGGATGCGCTCGGCCAGCGTGCCCTGCGGGTTGAGCTCGAGCTCGAGCTCGCCGGCGAGATATTGCTGTTCGAACAGCTTGTTCTCGCCGACATAGGACGCGATCATCTTCCTGATCTGCCGGGTCTGCAGCAGCATCCACAGGCCGAAGCCGTCGGCGCCGGCATTGTTAGAGATCACCGTCAGGTTCTTCACGCCGGAGTCGCGGATCTGCGGAATCAGGCTCTCGGGATTGCCCGACAGGCCGAAGCCGCCCGACATGATCGTCATCCCATCGAAAAGCAGCCCCTCCAGCGCAGCCGCAGGGCCGTCGTAAATCTTGCGCGTCATCGGTCCTCCAAGGGCGCGGCTTGGCGCCGCGGCATTCGCTCCGGTGTCCCTGCCGCCGTGGCGCCAAAGCGCCGCCTTCGGGTCGGTCCAAAGTTTCCGGCGCGATCAGAATACGAACGCGGGAGAATGTCCATGGCCGCGACGCAACAGAGGCCAAGCCCTTGAAGAAAGGTTGGGCACGCGGCCCCGCCTTGCGGATTTCAGGCTGCGGCCATCCGCTCCGGCCCGGGGATCGGGAAGACCCGGTCATAGGCCAGATTGAACAGGAAGGCGTAGACCACGTAGAAAATCACGATGGCGAGATCCATCAGGAAGGTCTCCCACAGGCCCATGCCGAGATACCAGGCGATCGGCGGCAGCAACAGCAGGAGAAGGCCGCCCTCGAAGAGCAGCACATGCAGCACGCGGGTCAGGATGTTCTTCCGCGTGTGCCCGACGAGCCGGTGCATGGCGTGGTCGAAGCCGAGGTTGAAGAAGAAATTCCAGATCGTCGCGACGGTGGCCGAGCCGACGCCGATCACGCCCATATGCGTCGCCGGCAGGCCGAACAGCTGGGCGCCGCCGGGAATCACGAGCGCCAGTCCGATCGCCTCGAACAGCAGGGTATGGCGAACCCGGTCGGGAAAGGAGCGCATCGACATTCAAAACACCTGTTGTTCTCGTTGACGCGCCGCTTTCTATCGCCAAATTTGAGCGTCTCAAGTTAGGTATTATCTGGATTGCAGATAGATGAGTGTATCTTTCGAGCAGTTGGAAGCCTTTGTCGCGGCGGCCGAGCGCGGCTCCTTCTCGGCGGCGGGCCGGGCTCTGCGCAAGGCGCAGTCGGCCGTCAGCACGCAGGTGGCCAATCTGGAGGAGGATCTGGGAATCGCGCTGTTCAGCCGGGCCGGCCGCAGCCCCGTGCTGACGGCGGCGGGCGAGCGGCTGCTGCGCGAGGCGAAGGTGATCCTCGACCGGCGCGAGCATCTGGTCGGTGTCGCCAGCGGCTTCGAGGCGCATGTCGAAAAGCGGCTCGTGGTCGCGATCGACGAGCTCTATCCGGAGCATCTGCTGGGTACGCTCTTCGCGGATTTCGCCCGGCAGTTCCCGCATGTCGAGCTGGAGCTGCTCTTCCCGCTGATGGAGGATGTCAGCCAGCTCGTCCTGGCCGGGCAAGCCGATATCGGGGTGATGTGGCGGCAGGAGGTGCTGCCGCCTGAGCTCGGCTTCCAGACGGTCGGCTGGGTGCCGATCAAGCTCGTCTGCGGCAAGGGACATCCGCTGGCCGGCACCCGCGTCGATTGGGAAGATCTCAAGCGGCACCGCCAGATCCTCATCGCGGCGCGAGGGGACGGGCCGGAGAAGCAGCGCCTGCGGGTCGCGGCAGAGGTCTGGTGGGTCGAGAGCCACTGGGTCATCCTGCAGCTGGTGAAGCAGGGCATCGGCTGGGCCTTCGTCTCCAGCTATGTCATCGAGCATTCGCCAGTAGCGGCCGACCTCGTCACTCCCGACCTGCAGTTCGATAATTTCGACCTGCCCGTGGCGCTGGAGATGGTCTGGCACAAGCAGCGCCCCTGCGGCCCGGCTGCGGCCTGGCTGCGCGAGCGCTTTGCCGCTGCACGCATTGCCGCCTGATCCCATCCGGTTTCGTCGGCGCGGAGCTCGAAGCACTGTATGGCTTCGCTAGCCTTAAAATCCGGAATTAAATTACACGCTCGCGATCGGGTCTCTCTCGAAGAGCAGGGCTGAAATCGAGAGAAAATCGCCATTCATGCCGAATTTCGACTCTCGGCTTGTCATGCGGGGCGATCACGTAGTATCCGTATTGGTAATAAAATTTCATAATGCCGCCGAGGGCGGTTTCTTGTGGGGAGTGATTATGCAGAACGATTCCTTCTCTCGCGCTGCCGTGACGCGGCGCGGCCTGGGTGGCCTCGCGGCCGGTCTCGCCGCTTCGACCGTGCTCGCGCCGGCTGCCGGCTGGGCCCAGGCCGCCTCAAGCGCGAACCTTGCCATGGTCGGGGAGCCGCAGTCGCTCGATCCGATGGCGTCGACCGCCGATCTCGTCGGCACCATCATGCAGCATGTCTACGAGCCGCTGTTCACCTTCGACGCCAACTGGGCAACGCAGCCGATGCTCGCCGCCGCGCTGCCGACCGTCTCGGCCGACGGCAAGACCTACACGATCGAGCTGCGCAAGGGCGTGAAGCTGCACAATGGCCGCGACCTCGATGCCGAGGACGTGGTGGCTTCGCTGAAGCGCTGGTTCGACATGACGCCGCGCGGCAAGGGCCTGGCGAAGAGCCTTGCCAGCCTGACTGCTAAGGGGCCGACCAAGGTCGAGATCGTGCTGAACAAGGTCGAGCCGGCGCTGCTGGCGCATCTGGCACTGCCGTCCGGCTTCGCTGCGATCATGGCGAAGGAATCGATCGCCAATCCGCTGACCGAGTTCGTCGGCACGGGTCCCTACAAGTTCCGCGAGCGCAAGCCCGACCAGTTCGTCGTGCTGGTGAAGCACGAGGGCTATGCTTCGCGCAGCGAGCCGGCTTCCGGCTATGCGGGCAAGCGCGAGGCCAAGATCGACGAACTCCGCTTCATCCCGGTGCCGAACGCCAATACCCGGCTCGAGGGCGTGATCGCGGGCCAGTACCAGTTCTCCGACCAGCTCGCGGTCGAGAGCTTCAAGAAGCTGTCCGGGGCGAGCGCGGCGCGGGCCGTGCTGACCATGCCCTTCGGCTTTCCCTATTTCCCGACCAACACCAAGCAGGGCCCGATGGCCGATCTGAAGGTCCGCCAGGCCTTCCAGATGGCGCTCGACCTCGAAGAGGTGCTGATGGCCGGCTTCGGCGAGCCGAAGTTCTTCGCGACCGCCGCCGAGCACTTCCCGAAGGGCTCGCCGTTCTTTTCCGAGGCCGGCAAGGACAAGTACAGCAAGGGCGATGCGGCCGGCGCCAAGAAGCTGCTGGCCGAGGCCAAGTATGACGGCACGCCGATCCGTATCCTCAATTCGAAGCAGTACGACTTCCATCACCGCATGGCGCTCGTCATGGCCGAGCAGCTGAAGGCGGCCGGCTTCAAGGTTCAGCTCGATGTCGTCGACTGGGCGACGCTGATCCAGCGGCGTGGCGATCCGGCTCTGTGGGACATCTACATCACCCATTCGGCCTTCCTGCCCGAGCCGATGCTCTCCCCGCCGCAGCTCGGCGAAGGCGCGCCAGGCTGGTGGTCGAGCCCGGCCAAGGAAGCCGCGCTCGCCGCCTTCAATGCCGAGCCGGACCCGGCCAAGCGCGGCGCGCTCTGGGGCAAGGTCCAGCAGGTGATCTATGACGAGGTGCCCTATATCCGCGCCGGCAATTTCGGCGCGCTCTCCGGCGCCTCGGCCAAGATGACCGACTACGCCGCGATGCCGTGGCCGTCCTTCTGGAACGTCGGCCTGACCAAGTGATCCGGCCGGAGTAAGCGGCCCATCATCGGCCCGGTGTCGCACAGGCAACGCCGGGCCGGTTTCCAGTCAAGTCCGCCTTCGCCAACGGAGCGTATCGGATGCTCGCGCATATCGGACGCCGGTTCGCCGGCCTGTTGCTCGTGCTCTTCATCGTCGCCGCACTGGTCTTTTTCCTGACGCGGCTGGCGCCGGGTGATCCGGCGGCGCTGATGCTGGGCGACCAAGCGACGGCGGAAGACATCGCGCGGCTGCGAGCCGCCTATGGCCTCGACAAGCCGCTGCTGCTGCAGTTCTTCCTGTGGCTGAAGGAGGTCGCGGGCGGCAATCTCGGCCAGTCGATCTTCCTGCAGCGGCCGGTGACACAGGCGCTTCTGGAGCGCGCCGAACCCACCTTCTTCCTGGCGATGTTCTCGCTCGCCATCGCAGCGGCGATCGGCATCCCCGCCGGCATCGCCTCGGCGGTGTGGCGCGGGCGCCCGGTCGACCAGGCGGTCAGCGGGCTTGCGATGCTGGCGGCCAACATCCCGAGCTTCTGGCTCGGCCTGATCTTCATCCAGCTTTTCGCGGTCAAGCTCGGCTGGTTCCCAGTTGCGGGCTACGGCCCGCCGCAGGCCAGCTTCGCCGAGCGGCTCCAGCACCTGCTGCTGCCCTCCGCCGTCCTCGGCGTCGTCAACTCGGCGCTGATCACGCGCTTTACCCGCGCCAGCATGCTCGACATCCTCGACGCCGATTTCCTGCGCACGGCGCGGGCGAAGGGGCTGTCCGAACGCCGCGTCCTGCTGGGGCATGCCTTTCGCAACGTGCTCGTCCCGGTCATCACCGTGCTCGGCCTGACGCTGGCGCTGCTGATCGGCGGCGCGATCGTGACGGAGACGGTGTTCGGACTGCCGGGCATCGGCAATCTCGTCGTCTCCGCGGTGCTGCGGCGTGACTATCCGGTAATTCAGGGGGCGCTGCTCGCGGTGGCAGCGATCTACGTCCTGATCAACCTCCTCATCGACGTGATCTATACGTTCGTCGACCCGCGTGTCCGCTACTGAGGCCGCGACGATGAACTCTCCCGTCCTCGCTTTCCTCCGCAGCCTGTTCCGGCGCAAGCTCGTGCTCGTTGCCGCCCTCGTCCTCGCGGTGGTCTTCGTCCTCGCCGTGCTCGCGCCCTTGATCTCACCCTATGATCCCGGTGCGATGCGCGTCGCGCGGCGCCTGCGCCCGCCGAGCGAGGTCAACTGGTTCGGCACCGACGAACTCGGCCGCGACATCTTTTCGCGCATTGTCTGGGGCGCGCGCGCCTCCTTGGGCATCGGTTTTGCCGTGGTGATGATTTCGGTCACGGTCGGCACGGCGTTCGGCCTGATCGCCGGCTATTTCAAGCGGCTCGACGCACCGATCATGCGCTTCGTCGATGCGTTGATGGCGCTGCCGGACATCCTGCTCGCGATCTTCCTGGTCGCGGTGCTCGGCGCCTCCGCCGGCAACGTCATCCTGGCGCTGTCGATCGTCTACACGCCGCGCGTCGTGCGCGTGATCCGCGCCTCGACGCTGGTCGTGCGCGAGCTGCCCTTCGTCGAGGCGGCTCGGTCCATCGGCGTCTCGACCCCGCGCATCCTGGCCGTGCATCTGCTGCCTAACATCGCCTCGCCGGTGCTGGTCCAGGCGACCTTCATCTTCGCCTATGCCGTGCTGGCGGAAGCGGGGCTGTCCTTCCTCGGGGCCGGCGTGCCGCCGGAGACACCGACCTGGGGGACGATGATCGCGTCGGGCCAGCAATATGCTGACGATGCCTTCTGGATCGTCGCTTTCCCGGGCCTCGCCATCGTCTTCGTGGCATTGTCGTTGCAGGTTCTCGGCGACGGGCTGCGCGACATGCTCGATCCGCGTCTCAGGAAGGCTCTGTGATGGCTGCCGCCGTTCCGTTCTTCTCCCAGACCTGCGTCAACCTCGCGAGGCTGGGAAAGGTTGGGGCGGCATCAGATCGTGCGGCTGGTTTCGGCGGAGCTTCGACATGACCAGTACGTTCGATCCAGCGGGAACGTCGCGCGCGGCCGGACTCGAGGATACCGTTGGCGCCTCCGACATCCTGAGCACCATCCGCACCGGCCTCGACGCCATGTCGGACAGCCAGCGGCGTGTCGGGGCGCTCTTCCTCGACGATCCCGATTGGGCGGTGAAGGCCAATGTCGAGGAGATCGCGGCGCGCTCCGGCGTCAGCGCGCCGACGATCGTGCGCTTTGCCCGCGCCATCGGCTGCGAGGGTCTCAGGGACCTGAAGCTGAAGCTCGCCGGGGCGCTGGCGCTCGGCGCGCCGTTCCTGCACCGCTCGGTGCATGTCGGCGAGACGGCGGCCGATGTGGTGCGCAACGTCACCGGCAGCATGACCACGGTGATCGCCGAATGGCAGCGATGGATCGACCCTGCCGAGCTCGACCGGGCCGCCGCGGCGATCAAGCGCGCGCGCCGGATCGACTGCCTGGGCACCGGCGCGACCTCGCATTTCCTGGCGCAGGACCTGCAGGCACGGCTTTTTCGCCTCGGCCTGACCGCGAACGCCTTCTCCGACGCCCATTTCCAGCTTGTCGCCGCCGCGACCCTGACTTCGGCCGATGTCCTTGTCGCGATCTCCTTCGTCGGCCGCATGCCGGCACTGCTGCGCGCCGTCGAGGTTGGCCGGGCGCGGGGGGCTACGATCATCGCCCTGACGCAGGCGCGCACGCCGCTCGCCGAACTCGCCCACATAGTGCTGCCGATGGATGTGCCACGCGATGCCACCATGTTGGTCGGGACGGACGCCTATGTCGTCCAGCTCATCGCGATCGAGATCCTGATGATCATGGTCGGGCTGCGTCAGGGGCCCGAGCTGATCGCCCGCATGAACGATCTCCATCACGTGCTGAACACCTACGGCGTCGACCGCGAAGACCCGTCCGTCCTGCATGCCGGCTGGCGCCAGATGCTGGATTCCGACCTTGGGACGTCCGAAACGGGCTGAGGCGGCCCACGAGCATTTTCGCGTGTCTCCGAACCGTGGAAATGCTCTATGTCTTTGTTTTATCGCATTTTCTTCACGTGAACCGGCATCCACTTCGCTCGAAAATGCTCTGGCCGCTACTGCTGGAAAGTCCAGAGCAGGCTCTCGCTCAATTCCTTGAGGGCCTCGACCGCATCCGGCCGTTCGCGCGCGACCGCGGCGATCAGGGCGTCCGCGATTGCGAAGACGGCGGTGGGAGAATTGGGCAGCAGGCGACTGCGCGCGGGCGCGAAGAGCGTGACATCGGCGATCGACGCGAGCGGGGAAGTCGGACCGTCGGTCAGTGCCAGGAGTTTCGCGCCGCGCTTCTTGGCGAAGCTCGCGAGGTCGAGCGTCGAGCGTGAGTAGCGCGGGACCGAGATCGCCACCAGGAGATCGTCCGGTCGTGCCGACATCATGTGGCGCACCGCGCGCTCCGGGCCGGTGCGGGCCGAGGCGAAGATCACATCCGCTCCGAGGTACAGAGCCAGACCGTCTTCAAGGAACGAAGCGACATGGTGGCTTGCGCCGGAGGCCGCGATGAAGACCCGCGGCGCCTTGAGCAGCAGCTCGACGGCCCGCGTCACCGCTTCCTCCGTCAGCCCTTCGCGGGCCGCCTGCAGATTGGCGGCCTGGTCGGCAAGTGCGGCCTCGACGGTTGCGAAGGTCGAGCCGGCGGCCGAGCGGGCGCCGGCGAAGCTGTCGACGGGAGCATGGGCGAACTTCAGCGCAGCCGAGAGCGCGCCGCGAAACTCGCCATAGCCGCCATAGCCGAGCGCCCGGACGAAGCGCGTCACCGTCGCGTTGGAGGTGCCGCTCCCTTCCGCCAGCCCTTCGATGGTCATCGTCGCGACGTCGAGCGGATGCTGCAGCACGAAATCGGCCGCACGGCGATGGCCGTTGCTCAGGGACGGGTAAATCCGAGCGATCCGGTTCGAGAGATCCGTCGACGGCTTCAGGCCCTGGGACATGTGCCTCCGCCCGGTTGACGTTCAAAAATTTTCATGTTTGCTACCGGACGAAAATAAACCTGTCAAAACGACAAGCGGGAGCGGATACCATCATGCGTCAATCCCTGTTCGTCGCGGCACTCGCCGCAACGTGCCTGTCCGCCACGGCGGCCTCGGCCCAAACCTTGCGCATCGCGCTGGCTTCCGAGCCGACGGCCGTCGATCCGCACTATCATGACCTCACTCCGAACAACGCTCTGGCGCAGCACATCTTCGACTCGCTCGTCAGCCAGGATGAGAAGCAGAAGCTGCATCCGAGCCTTGCCTCGTCCTGGGAGAATGACGGCAAGAATCGCTGGACCTTCAAGCTGCGCGACGGCGTGAAGTTCTCGAACGGCAAGCCGTTCACGGCCGAGGACGTGGTCTTCACCTTCTGCCGCACGCTGAAGAACGAGACCAAGGTGTCGGATTCCTTTGCCGACGTCACCGGGAATTTCGCCTCGGTCGAGACGCCCGATCCGCACACGCTGGTGATCAACACCATCAACCCGGAGCCGCTGCTGCCGAACCTGCTCTCGGCGCTCAGCATCCTCTCGGCTTCCATCGCCGAGCACGGGCCGATCAGCTACGACATCGCCAAGAACTGCGGCGTCACCGGCCCCTGGCCGACGGTCAGCGGCTTCAATGACGGCTCGCTTGCCGTCGGCACCGGCCCCTACAAGCTGAAGTCCTATGTGCGGGGCTCGGCGATCGAGCTCGAGCGCAACCCGACCTATTGGGGCAAGGCCGAGCCCTGGGAGCTCGTGCGCCTGCTGCCGGTGACCAATGCCGGCCCGCGCCTCGCCGGCCTGCTCGCCGGAGATTACGACGTGATCGAGAATCCGGCGGCGCGCGACCTCGGCCGGATCAAGGACGACAAGCGCTTCGGCCATGTCATCACGCCCTCGACCCGCGTGATCTATTTCCAGCTCGACGTCGCTCGCGACCAGAGCCCCTTCGTCAAGTCCGAGGACGGCAAGAACCCGCTGAAGGATGCGCGCGTGCGCAAGGCGATGTCGCTCGCCATCGACCGCGATGCCATCGTCAAGCGCATCATGGATGGCGCGGCCGAGCCCGCCTACCAGTACCTGCCGACCGGCATGTTCGGCACGCTGCCGAACCCGCCGAAGCTGGCCTATGATCCCGCGCAGGCGAAGAAGCTGCTGGCCGAGGCCGGTTATGCCAAGGGCTTCCAGCTCACGCTGTCGACCACCAACGATCGCTACATCAACGACAGCCAGATCACCCAGGCGGTCGCACAGTACCTGACCCAGATCGGCATCAAGACCGAGGTCGACGCGATGACGCGGGCGATCTACTTCCCGCGCCGGGCCAAGAAGGAATTCAGCGTTGCGCTCGGCGGCTGGGGCTCCGGCACCGGCGAGGCCGCGTCCTTCCTGCGCCAGTGGCCGCCGACCCCGAACGAGACCAAGACGCTGGGTGGCTCGAACTATGGCGGCTACAAGAACGACCAGTTCGACAAGGTGATCCGCGAGGCCGTGACCACGCTCGACGACGCCAAGCGCGCCGAGCTGCTGCAGGAGGCCGGCAAGCTCGTGCTCGCCGACGGCGCCTTCATCCCGCTGCACTTCGAGAGCGGCGTCTGGGCCTTCAAGTCCAACCTCGCTGTCACCGGTCGCGCCGACCAGTACATGCTGGCGATGTCGGTCAAGCCGGCCGCCAAGTAAGCCTCGCCGGGCAAGTCCCCCGAAAGTGACGGGTGGCCCGCCAGGGCCGCCCGTTCGCAACACGTAGCGGAGCCGGTCTCACCCCATGACCGCCTATGTCCTGCAGCGGCTGATCCAGAGCGTGCTCGTGCTGCTCGCGGTCTCGGTCGTCGTCTTCTTCGCCGTCTACGGCATCGGCGATCCGATCGAGCTTCTGGTCTCGCCCTCGGTCAGCTCGGCCGAGCGCGAGGCGCTGATCCGGCGCCTCGGTCTCGATTTGCCGATCTGGCAGCAATATTTCGTCTTCATCGGTAACGCGTTGAAAGGCGACCTGGGCCGCTCCTTCGTTCATGGCGTGCCGGCGATCGAACTGATCTTGGCGCGTCTGCCCGCGACCTTCGAGCTTGTGCTGCTGGCGATGACGCTGGCGATCTTCACCGGCGTGCCGCTCGGGCTCTATGCCGGGCTCGATCCGGAAAGCCGGCCCTCGCGCATCATCATGGGCAGCACCATCCTCGGCTTTTCTCTGCCGAGCTTCTGGAAGGGCATGATGCTGATCCTGCTCTTCGCCGTGCTGCTCGGCTGGCTGCCGACGGCCGGGCGCGGCGAGACTGTCTCCGTCCTCGGCTTCAGGACCAGCCTGCTGACGCTGGACGGGCTGAAGCATCTGGCACTGCCGGCGATCAACCTCGCCATTCCCAACATGGCGCTGATGATCCGCCTGGTCGCCGCGGGCACGACCGAGACGATGACGCAAGACTACGTCAAATACGCCCGCGCCAAGGGCGTGCGGCCGCGACGCATCGTCGGCCGCCACGTGCTGCGCAACATCCTGATCCCGGTCGTCACGGTGGTCGGCATCGAGTTCGGCAGCCTCGTGGCCTTCTCGACCATCACCGAGACGGTCTTCGCCTGGCCGGGCATGGGCAAGCTACTGATCGATTCGGTCTACCAGCTCGATCGGCCCGTGGTGGTCGCCTATGTCCTGCTGGCGACGCTGCTCTTCGTCGCGGTGAACTTCCTCGTCGACATCCTCTATGCCGCGCTCGACCCGCGGGTGAAGCTGACGGGAGAGATGGCATGAGCGCAAAGACCAGGGCGCCCGCCGTTCCCGCCTATGCCGACACGCCCCTGCGCGAAAAGGTACTGCGCCGCATCCGCAGCCGGCCGACGACGCGCGGTGCGGCCATCCTGCTCGGCATCATGGTCCTGCTCGCTCTGCTTGCGCCGTTCATCGCGCCGCAGAACCCGCACGACCTCGCCGCCCTCAGCGTGATGGACAACCGGCTGCCGCCGGGCGAGGCCGGCATGAACGGCATGACCTATTGGCTCGGCACGGATTCACAGGGCCGCGACATGCTGAGCGCCATCCTCTACGGGCTGCGCACCAGCCTGATGGTAGGCCTTTCGGCAACGCTGGGGGCACTGTTCATCGGCATTTCGGCCGGGCTTCTTGCCGCACAGTTCGGCGGCGCGGTCGACGCCGTGATCATGCGCGTTGTCGACTTCATGCTCGGCTTTCCCTCGATCCTGATCGCGCTCGTGCTGCTCGCCTCGATCGGCCGCGGTGTGGACAAGGTCATCCTTGCCATCGTGCTCGTGCAATGGGCGCAATATGCCCGGCTGATGCGCGCCTCCGCGCTGGTCGAGCGCCGCAAGGAATATATCGAGGCCGCCCTGAATTTCGGCCTGCCGACCCGACACATCATGATTGCTCACCTTCTGCCGAATTCTGTCGGCTCGGTGCTGGTCGTCGCCTCGATCAGCGTCGCCAGCGCGATCACGCTGGAGGCGACGCTGTCCTTCCTCGGCGTCGGCGTGCCGGTGACGCAGCCCTCGCTCGGCCTGCTGATCGCCAACGGCTTCGAGTTCCTGCTCTCGGGCGAATACTGGATCGCGGTCTTCCCCGGCATTGCGCTGGTGCTGCTGATCGTCTCGCTCAACCTCGTCGGCGACCGGCTGCGCCGCAGCTTCAACGTGCGCTCATGACCGACGCCCTGCTCGATGTCCGCGGTCTCAGGACCGTCTTCCATGCGCTCGACGGTGCCTGGCCCGCCGTCGACGGCGTCGATCTCAGCGTCGCGCGCGGCGAGGTGCTGGGGCTCGTCGGCGAGTCCGGCTCCGGCAAGTCGGTGACCGGCTTCTCGCTGGTTCGGCTGATCGACCCGCCGGGCGAGATCGTCGCCGGCACGATCAGCTTCGACGGCGAGGATCTGCGCGCCGCTTCGGAAGAGCGGCTGCGTGACCTGCGCGGCGACCGCATCGCCATGATCTTCCAGGATCCGCTGATGACGCTGAACCCGGTGCTCAGCATCGGCGAGCAGATGAGCGAGGCGATCCTGGAGCATCGTCAATGCACACGCGACGAGGCGCTGGCGGAGGCTTCGAAGGCGCTGGCGCGGGTCGGCATCTCCTCGCCCGAGGCGCGGCTGAAGCAGTTCCCGCATGAGTTCTCCGGCGGCATGCGCCAGCGCGTCGCCATCGCGACCGCGCTGCTCAATGCGCCCGACCTGATCATCGCCGACGAGCCGACGACGGCGCTCGACGTCACCATCCAGAGCCAGATCCTGTTCGAGGTGCAGAAGCTCAGCCGCGAGACCGGCACCGCCGTGCTCTGGATCACGCACGACCTCGCAGTCGTGGCCGAGCTCGCCGACCGGGTGGCGGTGATGTATGCCGGCCGCGTGGTCGAGATCGGCCCGGTCGATCAGGTTCTCGATGCGCCGCGTCACCCCTACACGCTCGGCCTGCTCAACTCGTCCGCCGCCAATGTCGCGCCCGGCGAGCGGCTGAACCAGATCGACGGCGTCGCGCCGCGCATCGATGCGCGCCCGAGCGGCTGTCCGTTCCGGCCGCGCTGTCCGCGCGTCCAGCTGGTTTGCGCCGAGCAGGATCCGACCACGACGGCCGAGGGCGCCCGCAGCTTCCGCTGCCATAACCCGGTCCCGTTTGGAGAGGCGGCATGAGCGCGCCCATCATCGAGCTCAAGGGCGTCACCAAGCATTTTCGCCGCAACCCGACGGTGGCGGAGCGGATCCTGATGGCGACTGGCCGCGGCAAGGCGCCGCCGGTGCTGCGCGCCGTCGACGGCATCGACCTCAGCGTCAAGCGCGGCGAAGTGCTCGGCCTCGTCGGCGAATCCGGCTGCGGCAAGTCCACGCTCGCGCGCGTCGTCACGGGCATCCTCAAGCCGAGCGCGGGCGAGGTGGTCTACGAGCAGCGGCCTGTCGCGGGGCTGAAAGGCAAGGAGCGGCTGGATTTCCTGCTGAAGGTCCAGATGATCTTCCAGGACCCCTATGCTTCGCTCGACCCGCGCATGAAGGTCAGCCGAATCGTCGGCGAGGCGCTGAGCGTCCACAAGCTGCTGCCCAGGGCCGAGATCGACAAGGCGGTGGATCAGGCGCTGAGCGAGGTCGGGCTCGACCTCGCCTATCGCGAGCGCTACCCGCACCAGTTCTCGGGCGGACAGCGCCAGCGCATCGGCATCGCGCGGGCGCTTGCCGTGAAACCCGATTTCCTCGTCTGCGACGAGCCGGTTTCGGCGCTCGATGTCTCCATTCAGGCGCAGGTCGTCAACCTGTTCATGGATGTGCGCGAGCGACACGGCCTGACCTATCTCTTCGTCAGCCACGATCTCGGCCTCGTCAGGCATATCAGCGACCGAGTCGCGATCATGTATCTCGGCCGTATCGTCGAAGTCGGGCGGGCGACCGAGATATTCGCCGAGCCGGCGCATCCCTATAGTGCGGCGCTGATCGCCGCGATCCCCTCGGCGGCCCGGCGCAAGCGCGCTTTCCAGCCGCTCAAGGGCGAGCTGCCTTCGCCCTTGGCTCCGCCGCCCGGCTGCCCCTTCCATCCGCGCTGCGAGCAGGCGATGCCGGTCTGCCGCGAGGTTCAGCCGAAGCTCGTCGAGATCGCGCCCGGGCGCAGCGCCGCATGTCATCTGCACAAGGCTCCGGAGGCCGCATGACCACCACCACCCTCAACCCGCCGGTCGGCCGCAGCACGCTGCCTTTCATCGACCGCCGCCATCCTGACCGGCCGCTCGTCGTGAACTTCTACCGGCCGGCCCGCCATCAGCCCAACGATCCCGTTATCGTCGTGCAGCACGGCATGATGCGTAATGGCGACGACTATCGCGATTTCTGGGTCGATGCGGCCGAGAAGCACGGCCTGCTGATCGTCGCGCCGACCTTTCCCGACGCGCATTTCCCGAAGGCCGAAGGCTACAACAACGGCCTGATCGTCTCCGCCGACGATGCCATCGCTCCGCGCGAGCAATGGCTCTACGCCGTGCCCGAGCGCGTGCTGGACGCCTTGCGCGCCGGCGGGGTGATCGACCGCCCGGTCATCCGCATCTTCGGTCATTCGGCCGGCGGGCAGTTCGTGCACCGCATGCTGGCGACAGAGGGTGGGGAGCTCTTCGCGGCGGCGATGGCCTCCAACCCCGGCTGGTACACGCTGCCGACGCTCGATAGGCGCTTCCCGGAAGGGCTCGGCGGGCTCGATCTCGACCGTGGTGCGCTCACACGCTGGCTCGCCTATCCCATGATGCTCTTCGCCGGCGACCGCGACATCGTCACCGACGATCCGAACCTGCCGGCGCAGGCCGAGGCGCTGGCGCAGGGGCCGCATCGCTATGGCCGCGCGCATTTCATGCTCGACTTCGCTCGGGCCGAGGCCGCGCGTCTCGGCGTGCCCTGCAACTGGCAGCTCGTCACGGTGCCAGGGATCGGGCATGACGGTGCGGCGATGTCCCGCGCGGCGGCGGCCTATTGGTTCGAGGCCGGCCGGATTCCGCCGGTGGAGGAGCTTGGAAAGCAGGTCGAACCCGTACTCTGACAACTCCTGCTGCGGCGCAATATTGCCGACCCGGTGCGAGAGATGCCGGGCGATGGGGCTTCCCGGGCGGGGGCGCTTGAGCGCGCCGCCGCTGCCTCTTCCTTGGGCAACATTGCCGTAATCTTCGTTCGCAATCTGCGCATGCCGACCCGCTCCGATCCGCGGAGACAGGGCGCAGGCAGTTGCGTCGGTGGCAGGGAATGCCGCCGCAAGGAGTTGTTATGTCTCGCACCATCCCCACGGCGGGTCTTGGCCTGCTGGCCCTTTTCGCTGTGCCTGCAGCGGCGGCGGATCGCGCCCTGCCGCGCACCCAGGAGTGGCCGGCCTATACTGCGCCGCGCACCTATAACTGGAACGGCATCTATGCCGGTATCCATTCCGGCGCGGCCTTCGACCGCTTCGAGGGCGCCGCCAAGAAGAGCCGCAACACAGTGCTGTTCGGCGGCCAGCTCGGCTACAACGTGCAGCTCGGCAACATGGTCTTCGGCATGGAGGGCGACGCGTCGATGAACGGCACGAGCAGCAACTCCAGGGGGAGAGGGGCGGGCACCAGCGTCGATATGCGCTATGTCAGCACGCTGAAGGCGCGCGCCGGCGTCGCCTTCGATCGCGTGCTGGTCTACGGCACGGGCGGTCTGGCCTATGGCAGCCTGAAGGCCAGCGACGGCCTGCTCTCGAAGACCAAGGGCAAGATGGGCTATGTGGTCGGTGCCGGCGCCGAATACGCCATCACCGACCATCTCTCGGCCAAGCTGGAATACAACTACGTTTCGCTCGGCAAGCAGAACTTCCAGTTCAGCAACACCCGCAGCCGCATTGGCGTCACCGAGCATCTCGTCAAGGCCGGCCTGAATTACCGCTTCTGACCTCGTTATTGCGGCCGGCTTTGCGAAGCCTGCCCTGATCCTCGGTCCTTTTCGGACCGTTCCCTGGTAGGGATGGGGCGGGATGTCTGGAATTCCCGTCCCTTGTCCGGCATCACGTTCCATCCCTGCACCTATACAGGATCGACATGCGCGCATTGATCGTCGAGGACGAGCCGGATCTGATGAGCTTCCTCTCGTCGCTTCTCACCAATGCGGGGCTGATCGTGGATCGCACCACGACGATCGATGCCGCATTGGCGGCCCTGCGGACGGCGCCCTTCGATATCGCCATCGTCGACCGGCGGCTGCCCGATGGGGACGGCCTTTCCATCGTCAAGGCGCTCAGCGCGGAAGAGGCGCGCCCGGCCTTCCTGATCCTGACCGCGCGCGACGCGAAGACCGACGTCATCGAAGGCCTCAATGGCGGCGCCGACGACTATCTGGTCAAGCCTTTCGAGCCGGGAGAACTGCTTGCGCGCCTGCGGGTGATCGTGCGGCGCCGCCACCCCAAGCGATCGCTGGTCATTGCGGCGGGCAATCTCTCGCTCGATCTCGAGGGCCGCAGTGCCCGCGTCGGGAGCGAGCCTCTCGACCTGCGCCGGCGCGAGGGGCTGATCCTCGAGGCGCTGGTGCAGCGGGTCGGCCGCGTCGTCACCCGCGACGTGCTGATCGAGGCGGTCTACGGCTTCGACGACCTGATCGAATCGAACACGCTCGAAGCTCAGATCTCGCGCCTGCGCCGCAAGCTCCGCGATGCCGGCGCCCAGGTCGAAATCACCTCGCTGCGCGGCATCGGCTACATGCTGAAGACGATGGAGCCGGTGCGCTAGAGCCGGAGTCGGCTCTGGCGCACCTCAATCGCTGCCGGTGCCGTCCGGCGGGAATGCCAGGCGCACCGTGGTGCCGCCGCCCTCATTGCCGAGAATGGCGATGGAGCCGCCATGGGCGGCCATGATGTCCCGCACGATCGTCAGGCCGAGGCCGGCCCCAGTCGAACCCTGCGACATGCGGTTGAACGGTTCCATCGCCTGGCTGCGCTTGGTCGCGGCGATGCCGACCCCGTCGTCGATGACCTCCAGAACAGCTGCGTCGAGGACGCGGACCAGGATGATCGATCTGGCCTTGGCATGGCGCAGGGCGTTGTCGACGAGGTTGGCGAGCGCGGCCCGGACCGTGGGCTCATTGGCATCGATCATCGCGTGCAGATCGCCCTCCTCCTCCAGGGCGACATCCACGCCATGGCTGAGGATGAGCGGCGCGAGCTCGGCCAGTACGGAGCGAGCGAGCGCGTTGAGCTGCAGCGGCTCGAAAGGCAGCTCGGTCGCATGAAGGCGCGCGAGCTGCAGCATGGAGGAGACGATGGTGGTCAGCCGGCTCAGATCCGTGGTCAGTTGCAGGCGCGCCGGTTCGTCCGGAAGCGCGTCGACCCGGCTGCGCATCACCGCGAGCGGCGTGCGCAACTCGTGCGCGACATTGTTCATGAAGCGCCGCTGCCCCTCCATGTTGCCGGCGATCTGGTCGAGCGCCGAATTGAGCGCGGTCGTCAGGGGCATGAGCTCGACCGGGGTCTCCTCTGTCGGCAGCAAGCCGCGCGGCGCGCGCGGATCGATGCGTGCCGCCGCTTCGGCGGCGCTGCGGAGCCGCGCACTGATGTAGGAGACCGACATCGCGATCGCGGCGGCGATCATGATGCCGAAGACCACCGAGATCGCGAACGCCGGACCGGCGATCGCGCGCAGGAAATAGCCGAGGATCAGGTCCCAGCCCGGCACGCCGCCGCCGGTCGCGACGATGACGCGGCTGCCATCCTTCTCGATCACGTCGAAGGCGAGCGCGTTGTCGCCGCCGACGCGCATCTGCGCCGCGATCGTCGGTCCATCCAATCGGATGTCGATGGGCAACCCCGGACGCAACTCTGGCGCATACTCGACGACGGAACGTCCATCGGAGACGAGATACCAGAGACGGGGGCTGGCCTGCTCGATCTGCACGAGCCCGGCGGTCTTCTCGACCTGAAGTGCGCTGCCCGTCGACGGCCGCACGCTTTGCTGGATGATTTGTGAGGTGACGTCGTTGCGTAGGGCGCCGGGGTCTTCGGTGATGAAGGTGAAGGCCAGGACGGCCGCGATGAAGGCCGCGAACAGGACGACGCCCAGCAAGCCCAGCCGGATCGTGAGGGCGCGCGACAGCGAGGTCACCACAGGCCTCCGCTATCGCGAAGATCATGAGCGCCCGAAGCCGCCGCCGACAGCCGCATGGAAATCGGTTCAATGTTGCGGGTCGTCACGGAGCCTCTGTGCGGGTATGGCTTGTGGGACAGGGCGCGCTGCTCTGTCTCGCTCTGCATGGACCGTAATAGCGTTGCCGTTCAACTCTTCCATGGATCTGCCGACCTGATGTCTGTGTTGCGCACCATGGCAATGGGAAGCTTCATGGTCTGGGCGCTGGGGGCGCTGCTTGCGGCCGCGCCGATCGAAACCACCACATGGGCACAGGGCAAACCGCCGGCGAAGGAACAGATCCGGCCGGGCCAACTGCCGACGACATCGCGCAACGATATTCTGCGATTGGTCGAGGGGGTATTCGATACTGCGTCGAAGACGGTGAGCCTTCCGATCGAACGGGCGTTCGCCCTGTTCGGCGAGCCCAACGCTTATATCGTCGGCGGCGAGCTGAGCGGCTCTTTCGTTGTCGGCGGGCGGCATGGCAGCGGCGAGTTGCGTTTCTCGGACGGGCCTCCCGAGCCGGTGATCTGGTCGGCGCTGTCGGTCGGCATTGGACTCGGCGCCGATTACGGCCGGGTGATCATGCTGGTCTATGGGCTCGACCGCCGGGAGGATGTGTTCGGGGACTATGCCAGCCTCGGCGGCAGCGCCCATTTCCTGGCCGGCGCCAATGCGACGATCCTCGCATCGCCGCGCGCGCGGATCGTCCTCATTTCCTCAGGCCTCGGCCTGCGCTTCTCGGGCGATCTCAGCCGCATTCGTATCGAGCCGGCGGGCGAGCCGGAGATCCTGCGCCCTCCGGCAAACATCTGCGGCAATCCGGCTGATTGTCCGCCGCCGGGCCGTCCCTGACGGTACGGGGCAAAACCATGCCTGGAGTGTTTCCGCGTTTCTCCGAACCACGGAAATGCTCCGAGCCTTTGTTTTGCTGCCTTTTCTTCGCGCGAACCGGTGTCCATTTCTTCGAACGCTCTAGCGTGCCCGCTCGAGCGATTGATAGGCGGCGGCGTGGAGGTCGTCGAGGCGGGCGGAGATGTCCATGGCGATGAGGCCGACCTCGCGGTCATCCGCCCCCTTTCGGACATAGAGCGGCTCCGACCAGAGGATGCAGCCGCGGCCGAAGGGCAGGGCGATGCTGGCTCGGTCCCAGTTGGTCAGATCGAAGCGGGCGCTGGTGACGGCGGCGAAGAGATAGATCGGCCGGCCGGTAACGCGGGCGAGTTGCACGGCGCCCTTGCCGGCCACGCGCGACACTTTTGGCACGTCAGCCGTGAGAACGACGCTGGTGCCGTCGCGGAGGGCATCCCGCATCTCGAAGAAGGCGGGAATCGCCCGCTTGGTCTGAATTTTCGGGCGGCTCTGAGTTCCCGAGCCACGGATGGTCCGGTAACCGGCCCTCTCGACAACCGAAGCGACGACCTCGCCATCGAAATGCAGAGATGCCAGGATTGCCACGCGCGATGCCCCCTCGAGCGCCGCAAGGCTCAGCATCTGCTGGCCATGCCATGTCAGGGCGATGAACGGCTCGCGGCTGCGCTCCCACGGACAGGCCCCGGGAATGACCGGCCTGAACCGGGTGGTTCGCTGCACGAGGTTGATATAGCTATGCAACGCGCGGCCGGCGAGCGCCGCTGAGTGGCCTGAGCTGGAACGCATCGTCCGCCCTCCATGGTGAATCACATGGAGTGGTCGGCGTCCCGGCTTGCTGGAACATTGCGCGGCTGCCGGCCGGGAGACCGGTTTTGCGCGAAATCAGGGTCTGAACACGTTTCCGGCCTCGTCAGGCACTCCGACCATGGCTGTGATCCGTCCGCAGGCGGCGCTCGATGAAGCGGCTGTAGGAGCCCATGCCGTAGCTGAACACGGCATAGACCAGCGCCGCGAAGACATAGCCCTCCAGCACGGCGATGCCCTGCCAGACCGGATCGCGCATCGCCGAGCGCACCGTGTCGAGGAAATCGAGCAGGCCGATGATGGTGACCAGCGTCGTGTCCTGGAAGAAGCCGATGAAGATGTTGACCAGCGGCGGGATGACGATCTTGAGCGCCTGCGGCAGCACGATCTTGCGCATCGACAGCCAATAGCCGAGGCCGAGCGCGGCGGCGGCTTCATGCTGGCCCTTCGGCACTGCCTGCAGGCCGCCACGGACGGTCTCGGCGATGTAGGCGCCGGCGAAGATGATGATCGCGACCTGCGCTCGCAGCAATTTGTCGATGGTCACGCCATCCGGCATGAACAGCGGCAGCATCACTGAGGCCATGAACAGGATCGAGACCAGCGGAACGCCGCGCACCGTTTCGATGATGATCACGGCGATGACCTGGATCGCCGGCAGCTTCGAGGAGCGCGCCAGCGCCAGCAGCACGCCAAGCACGAAGCCGAAGGCGAGCCCGATCGAGGAGAGCATGAAGGAGAGCGGCAGTCCGCCCCAGTTCGTGGTGCTCACCACGGTGAGGCCGAGCACGCCGCCATACATCAGCACGCCGCAGACCAGCACGACCGCGAGCCAGAGCCAGAGCAGGCGCCGCGACCAGAAGCGCGGGATCATCGAGATGATCAAAGCTGCAAGGAACAGCAGTACCGCCAGCGCCGGCCGCCAATGCTCCTCGTAAGGGTAGAAACCGAAGATCATGAAGCGCAGCTTCGCGGCCAGGAAGGGCCAGCAGGCCCCGTTTCCGACCTTGCAGGCCTGCGGCCCACCTTCCGTGACCGCGCGGGTGACGAGCCAGCCCCAGGCGCCGGTCACGAGGCGGTAGATCAGCCAGAGGCAGGCGAGGGTGATGACGGCGTTGAGCGGGGAGCCGACAAAGGGCTTCAGCCCCGAAAGCCAGAGGCGGCGGCCCTGCAGGGGCCGGTCGCTGCGCTCGACGCCGAGCATGGCCGTGTTGGTGAGCTCGGACATCTCAGCGCTCCACCAGCGCGACGCGCGCGTTGTACCAGTTCATGAGCAGCGAGATCGTGATCGACAGACTGAGATAGACCAGCATGAAGATCGCAATGCCCTCGATGGCCTGCCCGGTCTGGTTCATGGTCGTGTTGGAGACCATCACCAGATCGGGATAGCCGATCGCGATGGCGAGCGAGGAGTTCTTGAAGGTCGAGAGATAGGAGCTCGTCAGCGGCGGAATGATCACGCGCAGCGCTTGCGGCAGCACGACGAGCCGCATCGTCTGGCGGTCGTGCAGGCCGACGGCACGCGCGGCCTCCCACTGGCCGCGGCCGACCGCGAGGATGCCGGCGCGGACGATCTCGGCGATGCCGGCGGAAGCCGACAGGCCGAGCCCGACCAGAAGCGCGGTGAATTCGGGCGTGACCTGCAGGCCCCCGGTAATGCGGAAGCGCCCTTTTTCCGGCCAGTTCACCACGAGGTCCGGCTGGAACAGCAGCAGGCCGATCAGCGGCGGCGCGAAGAGGGCAAGCAGCACGAAGGGCCAGGCGGCCCGGGCGTGGCCGGACACGACCCGGTGGCGCCGCAGGATGGACGCGACGACGAAGGCGAGCGCGACGCCGACTGCGACGGAGGCGAGCACGCCGGTATGGGCTGCGGACCAGCGCAGCGAGGGTACGATCAGGCCGCCGTTGCTCAGGAAGACGTCGGGCAGGATCTGCCAGGCATCCCGCACTGGCGGGAAGACCGCGACGATCAGCGCATACCAGAGGAAGAGGTAGAGCAGCAGCGGCACATTGCGCAGCGCCTCGACATAGATCAGGGCGAGGAAGGACAGGAGCGGATTGCGCGACAGCCGGGCAATGCCGACGATCAGGCCGAGCACCGTCGACAGGATGACGGCGAAGATCGAGACCCAGACCGTGTTGAGCAGCCCGACGAGAATGGCGCGGCCGTAGCTGTCGCTGGATTCGTAGCTGATGAAGGACTGGCTGATGACGAAACCGGCCGGCCGCGAGAGGTAGGCGAATCCCGTCGCGATGTTCTGTTCGGCGAGCTTCCGCGAGACAGTGCCGAAGAGATAGAGGCCGATCCCGACGACGAGGACGACGGCCACGACCTGGTAGAGCACGGCGCGCACGCGCACGTCGTAAATGAGCCGCAGGGGGCTGGATGCTGGAGAGGCCATCGGGCTGTTCCGTGCTGGAGACGCACCGGCCGCGCGCCGCGGCCGGTGCGTCTCAGGTCAATCGAGGGAACGCCAGATCGCCGCGCGTCCCACCGGACGCGACGACGGCGATCTATTTATTTGGTATTGCATCGGATTTTCCGAAAAGCGGAAGCCACTTTCCGGTCCGATGCGATGGCCGGGGTCACCGGAAGGGCGGGGAGTAGAGCAGTCCGCCCTTGGTCCAGAGCTGGTTCGGGCCGCGGGTGAGGCCGAGCGGGGTCTTCTCGCCGAGGTGACGCTCGAAGAGCTCGCCGTAATTGCCGAGCTGCTTGATGGCGTTGTAGGCCCATTTGTTGTCGAGGTTCAGCATCTTGCCGAGATCGCCGTTGACGCCGAGCAGGCGCTGGATCTCGGGATCCTTGCTCTTGAGCTGCTCGTCGATATTGGCCTTGGTGATGCCGTATTCCTCGGCCGCGATCAGGGCGTTGACCGTCCAGGAGACGATATCGCGCCAATTGCTGTCGTTCTGGCGGACGACGGGAGCGAGCGGTTCCTTCGAGATCGTCTCGGGCAGGATGACGTATTGCTTCGGGTCGTTCGCGATCGCGCGCACCGAGGCCAGGTCCGAGCGGTCGGTGGTGATGACGTCGCAGCGGCCGGAGAAGAAGGCGTTGCGCCACTCGTCGGGATTCTCGAAGACGACCGCCTCGTACTTGATGTTGCGCGGCTTGAAGTAGTCTTCGAGGTTCTGGAGCGTCGTCGTGCCGGGCAGGATGCAGACGGCCGACTGCGACAGCTCAGCCGCGCTCTTCACGCCGAGCTTGCTCGAAACCATCAGCCCCTGGCCGTCATAGAAGACGACCGGCGCGAAATCGAGCCCGAGCGAGGTGTCGCGCGAGAAGGTCATCGTCGTCTGGCGCGACAGGATGTCGACCTCGCCCGATTGCAGGCCCTGGAAGCGCACATTGGTGTTGAGCGGAACGAAATCGACCTTGTCCGGCACACCGAAGATGGCGGACGAAATGGCGCGGCAGATATCGCTGTCGAAGCCCTGACGGACGCCCTTGTCGTCGGCATAGGAGAAGCCCGGAGCCGTCGGGGAGACGCCGCAGAGAATTTTGCCGCGCTTCTTCACAGCCTCGAGCGTCGCTTGCGCCGAGGCAGGAGCGGCGAACACGGAAAAGGCGGCCGCGGCGAGACCGAGCGCGGCCAGCTTGCTGAACATTTTTGGCATAGGCGTTTCCCCTGGTGCGCGCCTGTCATCGGCGCGTCGGAAGGGAGCCTATTGAGCTGCGGTTGCCGCGGCAAGACCTTCCGCGCATCGCGTGATGACAGAGCACGGTGACGGCACCAGGCTGGCGCAGTAGGCTCGGGGCGAACCGGATCGTGCCCTTGAAATCCCGACTCGCCAGATTCCTGCTGCTGTGGATTCCGCTCGCGCTCGCCGGCCTGGGACTGGGAGCGGCGATCGAAGCCATTCGTGCGCGTGATGCGCTCCAGCGCGAGGGGACGACGCTTCATCGCGTGATCTCGCAACGCGCCGAGCAACATGACGCGCATCTCACCAGCCTGGCGGCGGTACTGGCGAGTTCGACCGCGGACTCCGCCACGTTCCGGGCGGTCGTCGAGGCAATGCAGCGCTTCTATCCGCGTATCGCGGCCGTCGAGCTGGCAGGATCTGGCGCTCCACCGGAGGGGCTCGACGGGAAAGCCGTCGAAAACCTCAAGGATTTCGATCCGGCCGCGCTCGCGGCGCGCATCCGGGAGCTTTCGCCGGGGCAAGCCAGCACGCTGCCCAGCCGCGGGGGAAAGCCCTTCTACGCCCTCGTCAAACGTGTACCGGATAACGGTTCCGAGCCGCGGGCGCTGGTTCTCGTCATCGACGCCACGCGCATGGCCGAGCCGGAGAGTGGCTTGCCGGAGGAGACCGCGCTTACGCTTCGCAATAGCTCCGGGGCCGTGATCGTCCAGCAGGGAAGGGAGCGTCCGCCCGGCATGGCGATGCCTGAGCTCGCCTTCGAGCGGGCACTGGGCAGCCGCTCCCAGCCGCTCGTCCTGACGCTGGAGCGGCGGCCGGCCTTCGCCGAGATCCTGCCGCCTGCGCTGCTGATCGGCTGGCCGGTGGCTTCGGGGCTCGCCGTGCTGCTCCTTCTGGCGGTGCTGCGCGAACGGCGCGCCAGCCAGCGGGCGCGCGAGGCCATGCGCCTGCACCAACAGGATGCGCGACTGGCCCATGCGATGCGCGTGAACACGGTCGGCGAGATGGCGTCCGGCATCGCCCATGAAATCACCCAGCCGCTCACGGCGATCCTGAGCCAGAGCCAGGCGGGCCTGCGGCTTGCGCGCTCCGGGGCGGCGAAGCCGGACGAGCTGATCGGCGTCCTCGAAGCGAATGTGCGGCACGCGCGGCGCGCCGGCGAGATCCTGGAGCGGCTGCGGGCCTATGTGACCCGCCGCGAGCCCCAGCCGCAGCCGCACGACCTTAACCGGATCGTCCGCAACGTCGTCGCCCTGACCCAGCGCGACCTGCGGGAGCGCGGAATCGCTCTGCGATTGGAACTCAGCCCGTCGCCGCTGCAGGCGCGGGTCGATCGGGTCGCGATCGAGCAAGTGGTGCACAACCTCGTCCGCAACGCGGCCGAGGCCATGGAGAGCAATTCCGGAGGCCGGCGCGAGATCACACTCGCGACCCGCCTCGTCGAGCACGAGGCCGAGATCGCCGTGAGCGATACCGGTCCGGGGATCGCGGAGGCAGATCTGGAGCGGCTGTTCGAGCCGTTCTTCACCACCAAGAACGGCGGCATGGGGCTCGGCCTGCCGCTCTGCGAGCGCCTGGTCGAGTCGGCTGGCGGGCGCATATCAGTGCGCAGCGACGCCGGTCGGGGCGCTGTGTTCACGGTTCGCTTTCCGGCTCTCGCCGGCGAGCAGGGGATCGCGGCCGAATGAAGCCTGCCGCCCGCATGGTCTATCTGATCGACGACGATGTCGATGTCCGCGACGCGCTCGCGCTCTTGCTGCGCACCATGGGCTTCGCGGCAAAGCCCTTCGCCAGTGTCCAGGCCTTCCTGGAGCGCCCGAACGCGCGCCCGGACGGCTGCGTCGTCGCCGATATCCGCATGCCCGGGACATCCGGCCTGCAATTGCTGGAGCGCATGGCGGCCGAGGTCGAGCGAATGCCCACCGTCATCATCACCGGCCATGGCGATGTCGCCGCCTGCCGTCGCGCCTTCAAAGCCGGCGCCGTCGACTTCCTCACCAAGCCGATCGACGAGCAGGTGCTGCTCGAGGCGATCGAGGCGGGTTTCGCGGCGCTGGACGAACACTGGCGGACGCAGGCCGCGCGTGCCGGGCGAGAGGCGCTGCTGGCGAAGCTGACACAGCGCGAGCGCGAGATCCTCGACCTCGTCGCCGATGGTCTTTCGACCAAGGAAATCGCCCGCGCGCTCGACGTCTCTCCGCGCACGATCGAGACCCACCGCGCCAATATCGCCGAGAAGCTGGGCGCCGGCTCGGTGGCCGAGATGGTCCGTATCGCCCTCGAAGGGTAGCGGCTCAACAGGTCCGCTGACCAGACCGCGCTTGCAGACCTCTCCGTAGGATTACGGAGAGGTCTCCGGCGCCGCACCGATCTTTTTTCGCTGCGCGGTTCGGTAGCTTGGTCCCAGTCGAGCTCAGGGCTCGCCCATGCCCCGCATCGGAGAGATCATGTCCAAGGTCGTTTTTGCCGCCGCCGCAGCGCTCGCTATCATTCCGGCCGTCGCCGGCGCCCAGGTCCTGCAGGAGCGCAACATGCCGCTCGCCGTCGCGCAGGAAATCGCCCAGGCGACCGTCGACGCCTGCGCTGCCAAGAACTTCAACGTCACCGCCACGGTCGTCGACCGCGCCGGCGTTGTCCGGGCCGTGCTTCGCGCCGACCGGGCCGGCCCGCACACCGTCTCGGCAAGCCGCGAAAAGGCCTACACCGCGGCTTCGGCCCGCAACGTCACCAGCGCGATCGCCGAGGGCGCCGAGAAGAACCCGGCCGCGCGCCACATGGCCTCGATCGAGGGCTTCCTGCTGCTCGGCGGCGGCGTGCCGGTCAAGGTCGGCGACGAGGTGATCGGTGCCGTCGGCGTCGGCGGAGCGCCCGGCGGCCATCTCGATGAGGAATGCGCCAATGCCGGCATCGAGAAGGTGAAGGCGAAGCTGCGCTGAGCCCGGCCTTTCGGTCATCGCCAGGCAGGTGGCCGCTCGCGCGGCCGCCTGCCTTGTCGTTCGAGGAGTACGGCCATGCCGAGAATGCTGCTGGGCGCCCTGGCGCTCCTTGCCGTCGTCTGCTCGGGTCAGGCCGAAGCGCAGACGGCGCCGAGCCCGGCGGAGCTGGCAGCCTATCGCGGCTTGCACGCGGCGGCCGTGACCGGCAACGCCGCGGCCATCCGCCAGCTTGCCGCAGCGGGGAGCGATTTCGACGCACGCGACGGCAATGGCCGCACGCCGCTGCATGTCGCGGCCTTCCAGGGCCGGGCCGAGGCGGCGCGCCTCCTGATCGCATCCGGCGCGAAGCCCGGACTGCTCGATGACCAGCGCTATGACGCGGTGACGATCGCGGCGGTGCGCGACGACGTGCCGATGGTGAAGGCGCTGCTGGCGTCCGGCTCTTCGGCCAAGCTCATCACCAGCCGCTATGACGGCACGGCGCTGATCGCGGCCGCGCATCTCGGCCATGATCGCGTCGTTCGCGCGCTGATCGAGGCCGGGGCGCCGCTCGACCATATCAACAATCTCGGCTGGACCGCTCTGATGGAGTCGGTGGTGCTGGGCGACGGGCGGGCCACGCCATGTCGAGACGGCCCGTGCTCTGCTCGCCGCGGGAGCAGATCGCTCCATCGCGGACGGGCAGGGCGTCACGCCGCTGCGGCACGCCAGGGCGCGCGGCTATCAGGCCATGGCCGAAGTGCTGGAAAAGCCGGAAGGACGCTGAAGCCGCGCGGCTCGAAGACGCGCGATCAAGCTTGCCGGTGCAGGCATGCGCGGCCGCCGGTCCTCATTTCGCTCCATCGCGACCGACCGGCTCCGACCATCCGGCATGGAACCCCGCCTGCGGCTTCACCGTTTAGGCAGGCAGCGGGAGAAGTTTCGACATGCCTTCGAGAGCGATGGAATTGCGCCGTTCGGACGTCCGCGTCACTCCGGCGCGATATGAACGATGCCAGGATTCCGACGGGAACCGATATGTCGTCGCGGTGTGGTCTGACGCAAACGGGATCGCGCGCTTTACCCTCCTCGACGGAACATCGCTTGCGCGCGTCGATGGCGAGACGTTCGAGACGCCGGGCAGAACGCGCCTGCGCCGCTGCAAGGACGCTCCCTTTGCGCATTGGGCTTGAGCGATAACGCGCCCGCCTTGCCGCCAAACATTGTTCGTGACCTCCGCGGGGCGGGACAGCAGATGACCGACGCTCCGCCTCCCTCCCAGCGTTCACGCATGCGCCAGTTCTTTCGGGTCGCCCTCCGCTACTGGAGCGACCGGGAGACGCGCTGGCGGGCCTGGGGGCTGACGGCCGCCGTACTGCTCTTCATTGCCGCGCAAACGGCGAGCGCGGTCGGCATTAACGAATGGAACCGCCTGTTCTTCGATGCGCTCGAGAAGCGCGACGTCCCGGGCGTATGGTCGGCGACGGGATGGCTGCCTCTTCTGGTCGTGGCATCGACCCTGTCGGTGTCGGGACTTGTGGTCTGCCGCATGCTGCTCCAGACGCGCTGGCGCGAGAATCTGACCCGGCGCGTCTCGGGCTGGTGGATCGCCGATCAGCGCTATTACCGCCTGGGGTTCCTGACCAAGAAGCTGACGGCGCCGGAATACAGGATCGCCGAGGATGTTCGCCTCTCGATCGAGCCACTGGTCGAGTTGGCGATCGGGCTGATCAGCGCCTTCATCACGGCGGCGACCTTCGCCGCCATCCTCTGGCAGGTCGCGGGCTCGGCCGAGGTGACGCTGGGAACCGTCACGGTCGTGATTCCGAGCTATATGGCCTTCGCTGCCGTGCTCTATGCGGCGATCGCCTCGCTCGCGGCCTATCTGAACGGCAGGCCGCTCGTGGGTCTCGTCTCGCACAAGAACGAGATGGAAGCCCAGTTCCGGGCCGAGATGACACGGCTGCGCGAGAATGCCGAAAGCATCGCGCTGATCCGCGGCGATGCCGACGAGTTGAGCACGGCCGGCCAGAACTATCGGCGCGTCGTCACCGCCTGGCTCGGGATCATCCGCCAGCAAGGCATCATCGCCCTCGTGCTCAATACCAACGGAGCCTTGTTCCCGATCGTGCCGCTTCTGCTCATCGCGCCCAAATTCCTGGCGGGATCCGTGACGCTCGGCGCGGTCGTGCAGGTCGTGGCGGCCTTCAGTGCGGTTCAGGCGGCGCTAATCTGGTTCGTCGACAATTTCGTCAGGCTGGCGGAGTGGTTCGCCTCCGTCACGCGCGTCGACGAACTGGTCGAGGAGCTGCAGGCGCTCGATGTCGGCACGATCATGGAGGCGGATACGCAGATCGAACTCGGGGAGAGCGAGGACGAGGCGATCCATATCGAGAATTTGTCGCTGGCCCATAGCAATGGCCGTATCGTCGTCGCGGATGCGACTGTCGCCATCGAGCGCGGTGCGAAGGTTCTGATCGTCGGGGAGAGCGGCTCCGGCAAGAGCACGATCATCCGGGCATTGGCCGGGCTCTGGCCCTGGGGATCAGGCTCGATCCGCGTGCCCGCAGGGCAATCGATCGCCTTCGTCCCGCAAAAGCCGTATCTGCCGCGCGGGACGTTGCGCTCGATCCTGCTCTACCCGGCTTCGGAGCGCCCGGTCGACGAAGAGACGATGACCGGAGCGCTGCAGCGCTGTGGCCTAGGCTATCTCTCCAGGCGGCTCGACGAGGAAGACGATTGGGACCGCATCCTTTCGGGGGGAGAGCGCCAGCGCGTCGCCTTTGCGCGCCTGCTGATCCAGAAGCCTGACATCATCGTCATGGACGAGGCGACGTCCGCGCTCGACGAGGAGAGCCAGGAAGTGCTGCTCGGGCTGTTCGACGGCGAACTGGCCGATGCGACGCTCATCAGCGTCGGGCACCGCCCGGGGCTGGAAGACTATCACGAACAGAAGATCACGCTCGAACGCCGCCCCGCTGGAGCCCATCTCACGTCCAAGCCTATCGGGCGTTCGTTGTGGCGCCTTTTCCGGGGCCGCCGGGAGGCCCGTGAAGATACCGCAGACTGAAGCACGGCGAGGCTTGCCGGTGCCGGCCTGCGGCGGGCCGAGATCGACCAGCCGCAGGCTCGGTGTCAGCTCTGCACGAAGGCAAGCAGATCGGCGTTGAGCACGTCGGCATTCACGGTCAGCATGCCGTGGCTGAAGCCCGGATAGGTCTTCAGCTTGCCGTTCTTGAGGTGCTTGATCGACTCGTGCGCGGCGGCGCCGATCGGCACGATCTGGTCGTCCTCGCCATGCAGGACGAGGGCCGGCACGCTGATTGCCTTGAGATCCTCGGTCTGATCGGTCTCGGAGAAGGCCTTGATCCCGTCGTAATGGGCCTTGGCGCTGCCCTCCATGCCCTGGCGCCACCAGTTCCGGATGACGCCCTGATCGACCTTCGCGCCCGGCCGGTTGAAGCCGTAGAAGGGGCCGGTTGGGACGTCGAGGAAGAACTGTGCCCGGTTGTCGGCGAGCGCCTTGCGGAAGCCGTCGAAAACCTCCAGCGGCAGGCCGCCGGGGTTGTTGTCGGTCTTGACCATCAGAGGCGGCACGGCGCTGACGAGCACCGCCTTGGCGACGCGCCCCTGCGGCTCGCCATGCCTGGCGACATAGCGTGCAACCTCGCCGCCGCCGGTGGAATGGCCGATATGGACCGCGTTCCTGAGATCGAGATGCTGCGCGACCGCCGAGGCATCCGCCGCATAGTGATCCATGTCATGCCCCTCCCAGACCTGGGAGGAGCGGCCATGGCCGCGGCGGTCATGCGCGACGACGCGATAGCCCTTCGACAGGAAGAAGAGCAGTTGCCCGTCCCAGTCATCCGAGGAGAGCGGCCAGCCATGGTGGAACATGATGGCCTGGGCGTCTTTCGGTCCCCAATCCTTATAGAAGATCTCGACCCCGTCCTTGGTTGTGACGAATGGCATGTCAGTCTCCTTCAGTGTGCCAAACATGGTCCTTGCGTCGACGGTGCCGGCGCAATCGGCTCCATCGAATTTCTTCGCGATGCCAGTCGTCGGATCGGCAGCGCCTGACGCGCTGCAATCTGCAACGGCATCACCGGGCCGTCTTGTCCGATTGCCCGGAGTTTTGTGCTTTATCGTCTCGATCTGGCAGAGATGCGTCAAAGCGGGCTGCGCCATGCCGCCGGAGGGGTCCCGGAATAGCGCGTGAAGGCGTGTGCGAAATGACCCGATCATCAGCGCCGCAATTGGGGGCGGCCGTCAAGAGAGACCAAGGTGCCGCGCGGCGCATGGCGTCGACTTTCAGCTTCTCACTCTCAAAGGTGCTGTAGATTGCGGCAGGTCGCATTTGAGGAAACATCATGATTCTGGTCTGTGGCGAGGCACTGATCGACCTGTTCGTCGATGCGCCCGAGCGTGGCGAGATGCCGGCGCGGGCGGTTCCCGGTGGTTCACCGTTCAATGTCGTGATCGGGCTCGCGCGGCTCGGCGTCGAAACCGGATTCCTCGGAGGCATTTCGCGCGACGCGTTCGGTTCGCTGCTGGCCGATATCCTGGCGCGGGAAGGAGTCGATCGCCGTTATCTGGTCCGGACGGACCGGCTCAGCACGCTCTCCGTCATCGCGACGAACGAGAGCGGCCAGCCCAGCTACAGCTTCCATGGCGAGGGTGCCGCGGATCGCTCGCTGCTGCCGTCCGATCTGCCTGCGACGCTTCCCGGGGCCGTCGAGGCACTGGCTTTCGGGTCCTACACCATGGCGGCCGAGCCGGTGGGGTCGAGCCTCGCCGCGCTGGCCGAGCGCGAGAAGGGCAGGCGGTTCATCAGCGTCGACCCCAATTTGCGACCGACGGCGCTCGGCGGGCTGGCGGGCTGGCGTGCGGCGGCCGAACGCTTCTATCGCGCCGCGAACCTGATCAAGGCCAGCGAGGAAGATGTGCGGATCGCCTGGGATGGGCAGATCACCATCGCCGAAGCCGCCGCCTATTGGCTCGATCTCGGCGCGCAACTGGTCGTCATCACCGAGGGGGAGCGAGGGGCAATGGCCTTCTCGGCTGCCGGACGGATCTCCGTGCCTGGGCGGCTCGTCACGGTTTGCGACACGGTCGGCGCTGGGGATGCCTTCCACGCGGCGCTGCTGGCGCGGCTCGCGCAAACCGGCCGGCTGCATCCGGCGGCACTGGCCGAACTCGATATCGCGTCCGTTCGCGAACTGCTGAACTATGCGAGCGCCGCGGCGGCGCTTTCGGTCACGCGCCGGGGTGCGGTCTTGCCGACTGCTGCGGAGGTGGAGGCGTTGCTATCTCTACCGGCGTAGTTGCCGCCGTCCGCCGCGCAAGTGGTCCGGGCTCCGGCTCAGGGCGCGACGCGGGTCAGTTCGAGGCGCTGTGGCGGCTCCAGGATGCGGCGGGCGGTCGAGATCGTTCGGACGCTCGTCGGATTGCGGTCGATTTCGTACATCCGGATCAGCCGCGTGCTGTCGAGGTCGTGTTCCCACAAATCGGGCTTCTCCGGCTCCGCAGATTCGGCCACGCAACGGGTGAAGGCGAAAGGCGTGTAGATGGGAAAGGCGTAGGGTTCCCACCCATCCGATCCCATCGGACTTGGCCGTTCCATGATCCACTCGGCGCTGGCGCCGCTGATGCGCAAACCCGCTGGCGCCGATGCGTCGAAGGCCTGCAGGATGATGCCCTTGCTGACATTCTTCAGATTGCAGCGCACCGTCGTCTCGTCGAGCACGGTGACGAGCGCGCTGATCTCGTCATAGGGATCGATAGGTAGTGCGAGCTCCTGAATCGGGAGATCCTGCCCCCGCGCCCACCATTGGAACCAGCTCAAATACTCGGCATGCGGCGCGGGCCCCGTAAGCCAGCGCTGCCGCGTCCCGATCTGGGGGAGGGAGGAATCGAGATAGAGCTTCTGCCCGTCGAGACCGATCCACGTCGAACTCTGGTATTCCGGCTCCGTTCCGCCGGGCGGCGCGGAGACCGCGGGCACAGTCCAGTTCGCCATGACGGAGACGAGACTGCGGCCGTCACGGGGCGTCACATAACCGCCCGACCAGTTCATGCTCTTCTGCATCGGCCAGGAGGCTTGTGCGGCAACGCGGACGATGCCCGTGGGCGGAGCCACATCGGCGGCTTTCAGCACGCTGAGGAACTGCAAGGGCGGAGCGTTCGGCCGCGGATGCAGGAAAGCCAGGCGAAATGCCGCGGCCGCCGGATTGCCCCTGAATTCCGCCGGGGTAGGCAGGCCAAACCGCTGCAAATCCTCGTCGCTCGCATGCGCGGGATTGAAGGTCTCCGGTGGCAATGGATAGGGCGCGATGGCGCCGTTCCGGGGGCGGGGCTTGGTCGTGCCGTGGGGCGAGCGGCTGGCCATTGCCGCCTCCTCACTCAGCTTTCCATTCGGCGGCGGCCTTCGTCACGGCCTCGCCGAATGATTTAAGCGTGTAATGAGCTGCGTTTTGCCCCGTGCCGGTGTGTTTCGACAATTTGGCGAAAGCCGCCAATGCCAGGGCCGCCCCGGCAGCGGAATCGCTCGGATAATGCAGTCCGGCGATCTCGCGATTGCGCGCGACGCGCCGCGCGAGGGCCATGAGCGTTTCTTTCGCGGCGGTCTGGTCAGCCTGCGGCAATGCCGGAGTCACGATCTTCAACATGTGCTCCATGCAGGCCGCCATGAGATGTGCCTGGGTGGCATGGCCGCTGGGATAGGATGAATGTCCGGGGACGGGGATCGGGGGCATCAGCGCCGGGCATTCCCAGGATGGACGCGGGCGCTGGAAAACCTGCTTGTAGTAGAGGGCACTGAAAGACGCGACCAGGCTGGCGATGTGCAGGACCCGGAAGGTCCGCGGATGGGAGGCCGGCGTCATCGTCAGCGCTTCCATGAAGGTGGTGATGAACTCGCCATCCTGCGCGAGGATTTCGCCCAGCGCCGATGCGCGCTCGTCGCGCGCGGCTGCGAGCAGGTTCTTGATCTCCCGCGCCTGCCTGGTCTCCGTCCCTTCCGTGCCGTTCAAGCCGATCAGGATGTCCGCCAGGGCGTTGTTCAACTGGTCGGTGTTCCAGCTCGTCGCGGCGAACTCCGTCAGCACCCGGAAGGCATACCATTGCGCGGCCCAGTTGCGATCCGCGAAGGTCGCCGGCTCCCCGCCGGTGGCAGCATTTGTGAAAAGGACTTTTTTCACCGGTCCGGACGTCGGGTCCAGCCGGATATGGACCGATTTCTTGAGGTCCCGGATCCGCCCGCCCGCCGCCGTCGATTCCATCGAGAACGGAAAATCCGCCCTGTCGGGCACGAACCAGTTGCCGGCGTCGCCGCTGATGCCCGCGTTTCCGGTGTTGCCGGTATTACCCGTGTTCCCGGTATTGCCCGTATTGCCGGTCATCGCATGAACCCCGCACGGTTGCTGTTACGGCAAACTCGTTAGGCGTCGGCTCAGTCAGGCAGGCCTGCTTCCCGTAAGTGCCCGATCCATTTCTCCAGAATAGGCGGAGCGAACGGGCAGCGCGGCGCATAGGGTGTCAGTCTAAAATCGGGCTGGAGCAAGAGAAGGCGATCAGCCGCGCTTGCTGCCTCCCTGGAGCGGCCTGCTGCGACCAGGCTTGCGGCAAGCGTACGTAAAGTAAAGCGGATCGAGGGATTATGCGCAACAGCACTGCGCGCCCAACCGACCGCTTGATCGTAGTCGCGATTGATGTAGTGCGCCTGAGCCAGGATGCCCTCATGCCAGAAGCGGTAGGGATCGGCGGGGGCGAGACGCTGTCCCGTCTCGCCGTGCTCGACGGCCAATGGGCCGTCGCCGGCGAAACCGCGTGCGGCGCTGCTCATCGTCCAGGCCATCGCCACGCTCGGCCCGGCCTCGATCGCCCGGTCGAGGAAGCGCTGTGCGGTGATCGCGTCGCGCAGGAAGTAGGCCTGGACATGGCCGTAGATCGCGAGCGCGAGCGGGTCGTTTCCGTCGCGCTCGATGGCTGCGCGCGCCCGATCGACCGCTGCCTGCGCATCGCCATCCGGGTCGGGCGAGCCGAGTTCGCCGACGCGGAAGACATGCCAGAGAGCCGTGTAGGTGAAGGGCGGCGCGTAGGACGGGTCCAGCGCCATGGCCTGCTGCAGCAGCCCGCGCGCACGGGCAAAGCTGTCGGCGTCCATCTTGTAGAGCAGGTCCAGCGCCTGGAGCAGCAGGTCATAGGCGGTCATGTTCTGCGGGTGCTGACGCAAGGCACGCCGCAGCTCGCGTTCCCGGACATGGGGCGCGACAGTTCTGACAAGTTCCAGTGCGATCCGGTCCTGGAGGTCGAACAGCTCGTTGACCTGGCCGTCGTAGTGATCGGCGCTGACCACCGCCCCGTTCTCGTTGGCGATGAGCTCGGTGCTGATGCGTACGCGGCTGTGGGACAGCGAGACGGTGCCGTCCATGACGTAGCGGACGCCGAGCTTGCGCCCGACTGTGACCGGGTCGATCCGCTGCCGGCCAAATTCCAGCGTCGACCCGCGCGATATGACGAACAGTTCCTTGAGGCCCGACAGCGACTGAATGATCGAGTCGACCACACCATCGGCGATGGAGGCTTTGTTCGATCGGGCGCCGTTCATGCGGAACGGCAGGACGGCAATCGAGGCCCTTGCGTCTGTCCCGGCGTGGCTCTCGCCGATCTTGCGTACGGGAGCATGCCCCGGCTCGGGACGAAGAGCGAAGACCCGCACCGGCCGCTCGTGATTGCGCAGGAAGATCTCACCCATATCGGAGCCCTGCGTCCTCTCCGCTACGTCGAGCTGCTCGAAAACAGCCTCCGAAACGATGACCCCACCCTGTTCTGCGTAGGATTGCAGCCGGGCCGCGACATTGACGCCATCCCCGAAGATGTCGTCGTTCTCGAAGATGACGTCGGCAAGATGAATGCCCATCCGAAATGCGATCCGCAGGGACGCGGGCTGATCGACGGTTGCTGCCGCAAGCGCCTGCTGGAGAGACAGGGCGCAACGGGCTGCCACGGGCGCGCTATCGAACGTCGCCAGAAATCCGTCGCCCGTGTTCTTGACGATCTGTCCGTCATGCTCGCGCACGCAAGGGTCGATCAGGCCGGCGCGCAGGCTCATCAGCCGTTGATGCGTCGGTTCTTCCGCCGCCTCGCTCAGGCGCATGTAGCCGACCACGTCGGCTGAGAGAATGGCGGCCAGACGACGTTGCATCTTCGCAGAAGCTCTCACACCTGAAGCCGGCCCTGTAAGGGCCGGGATCACCACGATGGATCAAGCCTCCCCGGATGCTGGCATGAGAGCGGTGCGAGGTCCACCGCAAGCATTGCCGAACCGGTGCCTGGGTCATGAAGCGAAAACGCTGGCGGTTGTCTTCCGATGCGGAGCGATCTGTCGAGATGAGGTTCCGGGCCGGGCTGGAAGAGCGCCCATTCGACCTCTGGGAACCGCGGGCATGAGCCGCCTGCGACCTATTTCTTCGGGTCGCTGTAGAGCATGTCCATCCGAGACAGCCCGATGTCGCTCAACGTGTGTTCGTCGAGAGGGGCCGTATCAGCTTCGCTGCGCCATAGGATATGGGCCGGGATCAGCCAACGAAGCAGACCTGAGGCGGCGCGTGCCGGCGGCGGCGCCGGCGACACTTCTGCCGTCCGGTCGCGCAGCGAAGCCTGAGCTGCTAGGCTTGAGAGTGCATGAGAAAGGTTCAGAGCGTCGTGCACAATTGAGCTCCGTTCGGTCGGGCTCTCACCGAGGTCGCGGGATGCGGTCGCGGCGGCCTTTGGCGACGGAGTTCTCTACCGTTCACGCTGCAGGTTCTGTGCGCTGAATCACATAGCCTCAGGCTGCTCCGGAAACCCGAATGTCGGGGGGCGCCAGATGAACGATAGGCCTCTTCGCATCGCGAGCCTCCTGGCTGTGAACCCGTTCTTCGCGGGTTTGCTTCCGGGAACGCTGGATGAGATCGCGCTCATCTGTCGCCCTCGGCATCTGGCGGCGCGAGAGGTCCTGTTCCTGAAGGGCGATCCGGGCGACGGCCTCTATGCGATCCGTCGCGGCCTGATCCGCATCGGCACAACGAATGATCTGGGGCAGCAGATGACGGTCAATCTGCTCGGAGGCGGCGACATCTTTGGTGAAATCGCTCTTCTCGATGGTCGCTCGCGAACGGCGGATGCGGTTGCCATGGAGGATACGGAGATGTTCTTTTTGCCCCGCCGGGATTTTATGAAGCTGCTTTCGACCGACCCCACGATTTCGTTGCAATTGATCGAGCTTCTTTGCGCGCGGCTGCGCGACGTCCTGCGGCGCATGGAGGAGACAACCTTCCTGCCTGCGGCGACCCGGCTGGCCCGGCGCATCCTCACGCTCGCGATCGACTACGGCGCGGAGGTGCACGCGACGCAGGACGAATTGGCGTCCCTCAGCCGGATTACGCGCGAAACCGTGAACCGCCAGCTCCAGAGCTGGAAGCGGATGGGCGTTATCGAGCTTGGGCGCGAACGTCTAACGATCCTCGATATCGATGCGTTTCGCAGGCTTGCGAAGATCGCGGCAGCCAAGCCCAGCCGCGACAGCGCCTGAGCGGTTCTACGCTCTTCCGGCGATGACGAGGGAATAGACCGCAACGGGCTGATCGTATCCTTTCAGGACACGCGCCTCCAGAGCGACAAGCGGCAGGCGCGAACCCACCGCTTGAGCCGCGGCGCGATCACAAAGAACCTCGAAATCATCCGCGATCGAACACAGGCGCGAGGCGAGGTTCACGACATTGCCGATCGCGGTATAGTCGAGGCGGCCTTCCGAGCCGATCCGGCCGACGGTCGCCGGGCCCATTGCAAGGCCCACGCCGAATCCGAGTCGATGATCGAGGCTGTGCCGGCTTGCCAACAGCTCGTGCACGCCGAGCTGCATATCCCTCGCCATTTCCAGAGCGCCCAGTGCGGGATCGTCACAGGGCACCGGCGCATTGAACAGCACCATCGCGCCGTCGCCGGAGAAGTTCGTCAGCGTGGCGCCGTGGCTGCTGACCACCTTTTCGAGAGCGGTGTAGTATTGGCCGAGCATGCCGATGACGGTTTCGGGCTCCGCACGGGCAGAGAAGGCGGTGAACCCGCGCAGATCGCAGAAGGCGACGACCACGTCGACGCGCCGCCCGTCGAGCAGGTGATCGTCGCCGGTGCGTTCCACGAGTTCTGCCACCTGCGGGGCCAGAAAGCGCTTCAGGCGGTTGATCCGCTCCGAGCGTTCCTGCGAGACCGCCAGCTCGCTCGCCATCTCGTTGAAACGGGTCGCCAGCCGTTCGAACTCATCGCCCGTCGCAAGGTGAATCCGATGCTCGAAATGTCCGGCGCCGATGCGGCCCACGCCATCTTCCAGAAGGACGATGGGTTCGACCATGCGTTGGGTGAGCCAGTAGGCGAGCATGGCGGCGAGGCCTGCGCCGGCAATGAGCAGAGCCATGGTGCGCCACAGGGCAGCGTAGATCGGGCCGAAGGCCTCGACGACGGGTTGCTTGACGACGACGCTCCAGTCGACGCCGGATATCGGCGCCATCGCGGCGAGCACTCTGCCTCCCGTGACGTCCCGGCCGGCGATCGCTTCCCCCGGGCGGGTCAGGATGGAGGCTCGCAGGTCCCGCAATGGCTTCGCGGCGGTTTCATCGGCTCGCAGGACCAGGCTGATGTCCGGGTGAGCGATGAGGCGGCCCGGCTGGTCGAGCACGAAGGCTTCCCCCGTACGCCCGACGCGTATCGCCGAGATCACGTCCCAGATGAATTTGAGATTGACTTCGGCCATCGCGACGCCCGCGGTCGGGCGATTTCCGGCAACCGCGATGGTCATGAAGGGTTCGGAGCCGCGTTGAAACGTGACCGGGCCGAACCAGGCACGATGCGAGCGCGCTCCCGCAACGGCCGGATTCCCGGATTGGTCTTTGCCGCTCTCGACCCTGTTGAGGCCGATGCGAGACAGGAACAGCCGTTCCCGGCCGGCGGCGTCGACAAGGCTGAGGCTCTCGATGGCCGGCACCTGGCGAAGCACGAGGTAGGCGTCGAGCTTACGCTTCTCATCCGCGCTGTCGGGCCAGGGCAGCAGCACCGCCCATCCGAGCTGATCGCGGATGCCCTCGATGAAATCCTGAATTCTGGACGCGGCTCCTCGGGCCTCGGCATCGAGAACATCGCTCAGCCCGGTGCGCTGGTCGCGATAGCCGAACCATGCTTCGACGCTTCCTGCAAAAAGCAACGGCACGACGACGGCAGCGAACAGGGCAAGGAAGTACTTCCAGAACAACGATCTTCGCGGCGCCGCTGGCTGGTTGGACATCGCGTTGGCTCGCTCGGCGGCTCACCGGCCGGGGTTATTCGATCACGAAGTCGGCGCTGCTCAGAAGCGAAGGGGGGATCGACAGATGGAGGGCGTTCGCCGCCTTCAGGTTGATGAACATCTCGACCTTGGTGACGCGCTGGACCGGCAGCTCCGAAGGCTTCGCCCCCTTGAGGATACGGCCAGCATAGACCCCCGTGTGACGGTGCGACTGCTCGAAATCGCCGCCGTAGCTCATCAATCCGCCGGCTACGGGAAAGTCGCGGGATTGGGTGATCGCGGGGATGCCGTGGGCGGCGGCGAGCGCGGCGAGCTGCGGGCTGCGGTAAGCGAAATAGGGGTCGGAGGTGAAGACGAGCCCGCCAGCACCGGCTTGAGCCGCACCGGCGAAGAGCGCGTCAAATTCCTGTTCCGTGCTGGCCTTGAGCAGATGCAGAGCCAATCCCAGGCTGCCCGCTGCACTGTTGAGGTTCGCCGATTGCGAGCTCGAGGTCGGGCTGGCCGGGTTGACGGCGATGGCGAAGAGCCTGGCGTTCGGGAGCAGCTCCGCCATGAACTCCAGGCGCTTGCGCGAAACTTCGACGCTGAGGCTCGAGACGCCGGTGAGGTTGCCGCCAGGACGGGACAGGCTTTCCACCAAACCGAGTGCCACGGGATCGCCGCCCAGCTCAAATACAACCGGGATCGTGGCCGTCGCCGATTTTGCCGCGAGCGCGACCTCTGCGCCGCCCGGCGCGACGATCACGTTCGCCTGGCGACCGACCAGATCTTGCGCGAGCGCCGGCAGGCGCTTGTACTCGCCTTCCGCCCATCGAAAATCGATCGTGACGTTGCGCCCTTCGACATAGCCAGCTTCGGCCAGCCCAGCGCGAAAGGCCACAAGACGGCTGGCGTAGCGATCCGGGGTTTCCGAACCGAGATAGCCCAGCAGCGGCATTGCGGGTTGCTGAGGCCGCGCCGGGCTGGCCCACACCGCCGCCCCGCCCGCAAGAGCGAGGACGTTGCGCCGGTTGACGCGGGCACCTGCCTCGGTCGAAGCGAAGGGCAAGAAGCGCAAGGCATTCTCTCCTTCCAACATCGTCCATTCATCTGGAGCGGCGGGATACTACCCCAGTCAGGTGGCAGCAGCATAGTTGCGTTGGGTCACCCGGAGCCCGGAAGCCGGGGCCCGTCTTGCGCCTTCTCCGCGAGGGAAGAACCAGATGCGTTTCGGCGCCTGTTGCCGTGCCGCGGCGGGCGGCCGGAGGAACCGGAGGGGGCTAGCTTCCTTCGAAGACGCGCTTGCGCGCGTTTTCGAGATGGACTTGCATGGCCCGGCGAGCGGCAGCCTCGTCGCGGCTCTCAATCGCATCGAGGATGGCCTTGTGCTCGCGCTGGACGGTCAGCAGGCGCGACCGTGGCTGGATCAGCGAGAGGTTGCGGTTCAGGCTGATGCCCGTGGCGATCTGCTCGTGCAGCGCGTTGAGCGTCGTCACGAAGAAGTGGTTGCCGGTCGTCTCAGCGACGGCGCGATGGAAGGTGATGTCCTCCTCGACGCCGAGCCGTCCCTGCTCGCCGACGATCTCCAGTGCGATGAAGGCGTGGCGCAGTTTCAGGAAGCCGTCCTCGTCGCACATCTTCGCTGCCAGCGCGGCGGCTTCCCCTTCCACGGCAATCCGGAAGACGAAGCAGCGCTGGATGTCGGCGATGCTGTTGATCGGCGCAAAGCTACGCACATCGGGCGCTGGCCTGCGCAGGACATAGGAGCCCGATCCGCGCCGCGATTCGATCAGGCCGTCGTCGCGCAGCCGGCCCAGCGCTTCGCGAACGATCGGGCGGGAGACGGCCAGGCGCTCGGCGAGTTCGCTCTCGGAGGGCAGCCGAGCGGCTACGGCGAAATCCCCGGTCATGATCTGACTCAGGATGTACTCGTAGACGCGGTCGCCAAGCTTGCCGGTGCTCATTGTCTTCGCCGCGGGCCATTTTTCATCGCGTCAATCGCACTCCCGCCGGGCAAGAGCCGGTATGCATTTTCAGGATGCTACTTTACAACTTATTTTACAAGTTATAGGCGTTTGGTCGAAGTGTGCTGCAACCGGCGCCGGACCGCTTTCGACTCGGGCGTCGATGCCGCGAGTGGGCGGCGCATCTCTTCGGGAATGAACTGATGTCCAAGCTCAAGCCGGAAACACGCAACAAGCTCCGCGCCGTCTCCGTCGCCACGGTCTGCACGGCCCTCTTCAAGCGCGGCTTCCGCAACCAGTTCATCCAGGATGTCCGGCCGTTGAGCCAGGATACCGGCACGATGGTCGGCGAAGCCTTCACGCTTCGCTACATTCCGGCGCGCGAGGATCTGAATCCGCTCTCGGTGTTCCAGGACCGGGCGCATCCGCAGCGCAAGGCAGTCGAGGATTGTCCGCCCGATGCGGTGATGGTGATCGATAGCCGCAAGGATGCGCGTGCCGCCTCGGCGGGCGGCATCCTCGTCTCGCGGCTCATGAAGCGGGGCGTTGCCGGTGTCGTCACCGATGGCGGCTTCCGCGATTCCCCGGAGATCGCGCAGCTGCCCATCCCGGCCTATCATAACCGGCCGGCGGCGCCGACCAACCTGACGCTGCATCAGGCTGTAGACATCAACGTGCCGATCGGCTGCGGCGATGTCGCTGTCTGGCCGGGGGACGTCGTGCTCGGCGATGGCGAGGGCGTCGTGGTCATCCCGGTTCATCTCGCCGACGAGGTGGCGGATGAGGCGGTCGAGATGACCGCCTTCGAGGATTTCGTCACCGAGGAGGTGATGAAGGGCCGCTCGATTCTCGGCCTCTATCCCGCGACGGAGGAGCAAACGAAGATCGACTTCGCCGCCTGGCGCAAGGATAGGAACCGCTGAGGACCGCTCGCCGCGGTCCGCAGCCGCCCCGGCTCAGACCGTCTCGCCGACTGCCTGGAGATAGAGGTCGAGGATCGCCTCTTCCTCCTTGCGCTCTTCGAGATCGCGCTTGCGCAGCGCCACGACCTTGCGCAGCACCTTGACGTCGTAGCCGTTGCCCTTGGCCTCGGCATAGACCTCCTTGATGTCGTCGGCGATCGTCTTCTTCTCTTCCTCGAGCCGCTCGATGCGCTCGACAATGCTCTTGAGCTGATCGCCCTGAACCGGATCGTCCATCTGATATCCTTCCGGGGTATGAAAATTCGGCGGGCAGCGTTCGCCCGGATTGGGGCAGGGCGTCAAGCCGCAAACGCCCGGCCCTCAACAGCTGTGATGCCGCAATTCCATCCGGAGATACCGCCGAAGAAAAGTATGACTTAATCGCCATAAGACAGATGACGCCGACCTTCGCGGCACCTAAGAAGGATCAAGAGAACTGCTGTGGCTAGCGGCAGCGCCGGGTGGAAATGAGCAACGTGCACAGTCCTGTGACCGAGACAGCGAAGCTGCGGGAGACGGCGCGAAAGATCTACGATGCCGCCGTTTCGCGGGCTCATCCGTCCGGATGCCTGCCGCAGCATCTTCCGCCCGCCCCGGCGACTGGCCGCCTGATCCTGCTCGCTGCCGGAAAGGCTGCGGGCAGCATGACCGCTCTTGCCGAAGCTCACTATCTCGATGGCGGCTTTCCGCCCGAGCGTCTTCTCGGCCACGCGGTCGCCCGCCACGGCTATACGACGCCGACGCGCCGCATTCCCATGGTGGCGGCCGGCCACCCGGTGCCCGATCAGGGCAGCATCGACAGCGCCGAACAGGCCCTGGCGCTCGCCGCTTCCGCGACGGCGGATGATCTCGTCCTGGTCCTGCTCTCCGGCGGCGGTTCAGCCAATTGGGTCGCCCCGGCAGGCAGGCTTGCGCTCGCCGAGAAGCAGGCGGTCAACAGGGCGCTGCTGCGCTCCGGCGCCCCGATCGGCGAGATGAACATCGTCCGCAAGCGCCTGTCGCGGATCAAGGGTGGCCGGCTTGCCTTGGCGGCCGCGCCTGCCAAGGTGCTGACGCTCGCAATCTCCGACGTGCCCGGCGACGAGCCGACCGCTATCGCCTCGGGGCCGACCGTCGCCGATCCCTCCACGACGGAGCAGGCCCGCGCCATCGTCGCCCGCTACGGGCTCGACCTGCCGCCCGCCGCCCGAGCCCTGCTCGACGACGCCGCCAACGAGACGCCGAAGCCCGGCCATTCTGCCTTCGCGAACAGCGAATTCCGTATCATCGCCCGTCCGGCCGACGCGCTTGCGGCCGCTCGCGCCACCGCCGAGGCGGCGGGCTACGAGGTCCATGATCTCGGCCCGGACGTGGAAGGCGAGGCCCGCGAGGTTGCTGCGGGCCATGCGGAGCTAGCGCGGCGGCTGAAGCGCGAGGGCAGGCGTGCCGCGATCCTCTCCGGCGGCGAGCTCACCGTGACGCTGCGCGGCTCCGGCCGCGGCGGTCCCAATCAGGAATATGCCCTGGCGCTGGCGATCGCGCTGGCCGGCGAGCCCGGCATTGTCGCGCTCTCGGGCGATACCGACGGCACCGATGGCGGCGGCGGTGAGGCGAGCGACCCTGCGGGCGCGTTCATCGACCCGCAAACTTTGGTGCGCGCGGCCGAAATCGGCCTTGATCCCGCCCGATCCCTCGCCGACAACGACTCGACCGGCTTCTTCGAAGCGCTGGGCGATTTGCTGCAGCCGGGACCGACGCTCACCAATGTCAACGACTGCCGCGTAATCCTGATCGAGCCGTGAGATTTCTCCTGAACCAGCGAGTGGTCCTTCTGGCGGCCTGCTGCGCCGCCGCCTTCGTCGCAAGCGCCTTGCCGGCCAAGGCCGATTTGCGCATGTGCAACACGACCTCGAGCCGCATCGGCGTCGCGATCGGCTACCGTGACGCGCAGGGCTGGACGACTGAGGGCTGGTGGAACATCAGCCCGCGCGGCTGCGAGACGCTGTTGCGTGGCACGCTGGCGGCGCGCTTCTACTACGTCCACGCTCTCGATTACGACAAAGGCGGCGAATGGACCGGCAAATCCGTCATGTGCGTCCGCAACAAGGAATTCACGATTCGCGGCATCGAGGACTGCCTGGCTCGCGGTTATGACCGCGCCGGCTTCTTCGAAGTCGATACCGGCGAGCAGAAGAGCTGGACGATCCAACTCACCGATACAGGCGGAGCCGCATCGCCGCGCCCCTGACGGGAACACCGGAACGGGATGCTGCGGCGACAATGATTGAAGCCGGCCTTGTCGGCCGGTTGGGGAAGGCGGAGACGGGCGACCAGCGCCGCAGAGCGCGCAGGCGGCCCGGCCCGCGGATGAATTCACGGGTGCTGACAGGCCCGGGCGGAAACGGCCCGGCCTTACGGGGACTGACAATGAAGCGCGAACGCCGGATCAAGATCATCGCCACCCTCGGACCCGCCTCCTCCAGCGAGGAGATGTGCGCCAAGCTGTTCGAGGCTGGCGTCGATGTCTTCCGCATCAATATGAGCCACACCCAGCGCGAGACGCTGGCGGAGAAGGTGGCGATGCTGCGCGGGCTGGAAACCAAGTTCCGGCGCCCGGTCGGCATCCTTGTCGATCTGCAGGGCCCCAAGCTGCGCGTCGGCCAGTTCGGCGGCGATGGCGGTGTGATGCTGGAAAAGGGAGCGATCTTCACCCTCGATTCAGACGCTGCGCCGGGTGATGCCAAGCGCGTCCAGCTGCCCCATCCCGAGATCCTGAGCGCGCTCGAGCCCGGCCACAACCTCATCCTCGATGACGGCAAGCTGCGCCTTGTCGTGGAGAGGGCCTCGCAAAAGGAAGCCGTCACGCGCGTCACGGTCGGCGGGCGCCTGTCGTCGCGCAAGGGCGTCAGCCTGCCCGACACCACCATCCCCGTCTCGGCGATGACCGAGAAGGACCGGGCCGACGCCGAGGTCGCGGCCGAGGTCGGCGTCGACTGGATCGCGCTTTCCTTCGTGCAGCGTCCCGAGGACATGGCGGAGCTGCGCAAGATCGTGCGTGGCCGGGCGCTGGCGCTGGCCAAGATCGAGAAGCCTCAGGCCGTATTGCGGCTGGAGGAGATCATCGAGGCCTCGGATGCCATCATGGTCGCGCGCGGCGATTTGGGCGTCGAGATGCCGCTCGAGAAAGTGCCGGGCACGCAGAAGCGGATGATCCGCATGGCGCGGCGCAAGGGCAAGCCTGTGGTGGTCGCTACGCAGATGCTGGAGAGCATGATCACCAGCCCGGTGCCGACCCGCGCCGAGGTCTCGGACGTCGCGACCGCGGTCTTCGAGGGCGCGGACGCCGTGATGCTCTCGGCCGAGAGCGCCGCCGGCCAGTACCCGGTCGAGGCCGTGACGATGATGAACCGCATTGCCGAGGAGGTCGAAGGCGAGACGGTCTACCGCTCGATCCTGGAGGCGCAGCGCGCCGAGCCCGAGGCCACCGGCGCGGACGCCATCGCCAAGGCCGCCCACGAGATCGCCGAGACCCTGCACCTCAAGGCGGTCTGCGCCTGGACCTCATCCGGCTCCACAGCCTTCCGCATCGCCCGGGAGCGCCCGAATTCGACCGTGATCGCACTGACGCCGAACCGCGCCACGGCGCGCCGTCTCACGTTGGTCTGGGGCGTGCACGCCATCGTCACCAAGGACGCCAGCGACGCCGACGACATGGCTTTCCGCGCCTGCAAATTCGCGGTGCGCGAGCATTATGCCAAGCTCGGCGACCGGATCATCGTCGTTGCCGGCGTGCCCTTCGGCACTCCTGGTGCGACCAACATGGTCCGCATCGCCTTCATCGGCCAGGAGCATGTCGCGAAGGCATGAGCCGCGAGGGGAGGGCGGGCTCGCCGGGCGTCAGGCGTCGCGACCGTCGACCTCGCTCTTGAGCGAGTCCACCGCCTTCTTCACCGCATCGAACTGCGGATAGAGTGCCAGTGCCTTGCGGAAGGCGATCATGGCGCCCTTGTCGTCGCCCTGCTGGCGCAGGATCATGCCCAGGCCCATCATTGCGCCGTAATGGCGCGGCTCGCGCTTCAGCGTCTCGCCGATATCGATCATCGAGCGGATCGAATCGCCGGCGAGATAAAGCGCGTTGGCGCGCTGGTTCCAGGCCTCGGCCCAGTTCGGCTGCAAGCTGATGATGCGGTCGAGCAATTCGATCGCGAGTTCCGTCTGCTTGTCCTGCAAGGCCTGCTGCGCGCGACTCATCAAGAGGTCGGCCGTATCGGAGCCGGAGCGTGCCCAGCGACGCTGGATCAGCCGGGCTACACCCTCGGCCTCTTCCTGCGTCGCGGCGTCATGAAGGCGCTCGAACAGCCGGTCGAGTGTCGCGGCCGGACTGCGCTGCGGGGCTGAAGGCGTAGCGGGATTATCGGCCTTGTCGGACGGCGCGACTGCGCCGGGCCGCGGCGAGCCGGTCGTTTGAGCAACGACCGCGCTCGCCCCAAGGCCGCCCGCTAAGGCCAGCCCCAGGGCAAGGACGGAAGGCGAGGAAAAGCGCTTCATGTGGGGGAGTGTAGCCGCCGAGCCCCGCAGGTCAAATCACGCAGAGGCGAGCACGCAACGCAAAAAGCGGGCGCGCCGGTTGGCGCCCCGCCTTGCAAAGTCCGGTCAGGCCCTGCGCGACCAGGTCGCGCAGAAGCTCAGCCCTGACGCGCCTTGAAGCGCTTCTGGACCTTGTTGATGATGTAGACGCGGCCCTTGCGGCGCACCAGCTGGTTGTCGCGATGGCGCGCGCGGAGCGACTTCAGCGAATTGCGGATCTTCATTGTCTCAACTCCATCGACCCGTCCTCGCGAACGCGCCGGTCAAAAACCTTCAGCCTGCGACGCGGGTTCTGGCAGCATCGGCTATCCCGAAAACCGGGGTCCACTTTTCGGGCCGATGCTTGGGAGCCCTCGCCGCCCATGACCATGGTGCGACTGATACGATGCCGGCTGTATACGGATTTTTCCGCGGACCGCAAGTCCGAACACGGCTCCGGAAGCTCTCGGCCATGCAAAAGCCCGACTGTGCCTGCTTTGACGGCAGCGCGGCCGGGAATCACCCGGCCCCCTGATCCGGAGGACTTGAACATGCGCCTATCGATCCTGACCCTTTTTGCTGCGGCGCTGACGCTCGGCGCCTGCGGCAACACCGTCGAGCAGCGCATCGGCGGCGCGGCGGTCGGCGCCGGCACCGGTGCGGTCGTCGCCGGTCCGGTCGGGGCCGTGGTGGGCGGTGCGGCCGGTGCGGTCACCGGTCCTTCCGTCTCGCGTGCGGTGCGCCGGGCCTCTTACTGACAGAGTAGCGACGTCTCGGCAGCCATCTTGCCCTGCGCCCGTCCGGGTGCAGGGCAGCTGTAACTGCATCGGGCCTCGAAGTGCCCCGGTGGGATTGTCATCAAACTCTCATCTGGCAGCCGAATCCTTCCTGAATGTCCGATTCGCTGCGCCGTCTCCATGCTGCCGTCCTGGATTCGCGCCTTCGCGATCCTACGACCTCGCGCACGGCCAAGCTTTTTGCCGACGGCCTGCCCAAGATGGCCAAGAAGGTTGCGGAAGAGGCTGTCGAGCTGAGCCTGGAGGCGCTGCAGGGCAATCGCCAGGCCGCCATCCTCGAAAGCGCCGACCTGATCTACAATCTGACCGTGCTCTGGACCGCCCTCGGCATTGAGCCGGCCGATATCTGGGGAGAGCTTGATCGCCGGGAGCGCTTGTACGGCATGGCCGAGAAGCTGCCCAAGAGAGGTGACGCGCAGCGCGGGAAAGCGCCACGACGGCGCTCTACCCCGCTTGCACCACAACCGTAACGACGCGCGATCGCGTGCTATCCACAGCCGCGAAGAATTCGACGGTCTCGGCGATTTTGAGGTTGCCAAGACGAAACGAAGCCTTTATCTCCGCCTTCATCAGGCCAGACGCGCTAGCGTCTTGACGTTCTGAGACGCGCCCGTAGCTCAGCTGGATAGAGCATCAGACTACGAATCTGAGGGTCAGAGGTTCGAATCCTTTCGGGCGCGCCATCACTTAGCTCTCTCCAGAGAGCGCCGTTCATAGGGCGGCTTACCACCTTCCATTTACGCATTGTTCTGCGCTTTCCGCTTGGCCGGAACGTTGATCACGTTGTCGACTTTCGCGTGGCCGTCGTCAGCGAGCCTGCGCCGTTCAGTCTGCCGGCGATAGATGGATCCGGGCAGCCTTTCCCTGCGCCTGCTCGATCTGAGCCATGATCTCGGCGTCGCTCGCGCCGGTTACCGCCAGCTCGGCGCTGCGCGCAGATGCGCCAGCTCTTCACCTTCAGGAGCGGATCTTTCGCGATCCGATCACCCTCGACCGCCGGCTCAAGTGCGTTTTCCAGCGCCAGGCGGCGATCGTTTGCGGCCTTGTAGCCGCGACTGCCCGGCCCTCCATCAGGTCTTCGACCCAGGCAGCGACAACATCGCCAAGCAGCACGTCGCCGACGTCCTCGCGGATCGTCGGCATTCCGGTCCTCCCCTCTGCTTCAAGACATGCAGCAGGGGGCCCCATTCAACGGGGGTGGATCACAGCCTGCGAACGCTTCGTATCGCCTCCAAAGCGAACTGGTTTTCCGCAGGCAGTCCAACAGAGACACGCATGAACGTTTCGAAGCCAGGCTCGCGCCATGGCTTCACGATAATCCCGACCTTCAGGAGGCGTTCTGCGAGAGAAGCCGCGTTCTCGCAGCAATCGAAAAACACGAAATTGGCCTCCGATGAAGCGGGCCTGTACCCTGCATCCAGCAACGCCTGTTCCATGATCAAGCGCTGCTCCACAATCATCGCCGCAGCGTCCTTCATCCACGCCTCGTCGGCGAGGGCTGCGACCGCTGCATGTTGGGCTGCGGTGTTGACGTTGAAAGGCGTCTTGGCACGAGCGGCGAGGCCGGCAAGCCTGGGGTCGGAGAAGATCCCATAGCCGACTCTCAATCCTGCCAGCCCATAGGCTTTGGAAAAGGTGCGCAGCACGACATAGTTCACCGCTGCCTTGTCCAGCATGGCGATGCTGTCGAACGCCGCCTCCGGCGACACGAACTCGACATAGGCTTCGTCGAGCACGAGCAGGGTCTGCGGGCCGGTCACGTCAACAAGGCGCTGAAAGCGCTGTGCGTCGAGTGCGGTCCCTACCGGGTTCCAGGGCGAACTCAGGAAAACGATGCGCGGGCCGCGTGCGATTGCTCGTTCGAGCGCGTCGTAGTCGAAGTCCAGCCTGGCCGTCATCGCGATCTTATGGACACAAGCGCCGGCGGCCACCGGCTCGATCTCGTGAAGGCCGAAACTCGGCGCGACCGTGACGACCTCATCGGCGGGCCGGAGCGCCATGCGGCAGATTGCAGCGATCAGCTCCTCTGAACCGTTCCCGACCAGGATGCGGTCCGTCGCGATATCCAGGCTGGCTCCCAATGCGCCGCGCAGTGCCGTGCAAGCCGGGTCCGCGTATCGCCAGGGTTCAATCGCCGCGGCTGCGATCACATCGACGACCAGCGGTGAGCAGCCATATGGATTCTCGTTGCTGGCGAGACGGGCGATGTCCTGCCTGCCGCTCGCCTGACGTGCCGCCGCGGTGCTCAGCCCGGCATTGTAAGGCGAGACCCTTAGGATATTCGGATTGACCATGAAGGAATCGGGCATCTGATACGACATCCTAGGAGAGCGATGGCAGGAACGGGATCGTTGAAGCGCGCCTTTACTGCGAGTTCGCGCGTCTGTGCCCGGCCCTGAAGACCTTTCCGGGCAACTCGCGACCGACCAGGGATTGTGCCAGCCGCGCAGCTTCGCAGAGCTGGTTGAGGTCGATGCCGGTGGCAATGCCGAGCTCCTCGCAGGCGAAGGCGAGATCCTCGGTGCAGACATTGCCCGCAGCTCCGCGCAATCCGGCGAAGGGGCAGCCGCCGAGCCCACCGATCGAGCCGTCGAATTCGGCGACGCCCATCTGCAGGCCGGCAATCGCATTGGCGATGCCGAGCCCGCGGGTATCGTGAAGATGCAGCTTGATCGCCAGTTCCGGCCAGCGTTCGCGAATGCCGCCCACCAGCCTCTGTACGAGCAGCGGGTTTCCCCAGCCGGTGGTGTCGGCGAGATCAAGCGCGGTCAGCCTGACGCCGCCGTCGGCGACGATATCGCGAGCGCGGGCGATCAGGGCGATGCTCGTCTGAGCCGGGATGTCACCTTCGAAGGTGCAGCCGAATGCCGTCATGACGCCCAGTGAACAGTCGGTCACCCCAACCTCCCGATAGAGCGGCAGCCACGCGGCCATCTCGACAAAAGCCTCGTCGATCGAGCGGTTGGTGTTGCGCCTGATGAAGGTTTCGCTGGCGGTGATCGTAAGCTTGCCGTGCAAGTCGATCTGAGGTGTCGCGATCGCCTGCTCCAGGCCGCGGCGGTTCAGCCACAAGCCGCGATAGGACGTGCCGGGCCGCTTGACCAACCGCCGGAAGAGCTCGCCGGTTGTCGCCATCTGCGGCACCGCCTTGGGGTTGACGAAGGAGCCGACCTCGATCTCGCTCAACCCGGCGGCGGCCAGCGCATCGATCAGCGCGAGTTTCTCGTCGACCGTTAGGATGCGGGCTTCGATCTGCAAGCCGTCGCGGGGGCCGACTTCCGTGAGGCGAACCGATTTGGGCAGCTCCGACATCGCAGCATTTATCCCCGCACAAGAGATCGCCATGACAGGCGATCCAACTTAATTCGTCACTTTCGTATAGACATATGTTTTCGCATCTGCAATATGAAGGTCGAAGATGCGAAGGGACGCTATGATCCAGACTCGCCAATTTCGACCTGATGCGGCTGGCCCGCTGGTTGGCCTGCGCGTGCTCGATCTATCGCGTTTGGTTGCAGGAAACGTGCTAAGTCTGCAGCTGGCGGATTTCGGTGCCGACGTACTCAAGGTCGAAAGCACCGAGGGCGGCGATGCCCTGCGCGACTGGCTCGTCAACGGACATCCGTTGTTCTGGAAGGTTTATTCCCGAAACAAGCGCAGCCTTGCGCTCAATCTCAGGCAGCCGGCAGCTCGCGACGCGCTTACGGCGCTGATCAAGACCGCGCATGTCTTCATCGAGAATTACCGTCCGGGCACTCTTGAGAAGATGGATCTCTCGCCGGAGCAGTTGCTGGCGATCAATCCGGCGCTGATTATCGTTCGGGTCTCGGGCTACGGCCAGGATGGCCCCTATCGCGACTACCCCGGCTACGGCACCCTGGTCGAGGGTATGTCGGGCCTTGCCGCCAGGCTCGGATTCGACGACCGGCCGCCGATCCTGCCGCCTCTGGCGACCGCCGACATCGTCACGGGCGTCTATGGTTCCTTCGCGACGATGGTCGCCGTCCGGGCTCAGGAAGCGGGTGCGCCAGGGCAGGTCGTCGATCTCAGCCTGCTCGAATCCGTCATCACTTTGCTCGGGCCGGAAGCCGAGAGCTACCGCCAGACCGGCCGTGTGCCGCCTCGCAACGGCAGCCGCTCCGAAATCACTGCGCCGCGTAACGTCTTCCGCACCGCCGACGGCCGCTGGGTGTCGCTGTCGGCGCCCATGAAGAGCATGGCCGAGCGCCTGTTCCGGGTCATCGGCCGCGAGGATATGATCGACGATCCGCGGTTTGCGACGAACTCATCGCGCCTCGCCAATGCCGATGCCTGCGAGGAGCCAATCGCCGACTTCATCGGAAAGATGAGCCTCGATGACGCGCTCTCCTTCTTCCGCGAGAAGGAGATCACCGTCGCGCCGGTCTACGAGGTCGATCAGGTTCTGGCCGACCCCCATGTTCAGCAGCGTGGCACATTGATCGAGGTTCCCGATGCCGAACTCGGCACGCTCGCCATGCACAACATCGCGCCGCGCCTCTCGGGGACGCCTGGGGCGCTGCGCATGCCGGCGCCCCAGCTCGGCGAACACACATGGGAAGCGCTTACGGAAATCGGCCTGGAGCCTGCTGCGATCGACGCAATGATCGCCTCCGGTGCGGCACGGGCAAGCTGAACATGGCCCCCGTCTCTCCCGCCTGGCGCTCCCTGCTTTATGTCCCCGTGACGTCGCAGCGTTTCGTGGCCGGAGCCGGAGGACGCGGCGCCGATGCGGTGATTCTCGATCTGGAAGACTCTATCCCCCTCGGCGAGAAAGCCGCCGCCCGCAGCGCGCTGGCCGGCGCCATTGCAGCAGTCGCCGCGCAGGGCGGTCCCGATATCCTTGTCAGGGTCAACCGTAACTGGCGGTTGCTGGTCCGGGATCTCGAGGCTGCTATCATGGCCGGCGTCAAGGCCATCGTGCTGCCGAAGGTGACATGCGCAGTCGATATCGTGGTGGTAGCCGAGATCATCGCGGAGCTGGAAGCCGAGCGCGGCCTCGCCGCCGGCGCTATTGGCATCGTTGCGCTGATCGAGGACCCGGGGGCGCTTTTCAGGGCCGCGGAGATTGCAGGAGCCCATCCACGCGTTGTGGCTCTCAGCCTCGGGGATGAGGACTTCGCCAACGCCGCCGGGATCGAGCCGACAGCGGAGACGCTGCTCCACCCAAAGCAGCTGATCGTCTTTGCTGCGAAAGCCGCGGGGATCGCACCGCTCGGCTTCATCGGGACGCTCGCGGATTATCGGGACCTCGACGCGCTGCGTCTGACGCTGGAGCGCTCGCGGCGGTTTGGATATCAGGGGGCGCCTTGCATCCACCCATCGCAGGTCCCGCTCTTGAACGCCGCCTTCTCTCCGACGGAGCAAGAGACCGAGCGAGCAAAGCGGGTTGTCGCGGCCTTCGACGCTCAGACCGCGCTTGGCGGTGGAGCCGCGGCACTCGACGGAACGATGATCGACCGGCCCGTTGTCGAACGGGCCAGACGCCTCATCGACCGGGCTGCAGCCTTGAGCAGACCGGCCTCCTCCACGTCCGGCGATCGAGCCTGACGCGACCAAGACCAATCACAAACCAAAAAAGGGGATCAGACATGACGGGATCACTTCTACGGATTAACGGCGGCCTTGGCCGCTTGCTGCTGGCGGGCTCCATGCTGGCGGCGGCTCTGACCGCCGCGCAGGCCGACACCCTTGAGCGCATCAAGTCGGAGGGCAAACTCGTCGTCGTCACCGAGATGCAGTTTCCGCCCTTCGACTTCATGGAGAACGGCCAGTACACCGGAGTGAACAAGGACCTGCTCGACGAGATCGGCAAGGAAATCGGCGTCAAGGTCGAGTATGTCGATCTGCCCTGGACGAGCATCCTGCCGGGTCTCGAAGCCAAGAGGTTCGACTTTGTCGGCGCCCCGGTCAACGCCACCAAGGAGCGGGTCAAGCGCTACGCCTTCTCGACACCCTTCGCCTATTCCGGCAACGCCTTCATCAAGAAGAAGGGCAACACTGCTGTCTCCAAGCCGGAGGATCTGGCCGGCAAGCCGGTCGGCACCATCAAGGCGAGCTCGTCGATGAAGCAGCTCGACGCCTTCTCCAAGACGCTGCCGACGCCGATCGATATCCGCGAATACAGCGACACGACTCAGGCCTTCGCGGACGTAGCATCGGGCCGTCTCGCCGCCGCCGCGACATCGACCCCCAACGTTGCGTATGCAGCTACCAAGCGTCCCGACGCGCTCGAGGTTGTGAATCCCGGTTTTGGCACGCCGACCTATTATTGCTGGGTGATGCGCCAGGGTCCCGAGGACGCCTCCCTGACCGAGGCCGTGAACAAGGCGCTCGCCAAGATGGTCTCGGACGGCCGCGTGGCAGCCATTCAAATGAAGTGGTTCGGCCGCACCGAGCAGCTTCCATCGACGTTGCCCGAGCCGGCTCTCTGACGCCTGACACGAGCGAGGTAACCGGACATGGTCGGCGTGCAAGCCGTCATTGATGCGTTCCCCTTCCTGCTCAAGGGGACAGGCGTCACGCTGACCATTTCCGTGCTCGGGATGGCGCTCGGCAGCGTCATCGGGTTGCTGATCTATCTACTGCACAGTTCACGCTCGCGACTGCTGTCGGGGTTTGCGCGGCTTTATCTGAGCTTCTTTCGGGGTGTGCCGCTCCTCGTGCAACTGCTGCTGTTCTACAATTTCCTGCCATTTGCGGGGATCAATTTGTCGGGCACGACTTCGGCCGTGCTCGCTCTGGGCCTTGTCGGGGCCGCCTATATCGCCGAAATCCTGCGCGGCTCTCTCAATGCGATTCCGGTCGGGCAATCCGAGGCGGCACACGCCTTGGGCTTCACGCCCGTCGATCTTTGGCGTTCGATCCTGTTGCCGCAGGTGCTGCGGATCTCGACGCCGGCCATGATCAATGAACTGATCCTGCTGCTCAAGGCGTCCTCGCTGATCTCCGTCGTGGGGCTGGCCGAACTGACGCGCACGAGCCAGACCTTCGCTGCCAGTACGTTCAGGCCGATGGAGTTCTACCTCGCGGCCGGAGCAATCTATCTTGTGTTGAGCATTGCCATTTCGTCTGCCGGCCATCTGCTCGAGCGGCGCTTCGTCAGGGGCTGAGAATGGATCTCGAACTGCTCCGGACCTACGGCCCCAATTTCGTTACCGGCCTCAAGTTGACCCTGCTGTGCTGGATTCTGAGCTCGATCGGCGCGAGCGTACTCGGCCTGTTGGTGGCGCTCCTGCGGCAGATCCCATCGCGGCTTCTGCAGATCGTGCTGCGGGGATATGTCGAGATATTCCGCGGCACGCCGCTGCTGGTGCAAATCTTCCTGATCTACGCCGGCGGTCCCTCCATCGGCCTCGTGCTCGAGCCCGTGGCAGCCGGTGTCCTGGCGTTAAGCCTCCATGGCAGTGCCTATATCGCAGAGATATTCCGCGGCGCCTTGGCGGGCGTCCCGCGCGGTCATGTCGAGGCGGCGGCCAGCCTCGGGATGCATCCGGCCTGGATCATGGTGCGGATCGTGTTGCCGCAGGCGCTGGTCTCGGCGACGCCGCCTTTGGTCAACATGATTCTGATCATCTGCAAGGAAACGGCGGTCCTCTCGATCATCACGGTCGCCGAACTTACCTTTCAGATACAAAAGATGGCGGTCGAGACCTTTGCCGCCTTTGAGGCGATACTGGCCCTGGCGCTCTGCTACTGGGCCATCATCGCAATCCTTTCCACGCTCGGCCGCTTCCTTGAACGGCGCGTGACACGGCATCTTGGAGCGGCGAGAGTTTGATGAGCACACCGATGATCGAAATGTCGGGTGTATCGAAGAGCTTCGGGACGCTCGAAGTCCTGAAGGCTGTCGATCTCACCGTCGAGCGCTCCGAGGTGGTCTGCCTGATCGGTCCGAGCGGCTCGGGCAAGAGCACGCTGCTGCGCTGCATCAACATGCTCGAAAGCTATACGGCGGGCCTGATCAAGATCGACGGCCAGCCGATCGGCTTCACCGAATCGGGTGGTCGTCGGGAGCTGATGAAGGCAAGCCGCCTGCGAGCGATGCGCCAGCAGATCGGCATGGTCTTCCAGCAGTTCAATCTCTGGCCGCATATGACCGCCTTGCAGAACGTCGCTGAGCCGCTCGTGCGGGTGCGCGGGCTCACGCAGGCGGATGCAACCGGGAAGGCGCAGGCCATGCTGGCGCGCGTCGGCCTGGCAGCCAAGGCCCAGAACTATCCCTCCGCCCTGTCGGGGGGGCAGCAGCAGCGCGTCGGGATCGCACGTGCGCTGGCGATGGATCCGCAGGTCATGCTGTTCGACGAACCGACATCCGCCTTGGATCCCGAACTCGTCGGCGAAGTTTTGCAGGTCATGCGCGACCTGGCGGAAGAAGGCATGACCATGGTCGTGGTCACCCACGAGATCGGTTTCGCCGCAAAGGTGGCTGACAAGATCGCGTTCCTAGACGGTGGCCGAATTGTCCAGGTCGGCACGCCGCAACAAATTCTTCACGCAGCCAGCGAGCCGCGTATCCAGCAGTTCCTGCAGACCTATCACGAGCGCAACGACTTCTAGCCCCGTCCCCCCGAACGCATTCTCGCAAGGCTTTACCATGCCCATCGGTTTCCGGGTCCACCCGCGTGGCCCTCGTCTGTCCGCCGACAATCTCGCGCGCTTTGGCGACGTCGCCGTCGCCCATGCCAGCGATGCCATGGGGCGCATGCGCCATGGCGGCACAAGCTTGCGGCCCTACCATGCCGGCGGCCGATTGATCGGACCTGCAGTGACAGTGCTTGCGCGTCCAGGCGACAATCTGATGCTGCACAAGGCGATGAACATAGCCGAGCCCGGCGACGTCATCGTCGTCGATGCCGGCGGCGATCTGACCAACGCACTGTTCGGCGAGATCATGCTGGGATATGCGCGGCTACGGGGCTTCGGCGGCATCGTCATCAACGGGGCCATCCGTGATAGCGCCGTCATCGGCGCCGGCCCCTTCCCGGTCTACGCGGCGGGTGTGACCCATCGTGGCCCCTACAAGGACGGGCCAGGCGAGATCAATGTGCCGATCGCGATTGGCGGCATGGTTGTTGCCCCGGGCGATCTCATGCTGGGCGACGAGGACGGGCTCGTTGCCGTCCCCCACGACAGTCTGGACGAGGTCTTCGCAACGGTCACAGGTATCCGCAAGAAGGAAGCGGAGCTCCTGGCCGAGATCGCGTCGGGCGAGGTCGACCGGAGTTGGGTCGATGCGATCCTGAAGCGACAGGGCTGCGACGAGGCCTAGGGATGAGCCTCAGCGTGGGCTGAAACGCGCGACAAGATCGTACCGAGTGCCCACGAAGATCTGCCGCACGAAGGTGACGGCCTTTCCCGAGCGCCAGGTCCGGCGCTCGACGCACAGACAAGCCTCGCCAGGCTGGATCGACAGCGCCTCTGCCTGGCTCTCATCGGCATTTAGCGCTGAGATTCGGTGCTCTGCCTCTGTCCAGGGCACATGCTCGAGCATCCACGAGCCAGGCGGAACGGTTTCGAAAGACACATGCTCCGCCTCGGGCACCATCTCCACGGAGATCAGCCGTTCCTCATAAACAAGCGGATTTGCATCGGCGAGATGGCGACAGCTCAGTTCGATCAACGGCGTCCCGAGCGCAAAAGCCGTCCGATCCGTGTCGCGCTTCGCTGCCTTTCGCCGCTTGCGCGAGATCAATTCATAGCTGTAGGTCGCCCCGCGCGAACGGATCTCGGCTGCAAGGTCAGGAATTTGCAGGATCGCCGAGTGCATCCGCGGCTTAGCTACGAAGGACCCGGCCCGGCGCCGACGTTCGATCAGCCCTGCGCTCGCAAGGGCCGTCATGGCACGGTTCACCGTCATTCGGGCACACCCATACTGGGCCATCAGCTCGTGCTCGTAGGGCAACCTGTGACCGGGCGGCCATTCCCCGGACAGGATTTTCGCCTCGAGATCGGCATGGATGCGCTGGCCGAGCGTACCCACTTCCGCAGCCGCCTCGGCGATATCACTCCCGGATCGGATCTGGGAACGCGCCTGAGCATCTTCGCCGATCGCCGCCTGACTGCTCAAAGCTCACTGTCTCCCTCAAACGTATCGCCCGAGCGACCTCCGCTCCTCGAAGTATCCATATTCGTATAGACATAAAATGCCCACGACGATAGATTTTCGTTGTACTCTATCAACAACTTGCCAGCTCATAGCGACCGTTGATGCTCCAGACTCCCAGACTTGCTTTCTTCGAACGCTGGACAGACGACTCAGCCGCAGACGCCGTGTTCTCTCAACATCCCTCCGTTGAACTCGAACGCTTGCGATATGACGATGCAGAAGATCTGAACCGAGCCTCCTTGGCGAGCGCGCATGGGTATCAGATCTCCTCGCGCGTAGAACTCCGAGAACCCTGGTTCGCCGATGCGAGCTTGCTGGCTCGATGCCCGAACCTGCTGGCCGTCAGCTCGACAGGCGCGGGCTATGATGTGATCGATGTCGAAGCCTGCACGGCGGCCGGCGTCCTCGTCTGCAACCAAACGGGCACGAATGCGCGTGCGGTTGCAGAGCATGCCCTCGGCCTGATGCTGGCGCTGTCGAAACGGATCACAGCCGGTGACCGACTCGTACGGTCCAGGCCAAATGCCGACCGCTTCGCGCTGCTGGGGAACAATCTAGAGAACAAGATCGTCGGGATCGTCGGGCTGGGCCAGATTGGCAGAATTACCGCCAGCATCTGCCGCTACGGCTTCAATATGCAGGTACTCGCCTACGACCCGAACTTGCCGGATAATGAGATCGTCGCTCGCGGTGCAGTGCCGGCGTCACGCGACCAGATCTTCGCCAAATCGGATTTCATCTCGGTGCACTGCCCGCGCACGTCGGCCACGCTGGGAAGTATCGGCACGCGCGAATTCGAGATGATGAAACCGACCGCGTTCTTCATCAACACGGCGCGCGGCGGCATCCATCGCGAAGACGACCTGGCGCGGGCGCTTTCAGCCGGCAAACTTGCTGGGGCGGGTCTCGATGTCTTTCTCGATGAGCCTCCACCGCCATCGCACCCGTTGATGCAGTTCGACAACGTGATCGCCAATCCGCACATCGCCGCCATGACGCAGGAATCGAATTGGACCATGGCTCATGCGGCAGCGCAGCAATGGATCGATATCTTCACAGGGAAGGTTCCGCCCCGTCTGGTTAACCCCGAGGCGCTGCCGCGCTTCCGCGATCGGTTTCAGCGATTGTCGGGCGGATCGCCGGGCGATGATGCCTCAAACGACGCTCTGAACCGCCCCGGTTTCCTCGGATGAATCGCCCCGGGATTTCCCGAGCCCATTTCGTTTGAGCCATGCTGCCATCGCTGGTTCGCCCGCCATCGCGCAGTAGCGTTCCTCGGCTTCGGCCAGCAGGATGTTGCCGGGGCGCTCGAGCAGCCGTCGCTCGTTGAACCAGGCCGCCTCGTCGGCCCTAAACCGGCATTCCCCCGGCCTTCGCCCAGAAGATGATCAGATCCGCCGCGTCACAGCCCGGCGGCCGGCTAAATCGGCTCCGCGACATGAGATCCGTCTTTCTCTAGGCGCAGGATGCCCGAAAAATGGCGCGCCGCCCGGACCAGGTCCTGGACCGCTCACTCGGGACCTGCCGATGTCGATCCAAATGATCGCATCTGCTCTGCTGCACAACTACAAGTTTCGCAGCGATTTCATAAGGCTACGCAATTTAGAATCGATCAAAATTTTAGCGTGTCGTTAGTGATGCTGGGCGCATGCGAGTTGTCGTTGCACCTCTCCCCGTTGCAGGGCCGCCCTATGAAATTCAGTAACATCAAAATCCGAACCAAGATCGGGGTGGCCGTCTTGTTCGCCAGTCTCGTTGGCCTCGGCGTCTCAATCTTTGGCAGCGTCCAGCTGATGAGCGTCAAGGCAAATTACGAAGAGATGCTGCAGACGCGGCCCAAAGGCATCCTTGCAACCGCGCGCGCCTCACATGCCGCCAATAATCTGATCGCCCAGACCTACAAGATCATCGCCTATCCGCTGGGGTCCCCGAGCATTGCAGTTGCGAAGGCTGATGGTAGCGCTTCATATTCGCAAGTTCTCGCCTTTCTAAGAGAGGCAGAGATCGCTCTGCCCGCAGAAAAAGACGCGATCGAACGTATCACCGCCGATGCGCGCGCTCTGGAGGGCTCGGTAAAACAAGCTATTGCGTTTGGTGAAAGCGACCAGAACGAGAAGGCGCTTGCCGTCATGGATACGCTCGACGGCAAACTGCGGAATCTGGTGAACGCGATTTCAGACCTCAACACGCGTGTGCTTCAACAGACCGATCGTCGCTCGGCCGAACTGGCTGCCGAAAGCAGTCGGGCCACGATGATCATGCTCATCACAGCTGGCGCAGGTCTCTTGTTGGGCGTTCTCGGCGCCGTTGCCCTCGCTGCAAAAACGATTACCGGCCCTCTCCAGCGGCTGAAGGCTGCGATGGCCGAGTTGGCGCAAGGGCAATTCGAGGCTGAAATCGTGGGAGGCGACCGCAAAGATGAGGTCGGCGACATGGCGCGTGCAGTCATGGTCTTCAAAAGCAACGGCCTCGAAATGCGCCGGATGGAATCGGAGAAGCTGGATCGTGATCAAGCTGCGCAGGCGCAGCGCAACGCGCACGAGGCCGAACGTCACCGCACGGAGGCCGAGCGCATGGAGTTCGCCCGGCAGCAGCAGCAGATCGTCATGATGTTGGCTGAAGGATTGGATCGTTTGGCTGCAGGCGACCTGACCTGTCGCCTCACCGATGAGGTCGCCGACGAATACGAAAAACTGCGCAACGATTTCAATCGCGCGATCGACGGTCTTGCGGAGACGGTCATAACGATCCAAGCGACTTCGGTCGATGTCGGCACCGCGGCGCGTGAGATCAACATCGGCGCCGATGATCTGTCGAAAAGAACGGAAGAGCAGGCTTCCTCGCTTGAGGAGACGGCCGCGACTACCGAGCAGCTCGCGGCTTCAGTTAAAGCTTCGGCTCACGCCTCGCGTCAGGCAGTTGCTATGGCCGAGGAGGCCATGACAGTAGCGGAAAGGGGCGGAGCCATTGTCCATGATGCTGTCGACGCCATGAACCGGATCGAATTGGCGTCGCGCAAGATTTCAGACATCACTTCCGTCATCGATGAGATTGCCTTCCAGACGAACCTTCTAGCGCTCAATGCCGCGGTTGAAGCCGCGCGTGCGGGCGATGCCGGCAAGGGGTTTGCCGTCGTCGCTTCCGAGGTTCGGACGCTTGCACAAAGGTCCAGCGAAGCCGCGAAGGACATTTCCGCATTGATCGTGGAATCGGCTGGCGAGGTCCAGCAGGGCGTCGAGCTCGTTCGCTCTGCCGGTGAGGTTCTCAGCCACATCGTGGACGCCTCGCGCAAGGTGTCGGCAACGGTGTCAGACATATCGGCTGCGTCGAACGAACAAGCGAATGGCATCGACGAGATGAGCCAGACCGTCGCGCATATGGACGAGATGACGCAGCAAAATGCTGCCCTGGCAGAGGAAAGTGCGGCGAGCGCAACGTCGCTCAGTGATCAGATCGATCGGCTCAACCAGCTCGTCGCCAGCTTCCGAACTGAAGACAAGACGGTCGGATTGCGTCGGATGGCCGGTCAGATGGCAGCGCGGCTTAACGGCGAGCCAATGCGTCGGGCAGGCTGACAGGCGTCATGCCAGAAGGGGAGCGGCTGGCTTCGGCGAGTTAAGCTTCTTTGTCTTGCATTCCAATTTGCCCGGCTTGCTTCGGCCAAGCCGGGCACGCGCTGACCGCGGTGGCGATGCGGCCCACAAGATCGTTCGATGGGTATCACGCCAGCAGGGCTCGTCGGAGCTGGGGGATGCGGCTCACCCGGCCACTCTTCAGGCCACAGAACTCCTTGCGCCAGCTAATGGTAGGGGCGGCTCTCTCTACCCCTTGCAGGCTGAGGGCTTGTCAACCGGAGGCGAGCGGCGATGGCCATCGAGACCCTCGACATTGATATCGCCAAGATCTTGCTCACAACCCGCTGGCCATCGACACGTCGTGTGCCAGGGGAAAGAACGGCGATGTCCAAGCCATCTGACGCTCGCTCAGTTGGAACAAGCTAGGGGCATGCGCCGGCCCATTCGGGGCGACAGTCAAAACGCCGCATTTAACAAATACCAAACGCAGCAAGCCTGATCGTCTTACGGCATGTGACCGATAGAAAATCTAGAATATTTGAAACTGACATATCCGATTGCAACCCGGCAAAATACGATCCATAGGCTTTTCCCAGGTATCCATTTTCGAAATTCAAATTGCCGATCTCATACCATCTCCGCGAGATCGATCTTTTAACCGCGTGTTGCAGGCCGTGATATCGTATGAATTCGCTATAAGCTTTTGCGCATTCCTGGACGGCACGTTGACTATATTCGCAATTTTCAAGATAATTATTGGTTAATCCGCCTCGGTGAATTCTGTATGTATGAAGAACTTGCGGGATTACATAAAATTCCGAGTTCGCTGCGCATCTAAGCCAATAATCATAATCTTCAGATTGCCTATAATTTTCTTTAAATAGACCGACGTTTTCAACGCAGCTTCTTCGAATTGTCGCGCCATTTGTTCCTACAAAATTGACACGCAGAAGCCATCGCAGCGCGTCCTCTCGCGGGATTTCCCGCTCGAAGGGGAAATCCGGAAACACCAACCATTTGTCGAAATGACGCTCAGAACGGCCATCTTCATAAAGCAACTCAAAGTCACTGCAGCAAAATCCAATATTCGGGTTTCGATCCAATACATACTCATGAATCTGAAGTCGCCGATCATGCCAATAATCATCTGGATCTAAAAATGTGATATATTCCCCAGAGCACATCTTCAAGGCAGCGTTCCTTGCGCTCGCGACACCGCGATTGTCCTGAAATGAGTGCCTCAGCTTTCCACCGAAGCTCAATTTCGCCAATTCGATAACAGAATGGCTGCCATCTGTAGATCCATCATCGACAACGATAACTTCATAATTTTGAACCGTTTGCGCTTTGATGCTATCGAGCGCTTGTTGAATCAAGCGCGCATTATTATAGTTTGCGATCAGCACACTAAATTTCGGGATTTCCATTCAAGTCTCCCGGACATTTTTATCTGTCGCTCTATTGGATTATATCAAGGTTTATTGTAGATTAAAGTCAATAAGCCAAGCTATAATTGCCGTCAGGAGCGCGATGGATATGCAGGTATAGGCACCGGAATCAAAAGTAATTACTTAGTCTTTATCATCGTTACCTGTGCGTTGCTGTCGTTCCAGCGCTTCAGGATGTTGATCGTGACGTCGCTTTGGTGGCGATGCACGCGCAGATCGAATTGCGAAGAACCCAGCGTCAGGCCGCGAATGATCACGTCATCCAGGAATGATGGCAGAACAGGATCGACCAGCTTGATCTCGTTTGCCCCCGCCGGAAGTTGCAGTCCGAGGCAAGCCGCCAACATGGCGAAGGGAGCCGCTGCGGCCCAGGCCTGAGGCGAGCAGGCCACGGGATAGGCGGTGGGTCCGCGTCGCGGCTTCCTAAGGAAGCCACAGAACAGCTCCGGCAAGCGCTGTTGTTCCTGATACGTCGCCACATTGGCGAGGGCTTCGAATAATCGTGCCGCCTCGAACTTGAAGCCGTAGCTGCCAAAGCCGATCGCGATCAAGGCGTTGTCGTGCGGCCAAACCGAGCCATTGTGATACGACATCGGATTATAGCGTGTTTCCCCCACATTCAGTGTCCGGATGCCCCAGCCACTGAAACTCCCTTCGCTCATCAGGGTGCGAGCGACTCGCGCGGCGCGTTCGGGAAAGGCGATGCCCCCAAACAGGGCATGTCCGGCGTTCGAAGAGCGAACCCGACAGGGGCGCTTGTCGCCGTCGAGAGCCAGCGCGTAGGAGCCGATCTCTTCACACCAGAAGGCGCGATCGAAGCGTTCCTGCAGAATTGACGCTTGCTGCTCCAGTTCGTCGGCGCGATCCCAGAACCCGAGGGCGCGAGCCATGGTCGCTCCGGCCCGTTTGGCAGCATAGACATAGGCCTGCACTTCGACGAGAGCGATCGGGCCTCGCGCCAGGGATCCATCGGCATGGGAAATCGAATCGTGACTGTCCTTCCAGCCTTGGTTGGTCAGCCCGCTTTCCGTTTCGCGAAAATACTCGACGAATCCGTCTCCATCGCGATCCCCAAACGTCTCGCACCACAGGAGCGCAGCCTCGATGTTATCCCAGAGCCGTTCGATCATGGCGAGGTCACCAGTCCGATCGAAATACTGGCCCGCAAGCATGACGAACAGCGGAGTGGCGTCTACCGAGCCATAGTAGAACCTGAACGGCACCTCGCCGAGATTGGCCATCTCTCCGCTTCGTCGTTCGTGCAGAATCTTGCCCGGCTGCGCATCGGCGGTGGGGTCGCTGACCACGGCTTGTGCTCGCGCCAATTGCAGCAGGACACCCTGCGCTACGGTCGGATCGGCCCACAACAGCATCATGGCGGTGATGATCCCATCGCGGCCGAACATCGTTGAGAACCATGGAATGCCGGCATAGGGATAAAGCCCATCGATCCCGCGGGTCATGAGCGTGTACAGGTCCGAGGTCGATCGGTTGATCAGATCCGTAAAGGGGGCGTTCGACGATCCCACCTTGGATATGTTGGCCGTGAGCGCGCGAAGGCCACGGCGGGCATCCTGATAGGCCTTGGAGAAATCCTGGGGCGGTACGCCGGAGGCGCAGCTGAAGGGATGAACCTGCCGTTCCGGATCATCGATGAGATCACAGGCGATGGTGACAAGGAGCGAGGTTCGCTCGCCAGGCTCCAAGCGGAATCGGAACGAGGCGAACCCGTTCGTCACATGGTACGGTTCTGGTTTGAAACGCAGGACCGTTCGTCTCACCCTGTCGTCCAGACCACGATAAGCGAAGCGCGCGGCTCCTGAATCGATCTGGATCTCCGTCTCGCCCCGACGGGCGCGCTTCATCCCGCGGACTTCGAAGAGGTCGCGAAAATCGGCTTCGAAAGACAACGACATCGAGAATTCATGTGGAATCCGATCAAAGTTGCGCAATCCGACGCGTTCAAAGCACACCGCGTTCCAGAGGAATGTCGTCCGTTCAATTGCGATCGCGTCACGCGGGATGACGGTTGAGCCGTCCCTTCGCGTAACTTCCGGATTGGCGAGGTCTACCGTCAGGGCGATATTGTCGTCCTGGATCACGGAGCAAAGGATCAAGGGGCGCTTGTCCTCGAAGAACAGTTGCAGCCGCGAAAGATGCCTGGTGTCGTTGCAGAACAGCCCCTCGGACGTGTTCGGGGTAATCCCGATGTCGCCGTAGCTATCCAGAACCGCGAAGGCGTCTCCGGATTTCAAGGTGCGAAGCGGACGCTCGACGAGGGATGGATGCGCATCAAGAAGCCTGTCGGCCTCATGCGGCGCCGCTATTTCGGGCTGCCTTGGGACAGTATTCTGTTCATGCATCCGAAGCTCCCCGTCGTCGGAGGTCATGGGGCTCGTTCAGGCGATTGGTTCACGTCTCTGCGTCTATTCTGCGGCCCCGCGATAATTACGTGGGGACGTCAGCAAGCGATCGAATGCCGCGAGATAATCGCGGGCCATCCGAGCGGCAGTAAAATGACTGTTGAAATGAGCCCGTACGCGACGGCGATCCAGGGTGATACTGCGTTGGCAGGCGGCAACGGCGTCGGCGATGGTGTCGACGATGAACCCCGACACGCCTTCCTCTACGATTTCGGGCACGGAGCCGTTGCGCCAGGCGATGACGGGCGTTCCCGCCGACATCGCTTCGATCATGACCAGGCCGAACGGCTCCGGCCAGTCGATCGGAAATAGCAGCGCCCGGGCACCGCCGAGCAATGCGCTCTTCTGCGCCTCGTCGATCTCGCCGAGGAACTCGATCGACGGATCGTCGAGCAGTGGCTCGATCCGCTTCCGGAAATAGTCCTCATCGACCGAATCGACCTTCGCCGCGATCTTGAGGGCCATCCCCGCACGTTTGGCGATCTCGATCGCTCGGTCCGGTCGCTTCTCAGGCGTGATCCGCCCGAGAAAGGCGAGATAGTCTCCTCCCCTCGCATCGAACGGGCATAGACCCGGCCCTAGGCCGTGATGCACCGTTGCCAGCCAGTTGACCGCGGCGGGCATCGGCTTCCGCTGCCCCTGGGAAATCGAAATCAACGGCATCCGCGGAAAGGCCTGATAGACAGGCAGGAAATCGGGCAGATCGAGGCGGCCATGCAACGTCGTCACGCATTTGTGAGCCAGGTCCGAGAACATCGCATGCTGAAGCAGATCGAGGTGGAAGTGGATGACGTCGAATGACGCCTCCCGCTCACGGACCCTGGCGAGCATGGCGAGATGGCTGGCCGTGTGATCGCGAATGCCTGCCAGCCGCAAGCCCTTCGGACAACATGCAACCAGCTCGGCGGAGGTTTGGGAATCGGCTGAGGCAAACAGGGTGACATCATGTCCCTGTCGGACGAGTTCCTCTGTGAGCCACGAGGCCACCCTTTCCGTGCCCCCGTACAATCGGGGTGGAACCGCCTCCGATAGCGGCGCAACCTGCGCGATCCGCATACGCATTCTCCCGGCGACGGCCCCCCCCGCGAATATGGGCAAGCTAGCAACGCCGGTCCGGGGCGAAAGTTCGGAATCAGATTCGGGCGGCGCGGCTTTCCGTCCGGCCTCTCGGCACCGTCTCCGGCATGGCAGTCAGCGTCCGGGCTATCAATCCAGGAGACGTGCCATCGCGTCCCAGGAATGAGCCCCGGTCGCCTGGTAGATCGCGCCGAGGTGCTTCTTCATGGCCTCGGTGCCCGTGCCGGTGCGCGCGGCGACCTCGGAACGGGCATGGCCGAGCGCCGCCTCCAGCATAATTCCGCGCTGCTTCGGCGACAGCGCGAGGTCCAGCAGGCGCTCGACAAGTCGCAAATTGCGCGGCCGCTCGATCTGCATGGTCATCAGGATCGCGCTGCGGCCTCCGACGGGCGTGTGAAGCTGTTCGGGGGTGATGACCAGCCGGCCGTCCGGGATCGCGACGAAGCCGCGCGCCTCGCGTCCTGCCGCTATGTCGGAGCACAGATGCCGCATGAACCGCGGCGGCGTGGTGATCGGCCCCTCGAGCTGGATATCCTGCCCGACCGAATTCGTCTTCTGCAGTATCTGCTGTGCGGCCTCGCTCATCATCAGGAGGGTCTGGCCCGAGGCGTCGACCAGCGCATGCCCCTTGAGGGGAGTCGGCTCCCATTGCGCTGCGCGTCCGTTTCCCGACAGCGCGCGCCGGAGCGGCGCTGAGGCAAGCCTCAGCGTGGCGAGGTTCTCCTCGTCGAACGGGTATGCACCGGTCCGGAACAGCAGGACGATCACGCGCGGGCGGCCCTGATGGTCGATCCGCAGGTCGAGCGCATGCCGATGGCCGCTGGCGCGCACCAGCAGGTTGAAGGTGTTCGATCGATAATAGGAGGCCGGCGGCGCCAGCAGATGCCCAGCATCCGAGCCCTTCATATGGGCGAGCGCCGCGACGTTCAGCTCCTCCGGCCCCAGAAACAGACGTTCGAATTCGTTGACGAAGAGATCGCGCGCACTCGCTGGCGAATCCTCGTGGAAGAAGCCCTCCGGCAGACCAGTCTCATCCATCCAGAACAGTGCCCCGGCATCGGCACCAACGAACTCGCGCAGAAGCCGGCATGCCATCGGCGCGATCGCCGCGATCCCTGCTCCGCTCCGGCACAGAAGATCGAGTTCATGCCATTTGCGCTTGTTCAGTCTCGGCATCGGCGAATGTCGTGGGCTCCGCTGGCGGGCGCGGTGACAAAATCCTCCCCGCCCAGGGAATGTTCCGTAGCGGAAGGCGGGAGTAAAGCTCCGACACAGAGCTCCTCCCGATTTTCACCTGCAGAGACTTGCCATGCCAAACGGCTCATCCCTACCGCGCATGGCGAGACATCTCGCATTCGGGGTTCTGCTTTGTCTCGTAATCCCGCTTTTGTCCTCCGCCATGGCCAAGGACGCTCCGGGCTCCGCCGACCATCCGCTTGTCGGGCGTTACAAGGGCTCGGAGATCATCGTCTACCAAAGCTCGGATTTCGACCGCGTCGATCTCCTGGCGAAGCCCGTACCACGGCGCTTCGACTGGTCGACGGCGTTGCCCGAGGATCTGCGCACGCGCCAGGAAGGCAGGAGCTTCGGTATCGTCTATCGCGGACCGGCCGACCGCTCGGCATTGGAGATCGACGCGAATTTTGCCGAGAGTCTGAAGGCAAAAGGGTTCGAGACCTTGTTGTCCTGCGCCGATCGCGAATGCGTCTCAGGCGACAGCGGCTTCTACCAGCTTGGCGGTTATCTCGACGACAGCCGTCGCAACGGCAACTACGGCCAGGCGCTGACATATCGTCTTGCCAGGCTGAGCCGCGCCTCGGGTGACGTGCATGTCGCACTTCTGGTCGGCAAGGGTCTGGGCGCCACGCATATCGCGTTGCGTGTCGTGGAAAGCAAGCCGATGCAAGGCGACCAGATTGCCTTCATCGATGCCGGGCAGATGCAGGCCGGGCTGGAGAGCGGTGGGCGCGTCGCGCTCTATGGCATTCAGTTTGACTTCGATAAGGCTGAGGTGAAACCGGAATCGACGCCGACGCTGCGCGAGATCGCGAAGCTCCTGCAAGCGCAGCCGTCCCTGCGACTGGTCGTCACCGGCCACACCGACGGCAGGGGTGCGTTTGACTACAATCGCAATCTTTCGGAGCGGCGCGCCAGGGCGGTCGCCGATGTTTTGACGAGGACCCATGGCGTGGCCACCGAGCGCTTGCTGCCCTTCGGCGCGGGCATGGCGGCGCCCCTCGCTTCCAATGATGACGAGCCCGGCCGGTCCAGGAACCGTCGCGTCGAACTCGTGAAACGCTGAGGGATTCGTCGTGAAACGAGCCTTTGCGGCCTTCTCCCTTCTCCTTCTGGTGCAAGGTGCCTATGCCGGCGAGCGCTTCGAGCCCGGCCTATGGCAATCGACCGCGTTCATCGGCGGCAAGAAGGGGCGGGTTACGGGGCCGCGCTGTGTCACAACCCAGGAGGCGCAGTCCATGAACGGCTCCGCCAGCGCCATACGCAAGGTGCTGGAGGTCGACCCGGCCTGGCAGGGCTGCGCGATCGGGGAGGTTCGCACAGAGGGAATGCAGGTCGATTTCACAGCGACTTGCGCCGGGGCGGTCGTCACGACCTCGCGGACGACCTATCGGGGCTCGTCCTATGAGGGAACGATCACCGTGACCCGTCCCGAGACGCCGGCATTGGCCATGTCGATCAGGGGCGAGCGGGTCGGCGCATGTCCTTGACGGCACGGTGTTTGGTGGCCGGGCTGCTCGCCACAGCCCCTGCCCACGCCTTCGAATTTCCCAGGGATCGCGAGGCAAGCGCCGAGCAGTTGCTCGACATCTGGCGCTATCAGCAGTCCAATCTGGTGAAGGATGGCATCGGGCCCGTCAGGATCCTCGATTTCCAGCGCCGCTTCTTCCCGCCGATCCGTTCCGTCGGCGGGCTGGCCTACATCCGCTTCCAGCCTCTCGATGCCTCCGGCGACATGTCCGGCTGGAACACGGCGAATTGCGCAGGAGAGAACCTTGCCGGGTCGGGCGTGCAGCTCGTGTTCTACTGGAGCGAGGATGAGCGCCGCTGGCTGAACCAAACCTCGGTCGGTTCGACGCTCTGCGCGACGGAGCGGGATTTGTCCCAGGCGCAGATAGACGAGGTTCTCCGCGCCGAGGATTATCCCAAGCTGCCCCGGATCGCAGCCCGCGATGTCAGAACCCCACCCCAGGGCTCGCCCGAGCGCAAGGCGATCCTCGACGCTGCTCGCGTCCTGTTCGGCAAGGACGCACCGCACATCGTCTTCGAGGTGGTCACGTTGAAGGTCGCGGCCGGTTTCGCCTGGGCGGTGCTGATGCCTCGCTACCGGAATGGCAAGCGCGTCGGCTGTATCGAGGGCGACGATCTCCAGACCGAATTATGGCTGAAGCAGGAGGCGGGTCACTGGGTCGTCAGGAGCGGCCGCGCCTGCACGGGCGATCCCGTGGCGCCATCGGGCGAGACCATCGGAGCGCCACCCGAGCTGGTAGGTCAGAGGTCGTGGCCCTGGCTGACGCGATAGCCATGGGGGCGTCCTGAACGTCGGCACGCGGGGCGTCCCGATTTTGGACGGGGCGCCTCAACGGCAGGACCACGCTGGCATGCCGATGCGTTGAATGTCCGCTTCCAGTTTGTGAAGAGTTTCGGACTTTGGCTCGCCGCCCGGCGTCGGACAGTCCTAGCTGGACGGATCGATGCCGGTTCCCGCCCAAAACACGCGTCATGCGCGTAAGCGTTCTGTAAGCCAGCCAGCCTACACCTTGCTCACCGAACCGACGGGCTTTGCCCTTTGAGCAGGAGCAGGTTGATGAGCGCGGAGCCAGATAACGTCCCGCTGAACGACGAGACGTTGGAAGACGTGAACGGCGGGTACAGCGTGGTGGATGGTCTGGCGAGGCTCGGCCACTCTGTCGAGAGCAGCTTTCTGAAGGGCCGTGACGTTGGCGACAATGTGGCTGGCACTGCCGGCTCATACGCAGGCGCTGCCCTCGGAGCTGTCGTCGGCACATTTACCGGCATCAAGAATGAGATTGGCAATGAGGTCAACGAGGCAATCGTCGCCCTCAAGGATGTCGTCCGTTAGCCGCTTCAGAGCGGGATTGCACGGGCGAGCGGCATGATCAACAGCCGATGGCTGTGTCTTCTGTTCCTGTGGCGATGCGCCATGCCCGCCGATCCGAGAGGCCCCTGCAGGAGGCCAAATCGGGGCATGTTGCGGCGGCACAGGCGGACCCGCGACAGTCTGAGGGATCCGACGTCGAGCTGCCTCAGTCGGCAGAGACCTCAGAGGTCCATTGCCCAGCGTGAGACCGCGGTGGCCATGGTGGCGAAGTGATCAAGTTGCGAGAAGCCAGAGCCCTTGCGTGGCTTCAGGTCGTGATCGCCATCCTCCAGCCAGAGCAGGCTGATCTGCGACGAGAGCGAGTAACCTTCAACCTCGTCACGGCCGCCAAACACATCGCGTGTCCCCTGCACGATCAGGGTCGGCGTGGCGAGTTCCGCGAGATGGTTGGTCCGGAGCTGCTCTGACTTGCCCGGGGGATGGAACGGATACCCGAGGCAAAGCAGACCCTTGATGGTGCCGGCGGAATAGAGGTCGTCGGCGATCATGCTCGCAACACGGCCGCCCATCGATTTGCCCCCGATGACCAGCTTCCCATCCGCCTTTAAGGCGTCGACGGCCGCGAGGTACTCCGGGATCAATTTCTCGGCGCGCGGCGGCGGCTTCCGCGTCGATGCAATCCGGCGGCTAGCCATGTATTCGAACTCGAAGCGTGCCACGCGCAAATCTTGGTTGGCCAAGGCGGCAGCGGCTGCCGCCATCGATGGAGAATCCATCGGAGCTCCGGCCCCGTGAGCCAACAAAACCGTCACGCCTGCGTGCTGCGGCCCGTCGTATAGAATGTTCACAGCAGAGCGCCTCTCGAAAGACCATCGCTATCGCAACCGCCGGCGGAGGTCGGGGCCGGCCGCATGAAACGCCCGTATCCCGAACTCAGATCAATGTCAGCTGCGCGGCGAACCGGAATCCAACAGCATGTACCGCCTTGAGGGGAAGCTCGACTCCTGCATCTTGGGCTTTTTGACGAAGCCGCCGCACCACTGCGTCCAGACTACGGCTTTCGCTATTCGCCTCGGCGTAGCCCAGGCCCTGAGCAAGCTCCTTTCGCGACACCGTAGCCCCTTCGGCGCGTGCCAGCGTCTCAACGAGAATCATCTCGCGTCCTGAGAGAGCCAGTCGCGCGCCATTCGGGTGCAAGAGCGCTTGTCGCATTGCATCCAGTCTCCACGCCGAATCCGAGCGCAAAGATGAGGCTGGATGATCCAGAGACGATCGCGGAGACCCCATCGCTCGTGCTCGTCTGGCGAGGTTGAGGACGGCGAGTACGAGTTCTTCCCCGTCAACCGGCTTCGTCAAATATAGGTCGGCACCTTCTCCGTACCCCCTGACACGGTCATCGCGCCCCGCACGCGCCGTTAGAATGACAACACCCATGTTCGCTTCATCAGCCGCATCGCGGGCGAGCTCGAAGCCGCTCGTATCGGGCAAATTGATATCGATAATCGCCACATCGAAGCGATCCGCCCGAAGTGCCTTGTAGAAAGCAATTCCCGAAGAGGCTTCTGCGACCTTCAATCCGCTCAGTCGAAGGTAGTCCGCCAATCCGGCGCGCAGGTCATTGTCATCCTCGACAAGGAGAACGTGGATCGGGGGATCCAGCTTCTCAGGCGGCAAATCGATCTCTCGCGGCATAGCAGCTTTTGTCACGACTCGGGTAAGCACGACGCGGTGCTCGAATCGACAATGTGTTTATACCGCCGGAACCGGTGGATGAAGTCCGAGGGAACGACTTGGCTAAATTTGCGAACCGCTGGTGGGGGCTGATTGTCGTTCTTCTGATTGCTTCAATCACCCTGCTAGCCAATTCGGCCCGGCCGGGATCGACTCACGAAAACGGTCCGCATGAGCAGGAGCTCGCGACCAACGGGCTCGTGGACGAGCTGCCGCTTGACGGGCGCATCTCCGTACTCATCGACCCCTCTCGAGACATGGCGCTCAAGGATATTTTGGCCGCCGGCGAACGCTTCAAGCCGGTGCGAGGGAGCGGGGTCAACCTCGGCTACGTTCGCGACGCGGCCTGGCTGCGCATCCGGATTCCGAATGCCCTGAGCGGACAGGCGCTCCTTTCGCTAACTCCGAATTTCGTGGACCTCATCGATGTCCATGTGGCGGACGCCGCTGGCGAGCCCGAGGTCGACGATTTCACGCACTACGCTATGGGCGACCACCGACCGTTCCCGTCGGACGAAGTGTCCGGGCTGGATAATGTCGTGCCCCTCAATCTGCGCGCAGACCGAGAGGGTATCGTTTACGTGCGCATTGCGAGCGTCAATTCCTCGCTCAACATCTCGGCAGCGCTCTATTCCGCGGCTCGCCATACGTATCGCGTCACGCTCATCAGCTTTGCTGCGGCCCTCTGGTTCGGAGGGATGGGGGTGATGATCTTGATACAATTGGTGTTTTATCATTTTGAGCGCAAGGCATCGTATCTCCTGCTGGCCTTTTCCACCTTTGCCGCGATGTTGGTTTACGTCGGTAATCTCGGGTTTTCGCGGCTTTTATTCTTCCCGGACGGTGGCAACGGCAACGATCTTTTCACCGGAGGTGCGGCTTGGCTCGGCCTCGTGGTTGCGCCATTGGCCGCAAGCAGCATCCTGGAAATGCGAGCGCGAAGCCCCTGGCTGCATCGCATCTTCCTTGGCGGTTCTATCGTCGGCTTCGTCGGCATCATCTTCGTCGCTTTCGATGCCAATCTGAGTTTCGCTCCATACGGCAGTCTTTTTATTCTCGCCCTGGCCACGCTGGCGATGCTCTTCGGCCTTAGGGAGATGCGCCGAGACGATGCCGGGACCGTGCTGCGCGCCGTCGCCTACTTGATCGTTTGGATCGGATTGGTAGCGACGGTCACGCAGCGCGCGGGCTATTGGTTGCTGCCCAACTGGCTAGCCCACAGCTACACGGTCAGTTGCCTCATCCAAACGCTTCTGCTGACAGCCTCGCTGGCAGTCCGCCTGCGTGCCGCAGAGGCGATGAATCGCTCGATGAGCAAAGAAGCCCTCGTCGCCGCGCAGGCTGCAGAACAGCGCGCCAATGCCATGGTGAGGGAGCGGACGGTCGAACTCGCTGATGCAAAGCGAGTCGCCGAGGATGCACTCAAGACCGAATTGGAATCGCAAGCCCAGCAAGTGCAGTTTCTGGAGGTGATCTCACATCAATACCGCACGCCGCTGGCGGCAATTCGGTCCAACGTCGATAGCATCGGTCTTAGCCTGCCGCAGGACGACATCGACAACCGCCAAAGGCTCGATCGCGTTCGGCGCGGTATTATCAGGCTGGTCGAAACCTTGGAGCTCAATCTGAGCCGCAGCCGCCTTCAGGGCCCCAGCTTCGCACCTCAGTTTGCGTGTACTCTCTTGTGCGACGTCGTTTCATCCGCCGCCTTCCGGGCACAGGATCTTTTTCCCGCCGACATCATCACTGAAATCGATCCGCAAGCGGAAAGAGCATATCTGATGGCGGACATGCCGATGCTTGGGATCGCGATCATCAACCTGCTGGAAAACGCCGTCAAATTCTCGAACTCGGGAGATCGGCCGCGCGTGATCCTGGGCTGCCGCGCAGCGGGCGATGAAGGCGAGATTGCTGTCACCGACGGTGGAATTGGAATCCCCGTCAACGACATCGATCGCATCATGGAACGAGCAGTCCGCGGCTCGAATGCCAGCAGCATCGACGGTTCCGGGCTCGGCCTCTCCCTGGTTCAACGCATAGTCGCGGCGCATAATGGTCGCGTGGCGATCGAAAGTACCGAGGGGAGTGGAACAACGGTGCGGCTGATCGTTCCGCTCGCTCAATAGATTACCTTAGGTAAGTATTGGCGAGGCCGAGCCCATACGGCGGTCTAACAAAAGTGATTGTTTCGCGGCGACCATAGGCGGACGAGCGCAAACCGATCGTATTTCTGCGCGCGTGATGATTTGGCGACGGTTTTCGTTTCAAACCGTTCCAAATCGCTCCAGGGCGTTCCTATTCGTTTCTATCCCGGAAACAGTGCGACCCGTAAGCCTTTGCTGGCGTGCGCGATTCGCCGCGGCAACTGGGCCGCGAGGAAGCCGGCCCAGGATTCCCTGGGCGGGGCGCAAGCGAAGAGTGTGTCCGCCATCGGTGAGGCTGTCGAGACGATCCGTCCTGACTTCGAGCGCCGCTGCGTTCCAAAGGGAATGGTCGTGAAGTCCGAGCTCCGTCATCAGACACGCGCAGGTTCGGCTTCCGCTCGCGCGAGGTTCGATCGACCTTTCCTTTACGGTGTCAGCTGGGCTCCGTTCGTTCTGCCGATGATGTTGGCAGGGCCTGCGGCAGCTCAGCAGGCCCATGAAAAAGTCTCGATCGACAGGCGCATGCTCAGGGGGGCGGACGGCATCGATGGCAAGGCCGGCTGGCTGAGCGTCGACCGAGAGGCGACAAAGGGCGAGGACGGGCCCGGCATTTTTCTCGAGAACGCGTTCTCCTCGACCGCAGCCCCGGCCCAGGGAAGCGCGGTCATCATTGGGTCGACCGGCGGGCTGGGTGGTGGGGGGCCTTCCCAGGCCTTTGTCGATGTTCATGGCGCTGATGGCGGTCGAGGCGGCACGGTATCGGTGATTCAGACCGGATCGCTGGCCGGTTCGGGCGATCAGAACGGGCCGCCGCTGCCGACGTCGGGGGGCAACCCCTGGTTCCATCGGGATGCTCGCTGGGCGGGGGCGGGCGGCACGGGTCTTCTGATCCTCTATTCGCAGGGCGGGAACGGCGGCCTTTCCAATGAGGCGATGGGACGCGGCGGGGCCGGCGGACCCGTTAGCCTCGACCTGCGTAACGCGCTCGAAACGCGAGGTTCGCACTATGCTGGAGTGTGGGCCCGTTCGCTCGGCGGCAATGCCGGGAGTGGCGGAACGACGAAGGGCCGTATCGCGGATCTGACCGGTGGCGCCGGCGGATCCGTTTTCGTCGAGATCGGTCGCGCCGGCTCGATTGTCACCAACGGCGTGAGCTCAACCGGCATTATCGCTGAGTCGCTCGGCGGCGCGGGCTCGCAGCGCGGAAATGCCTTCTATTCCAGTCCGTATACGAGCAATGGCGGCGGGGGCGGCACGGTCGAGGTCCTGAACCGGGGCACGGTCACGGTCAACGGTGCCAGTTCGGCCGGCATCCTCGCGCAGAGCATCGGCGGGCATGGCGGCGACCAGGATCACAGCGGCGGCCAGCCGGGAGGCATGGGCGGCAAGGGTGGCCGTGTTGGCGTCTCGCAGCTCGGCACGATAACGACCTGGGGCCAGTACTCGTTTGGACTTGTGGCCCAGTCGCTCGGAGGGACCGGCGGCAAGGGTGGCGGCGGCGTGTTCGGAGGCGGTGACGGCGGCAAGGCCGGTGCCGGCGGCGAGGCTCACGCCACGAACTATGGGACCATGGACACCCACGGGCTCGGGGCCACCGCGATGGTCGTCCAGAGCGTCGGAGGCGGCAACGCGACGGGGGCGTTCCAGCTTGGGCAGATCAAGCCCGGCGTGAGCGGCGCAGGTGGCGGCCAGGGTGGCTCCACATTCTTCGGCTCGGGCGGCGATGGCGGCACGGGTGGCGACGGCGGCAACGTCAGGGCTGTCAATCTCGGGGCGATTTCGACGAGCGGGAAGGAAGCCTACGGCATGCTCGCGCAGAGCATCGGCGGCGGTGGCGGCGCTGGTTCGTCGTCACAGTCGCTGGGCTTTGGTGTCAGCATCGCCGTGGGAGGGCATGGCGGCGGCGGCGGGAACGGCGCCGAGGTCGTCGTCTCGGGCTCTCCCGGCGCTTTCACCGACTTTGATTTCAACCCCACCAGGGCTCCCTCCATCAGCACGACCGGTGCGGGCGCCACCGGCGTGATCGCAATGAGCGTCGGCGGCGGCGGCGGTGTCGGAGGTGCGGCGAAGGCTGCGTCGGCCGGCGTGGTCGCGAGCCTGTCGATCGCCGTGGGGGGCGCAGGCGGCGATGGCGGCGACGGTGGCAGGGTCGTCGTCGACAATGAATCGATCATCTCTACGACCGGGCGCGCCGCCCTGGGTATCCAGGCGAAGAGCGTCGGCGGCGGCGGCGGCAATGCCGGCAATGCCTCCAGCTATGCCCTGGCGGTCGCGCCACCCGACCTGCCTGCGGTATCGCTGAGCTTCGCGGTCGGCGGCAAGGGTGGCAAGGGCGGCAGGGGCGACGAGGTCGTCGTCAACAACCGCACCGCGATTTCGACCTTCGGCAATGACGCGACCGGCATCGAGGCCATGAGCGTCGGCGGGGGCGGCGGTTCCGGCGGTACGGCGACCACGGCCGCCGACATGCTCAGCGGTTACCTCAACATCGGGCTCGCCGTATCCGTCGGCGGCTCCGGCGGCGGCGGCGGCAACGGCAGTGCGGTCACCGTCCGCAATTACGGCGCGGTTCGCACCCTCGGCGATTTTGCCACCGGAATCATCGCGCAGAGCGTCGGAGGCGGTGGCGGCAATGGCGGCAGTGGCTCGGCGATGGCCGCGCCGGGCCTGTCCTGGAACGAGATCGCCAAGAGCGTCGCGAGTGAGGCGCTTCCGCTCGCGGATTCGATCACGGCTCGAATCGCAGTGGGAGGCTCAGGCGGCGATGGCGGCGTCGGCGGGGCCGTGACGGTCGAGAACCACGGTGTCATTTCCGCTTCGGGCAAGAACTCGTTCGGGATTTTCGCCCAAAGCGTCGGCGGCGGCGGCGGCAACGGCGCCGGCTACATGGCCAGCGGCAAGGGGACGCTAAGCGGTAAACTGACCATCGGTGGCAGTGGCGGAGCCGGCGGCAAGGGCGGCGACGTCGCCGTGGTCAACGCGGACGGCGCGCGCATCGAATTGGGCGGGGCCGGCACGGTCGGCATCTTCGCGCAAAGCGTCGGTGGCGGTGGCGGCAACGGCGGAAGCTTCAGCGGCACGACGAAGAAGGCTCCGGAACTCGGCGACAAGCCGGGGCAATTCGTGCTGCAGATTGTCGACGATCTCCTCAAGATCGACGGGCTGATCGTCGACGCGATTGGCGATCCCAGTGAAAAAAAGGCAATCGAGGACTACAAGTTCTTCGACAAGAAGGGCCCGGTGCAGACGCGGATCGGCTATGCGAAGAACGTGCTCAAGGTCATCAACGCCATCTTTGAGAAGGAAGAGGGCCGTCTCGAACGCGCGGTCAAAGCCGGCGGATTCATCGCTGCGGGCATCGCTCTCCAGAAACTCAAGGCCGAACTGAAGACGGCCTACAAGGAGGCCAGTTCCAAGTCGAAGGTCGAGCTGCCGAACGTGGATCTGACGCTCGCCTTCGGGGGCTCCGGCGGCACGGCGGGCGACGGCGGCACCGTCAAGGTCGAGAATTTCGGCCAGATTCTGACCCGGGCCGACAACAGCTGGGGCATCTTCGCGCAGTCGATCGGCGGCGGCGGCGGCCGCGGCGGCAGCGGCGTGGCTACTGGCAACAACAATATCAATGCCACTTTTGCGTTCGGTGCGGATGGTGGAAAGGGCGGCCGGGGAGGCGAGGTCTCGGTCACGAACGTCGGCGATATCGCGACGGCTGGCGCCGGTTCGATCGCCGTTTTCGCTCAAAGTGTTGGCGGCGGCGGCGGCGCCGGGGCCCTCGCTGCGAGCGGAAACTCGATCTCCATATCCAGCAATGTGAGGATGGGCGGCGACGCCGGGCAGAGCTCGCCCGGCGGCGGCGTGAAGGTCGTCAATTCCGGCAATATCGAGACAAGCGGCCGCGAGGCGCACGGCGTCGTGGCTCAGAGCGTCGGCGGCGGCGGTGGCGCCTTCATCTTCAGCCGTCCCGACCCGACCTCCTCATCGGTCCTGGCCGCCGACGCGGATGAGAAGGAAGTGCTCGACCTGACTTATGAGCTGCTGAGAAAAGCCGGGATCATCAAGGGCGACGGTACGTTCGCCGGCGGCGGCGAGGAGGATGTTTCGACCACCGTTCTGCCCATGCCGACCTCGACTTTGGCGTATGGCGGCAAGGGCGGTGCGGGCGGTGGCGGCGGCACTGTCGAACTGTCGCATTTTGGCAAGATCACCACGCATGGGATGGGTGCTTTCGGCATCTTCGCGCAGAGCATCGGTGGGGGAGGCGGCTTCAGCGCGGATGCTTCGAACAGCGGCTTCCTCGAGCAGACCACGAAAATGGGTGGCGAAGGCGGGGCCGGTGGCGCGGGCGGCAAGATCGAGCTCACGCTTGGCGCGAATGCATCCGTCAGAACGGAGGGGGCCGGGGCGCACGCCGTCTTCCTGCAGTCGATCGGCGGCGGCGGCGGTTACAGCGGGGTTGGCTATGAGGCGCCGCCCGGCCTCAAAGCCGAGTTCGTCAGGGATTCAGCGGCGAGCGGAAACGGCGGCAAGATCTCCATCAGGATGGCCGATTCGGAGAGCTCGTTCACGCTGGCGACGAGCGGCAAGGCCGCGCATGCCATCTTCGCCCAGAGCTTGGGCGGCGGCGGTGGCTGGACCTACGACGTCAACGGCAAGGCCGGCCTCGTCAAGGATGACGGCAAGACGCGGTCGCGGGCCGTCGGCGCGGGTGAGACCATAAACCTCGACACGCGCGGCCAGATTCTGGCTTTCGGCGAGGATGCCTACGGTATCTTCCTGCAAAGCGGCGTTCAGAAGACCGACGGAACGCTCGACCGCAGCCGTCGCGGCGGTGTGATCAGCATCGTCCACGAAGGAACGATCATCGGAGGCTCGGGCCAGGGCGCAGGCATTCGGATCGACGGCGGCGGCAGCGAGAACAAGATTGTCCTGAAGAGCGGCTCTCACCTCAGCGCGATCTCCGACAAGGCGATCATCGGCTCGGTCAACGCCGACCGGGTGGAGAACGAGGGCGAAATCATCGGTTCCGTCGATCTCGCACCTGCGGACAAGCTCGCCAGCGACAAGTTCATCAACAAGCTCGGCGGCCGCTACACCATCGCGAGCTCGGGCTATGTGAACGTCGGCCAGGGCGGAAGCTTCGTGAACGAAGGCATCTTCGGCATTGGTGGCGCTGCCCGCGTGGTCGGCGATTTCGACCAGGCCGCCAGCGGCCGGATGATCGTGAACTTCATGAACCCCGCCACCAACAACGGGCTGAAGAACGGGCGCGTCCAGATCGAGGGCAAGGCCGGCCTTGCAGGGACGATCGAACCGAACGTCTCGTGGCTCCTGCCGGGCGACTATCGGATCATCTCCGCGACGGGGGGCATTTCCGGCCTGCCCGCCATCGCCGGGCCGCAGGGAAACGGCATACCCATGTTCTGGTCCGTCGCACGCGACGCAAGCAGCATCACGCTTTCGCCGAGGGCGAGGTTCGACAATCCGGAGGGCGTGACACTCACCCGCGACCAGGGGGAGGCCGCCCGGCATTTGCAAGCCGCCTGGAATGCCGCATCGAGCGCGCAGGCCACCGTCTTCCCGCGCTTCCTGGGCATCGCATCGCCAGCGCAGTATGGCGCGGCGCTCGATGAGCTCTCGCTCGAGCCGACGCAATATGTGACCAACACCAAGATCAAGGATGCTCGGCTGGCGATGCGGGCGGCCATGAGCTGCCCCGCCTTCGAGAGCGCGACGATGCTCATGCGCGAAGGCGAGTGCGTCTGGGGGCGGATCAGCGGCGGCTATTCGCGGATGTCGCCTTCTCAGGATGAAGGCGGCTACCGTCAGCGGCAGACCAGCTACCGGATGGGCGCGCAGAAGGAATTCGCGCCTGGCTGGTTCGTCGGTGCCACCGCGTCCTTCACCCGCGGCGAGCTGGATGATGCGGACGGCATCACGGGAAGCAAGACCGACAGCTACGACGCGTCCATCGCGGTCAAGCGTCAACTCGGGAACTGGCTGTTCGCGGTCTCCGCGACCGCCGGAAAGACGGAGCAGCAGAACCTGCGCGCGATGACGATCAGCTCCTCCACGGCGGTGGCGATGAGCCAGTCGCATGTCGAGGCGCTCGGAGCGCGGTTCCGCGCTGCCTACGAGCTGCCGTTCGCGAACTGGTATGTCCGTCCGTATCTCGACGTGGACGCGCTCCATCTGCGGACGCCCTCCTTCCAGGAATATGGCGCGGCAGGACTCGATCTGAGTGTCCTCAGCCAGCGGAAAACCGTCTTCGCGTTCAACCCGAACATCGAGATCGGCAGCCGCTTCGAGATCGCCTCCGGCTACTGGGCGCGGCCCTATGCCAGCGTCGGTTTCACGCTCCTCTCTTCGGATCACTTCACGACGCGCGCCAGTCTGGTTGGAGCGCCGATCGAGATCGGGACCTTCGAGAGCCGGTCGCGCATCCCGGACAAGCTCGTGGACCTTGGCCTGGGCCTGCAGATCAGCTCCGGGACGGGGCTGGAGTTTACGGGTGAGTACCAGGCGCAGACTGGCCGGGACTTCCTGTCCCACACCGGTTCGGCCCGCCTGGCCTGGCGTTTCTAGTCCCCGGATGTGGAGCACCCGAGAAACTGCGAGGCAGGTGGGGCCCGGCATCGTGGCCCTGCCCACCGCCGAGTGGAGGGCGAGCTGCGACGATACTGAGAAGAGCCTCGCGACGTCTGTTCTTCGCCAGCGTCGCGGCGGGCGCTGCTGCGATCTGCCTTTCCGGCGGCGCGGGAGCGCAGGCGGCCCCGGATTCGCTTGCACGCCGTCGGGCGGCAGTTCCGTGAGGCCGCGCGGGATGCGGGCCGGGTACGCGCGGCTTTGCCGCTCAGTACATGACGTGGATGTCGCCCTTCGGATCGTCCTTGCTCAGAGCGCCGCCGATGAGGCCACCGACGCCACCGATCACGCCACCGATCAGCGCTCCGACCGGGCCGCCAACCACGCCGCCGCCCAGGACGCCCGTCTGCGAGCCGGCCATGCCGAAGGTGAGGGCGTTCTTCAGGCCGCCACCGGCGATCGCCTCGAGGGCGTCGTCGTTCAGGGCGATGCCGTTCTGCCGGGTATTCATCTGATCTCTCCGCTTCCAGGGGCTCGGTGCCCGCCGTTTCGATGAGAGACCCTAGCGAGGGCCGCTTACATCAACCTGACAGCGGTTTTCGCCGGCAGAAATACGGCCGGCATTTGCGAATGTTCAACATTTGGCCGGCTTAGCTGGCCCGGAAAAAGAGAGTTCAGGATCGCTGCGGATGTCAGAGGTTCAGCCAGCCCCGGCGACGCAGCGGGGCACCGGAAGCTTGTTCCGGCAACAGTCCCTGCAGCAGCTCGACAGGCCGGAGGATTTCCACGCGCCGCTGCGTGTGGTCGGCCGCGTCGAGTGGATTGCCGGCCTGCTGTGCCTCGCGCTCTGCGTCGCCGTCGTCGTTTGGGCCTGCCTCGCGCATTATCGTGAGACCGTGGAAGGCCCGGGCATCTTCGTGCGTGGCGGCGGCGTCTTCATCGGGCTCAATGCCCCGAAAGCGGGCTGGATCGACGGCCTTGTGCCGGCAGGCCAGAAGGTCACGGCCGACCAGATCGTGGCCTCGCTGACGACGCCGGAGGAGGATGCCCGCATCGCCGATCTGGAGCGGCGCATCGACCAGGCCGAGGACCATCGCACCGCCATCACCCAGCGCTACGAGGTTCGCATCGCGGCCGAGACGGCCGCGCAGCAGCGCCGGCGCGAGGAGCTGGACGAGGCCGCCGACCTGACCCGCCAGCGGATCGCCGAGGCCGAGGCGACGCTGGCCAATCGCGAGATGCTGTTCTCGCGCGGCGCCGGCACGACAGATCGCGTGCAGGAAGCGCGCGAGCGGCTCTTTGGGGCACGCTCGAGCCTGTCGCGCACCCAATCGGAGCTGGCTGCGCTGAACGGCGCGATCCTCGCGCTGGGCGGAACGCGCGACCAGGAGCTGGAGGCGAGCCAGCGCCAGATCCTCGACCTCAGGGGACAGCTCGAACAGGCCAGGTTGAGCCGCAAGCTCGCCGACGAGATCCGGGCGCCGCGCGACGGCATGGTCGCGCTGGTGCCCGTGACGATGAATGCCCTGGTCGCGGCCGGGCAGCGCATCATGACGCTGGAGACCGGTGGCGAGCGGCTGGAGGCCCTGTTCTTCGTGCCCGGCGACATGGGCAAGCGTCTGACGCCCGGCATGGAAGTGAGGATCTCGCCGTCGATCGCGCCGCGCGAGGAATACGGCATGGTCGTCGGCAAGGTCGTCTCGGTGTCGCCGCAGCCGGAGGGGCAGGCCGAGATCGCCGAGAGGCTCGGCAATCCGGATCTCGCACGGCAGATGGCACGCAACGGCGCCCCCTTCGAAGTGCGAGCGACGCTCGAGACCATCCCGGGAGAGACCGGAGGCTATGCCTGGACGTCCCGGCGCGGACAGGAGATCCCGCTCAGCAGCGGGCTGCTGTTCAACGCGAACGTTACGGTGCGGCGCGCACCGCCGATCACCCTGGTCATTCCGGCGCTCCGCCGCTGGACCGGGTTATGAGCGCGATCGACCATGGCTGAGAGCGCCACAACGGCCGCCGCCGCGCCGACCCTGCCGAGCGCGGGCCGGCCCCGCCGCGTGCCCACCATCCTGCAGATGGAAGCGGTCGAGTGCGGCGCGGCGGCGCTCGGCATGGTGCTGGCCTATCACGGGCTCTGGCTGCCGCTGGAGCGGCTGCGCGAGGCCTGCCAGGTCACCCGCGACGGCGCCACGGCCGCCTCGCTTCTGCGGGCGGCGCGCGGTTTCGGCATGGAGGCCAAGGGCTGGCGCGTGGAACCCGTGGCGCTGGCGCAGCACCGTTTTCCGGCCATCGCCTTCTGGCAGATGAACCATTTCGTCGTGATCGAGGGCGTCTCGCGCGGACGCGTCCAGATCAACGACCCGGCCTATGGCCGGCGCAGCGTCGATGTGTCGGAATTCGACGGCGCCTTCACCGGGATCCTGCTGACCTTCGCGCCCACCCCGGCGTTCCGGCCCGCGGGCGAGCGGCCGAGCCTGCTGCGTGCGCTGCTGCCAAAGGGCGGCGAGACCCGAGCGGCGCTGAGCTTCCTCGGCATCATCGCGCTCTGCAACGTGCTGCCGCCGATCTTCGTGCCCGCGGCCGGCAAGATCTTCGCCGACAACATAATGGTCCAGCACGCGACCAGCTGGCTGCGCCCACTGCTGACGGCGCTGCTCGGCTCGGCGCTACTCTCGATTCTGCTGTCCTGGCTGCACGGGCTGGTGCTGGCGCGGCTGCAGCGGCGGCGGGGCACGGAATCGGCCATCGGCCTGATGGCGCATATGCTGCGGCTGCCGATCGGCTTCTTTGCGCAGCGCCATGTCGGTGACATCGCCTCTCGGATGGAGGCTGCGCGACGCCTGTCGCACAGCGCGGTGGTTTCGATCTCCTCGGCGCTGTTCAGCATCATGGGCGCGCTGATCAGCGCCGCGATCATGATGGTCTACGACGTGCCGATGGCGCTGGCTTGCTTCGCTTTCGCGGCGGCGGATGTCGCTGCGATTGCCTTCATCACCCGCATCCGCGTCGAGGGCGTCCGGCGGGTGGTGGTGCAGCGCTCGCGAATGGCCAGCGTCGCGCTCGGCGGCATCCAGTCGATCGAGACGATCAAGGCCTCCGGTGCCGAGGACGCCTTCTTCGCGCGGTTGATGGGCGCGCAGGCCCAATTGCTCAACATGATGCAGGAGCTGGAGCGTTCCACGCTCTTCCTCACTCTCGCGCCTTCGGCGATCAAGGGCCTGTCCTATGCGGCGCTGCTCGGCTGGGGCGCGCTGAAGGTGATGGACGGCGAGATGACCGTCGGCACGCTGATCGCGTTTCTGGCGGTGCTCCAGGCCTTCCACACCCCGGTCCAGTCGCTGGTCGGCGCGGTGGCCGGGCTGCAGGAGCTGCGCGGGGACCTGGAGCGCGTGCAGGACACGATGCGCCACGCGCCTGCAGCCCGCCTGCAGCGGGATGCGGAGATCGCGGCCGGCTGGCCGGTGCAGCACGGCCGGCTCTCCGGCGGCATCGACATCCGCGGGCTCGGCTTCGCTTATCCCGGCCAGGCGGGGCTGCTCGACAAGCTCGACCTCACCATCGCCCCCGGCCAATGGGTCGCCGTGGTCGGCGGCTCAGGCAGCGGCAAGTCGACCCTGGCGCGGCTGGTCGCCGGGCTGCTGCATCCGGCGGCGGGAACCATCCTCTTCGATGGAACGCCTGCCGGCGATGTTCCGCGCCGCGTGCTGGCCGGCTCGCTGAGCTATGTCGAGCAGGATGTCGTGCTGTTCGAGGGTACGGTCCGCGACAACATCGCGCTCTGGGACGGCTCGCTCGACGATGCCCGCATCATCACTGCCGCACGCGATGCCGGCGTTCACGAGGAGATCGTGCGCCGGCGCGGCCAGTATGGCGCGACCGTCGCCGAGGGCGGGCTGAACTTCTCCGGCGGCCAGCGCCAGCGTCTGGAACTCGCCCGCGCGCTCGCGACCGATCCGGCCATCCTGATCCTCGACGAGGCAACCTCGGCGCTCGATCCCGTGACCGAGGCAGAGGTCTTCGCCAATCTGCGCCGGCGCGGCGTCAGCGCCCTCGTGGTCTCGCACCGGCTGAGCACGGTGCGGGACTGCGACGAGATCATCGTGCTCGACCGCGGGGTCGTCGTGGAGCGCGGCACGCATCAGACGCTGATCTTGGCCGGCGGCCGTTACGCGGAGCTGGTCCGTGCAGAGTGAGCTGACCCGAAGCGCAACCTTCGCCTCCGCAAGCCGGCCGGCCGCGCGCATCGGCTGCGAGGAAGGCTTCGCCTACCGGCTCGCCGGTACAGGAGCCGAGCTCTTCGTCGAGCAGAAGGACCAGGCCGGCAGCCTGCGCCATGTCGCGACGCTCGGCGCGGGCGCCGCGGCCTTCGGCATCGCGGGGAAGGGGACGCGCCTCGTCCTGATCCCGCAGGACGGCACCTCCGTGGAGACGATTTCCCTGCAGGCCCTGATGGGCCGGCCCGATGACTTCGCGCGCTGCGCCGAGGCCTGGGTCGCCGCGATCGCCGAACGCGCACGGCATTTCGCCGACGTTCCCGGGCAGGTCGCGCATGCCGGCGTTCCGGGCGAATTGCCGCCATCGCAGCGGTTGGAGCCGGGCCTGAAGAGCCTGGCGGCGGGCGAAGCTGCCTTGCCCCAAGGTCAGCAGGCCGTGCTCTGGTGCCATGTGCAGGCGGGCGCCTGCTTGAACATGTGGGGGCGGAGCTCCGGTCCGGATGATCTTCCGGTGCCGGTGTTGCGCAGCGCACCGCTTCACGCCGAGAACGCGAGCGAGATTCTGGTGGCGGACAGCTTCACGATGGCACGCGGGGGCTCGCTCGCTGCCGCGCTCGCTGGCTTCAACGCCGTTCTCGGCCGGCTGCTGCAGGCCTGGTGCGGCGCCAGGATGGAGGCGCTTGGCCGGCATGTTGCGGCCGCCGCGGACGCGGACGCTGCCGCAATCTCGGCGGCGATGTCGAGGCTCGCCGGGCACGGAGCACGGGGCGCGCGACAAGACCGCCCGGGGCTGGAACCGCCGCTCGCGGCCGCGATCAGAACCGTCGCCAAGGCGATGGGCGTCAGGCTTCCGGCGGATTTCGGCCGCATCCGTGCCGCTGGCGCGGATGGCGACGCACTGGCGCTCTACAGCGCGAAGGCCGGGCTGAGGTCGCGCGAGCTGCGGCTGCAGGAAGGCTGGTGGCGCAAAGCGGGCGAGGCGATGATCGGGCAACTGCGCGACGGCACGCCCGTCGCGCTTCTTCCGGCGCGCAGCGGCTGGCGGATGGTCCGCCCGGGCAGCGGCGAGCACATCCGGCTCGATGAAAGCGTCGCGGGTTCGCTGGCTGCGCATGCCCATGTGCTCTATCGCGGCTTTACCGGCAGCGAGGAGCGTCCCGGCCGGGCGCTCGCCGCCTTCGTCTTCGCGATCGTGCGCGGGGAGATGGCGCTGATCGCGCTGGCGAGCCTCGCCGCCGGGCTGCTCGCGATGGCGACGCCGTTCCTTTCCGGCATGCTTGTGCAATCGGTCATTCCGGACGGGGTGCGCAGCGAGATTCTGCAGCTCATCCTGACGATGGTCGCGGTCGCCTTCGGGGTGATGGGTTTCGAGCTGGTGCGCGGCCTTGCAGTGCTGCGCGTCGAATCCGTGCTCGGCTCCGCCGTCGAAGGTGCGCTGTGGAGCCGCCTGCTGCGGCTGCCGCCCGGCTTCTTCCGCCGCTATGGGGCCGGCGATCTTGCCCTGCGCGCGGATGCGGTGAACCAGATCCGCCGGACCGTGGGCGTCGCCAGCATCACGGCGCTGATCGGCGTGCTGTTCTCCTCCGTCAATCTCGTCGTGCTCCTGAGCTACGGGCTGAAGCCCGCCCTGCTCGCCCTCGCCATCTGCGCGGTCCAGCTGGTGATCCTGCTCGGCATGGCGCTGTTCGAGCTGCGGCTGCAGCGGCGCGCGCTCGCCAATGGCGGGGCGATGCAGACGCTCACCGTGCAGATCTTCCAGGGTATCGCGAAACTGCGTGTCGCCGCCGCCGAGAACCGCTTCCTGGCGCGTTGGACACATCTCTTCGCGGTGGACCAGGCGGTGAACTTCCGTGCCAACGTCGTCGGCAGCGCGGTCACCGCCTTCGGCGCGGGCTGGAACATCCTCGTCATGGCGGCGCTGATCGGGCTCGTCGGCTTCGGCGGCGTCAAGATGTCACTTGGGGACTACGTCACCTATTCCGGCGTGTCCGGCCAGTTCGTCTCCGCCATCCTCTCGCTTGCCGGCCTCATCCCCGCGCTGGCCACGGTGCTGCCGCTGTGGGAGCGCGCGCGGCCGATCCTGGCGGAGCCGACCGAGGACAGCGCGGGCAGTCTCGATCCCGGAACGCTGCAAGGCGAGATCGAGGCGTCCCGCGTGAGCTTCAGCTATCCCGGCGGCCAGACCGCGCTCAGCGATGTCTCGTTGAGCATTCCGGCCGGCGCCTTCGTCGCGCTGGTCGGCCCATCCGGTTCCGGAAAATCCTCGCTGCTGCGGCTGCTGCTCGGCTTCGACGAGCCGGACAGCGGGTCGGTGCTGCTCGACGGCCACGATCTGCGCGACCTCGACCGAGGTGCCGTCCGGCGCCAGCTCGGCGTGGTGCTGCAACACAGCCGCATCGAGGCCGGCAGCCTCTACCACAACATCGCAGGTGCCGCTCCGTTGAGCCTCGAGGAGGCCTGGGAAGCGGCGAAACGCGCCGGCCTCGGCCCCGACATCGCGGCGATGCCGATGGGGCTGCACACTTATGTCGACGATGCCGGCGCGACGCTGTCCGGCGGACAGCGCCAGCGGCTCCTACTCGCCCGCGCGATCGCGAGACGGCCGCGGATCATGCTGCTGGATGAGGCGACGAGCGCGCTCGACAACGCCGCGCAGGCCCATGTCATGGAAACGCTGGCGCGGATGAATGTCACGCGGGTGGTGGTGGCGCACCGGCTGAGCACGGTGCGGTACGCGGACCGAATCTATGTGCTGTCGGAAGGTCGCGTCGTCGAACACGGCGACTACGAGACGCTGGCGGCCGCCGGCGGCGTGTTTGCCGGGCTGATCCGCCGCCAGGTGACGTGATCTGCGCCCTTCCCGAAGCCCATTTCCATCAAGGCCAGGGCCATGAGACTGCTGCTGATTGAAGACAATGACGAACTCGCCGGCTTGGTCGGCAGCCATCTCGAGGCGAGTGGCTACGGGCTCGACCGCGTCGATTGCGTCGACGACGCGATCGCGGTGCTGGATTCGCGCAGCTACGCGGCGATGATCCTCGATCTCGGCCTGCCGGACGGCGACGGCCTCAAGGTGCTGCGCCATGTGCGCGGCAAGCAACAGCCCTTGCCTGTGCTCATCCTCAGCGCGCGCGGCGCGATGGAGGAGCGGGTCAAGGGGCTGGAGCTCGGTGCTGACGACTATCTCGCCAAGCCTTTCGCCTTCGAGGAGCTGAAGGCGCGTATCGCAGCACTGCTGCGCCGACCGGGCGCGCTACTGGGCGCGCAGCTCACCGTTGGCAACCTCGCCTATGACACGCATGCCAAGCAAGCGCGCGTGGACGATCGCCCCGTCTCGCTCTCGGCGCGCGAGGCGCAGTTGCTTGAGCTGCTGATGCGGCGCGCCGACAAGGTGGTGCCCAAGAGCAGCGTCGAGGATCACCTCTTCGGCCTTGACGACGATTTCGGCTCCAATGCGGTCGAGGTCTATATTCACCGGCTCCGCAAGCGGCTGCAGGACGGGCAGGCGGCAGTGACGATCACGACGGTGCGCGGCGTCGGCTATGTGCTGACGGCCTCGGCATGAGGCGCCTCGGTCGGAGCCTGCTCTCGCGGATATTCCTGCTCCAGGCCGCGCTTCTCTGCCTGGCGGCGGTGGCCGTGCCGGTCGTCATCAACACGATGCTGCAAGAGCGAGCCGCCTTTTTCGAGCGCAAGGTGCTCGCCGACCGCGCGAGGCTGATCGCCGAAGCGCTGGAGACCACGCAATTCGGAGGGGTTTCGCTGTCGGCTAGCCGCTTTTCGCGTGAGGGCGAGGCTGGTGAATTCGGGTACGTCGTCGCTGACGGGTCGGGAGCAAAGCTGGTTTCGTCATCGCCCTTCGCAGAGCGGCTGCTCGGAGGGCTTGCCCGCAGCGATGGCGAAGCTTTCTCTTCCCTGTCTCTGGATGGGCGTCAGTATCGGGCCGTCAGCTTCCCCGTGACCGTGGCAGACCGCCCATTGTGGATCCTGCTCGGCTGGAATCTCAGTCAGGAGGACGTAATCCATGACGATGTGCTGCACAATTTCTTGCGCAACTCCCTGTTCATCACGTTGCCGTTGCTGGGCCTGCTGCTGCTGCTAAACGCGCTGGTGGTGCGGTGCTTTTTTCAGCCGGTGCTCGAGGTCAAGCGACAGGTGCAAGCGCTCGATGCGGTACGCGCTGAAGCGCGCCTCTCGACCACGAACCTGCCCTCCGAAATCCTGCCGCTGGCAGACGCCTTCAACGCCGCGCTCGCACGCGTCGAAAGGAGCTACCAGCTACAGAAGGAATTTACCGCCGACGCGGCGCATGAGCTGCGCACGCCGCTGACCGTGCTCGACGCGCGCCTGCAGAACCTGCCGACATCCGAGTCTCGTGCTGCCCTGCTCGATGATGCGCGACGGATGGGACGGATCGTCGGGCAACTGCTGGAAATGGCCAAGCTCGACCGGCCGGACGCCACGGGCGGCGAGACGGATCTTCTGGCGGTCGCACGCGAAGTCGTCGGCGATCTCGCGATCGAGGCGATCCGGAAAGGGCAGATTCTTGGCCTGACCGAGCCGGAGCGGACATCCTCGCTGCTCGTGCTCGCCCATGAGCAAGACGTTTGGCACATGTTGCGCAACCTGATCGAAAACGCGATCCGCCATACGCCGCCAGGTACCTCGATCGACGTCGCGATCGGCGCCGATGGAATTCTGACCGTGAAGGATGACGGGCCAGGCATTCCGCAAGAGCTCCACGAGCATATCTTCAAGCGCTTCTGGCGACGTCAGCGCAGCGACGGTTCCGGCGCGGGGCTCGGCATGGCGATCGTCCAGCGCGTCGCAGAGGCGAATGGCGGCTCGATCACTCTGCGATCGGCGGACGGCCAAGGCACCGCCTTCATCGTCAGGCTACCGCCGGCCGGCTGAAGCGGCGGCATTGCCCGCCCGGTACGGCAATCGCCCGGCTCCTCGCGGAACCGGGCGATCATGAAACGTCCCCGCGATATGTCAGCGACTGCCGACGAGGATCTCCTTGGTGCCGTCGAACTTGTAGAAGTTCGTCTTGCCTCCGGCGAGCTCACTGCGCACCGTGCCGGTCGAGCTGCTGGACTGTTGATGGAAGGAGGAGGCGTCTCCTGAAACGGAGGACGCACTCTCCTTCCAGACCCACCAGGAGCCGCGAGAGGGGGCCACCCACTGGCCCGCGCCGCCGGCAGCTGCTTCGAGCTCCTCGTCGGTCAGGGCGATGTTGTTCAGGTCCTGCTTGGTCATTGGCTTCGTCCTCTCTCGATCCATCCGACCGGCTCCCGATCGGCTCTTCTCGTGAGCGGACATTAGGCCGGGCTGCCTTACACCGACCTTACCGATCCCGAGCCCGTTACTGCCGCAACAAGAGCGCTGGAGCGGAACGCTCCGGCAGGGCGCGAGATCGACTTGACAGGCCGCTGTCACTGAATGCCAAGCCTGTGCAAGTGTGTTCATCGCATTTCGCGAGTCATCGTGCCGGCGCGTTCGCGGCCAGCCGAACTGAAGGCAGAGGCACGGCAGCCAACGATGAAGACGCTCATCGACTCCACCAATGCGCTGATCGGCGGACTCGCGGCGATACGCCAGCAATTCGGCGTGCCGGAGCATTTCCCGCCGGACGTCCTTGCGGCGGCGGAGGTTGCGGCGCGGCGAGCGCCGACCGAACATGTCGACCGCACCGATCGGCGCTTCGTCACGCTCGATCCCGCCACATCAACGGATCTCGACCAGGCCTTCGCCGTCGAGCGCAGCGGCGCCGACCTGCTGCTCCACTACGCCATCGCCGACGTCGCCTGGTTTGTCGACGACGGCGACGTCGTCGACCAGGAAGCTTGGCAGCGCGGAACGACGCTCTACCTGCCGGACGGCAAGGCCGGGCTCTATCCGCCGATTCTCGCCGAGGGGGCGGCCAGCCTGTTGCCCGCCGGTCCCAGGCCGGCGGTGATCTTCACGACCAGGATCGACCCGGACGGGAACGTTCATCTCGACGGAGCCGAACGCGCCATCGTTCGCAACACCGCCAAACTCGCCTACGACAGTGTCCGCGACGCGGATCTGCCCCCCGATTTTGCCGAGCTGGCGCGCCGCATTGAAGCCGCCGAGAGCCGACGCGGCGCGGCGCGCGTGGATCCGCCCGAGCAGGAGGTTGCGGCTGTGGAAGGCGGCCATTTTCAGTTGCTCTTCCGCCCGCGCCTACTGGCCGAGGACCATAACGCGGCCCTGTCGCTGGCCAGCAATCTCGCCATCGCGGACGCGCTTCTGGCGGCCCGGACCGGACTTTTCCGGGTCATGCCCGACCCGGATCAGCAGGCCGTCCTGCGCCTGCGCCAAACCGCGCGGGCCCTGGGGCTGCATTGGCCGGAAACAGCAACACTCGTGCAGTTCGAAAGGGCGCTGAACCCCGCCGACAGCAGCCATGCCGCCTTCATGCTGGCGGTGCGCAGGGCCAGCGGCGGCGCGAGCTATGTTCCCTATCGCGAAGGCGTGCGGCCCTGGCACGCGCCTATGGCGGCGACCTATACGCATGCCACGGCGCCGCTGCGCCGCCTCGCTGACCGCTACGTGATCCGCGCCGCCCTGGCGGTAGCAAACGGACGACCGGTGCCGGCCGCGGTGACGGCCGCGTTCGAGGCACTGCCTGCCGTGATGGGACGGGCCGATGCCCGCGACGGGCAAGTCGAGCGGGCCGTCGTGAGTCTAGCCGAAGCCTTGGTGCTTCAGGGCAGTGAGGGACTGTCGTTCGAAGCTTTGGTGACCGACATGGATGATCATGGTCTGCGGATCCAGCTCTGCGAAGTGCCCGTGACCGCGCGCGTTCGTGGGCAAGGCGACAAGCCGGGTGACAGGATCCTGGTCCGCCTCACATCCGCTGACCCTTTGCGGCATACGATCAGCTTCGAGCGGATAGGTGGCGTTTCATGACGCTGTGCGATCCCATCCTGCAGAAGTATGGCGTCGATGAATTGCTCTCAGGGAGCGGAGGCGCCTTCGCCGGCAACGGCTGATCGGGCCCCCTCGCGCCCTGCACGGTCAGCTGCTTTTCCCGGCAGCAGTCAGCTGACCAATTCCTTCGACCAACATGTCGCGACCGTGACCTGCGACACCGTCATTGCGGATGGCTGCACCTGTGACGGTGACAAAAACGCCGCCAACGATGAGGCCGACGCCCTTGGCGGTTTGGCTCGCGATGCCAGCGCCTGCAACGGTGTCGAGCTMGGCATCGGTCAGGGCAACGGACGGTTCGGTGTCGTTAGTCATCGTCAGATTTCCTCCTTCGGTCCGGCAGACTCTTTGCCCGACCCGATGAGAGGCATTGGAGCACTTTGCGCTTACAGGATTCTTACAGCACCCCAGCTCCCGCGCCTGAGCGAAATCCGACCTGACACCGAGCCTCCAGCGGGATTGCCGCCTGCCGGAGCCGTCGGCCTCAGGCACCACTGCACGCTCAGTTTACGATGGATCCTCCCGCGGGCCGTCAGGCCGCCGCGGTGCGTCCGCCGAGATAGGCTGCGCGGATTTCCTCGTTCGACCAGAGCTGTTCCGGTGTGCCGGAGAGCACGAGCTTGCCGGTTTCCAGCACATAGCCGCGATCGGCGACAGAGAGGCCCATCCGGGCGTTCTGCTCGACCAGCAGCACGGTCGTCCCCCGCCGCCTGATCTCGGCGATGATCGCGAAGACCGCCTGGACGATGACAGGGGCCAGGCCGAGCGAAGGCTCGTCGAGCAGCAGGATGCGCGGCTTCGCCATCAGCCCCCGCGCAACCGCGACCATCTGCTGCTGGCCGCCAGAAAGCGTCCAGCCGAGCGCGTTGGCGAAGCGGCGGATGTCCGGGAAGAGGTCGAACATCTCGTCCGCCTCGCGCTTGATCTCCGCGGTCTTCAGCCCGCGCCGGTTCGAGGCGCCGAGCATGATGTTCTCGCGCACGCTCAGGCCCGGAAAGACGCGGCGCCCCTCCGGCACATGAGCGATGCCGCGGCGCACGATCTCCTCGGGCTTGAGGCCCACGATCGATTGCCCGTCGAAGAGGATATCGCCCGAGGCCGGCTTTGCGAGGCCGGAAATGGCTCGCAGCGTGGTCGATTTGCCGGCGCCGTTGGAGCCGAGCAGGGTCACGACCTCGCCGGCCTCGACGACCAGCGAGATGCCGTCGACGGCTTCGATCTCGCCATAGCGGACGATGAGGGATTTGAGTTCAAGCAGGGACATCGGGAGCCGTTCCGAGATAGGCCGCGATTACGTCGGGATGCTTCAGCACATCGGCGGAATAGCCGTCGGCGATGCGGCGGCCGAAGTTCAGCACGGTGATGTGCTGGGCGACCTCGCTCACCAGCGTCATGTCATGGTCGATGATCAGGATGGTGAGGCCGCGGGCCGAGATGCGCTTGAGCAGGTTGCGCAGCTCGACCTTCTCCGAGGAGTTGAGGCCCGCCCCCGGTTCGTCGAGCAGGAGCAGGACCGGATCACCGGCCAGCGCCCGGGCGATCTCGACCGCCCGCTGATGGCCATAGGAGAAGCTCGCCACGATTTCGCCGGCTCGGTCCTCCAGATCGACGAAGGCGAGCGCGGCGCGTGCCCGCGCCATCGCGGCGGCAGGATCGTTCCCGACCGGATTTCCGGGACGCTCGGCGCCGACCATGACGTTTTCCAGCGCCGTCATCGAACGCCAGAGCCGGATATTCTGGAAGGTTCGGCCGAGCCCGGCCTTGGTGCGGGCATGTGGCGGCAGGTCGGTGATGTCCTGCCCGTTGAGCTTGATGGTCCCGGCGGTCGCCCGGTAAAGACCGGAGAGGACGTTCAGCGTCGTGGTCTTGCCGGAGCCGTTTGGACCGATCAGCGCATGGACGCCGCCACGCTTGATGGTGAGATCGACCTCGTCGACCGCCTTCAGGCCGCCGAAATGCTTGGAGAGGCCGCGCACCTCCATGACGGTCTCGGTGCCTTCGCCGCCCCCCGACAACTGGAGAGTCTGGCCCGAGCGGCCCGGCAGAACGGCGCGCTTGAAGCGGTCGAGCTGGCCGCGCAGGAAGCCCCAGATGCCGTCCGGCATGAACAGCACGATCAGGATCACGGCCGCGCCATAGATTGCGAGGTAGAGGCCGGGGATGCTCTTGAGGAAGCGCAGCCATTCCGGGATCAGGATCAGCAGGCCCGTGCCGATGACGGCGCCAATCGGCGAGGCGACGCCGCCAAGCAACACCATGGTCAGGAACACGACCGATTCCGCGAAGGAGAACTGGTCCGGGCTGACATAGGCGAAGCCGCCGGCGAAGAGACCACCACCGATGCCGCCGAGGATGGCGGACAGAGCGAAGGCTGTGACCTTGGTACGGTAGACGTCGATGCCGGCGACGCCGGCGGCGAGCTCGTTGTCGCGCACCGCGCGCATGGCGCGGCCGAGGCGGGTATCGCGCAGACGCCAGACCAGGAAGCCGAGGCCGGCGAGTACCGCGATGCACAGCGCGAGATAGACCGAGCCATCGGTGAAGAGAGGCGGGCGCGGGATGGCGCGCACGCCGTCGGGCCCCTTGGTGACCGGGATCCAGTTGATCAGGACGAGGGTGACGATCTGTTGGAAGGAGATCGTCACCATCGCGAGGTAATGGCCGCCGAGCCGCAGCGTCGAGGCGCCGAGCAATGCGCCGAAGACAGCGGCGATGCCTGTGCCGATCAACAGGCAGATCCAGAAATTCAGGCCGTAATCGGTCTGGCCGAGGCCGACCGCATAGGCGCCGAGCCCGAAGAAGGCGGCCTGCGCCAGATTGATCTGGCCGCACAGGCCCAGCACGATCGTCAGGCCGAGGACCGCGATGGCATAGGTCGTCGCCTGCAGCGAGATGTTGAGCACATAGCCGGTCTTGGGCAGGGCGATGGCGAGAACGATCGCAGCCAGGACGAGCAGGATGTAGGCCGGGATACCCCAGCGCAGGCGTGGCCGGGCATCCCCGGTGGTGGCGGTGGTTTCGGTCGTGCTCATGCTTTTTCCGCCACGCGCTCGCCGAAGATGCCTTGCGGCCGGAAAATCAGGAAGGCGATCAGCACCAGGAAGGCGAAGCCGTCCTTGTAGGGCACCGAGATATAGGCGGCGCCGAAGGTCTCGATGACGCCGAGCGCGAGGCCGCCGATGATCGCGCCCGTGACGTCGCCGAACCCGCCGATGATCGTGGCGGCGAAGGCTTTGAGCGCGATGGTCGCGCCCATGCCGATCGAGACGAAGAGCACCGGCGCCACGAGGATGCCGGCGATGCCGCCGATCACCGCCGAATAGACGAAGGTGATCATGATCATCACGGCGACGGGGATCCCGAGCAGCGAGGCCATCTCCTTGTCCTGCGAGGTCGCCTGCAATTTCTTGCCGAGCAGGGTGTGCTCAAAGAACCAGTATTGCAGCACGACCAGGAGCGCGGTCACGACGATGATCAGGACGTACTGGTTGTCGAGATAGACCGGGCCGAGCATGAAGCCCGGCGTGTCGAACCAGCCCGACAGCACCTCCGGCTCCGGCCCGTGGATGGCGAGCGTGGTGTTGGCCATGAAGATCGAGGCGCCGATCGTCGAGATGATGACCGGCAGATAGGTGCGGTGGCGCAACGGATAATAGACCGCGAGATTGAAGACCGCGCCGAGTGCCGCCATGCCGATCAGCGCGACGATAAAGGCGATCCAGTAGGGCAGGCCGATCTTGACCGAGAAGACCACCATCAGGAAGGCCGCCACCATGGAGAACTCGCCCTGCGCGAAGTTCACGACATTGGTGGCGCGGAAGATCAGGACGAAGCCGAGCGCGACGAGCGCATAGACCGAGCCGATGCCGATCCCGGTGAAAAGAAGCTGAAGAACGAGATCCATCTGTCTACCGCGCTTGCGTGGAGCCGATCGGTCCTTCGGGGTGAACGGCCGGGCCGTTCACCGCAAAAGGCGTGGTACGAGATGCGCCGGGCGCTTCAGGCCGTGCGGGGCATGCCGAGCCCCGGCACGATTGCCGGCCTCCGCCGAGCGGAAGGCCGGCGCGCCCGGCGTGGATCAGCCCAGGTTCGGCGGGAAGTCGATCCGCTTGTCGAACTTGATCTCGCCCTTCTCGTTCTTGACGATGTTGTAGCCGTGCAGGCCGTCGCCGTTCTTGTCGAAGTTGTATTCGCCTTCGGCACCCTTGTGGCTGCGGATGGCCAGCATGGCCTCGCGCACCTTGTTGGGTTCGGTCGAGCCCGCCTTGTTCATCGCCATGGCCAGGCAGGTGACGGCGTCATAGGTCCAGGACGACTGGTTGTCGGGTGCGACCTTGCGGACGTCGCGATAGGCCTTGCCGAAGGCCTTCGAGGCGTCGCTCGAATCCTCGGCGTAATCGGCGACGCCATAGGTGTTGTAGAGCGCCGGGCCGGCGAGCTTGAGCGCCGAGACGTTGACGATCGAGGGCGAGCCGACCCAGGGAATGTTGACGCCGAGTTGGCGCAATTGCCGGGCGAAGATGCCGAGGTCGGTCTCGAAGGTGAAATAGGTGCCGAGGATATCGGCGCCCGACTGCCGCACCGCCAGAACCACCGGCGTGAAATCCTGGCTCTGGTTGGCGTAGCCCTGGTCGAGGGCGAGCGTGGCGCCATTGTCGGGCAGGGCATCGGCAAGGGCCTTTCCACCGGCGGTGCCGAAGGCGTCGGTCGAATGAACGATCGCCCATTTCTTCTTGCCGAGTTCCTTGGCGCCGAACTGCGCGATCACCTTGCCCGAATAGGAATCGTTCGGCCGAAAGCGGAAGAGCCAGGGATTGCCGAGCTTGGTCAGGTTCGGGTCGGTGCCGCCGAAGCCGACGGGCTTGCCGATCTTCAGCATGTCGGGCGCCATCGCATGCATCTGCGTGGAGCGGATCGAGCCGAGGAAGGCGACGATGTCGGGCTGGCTGGCGAGCTTGGAGAAGGCGAGGACCGCGCCGGGATTGGTGGTCTGGTCGTCCTCGAAGATCAGTTCGAGCGGCTTGCCGAGCACGCCGCCGGCCTTGTTGACCTGTTCGAGCGCGATCTTGGCGCCGGTCTGGGCGAAAGAGCCGGACTCGGCGGCGGCGCCGGTCATCGGCACGACCATGCCGAGCTTGACGGTGGCGCCCTGGGCGTAGGCGGTCCGCATGACGGCCGGGGCGGCAATGGTACCGGCGAGAACGGTCGTAAACCCGCGACGGGTCAGGTGCATCGTTATCCTCCCGATTTAATGGATTAGATCGGATCTGAGCGCCCGATTGCCGTCATGATGAAATATCTGCGCGCCCGTCTGCACTGAGTCTTTCATCATCCTTTAGTCTATGCCTCACAGCCGTCGTCGTAGGGCCCGCGCCGCCTTCGCGAACAGCTCTGCGCGGGGGGCTGCGCCGGCTGAAACCTCCTCTATTTGATCGTGGGCATCACGCGGTTTCTGGCCCGCAGGGCACGGCCGGAGGGCGCGCGAAGCCGGCTCGGAAAATTCTTTTGACGCAGGGCGTCGTGCCCGTTGCCAGATTGGTTCCTTCGAATTAATAAAGATACGACATAAACCATGAGTAGGCCAACGAATGCTCAACCAGAATGTGGCGCGAGGCCTCTTCCTCGCTGCGCTGGTGCTGTTCTTCGCCTCGAACGCACTGCGATATCCCATTGGTGACCTGGCCCATGCCGGCCCCGGCCTGTTTCCGCTTCTGATCTGCGTGCCCTTGCTGATCATCGCCGGGGCCATCATCCTGCAGGCGCGCTTCTCCGAGCCGGTGCCTCTGCAATTCAATCCGAAGAACATCGCCCTGATCATGGCGAGCCTCGTCGGCTTCGTGATCGCCTCCGAATATGTGAACGCCATCGCCGGGATCATCGTGCTGGTCTTCGTCGCCGGCCTCGCGGGGACGACCTACTCCTGGATGCGCAACATCAAGATCGCGCTCGGCCTGATCGTGGTGGCCTATGTCTTCCAGCGCTTCCTCGGCCTGAATCTGAGATTGATCTGATGGAAGTCCTCCAGAACCTCGCCTTTGGCTTCAGCCACGCGCTCACCCCGGAAAACCTGCTCTACTGCGCCATCGGCTGCGTCGTCGGCACGCTCGTTGGCCTGCTGCCGGGCCTGGGTCCGCTGGCGACGATCAGCCTGCTGCTGCCGCTGACCTACTCGATCCCGACCGGCGGAGCGCTGATCATGCTCGCCGGCATCTATTACGGCGCGCAATATGGCGACAGCGTCAGCGCCATCACGATGAAGATCCCGCACGCCTCCAGCATCGTGGCCTGCATCGACGGCTACCAGATGACACTGAAGGGCAAGACGGGGCTCGCGCTCTTCACGGCCGGCGTCTCCAGCTTCATCGGCGGCACCGTCGCGATCGTGGTCCTGGCGTCGCTTGCGCCGCTGCTCGGCAGCGTCGCCCTGCAATTCGGCCCGACCGATTACTGTGCGTTGATGCTGTTCGGTTTCGTCTGCGTCAGCTTCGTCACCACCGGCAGCCTGCTGAACGGCCTGGCGATGTGCCTGGTCGGCGTGCTGCTCGGGCAGGTCGGCACTGACCTCGAAACCGGCATGGAGCGCTTCACCATGGGCCTGCCCTCGCTGATCGATGGCGTCAGCCTGGTCAGCCTGGCGCTCGGCTGTTTCGGCATCGCCGAGATCACCAAGAATCTCGATGCGAAAGAGGAGCGCACGCCGTTCAACGGCAAGATCAAGCTGATGCCGACCTGGCCTGAGTTCAAGCGCATCATTCCGAGCGCGCTGCGCGGCAGCATCGTCGGCTCCTTTCTCGGCATCTTGCCGGGCGGAGGTCCGGTGATCGCGCAATTCGCCGCTTACGGCCTCGACAAGAAGGTGAGCAAATACAGGGACGAGATCGGTTCGGGCGCGATCGAGGGTGTCGCCGGGCAGGCTGCGGCCGATGAAGCCGCCGCCCGCACGAGCTTCATTCCGCTGATGAGCATCGGCATCCCCGAGAATGCGGTGATGGCGCTGATGATGGCGGCCTTCATCATCAAGGGCATCCAGCCCGGCCCGAACATGATCGCCAAGCACCCCGACCTGTTCTGGGGGCTCGTCGCGAGCATGTGGATCGGCAACTGCTTCCTGCTCTTGCTCAACGTGCCGCTGGTGCGGTTCTGGCTCTCCGTCTTCAAGATTCCCTATAATGTGCTGTTCCCGTCGATCCTCTTCTTCTGCTGCATCGGCACCTTCAGCATCAACAACAGCCTCCACGACATCTACACGACGGCGGCCTTCGGCCTGATCGGCTACATCATGATGCGGCTCTCCTTCGACCCTGCGCCGCTGATGCTCGGCTTCATCCTGGGGCCGATGCTGGAAGAGTACTTCAGACGCTCGATGCTGCTGAGCCGCGGCAGCTTCCTGACCTTCTTCGAGCATCCGATCAGTGCAACGCTGCTGTCGCTGCTGGCGCTGTTCACCGGCTGGCAGATCTTGACTGCGCTGAAGGGACGAAAGGCCGCTGCCACGGGCAAGGCTCAGCCGGCTTCGAGCTGAACCGGCGGCTCCGCTGACCTTGGCTATTTCTTGCACGACGGGCGTCACCGCCTCGATGGCCGCGGGCTCTGGAGTGCCGGTCGGCAGCCCCCGTCGCCGCAGGACGGCAGAAACAGACAGCCTCGCCTCAGAGCGAGGCTGTCCGGTCGGTGGGTCCTATCTTGCCTTGTTCAGAGCGTCGGCAATCCTGTCCTTGAGGGGCAGCCGCTCTTTACGTAGCGCCGCTTCGGCGTCCTCGCTGAGCGCTGCAATCCGGGTCTCGGCCCGATGAATCTGGTCGTTCACTTCGTCGTACTCTTCCAGAATCCGCAAGAGTTCCGGGCTGCTCACCTTCAGGGCGTGGATCGCATCCATCTGGTCGGGAAATTCATCGCGAAGTGTGTGCGGCGTGTTTGACAATGTCCTGTTCTCCGTAAGTTTCCCCATGCGCTCCAGACCGACGGGGCAAATCACTGGCATGCCTCACGCGAGGCCGCATACGTGAAGGGTCTGGACGGTGCTTTATGGCTTTTCGACGCGAACAACCCGATAGACATGGTAATCCGGCCGTCTGCCGATTGAGATGTACTCACCGATCAGGAAACGTTCTTCGCCAAGACGAAAGCCGAGTTCGTCGTCGCTTTCTCCTGCTTCGTAGTCGAAATACCATTGGCCGCCGGGCTTGCGCCGCAATCGACCGATTTTTTCTTCCTGGCCCTCGTCGAACCGGCGCACCCGACATGCCGTTTGATGATTTTTCCACTCCACCGGATCGAGACGATTTTCGTCGTCCAGCGGAACCAGGAGATCGTACCCTTGATCCTCCTCGCCGGAAGGATGGCCCTTTTCCCGCGCGAGGAGCAGTCGCACATGGCGGAAGCTGGATGGCAGGTCTTTGGCGTGAACCATGATCGGGATGCCCTTTCGACATCCCTCATAACTTGCGGGGCAGCGTTTTCCCTTGATTTGCGTCAAGGTGAACCGAAGCTTGGAGAAGTCCTCAGCGCCGGTCAGGCTCCCGATGACAGGAAACCGTCTGGAAGTGTGCGAAAGCATCCGTCATCGCCCGACGACCCGTAAACGAGCGGCACGGGGTCTTTTTCGGGAGGGGATGAAAGCCTACGCCGAGCGGAGAGCTCTCTTTCGGTCGCCCCTGAGTCCGCTTTCTGGGCCAATATCGGATGCAGCTGGCAACGCCAAAACTGACGATGACCGTGGATCTCCCGGCATGCCGGGCTTCGGGAGTTCCAAATCTGCTGCTCAGCCCCGCATGCTGCCCGTTTCGATGAAGCGCTGGTGCCAGGACAGCGCTTCGCCGGGCAGGCAGGGCGACTGCTGACCGTAGGATCCGGCCTGGGCTCGGCGGAAATAATCTTCCAGCGCGGGCCGGTAGCCCGGATGAGCGCAGTTGGCGATGATCGTGCGGGCGCGCTGCTTCGGACTGAGGCCACGCAGATCGGCCAGGCCCTGCTCGGTCACGATCACCTGCACGTCCTGAGTGATGTGGTCGACATGGCTCGCCTGCGGGACGATGGCCGAGATCGCGCCACCCTTGGCTGTCGACGGGGTCATGAAGATCGAGACGAAGGCGTTGCGCGCGAAATCGCCGGAGCCACCGATGCCGTTCTGGATGCGCGAGCCCATGATATGGGTCGAATTGACGTTGCCGTAGATGTCGGCCTCGATCAGCCCGTTCATGGCGATGCAGCCGAGCCGGCGCACTAGTTCGGGGTGGTTGCTGATCTCCTGCGGCCGCAGGATCATCTTGTCGCGGTAGCGCGCCATGCCGGCATTGAGCTTCGCTGCCGCCTCCGGGCTGACCGAAAAGGCGGTCGCCGACGCCAGCACGAGCTTGCCGGCGTCGATCAGGTCGATCATGCCGTCCTGGATGACTTCGGTATAGGCGGTGAGGTTCTCGAAGGGCGCATCGAGCAGGCCGGAGAGCACGGCATTGGTGATGTTGCCGACGCCGGACTGCAGCGGCAGCAGCGAGGCGGGCAGCCGGCCCCGGGCGACCTCGTGGCGCAGGAACTCGATGAGGTGGCCGGCGATGGCGCTGGCCGTCTCGTCCGGCGGTGCATAGGGCAGGTTGCGGTCGGGCGATTCGGTCTCGACGATCGCGACGATCTTGTTGGAATCGCAGCGCAGATAGGCCTCGCCGATCCGGTCCTGCGGCTTCACCAGCGGGATCGGCACGCGGTGCGGCGGCAGGGCCGTGCCGTAGTAGATGTCGTGCATGCCTTCGAGCTCGGCGCTCTGCCAGCGATTGACCTCGAGGATGACCTTGTCGGCCCTGTCGAGCCAGGTCTTGTTGTTGCCGATCGAGGAGGAGGGGATCAGGGAGCCGTCCGGTCGGATGCCGGAGACCTCGATCACCGCGACGTCGAGCGGCCCAAGGAAGCCTTGCCAGGCCATCGGCGCGACCTGGGAGAGATGCATGTCGAAATACTCCATCTCGCCGCGGTTGATCTTCTCGCGCGCGATGGGATCGGAATTGTAGGGCAGGCGGAACTCGATCCCGTCGGCCTTGGCCAGAGCGCCGTCGAGCTCGGGGCCGGTCGAGGCTCCGGTCCAGACGCGGACACGGAACGGCTGGCCAGCGCGGTGCGCGGCTTCGATGCGTTCGGCGAGCGCTAGCGGCACCGCCTTCGGATAGCCTGAGCCCGTGAAGCCGCTCAATCCCAGGGTCATGCCGCTCTGGATGAGTGCCGCCGCATCCTGCGCGCTCATCACCTTCGCGCGTAGTGGCGCGTTCGCAATTCTCGACATTTCGGATCCCGCCTTGCTCGGCCACCTTTGGCCTGTCGGCCGTAGCGTCAGTCAAGCCCGTTGCTACGAAAGGCCTATGCGCTTGCGACGCGTGCGACCGGAGCTATCGCCGTGGTGTGAGGCCGGGATAAGGTCCGGCGCTTGATGATTGTCTAAAGCGCGCCGAGTCATGGAACCTGTCGTTACCGTTCTGACCTTGCTTGCAGCCGTTGTGATCAGCGGCTCCCTTGCTCGCTGGACAAAGCTGCCTTTGCCGCTCGTCCAAATCGGACTCGGTGCGGTGATTGCCGTGTCGGTCGTGCCGACCGTTTATCTCGATCCGGATCTGTTCTTCGTCCTTTTCCTGCCGCCGCTCCTCTTTCTGGACGGCTGGCGCATTCCGAAAGCGCATCTGGTTCGCGACAGGCGAGTGATCCTTGAGCTCGCGCTCGGGCTCGTGCTGTTCACGGTATTGGGCGTGGGCCTCCTGATCCACTGGCTCATTCCTGCGATGCCCCTTGCCGTGGCGTTCGCCCTGGCCGCAATCGTCTCACCGACCGATCCCATCGCAGTCACCGCGATTGCGTCGCGCACCCGTATTCCGAAGCGGCTGATGCATATCCTGGAAGGCGAAGCACTGCTCAACGATGCCTCGGGCCTGGTTTGCATGCGCTTTGCCGTGGCGGCAGTGTTGACCGGCACGTTCTCGCTGCAAGAGGCGCTCGCGACTTTCGTGTGGCTCGCTCTTGGCGGGGTTTTGATCGGCGTCGGCCTTACCTGGGCCGTCTCCGCTGCCAAGCAATGGATCACGAGCAGGGTCGGCGAGGACACGAGTTCGCAGATACTGATCAGCGTGCTCATCCCTTTCGGCGCTTATCTCGTCGCCGAGCATTTCCACTGTTCCGGCATTCTGGCGGTGGTCGCGGCCGGTATCACGATGAGTTTCATCGAAGGAACCGGGCAGGCGCTCGCTGTCACCCGCATCCGACGCGCGGCCGTCTGGGACATGATCCAGTTCGCGGCCAACGGCGTGATCTTCGTTCTGCTCGGGGAGCAGATGCCCGGAATTCTGAATGGAGCCGTGAGCGCCGTGCGAGCTGCCGGCCACCACCAACCGTTGCTGCTGGCAGGCTACGTTCTGGCGATCAGCCTGGCGCTTTGCGTGTTGCGTTTCGTCTGGGTCTGGGTCTCACTTCGCTTCACGATGTTCAGGGCCTCGCGAAAAGGCGAGCCCATCCCTCTGGTTGGCTGGCGCATAATCGCGGCGACATCGCTTGCAGGTGTGCGCGGGGCTATCACGCTCGCCGGTGTGATGACGTTGCCGTTTGCCCTCCGCGACGGCTCGCCCTTTCCGGCAAGAGAACTCGCGATCTTCCTGGCCGCCGGGGTTATCGTGGTTTCGCTGGTCGTGGCCAGCATCGTGCTGCCCCCGCTCCTCAGAAACCTCAAACTTCCCGCCGAAGATTTCGATCAGGAGGAAATCGACCAAGCCCGCGACAGAGCGGCGCGTGCGGCCATCAAAGCCATCGAGCGGGCCCAGCATGAAATGGCGGCCGGGCGCTCGGATGCTGACCTCTACACGGAGGGCGCATTACGCGTGATGGAGACTTATCGACAAAGGATCGAAGGGCGCCCGAAAAATATCGAAGGAACTTTTCATGGTCGCCGCCTGGAGGCCATCGAGAGAAAGCTGAGAGTGGCGGGGCTTCGCGCTGAACGCGCCGAAATCTACCGATTGTCGCGCCGTCGCGAACTGCACGAAGAGGCCGCCCAGAAGATGATCCGGGATATCGACCTGCTGGAAACGCGGTACACAGGCTAAGCACAAGACATGGCCCCCAAATTTCAGCTATCGCCGTCGAAGGCAAAGGCGGCGCACATAACCGGTGAGCAGTTTCGCTATGGGCTCCGGCAGGTGAACTTGGCGCCGGACCGGTTTGCGCAGCAGTTCTGCAATGGCCGGATCAGCCGCGTTCACGATTGGCTGAATGATGAGCCACCACTTCCGCCGCGGGTGCAGGTGCTGTGGCCTGCCCCGATGATGACGCCGGAAGCTCGGTCGCGGGCAATTGCGATGGCGGAACAGTTGACCACAGCGGCGTCGTCAGGCGCGTAGGCCGGGAGCTTGGAACTTGATCATTCGCTTGTCTTTGACTGCGCTCCTTGTCGCCAGTCCTGCGCTTTCGGAGCCGAGGCAGTTCGCCATCGAGCAATGTGCCGCATGCCATGGCGAAGATGGTATCGCGCGAGATATCGAGGTGCCTCACCTGGCGGGGCAGAATGAACGCTACTTGTTCAATCAGATATTGGCCTTCAAGTCGGGCAAGCGCGCTCATAAGGAAATGCGCTACATGGCTCGCGAGCTGTCCACGGCCGAAATCGCCGCTCTCGCTGCCTATTACGCGTCCCTTCCGGCGCGATAGAGAGCGAAGCGGCAGGAACTCCGGCTTAGGCCGGTCACCTGCGGCGGATGGAGGGCTGCCGCGAGGACAGCCGCCGTGCCGACTTTCCGCGGTCGTCGGAGTGTTAGCCGATTTGTCCCAGATGGTCGCATGATTGGCCGCAACGAGGCGCGCGAACGGGCTTGTCTTCTGCGCGACCTGGAGCCTCCTCGTCATCTCCAACTCGCGCCTGGCGCTCTATGCGGGCCTAACCAGGGTGTGCCTCGGCCGCAGCACGCCTGTGCGGGCCGGCACCTCTATGCCGTCGCGGCCTCGGCAAGCCCGTCGGCCGTCGATGGCTGCTGTGCGCCGTATCTCTCGATGGCGCAGGTCTTGAGGTTTCCGGTGAAGAGAATGCCGGTAATGGGGAGGGCCGGCTCTGCTGGAAGGGTTTCGTGCCGAACGCTGTCTTTGGGCACATGCAATTTGTGCCCGGCGGCGGCGGTCCCTCCGGAGAGTGTCAGCGCGCGCGTCTGCTGCATGTCGAGAAGCGTTGGACCATATAAAAACTCGAAGCTGAGCATCGAGACCAGGAACTTGTAGGTGCCGTCGCGCACGCCGCCCTTGAGCAGCGCGGCGCGGTGCATCTCGTCACCGGCCTGCAGATCAAGCGGCGGGATGCGAGGCTCGCAGACATAGCTCAATGCGAGCAGCATGCCCTTGTCGATGTCGAAACGGAGCCGGTCCCGCCCGAGATCCACGGCTGCCACCGAGAAGCGGCGGTTGGCATATTCGACGACGGGCCGTCCGAGCCGCTTGGCCAGCCAGGCGCCATCGAACGCGCGGGCGTTGGCGAAATGCTCGGGATCGATCGCGGGCGGCAGCGCTGCGGGGCGTTGAGGGGCGGCGAGGGCCTGCTCCAGCTCGTCGGCGATCAGGTTGGCGACGATGGTCGTCGCCACCGGCCGGGCATAATGGCCCTGATCGGAGTAGAAGCTCGCATGGCCGACGACATCGCGCCCGAGGCGCTGCATCAGCAACTGCGAGACATCGATGCAGATCGTCCCGTACCAGCGCGAGATATAGGCGATCCCCGCGTCGATCGCGGGCACGGACGTCAGGAACGAACCGTTGCGGGCGCCGAAGATGAGGGTGGCGATCCTGAGCTTGGGGTTGCGCTCGCGGGCGAAGCGGATGAGGCCCTCGTAAAAGCGGGCCCAGTGCCGAAACGGGCGCCGCTCGTCGCCATAGACGAAGGCGTCATTGAGCGCATATTCGATGAGCAGCAGGTCGCAATCGGCGAGCTCCTGCTCATGCAGCTTGAGCTGGTGGAGGCCGAAGGCGCTGGTCGTGCCGCCGACCGAGAGATCCGCGACGATGTCGAGCGCCACGCCGCGCCGCGCCATGACCGACAAGAGCGAGGACAGGTAGCCGGGCTGCATGACGGTATTGGAACCGCCGATGATCAGGGTTTTCAGCGTCACGGCGTCACCGCGGCCCGGCCGGCGGAAGAAAGTTCGCCGCAGCGCCAGATGCCATAGGTGGTCGCGTCCCAGTCGAAATAGAAGGCGGCCGCGATCCGCCCCGCGCGCATAAGGTCCGCGAAGCGCTCGCGGGTCGCCTTGACCAGGCGCTCGCGGCGGCTGTCGTCTGCCGGGCAGGTCTTTGCGGTGTTGGCGAAGCCCCATTCGGTGACCCAGCAGGGCTTGCCCTCCGCCGGGCGCGAGCGGCAGATCGAAAGGGCCTGCTCGACATGCTGCTCGCGGGCGGCGGGCGAGCCATCGCCGCCGGGATAGACATGGATGCCATAGCCATCGGCGGCCTGATCGAGCCCATGCTCGCGCATCAGCGCGGTGAAGCTCGCCGGGTCGATGCTATCGATGCCGCGCCGGTCGGCATGCTCCGGCGGGATGTCCGAGAGGCCGGCCGAGACGACCTTGGCGCCGGCACTGAGCTTCGTCTTCGCCAGTTCCGCGCGGGTGACCTTCAGCAGTTGGACGTAATTCGCCGCGCCGCGTGCGACCGCATCCGGATCCGCCAGATCCTGGAGCGAGCGGGCCGTGCGCGTATTGGCTTCGGGCCTGATCTCCAGATCGCCGTTATAGGCGCCCCAATTGATCTCGTTGCCGGGTTCGACGGCGAGGAGAGCGACGCCGAGCCGATCGATCCGTTGCAGGGCATCGCCCAGGGCCGCCCGGAAGAGCTCCGGCGAGACGTCGGAGAGGCGATACATGTCCCAGATGCGGCCGCGGCCGGAGCGCGGCTTCGTTCCTTCGGGATAGAGGGCGGCGTTGTTGAGCGAAATCTCGAGCAGGATGGCGAGGCCCTTCTGATGGGCAAGCCGGACGGCGTCGATGCTGGCGTCCATCGGATTCGTGAGAGAAAGCCGCACCGCGCGGATGCCGCTCTGCGCGATCTGATCCAGCACCTTCTCGCGGCCGGCGGCATCGAGCCAAGCGAGATTGACGCGGTTGACGCCGAACTGCGTGGGGGCGGTGGCGGGCGCGGCGAGAGCAGCCGCCGCCGCCAGGCCCGACGCCGCGACGAAGGGGATCAGGCGGGGCAGCAGCGCCGGCCGTCCGGCGTGCCGGCTTCGCCGCATGGCTTCGCGCGCGCCTCCTGCCATCAGCGGATCCCGATATCCTTGAGCGCCGCGTAGAAGTTCTCCTCGCAGGCCGCGTAGCGATGGATCGCAGCCGGCACGTCGATCTTGGAAAGGAAATCCTGCAGGAAGGCCTTCTTCTTCGCTTCGCGATTCCAGACGGACGCCTCGATATAGGGGAAGCCCACGAAATCGAGCATCTCGCGCATGCGGTCGTCGACCGCGATCATCAGCGCCGGCACGCCGGCCTGCATGCCGATGATCGAACCGTGGAAGCGGCGGCCGAAGCAGAAATCCTGTCCCGATACCCAGCTGCGCCACTTATGCGTGTCGAAGAAGACGCGGAACTCGCAGTTCCGCTGCCATTTCTCGGAATGCTTGTACTCGGTCCTGGCTATGATGCGGCCAGCGGCCTGGTCGTAGGCGTCGCCGGTCTCGTCGGCGAGGATGTTGAGGTTGTAGACGGTGATCTCGTCCTGAATGACATAGCTCGCGACGCTGTCCTGCCGCAGCAGGGCATGGGCATCGACGATGGTGTCCGGCACGCTGCCGAGATAGCCGCCGAAGGCGATCTTCTGGGAATCGGCGAGATCGGGATCGGCGAGGTGGCTGAGCGAGCGCTTCATCGCGGCCGGCTCGTAATACAATGACGGACAGCCGGTCGGGCGGACGTATTTCAAGCCCTCGGCCTTGAGGAAATCGGCCGTGAAATGGCCCCGCGTCAGAAAGAAGCTTTCCTTCTTCTTGAGCACGTTGAGGAAGCGGCGCGTGCCTTCGGGCAGTGCGTCCTGGAGGTTCTCCTTCTTCTGGATGCCAATACCCATGACCACGATCGGCATGTTGAGCCGCTCGAACACGAAGGACTCGGTCGTCGCCGCATAGCCCGGCCGCAGCAGGTTGGCCGAGGCGAACAAGCACAGATCGAAGCTCTGGTTCAGCTTCTCGTAGGTTTCCGGCGAATTGACGTTGTTCGCCAGATGCCAGAACGGCACGTAGGTTACGTCGTGGCCGCGCACGCTGTGAGCGGCACCTTCCCCGATCAGGTAGTTGCCGGTGTTGGCGATCTTCTTGACCTGGTCGATCAGGTCCGTTTTGGTCCGCACCGTCTCGAAATACGGGCGGTGCCTGACGGTCGCTCCCGATGCGCTCTCGACGGTCCGCATCAGGTAGGATGGTATGCCCGTGACCATGATCCGCATGTCAGTCTGCCCTTAAGTCCCGATTTGCCATACACGGCATCAGGCGATGCCGATCTCGTTCAAGACCGAGCGGAAATTGTGCTCACGCTCGGAATAGGTCTCGATGACCTGCGGAATGTTCATCGCGGCGAGGTGATCGGCGACGAAGGCCGCGCGATCATTGGCGTTGTTGAAATCGGCGGCTTCGAGCTTGGGCAGCCCGGAAAAGTTCAGCATCTCGCGCATGCGGTCGTCGACCGCCACGATCAGGCTGGGAACGCCGGCCTGCAGCGCGATGACGTTGCCGTGGAAGCGCCGGCCGAAGGCGAAGTCCATCGACGAGGTCCAGGCCCGCCATTGGTTGGTGTCGAAGAAGGCATGGACGTTGATCTTCTTCTTCAGCTCGTCCGAGCCCTTGAAGGTCAGGTCCCCGATCACTCCGCCCGAGGCGGAATCGTAGACGCGGCCATCCGCATCCGGCTCGACCTGAATATCGAAATGCAGCAGCTCGTCTTGCACCACATAGGATGAGCGCCCGTCGTTCGAAGACAGCGCGTTCATGTCACCGATCGTGTTGAGCTCGGCGCCCATATATCCGGTGAAGACCGTGCGGCATTCGCCGACCTTCACCTCCGGCAGCCGGCGCAGCGCACGCCGTACATTGGCCGGCATGAAATAGAGCGAGGGACAGCCGACCGGCCTGACGAAGGAAAAGCCCTGGTCCTTGAGGAAGGCAGCGGTCTCCTCGCCGCGCGTCAGGAAATAGTGCTCCCTTTCCTTCAGGACTTTCAGCAGGCGCTGCGTCCCCTCGGGCAAGGACTGTTCGAGATCGGGCCGGTTCTGGATTCCGATGCCGAGCATCACGACCGGCATGTCGAGCTTCGAGAGCACGAGCGCCTCGGCATCGGCCGAAAGGCCCTTGCGCAGCAGGTTGGCGCAGGTGAAGACGCAGATATCGAAGCGATCGTTGATCGTGTCGAGGCCGGTGCCGTTATTGACGGCGTTCCACAGATGCCAGAACGGGATATGCGTCGCGTTCGGCGACAGCGCCCGCAGCGCGCCTTCGCCGATCAGGTAGTTCCCGGTATTGCTGATGTTTTTGAGCTCGCGGAGGAAGGCCTCCTTGCTCTCGGGCTGCGGCTGCTTCTCCGAATAGAAGACTTGGGCGCCTTCTGCCTTCTGAATGTGGCGGGTGAGATGGCTCGGTATGCCGGTGACAAGGATTCTGGGGGGCATGGCTTCAGGATCTTCCGTTGATCGTCACGCGACGGCACGGGCGGAGAGAGCGGCCTCCGCCATGGACACGTCACCAGTGGGCTCGCCCGAAGCGGTGTTGCGCCGGACGGGGGCCGCGGGTTCGATAGCGTCGCTCCAGGCGATGAAATCGGCGAAGGACGCGCTCCAGGAGCGTTGCGCCGCCGTCGCGAGCGCGCCTTCGGCCAAGCGGCCAAGCGTTGCGCGGTCCCGCGCGAGTATGGCGATCGTCCGGGCCATCTCGACCACGATCTGGGCGTCGGCCGCGTTCGCGATCAGCACGCCGTCCTGGCCGTCGACGACCAATTCCTCGACTGCGCCGACTGCGGTCGCCATCGGGACGCAGCCGAGCTGCTGCGCCTCTGCGATCATCAGCGGAGCCCCCTCCCAGCGCGACGGCATCACCAGTATGTCGGCCCAAGCCAGATGAGCCGCGATATCCTTGGCGGCGAAGACCGGCGGTGCGACCTCGACGTCGATATCGCGCAAGCGCGTCATCCAGGACGAGCTAGGGTCGTCGGAGAGGATCTCGCCGCCGACGGCCCGGGCCTCGAAGGCGATATCCCGCTCCTTGAGCCGGACGAGCGTGCCGTGCAGCCGGTCGATGCCCTTCTGCCGATCGAGCCGGCCCATATAGAGCAGGCGGAGCGGATCGCTTCCGCGCCCGGCTTTGCGCGCCTCGGTCACCTGAGCCCGCAGCTTTGCGTCGATGGAGAAGCTTGCCGCATTCGGCACGGCGAAGATCTTGCCGAAGGGGACGCCGAAACTGTGCAGATAGCTCTTCAATTGTTCCGAGCAGGTCAGGAAGGCGTCGTAAGCATGCTCGAAGGCGATGGCTGCATAGGGCTGCCCGGCCGGGCGCCTGAGCGCCGTCTCATCGACGACATGGAGATAGCAGGCCGTGCGGGTTCCGGCAGAGCGGAACTGCGCCATCAGCGGATGGGCCGCCATAACATGGTTGTTGACGATCAGGTCGAAGCCCGAGAGCAGCCCCTTCAACCCGGCCCAGTCGAGGGCGTGCTCGTCGGTGATGAAATCCTGACCGAGGAAATGGCCGCTCGCGCCCCAGGCCGGCACGCCGTCCTTCCAGAAATGGAGATGGTCGAACGCTTGGTCGAACTCGTCGAGCACCTCCATCCGCCCGGAGCCGAGCACGAAAAGATGGGTCTCGAAGCCGTTCTGCCTAAGTTCCCGTCCGGCCGCATAGGCGACCTTTTCGGCTCCGCCGAACGAGGCGTTCGGCACCAGCACGGCTGCCGTCCGACGCGCTGCCGCATGGTGCGCCAGCGGCAGCACGGGGGAGCCGCCGAGCTCGGTTCTGAGCAGCTTGTAAAGCTCGGACAGGGCAGGCAGCCGGCGGGGGCGCCATGTCCAGCGCGTCGACGCTGTCTGCCGCAGCGGGCTTGTCGTGAGCGCGCTGACGAGATTGAGCAGCGCCTGCTCGGGCCGGATCAGCGAGCGGCGCTGCCGCGCCTTGGGGAAGGGGAAGCTGACTTTGAGGCGTGCCGATGTCGGCCACGCCTGTTCGCGGCCAATCGATGAGAACCAATCGAGCGCGTCGTCGTTGATGACGCTCCTGATCAGATCGGTCGAGACGAAGGTCAGATCCGCTGCGCCGCGCTGAGCGCCGGACGGGAGGATTTCCCACTCGATGCTCCGCTGCGAAGCGACGTTGCAGAGCTCCACGAAGACGACATTGCACCGTTCGGCAAACGTCTCGAGATGGCAGAGAACGTTCGGCAGGAGCCGCGAACGGGCGAGGAGCTTGAGCGTCTCGCTGCTGCTGGCGGCGATGAAGGGCGGGAAATGGACATTGTCGGGCTCGCCGGCATTGCCCCAGAAGGCCCGCACCGCTTCGTCGAAGCCCATCTGCCCGGGTGGCAGCGTCGGATCCGTGAAGACGTCGAGCATACCCTCGCCGCTGCGGATCAGAGCATAGCGCGGCGCTTCCTCATGCTCGAAGCCGACCAGGGTTGGCCGGCGGAACAGCGCCTTGTGCCGCCGGCGGAGGAAACTCATCGAGGCCGAGCGGTCGCGGTTCGCCTCCTTGAAGCGGCTTTCCGCGCGCAGGCGGTATTCGAACGCGGTGTCATGGCAAGGCTCGCCAACGAAGCCTCCTTCGACGGCCGAAAGCCAGAACTCCCAATCCTCGAAGCCGTTCTGGCGATCTTCTTCGAAGCGGACACCGCTGCTGAAGACGTCGATCGAGATCATCGAGCCGGTGTCGCAGATATTGTCGCTGATGCAGTGAATCAGGCGCGAATAACTGTCACCGTAATGCGCCCGCCAATTGACCGAGAACGTATCGATATTCGTGTAGACCCAGCCAGCCTTGCTTGCCCTCAGCCGGCGATAGAGGGTTTCGACCGTGTTCGGCAGGACGCGATTATCGGCGTCGAGAAAATAGACCGCCTTGGTCTCCGGCAACTCTTCGAGGATGTAGTCGATCGCACGATTGCGGGCGCCGCCCGGGCCGGCATTCTCGCCGAAGATCACATGGACCTCCGGATGCGCCGCGGCATGGAGGGTGAGCTGGTCGAACACCTCATGCTGCGGGTCGCCATCGACCGAAACCACGATTGCGAGGCGGCAGTCCGTTACCGAAGCTAAGGCGGATTCCAACGCCTCGATCACGAGCGCAGCATGGCCGTAGAGCGGCACGGCGATGGCGACCAGATCCTGAGGCTCGTCACGCATTGGCGACCTCCCGGGCCGGGCTGTTCTCCAGATACTTTACCAGTCGGAAATTGAAGACCTTGAGCCAGGCGAAATCGACCGAATTGGTTGCAGCCTTGCTCAGGACGACCAGGTCCATCGTGCGCGGCGCCGGCGCTTCCAGCATGAAGTTGATGTCTACCGGCTGCGCGGCCGTGATTTCCATCCATCCGCTGAAGAACGCCGTGGGCGGCAATGCGCGGCCATCGGCGAGAGCCGCGATTTCCTTTCGGATATTCGCCGACAAGGGGACGAGCATCAGCCCGACCGTGGCGGGCTTGCCTTCGGGATGATCGATCACGGCGCGCGCCGAGATGCGCGCCGTGCCCGGCGCTACGACGCGACGAACGGCGCCGGCCGTGATGCCCTCGCTGAGCGGATGGCAGCCGATCGCATCCTCGAGCTCGAGAAAGCGCACAGTCTGAAAGCTCGGCTCGATCGGGCTCGCCGAGACATTGGTGACGGCGCGCAGCAACTCGACCGGGAGTCGATAGTCCTCGACCTTCCGCCCGGAGATCACCGTGGACGGCGCGAAGACATTCGGCAGGGCGGTGGGACGGACGCCCGGGAGCCCGGTGAAAATCCGCAGGGCGAGAGGGCGCATGTCGAGGTCGGCATGCGGCGCCCGCGCCTGGGCGGCGTAGCGCTCGTTGGTGATGACGTGGCCGAGAGAGAGTTCGGGCGGCAGCCCGCCGCTGGCAGAGATTCTGAGCCGCAGCGTGCGGGGGCTGCCGTCACACGCCTTGGGCAAGGAGAAGAAGTTCCAGCCCTGCGTGACACTGGCATAAGGAATGAACCATTCCGCGATCCCCTCGCTGCTCTCCACGTAATCGAGGGTTACGATGAGCCGGCCGGTCTTGTCCGTCGGGACTTCACGAAAATGCAGAGCGAAGCCGGATACCGCATAGCTCGAAATCGGGAAGAGCTGCACGATCTCTGATTCGCACAGCAAGGCTGCGAGCCCCTGGTCCTTGGCGTCGATGTACGGTCCGTGGCCGAACACCTCCGAGACCGTGTCCCAATTGCGGACATGAAACGCGTTCTCGAGAGCGCGATAATTTTCGAAGAGCGCCTCCCGCTCCCGCCGTAGCGCCGCGAGCTCGGTGTTGGCGCTCGCCATATGGCGCGACAGGCGCCCGAGGCCGCCTTCGAGCACCTGCACCACGAGCTCCGCGTCCGACGCGAGCGCTGCTTCCTGCAACCGGACGACGGGGACATCGGGCAGGGAACCCACTTTGCGAAGCCGCTTGAGCGCGGCCCGCAGTGCGTTGTTCCCAGCATCGGAAATCGCGACGCCGATGAGCGGAAACGTGCCCCGCAGCTCTTCGGCGTCAGACTCCGGATCGACAAACACGAGAAGATCGCGGAGCGGAGAGGCTGCGAGAGCATCCTGGTCGCTGATCGCGGCAATCACATAGCGATTGCGACGCGGAAGTCGATGAATGGTCGCAGACAATGACTCGTTCAAGATAGCGCCCACCATGCGTCAGAAAATCGCAAACTCAGCTTTTCTTGCATCGCAATATTCTGAGTACAGATTATCTCATGTCAACATTATAATTATGGCATTTTCGCGCAGTTCCTGAAATCACGAAAGTATTTGAAAAGAAAATGGTTTGAAAATGAAAACATATCTGAATTAAGGTGCGTTTTATCTTCATATAATTGTTGCATGGAATGCGTAAGCGATATGCTCGGCAGCGACCGCAGTGCGGCTTGGCGGCGTGCCCGTGATTGCCAGTGGCGAAGGTGCCATCCGGGAATTGCTGTGCTGGCAGCGTTCCGTCCTCGAGCGTCGGGATCACGTTGCAGAGCCGTGCGTGCTTGCCGCGAATGTAGTCGAGGATCAGGGGCCGCGCGCTCGGCGCAGCGGCGTCATCACCCGGCCGGTGACGCAGTCGGCGCGGATGTAGCGAGGCGACCCGCGCCGAGCTGTCCCGCAGCAGACGATTACGGGTGGCCCCCGCTCTCCGGCCGCACCCGGATGGTGCGCCGGAGGGGGGGCGGCTCAATCCGGCAGGCGCGAGATCACGCCGACGATCGGCCGCAAATGCTGCTCCAGAATGGCGAGGGCCTTCTCCTCGTCCCATTCGGCCAGCGCCGCGATGAGGGCGTGATGTTCCTTGCTGATGCGCGCGATGCGGCTGGGGTCGGTATGGATCGCGGTCATCGCGACGCGCTGCTGGCGTGCGCCCAGCGACTGATAGAGTTCAGAGAGCACGATGTTGCCGACGGCGGCGACCATGATGAAATGGAACTGGCGGTTCAGCTCGACCCGATTGAAATAATCGTCCTGCGGCATGCGTTCGAGTTCGTCGAGAATGGCCTGCATGTCGGCAGGCAATGGAATCTCCTCCCGGCAGATGCGGCTGATCGCGTGTCCTTCGATCATGCGCCGGGCTTCGTAGAGATCGAGCAGTTCCTGCGCCGTCACCTGCCGGACGAGCGCGCCGCGGCGCGGGAGCAGGTCGATGAATCTCTCGGCTTCGAGACGATGGAAGGCTTCGCGGACCGGCGTACGCGAAACGCCGAGCGCCGAGGAGATCTCCTCCTCCTCGACAAAGGAGGCGCCGGGGAAGCGGCCGCGCAGGATCTGCTCCCGCACATAGAGATAGACCCGCTCGCGGGTCGGCTTGCTGCGCGCGGCAGTCGTTTCATCTGGCTCGATCATCTTCATCGTCGGTGCCCTCATTCTGTGCAGCATAGGGCAGGTCGGCAGTAGACAGCAAAAAATCCGCCACGTATACATGACGCATCAAGAGCATGGATCGAGCGACCAAGCGCCGAAGCCGTGCCGGGGAACCTTATGACCGCGCTGCCTCTCACGATGCTGCAAAGCCGGATTCCGGATCGAGATTTCGGCCTCGTCCGGCCTGCCGGGAACGCTGGCGCGGCAATTGCTCGTGCCCGAGCGGTTCCGCCACTCGTCCCCTTTCCAGGTCACGAGCCGGGATAGTCCGGCGGGCCATTGGACATAGCAGCAGAGGATCAGCCGATGACCATCTCTCGCCGTTCCGTCCTTGGTGGTGGCCTTGCTGTTCCACTCCTGGCCTCGCCCTTCCTGAGCAGTCCTGCACGCGCCCAGCGCTCCTCCGGCATCATTCGCTACGGGCTCTCCGCCTTCCCGCCCAATCTGCAGCCATGGGTTTCGACCGGTGCCTCGGCGGGCACTGTGAAGATGCTGATCCACCGCAGCCTCGTCTCTTATGACCCCAAGGGCGAGCTCCGCGGCGAGCTGGCGGAATCCTGGTCGCGCGATGCGGAAGGCGCCTGGGTCTTCAAGCTGCGCAAGGGCTGCGTCTTCCACAACGGCGAGCCGGTCACGGCCGACGACGTGAAGTGGTCGATCGAGCAGATCGCCGGCGAGAAATCGACCGCCTATATGCGGGCGCAGTTCCAGCTGGTCGAGCGGATCGAGATTCCGGATCCGCAGACGATCCGCCTCGTCACCAAAGGGCCGCAGGCGACGCTGCCGAGCTGGTTTGCCAACTACAACACCTTCGTGATCTGGCGGAAGTCGAGCCCGAACGAGCCGATCGGTGCCGGCCCCTACCGCCTCGTCGGGCAGGAGCGCGGCACTTCGCTCGAGCTCGCCGCCTTCGACAAGTTCTACAAGCCGGGCATCCCGAAGCTCAAGAGCATCAAGTTCGTCGTCTACGCCGACGAGAACCTGCGCAATGCGGCGCTGATCTCGGGCGATGTCGACATGATCGAGTATGTGCCCTGGCAGTCGATGGCGGCGGTCGAAGCCGATCCGCGGCTCAAGCTCGACAATCAGGAAGGGCCGTTCATGGACGTGCTGTTCAACGGCACGAAGCCGCCCTTCAACGACCCGCGCGTGCGCCGGGCCGTGGCCCATGCGGTGAAGCGCGAGGACATCGTCAAGGTCGCCTTCTTCGGCCGCGGCAAGCCGCTCGAGGGGCTGCCGATCGCCGAGGGCACGCCCTGGTACGACAAGGAGCTGGCGCATGGCTGGAACTACGATCCGGCGCGCGCCAAGGCCCTGCTGGCCGAGGCGGGCTTCGCCAACGGCTTCCAGACGACGCTCCTCGCCACGGCTCAGTTCGGCATGCACAAGGATACTGCCGAGATCGTCCAGCAATATCTCGCGGCGATCGGGATCCAGGCGGAGCTGCAGTTGCCGGACTGGTCGACGCGGGTGAGCCGCGGCTCGCGCGGGCAGTACGACATGGCGATCCATGGCGTCTCCTCCGACAACAACGACCCGGATGGGCTGACCGTCGTGCTCGATACCTCGCTCTCGCCCTCGCATGGCCGCTCCTTCAAGGTGGACGCGCCGCGCACGATCGCTGCGCTCGCCGCGGGGCGGGCTGAGTTCGACCAGGCTAAGCGCATCGACATCTACAAGGAGATGCAGCGCGCCGCATTGGAGGAGGTGCCGCTGGTCGGCCTCGCCTGGCGGCAGCAGGGCTACGGGATGGACAAGAGCGTGCAGGGGTTCACCAACCTGCCCGGCGCGCTCTCCAACTCCTCCGGCAACATGCTCGAGGAGACCTATTTCGGATGAGCGCGGCCTGGCTCGGACGGCGATTGATCCTGACCTTGCTGACGGCCTGGCTGGTGGCGACGATCGTCTTCCTGGCGCTTCACATGGTGCCGGGCGATCCGGCGGAGCTTCTGCTGTCGACGGCCGGCGTCGTGCCTGATCCGGCTTCGGTGGCGGAGCTGCGCGAGAAGCTCGGGCTCGATCGGCCCCTGCTGGCGCAATACGGCCATTTCCTCGGCGGCCTGGCGCGCGGCGATCTCGGCGCCTCGCTGGTCGACGACTATCCGGTGGTGCAGGAAATCGCGCTCAGGCTGCCGCGCACATTGGAGTTGATCCTGGCAGGAGCACTGATCGCGGTCGTGATCGGAGTTCCCGCGGGGGTCTACGCCGCGGTTCATCGCGGCGGAGCGTTCGATCGCATCGCCTCCTGGATGACGGCGCTGCTCCTGGCGGTGCCGGTCTTCGTCGTCGGCACGCTGCTGGTGCTCGTGCTGGCGCAGATGCTGCGGCTGATGCCGGCGGGCGGCTACGTGCCCTTCGCGCAGGACCCGGCGCAGCATCTCAAGCTCCTCACCCTGCCGGCGATCGCCATCGCCAAGGGGCTCGCCGCCGTCCTGTTCCGGATGACGCGGGCGGCGACGCTCGATGCGCTCGCCCATGACTATGTCCGCACAGCCCGCGCCAAGGGCCTGTCGCCGCGGCGGGTGCTGGTCGTGCATGTGCTGCGCAACGCGCTGAACCCGGTCGTCACCGTGCTGGGCCTGCAGATGGGCACGCTGCTCGGCGGCACCGTGCTCGTCGAATACGTCTTCAACTGGCCCGGGCTGTCGACGCCGCTGCTGCGGGCCGTCGAAGGACGCGATTACCCGATGGTCGTCGGCATCATCCTGACGATTTCGGTGCTGTTTCTGCTGATCAACCTCCTCGTCGAGCTGCTGCATGCGGCGATCGATCCGCGGGTGCAGGCGGCATGAGACGGCGTGGCCTGACAAAGCTGGCTCTGCCGGGTGGCTGCGTCGCGCTGATCGTCCTGATCGCGCTTGCCGCGCCGCTGCTGCCGCTGCCCGATCCGATCCGACAGGACGTCGCGAACCGGCTGGCTGGACCGATGACCGGATCCTGGCTCGGCCGCGACGAGTTCGGCCGCGACGTGCTCTCGCGGCTGATCTGGGGTGCGCGCACCAGCCTTTCCGTCGCCTTCGCCTCGGCGCTGGCAGCCGGGCTCGTCGGCATCACGCTGGGGCTGATCGGCGGATGGGCGAGGAGCTGGGGGGCGTTCCTGACGGTGCGCAGCGTCGAGATCATCATGTGCTTTCCGCCGGTGCTGCTGGCGCTGCTGGTCGTGACGCTGCTCGGCCCGGGAGCCGCGACGCTGATCCTGGTCCTGTCGGTGCTCTATCTGCCCGGCTTTGCGCGCGTGACCTATGCCGAGGTGCTGGCGGTGAAGGGGCGCGACTATGTCGAGGCGACGCGGGCGCTCGGCGCCAGCTCCACGCATCTGCTGTTCCGAACCGTGCTGCCCAACATCGCGGGGCCGTTGCTCGTGCAGTTCTCGCTCGCCGTCGCGGCCGCGGTGGTGATCGAGAGCGGCCTTTCGTTTCTCGGGCTCGGCGTCGTACCGCCCGCGCCGTCCTGGGGGCTGATGATCCGCGGGGCGCGCTCGACGATGGAGCAGGCCCCGCTGCTGCTGCTCTGGCCCTGCGCCGTGCTGACGCTGACCATCCTCGCGATGAACCTGCTCTGCGACGCGCTGCGCGACATCCTCGATCCGCGCACGGCGGAACGCTGAACACCAACCGAATTCAAGAGAAGGACCTCGCCATGGCCGCCAAGACCGAACCTCTCGTCCATATGGGCACCATCACCGGCGGGGAGGCGCGTGAGCTGCTCAAGTCCAACCCGGTGATCCTGCTGCCGATGGGCAGCCATGAGGACCAGGGGCCCCACGCCCCGATGGGCGACTATCTGCTCGCCGAGAAGATCGCGGAGCTCGCCGCGCTCCAGGCGAGCAAGGCCGGTGTCCGGACGCTTGTCGCCCCGGTGCTGCCCTATGGCGGCGCCGACTGGTTCGGGCCGATGATCGGCGGCATCGCGATCTCGCAGGCGACGCTGACGGCGGTGATCGCCGAGATGGTCGACTCGCTGCATCGCAACGGCCTGACACGGATCATCGTCATCAACGGCCATGGCGGCAATGTCGGGCCGATCTCGGAGGTCGCGCGCGAACTCTACCAGCGCGAGCGCATCGTGCTGCCGAGCCTCTATCTCTGGCGTATCGCCTACGGCATGCTGCCGGGCATCGTCGGCGCCGAGATGTCGGCGAAGGTCTCCGGCCATGGCGCCGATCCGCTGACCAGTCTCGGCCTGCATCTCTTCCCGGAACTGATGCGTCCCGACTTCGTGCCGGCTGGCAAGGCGCTGAAGCGCGATCCCGTGCTCGATCTGCCCTTCACCGGGCTCGGCACCGCCAGCTTTGAAGGGGCCGAGGTCGGAGTGCCGCACGAATACGACGAGGTCTATCATGACGGCGTCGGCAAGGGCGATCCGAAGCTGTGCTCGCCCGAGACCGGAGCCAAGCTCGCCGAAAAGCTGAGCGAGATCGTCTCCCGCTTCGTCGCCCATTTCGCCGCCAAGGTTCCGGCCTGAGCGGCGGCACGCCCACCACCGCAGCCCGCTGCTCCGGCGCTCGGCCGGGGCGGCGCTCCAGCAGGAGGTTCTGATGATCACCCGCCGTCTCGTCGTCCAATCCGGCCTCGCCACCATCGCAGCGCCTGCCATCCCGAGGGCGCAGACGCTGTCGGGGCAGATCACGTTGATGTCCTATTCCGGCATCTTCCAGGACAACTATACCAAGGCGGTGATCGAGCCGTTTCTGCAAGCGCATCCCGGCGTCAAGGTGAACTACGTGCCCGGGGGCACCTCGGCCCAGATGGTCGGCAGCGTGCGGGCGCAGAAGGCCGATCCGCAGACCGACGTGGCGATCATGGACGTCACCACCTCCAGCATCGGCAACATCGAGGGGCTGTTCGAGAAGCTGACCCCCGCCGAGTTCCCGGTACTCAACGAGCTGTTGCCGGAGGCCCGCGCCGCCGGCGGCGAGTACGGCCCTGCCGTCACCTTCGACCACCTCGTCATCGTGCAGGATGCAGCCTTGAAGCCGCAGCTCGCCAAGCTCGCCGATCTCTGGCGCCCTGATCTCAAGGGCCAGATCGCGCTCGCCGCGCCGCCGAACATCCAGGGGCTGGCGCTGACGGCGATGACCGAGAAGATGGAAGGCGGCGACTATCGCAAATCCATCGATGCCGCGATGAAGAAGCTCAAGGAGCTCGCACCGGGCGTGAGCACCTTCGATCCCAATCCCGACGGCTATTCGCTGATCCTCAACGGCGTGGCGAAGGTGGCGACCGGATGGAATGCCCGCGCCCAGCTCTATTCCGACCAGACCGGCGGCAAGATCAACGCATTGCTCCCGCCGGAAGGCTCGGTCTTCCAGGTCAACACGATCAACCTGACCGCCGGCTCGAAGAACAGGGCGGCAGCCGCAGCCTTCGTGGCGCATGCCCTGTCGCAGGCCGCGCAGAAGGCGTTCACCGAGCGGATGTTCTATGCGCCGACCAACGGCAAGGCCGAGATCGAAGCCAAGGCCCTGGCACGCACGGCCGCCTCGCCGGAAAATCGCGCGCGCATGATCCCGGTCGACTGGAACGAGATCCTGAAGCTGCGCGACCAGTGGAACAATCGCTGGCGGCGCGAGGTCATCGCGGCGGCGCGCTGAGCGGTTTGCGATGAGCTATCTCGAACTCTCCCGCCTGCAGAAGCGCTACGGCAACTCCGTCGCCGTGGACGACGTGTCGCTGTCGGTGGAGCAGGGCGAGTCCGTCGCGCTGCTCGGGCCCTCCGGTTGCGGCAAGACGACCACCTTGCGCATGCTCGCCGGCCTCGTCGCGCCCGATCAGGGCGCGATCTCGCTCGACAGCACCGAGATTACCCGGTTGCCGCCGCACCGGCGCAACATGGGTTATGTCTTCCAGTCCTATGCGCTGTTCCCGCATCTGTCGGTGGCCCGCAACATCGCCTTCGGGCTGGAGGAGCGGGGCGTTGCCAAGCCGGAGATCGTCAGGCGTGTCGACGAGGCGCTGGCGCTCGTCAGGCTTGCCGGGCTCGGCCAGCGCCGTCCCAAGGAACTGTCGGGCGGCCAGCAGCAGCGTGTCGCGCTGGCGCGGGCGCTGGTGATCCGGCCTTCCGTCCTCCTGCTCGACGAATCCCTGTCCAATCTCGACGCCAAGCTGCGCGACGCGATGCGGCACGAGATCCGCTCGATCCAGCGCTCGCTCGGCATCACCACGCTGTTCGTCACGCATGATCAGGTCGAGGCGCTGACGATGTGCGACCGCATCGCCGTGATGCATCGCGGCCGCATCGCGCAGATCGGCAGCGCCGAGGATATCTACGAGCGGCCTGCGACGCGCTTCGTCGCGGAATTCGTCGGGCGCGCCAACGTGCTGCCGATCCAGCGCGACGCGCAGGGGCGGGCAACCGTATGGGGACAGGCCGTGCCGGTGGAAGCGGCTGAAAATGCCGATCTCTTCGTCAGGCCACAGCGCATGCGGATCGCGCCGGCTTCCGAGCCCGGCGGGGAAGGCATGGCGCGATTGACCGGGCGCGTGCTTCGCAGCGTCTATGTGGGCGACCATGTCGAGGTGCTTGTCGAAGGTGGTGGCGGCCAACTTACGGTCGAGATGCCGTCTGGAACCGCGGCTCCCACCGAAGGCGCCGCGGTGGCGGTCGTCTGGCCGCGCAGAGAGAGCCGCATCTTCGCCTGCGAGGCATCATGACAGCCTCGCGGCGCCTGCCGCTGCTCCTGATCCCTGCGACACTGTTCGTTCTCGTCATCTATGTCTGGCCATCGCTCGGGCTGTTCCGCAACGCCTTCAACGAGGTCGGGCCGACCGGCGCAATGGTCGAGGCCTGGTCGCTGGAAACCTGGCGCGCAACCTTCCATGACAGCTTCACCTTCGAACTGACGCTGAATTCGCTCTGGCTCTCGGCGGTGTCGACGCTGATCGCGTTGTGCCTCGCCTATCCCGTTTCGCTCTTCCTGTTCAGGACGGACTCTCGCTTTCGCGGCCTGCTGGCGGTCGTCGCGATCATGCCCATGCTGGTCTCCGGCGTGGTGCGCGTCTTCGGCTGGCTCGCCATTCTCGGCGATCGCGGGCTGGTCAACACCACGCTGCAATCGCTGGGGCTGATCGCGACGCCGCTGAAGCTCGTATTCAACTGGACCGGCGTCACCATCGGCCTCGCCGAAAGCATCATGCCCTATATGATCCTGGCGCTGCTCGCCGGCTTTGGCCGGCTCGACCGCACGCTGGAGGAAGCCGCGCGCTCGCTCGGCGCCTCGCCGTTCCGCACCTTCTGGCGCGTCACCCTGCCGCTCAGCCTGCCGGCGATCGCGCTCGCGGCGGGGCTTGGTTTCGTGCTGTCGATGTCGGCCTACATCACGCCCAAGCTGCTCGGCGGCGGGCGGGTCTTCGTGCTGGCGACCGAGATTTTCGAGCAGGCGACGACCAACACCAATTGGCCGGTCGCGGCAGTTCTGGCGATCTACACGCTCGTCCTGCTGCTCGCCCTGCTCGTTGTGTCCAACCTGGTGGCGCGGAGGCTGCAGCGATGACCGGGGCAGGGCGCGTTCTCTCCGGCTTCGCGGCGCTGGTCTATGTGCTGATCCTGTCGCCGATCGTCGTCGTCGTCATGCTGTCCTTCTCGGCGGACAATTTCATCCTGTTTCCGCCTTCCGGCTATTCGCTGCGCTGGTACCAGCAGCTCGCCGGCAACGGGCCGCTGCTTGCGGCGCTCTGGCTGAGCGTGCGGATCGCCGCGGTCGTGGCGCTGCTCTCGCTCGCGATCGGTGTGCCGGCGGCGCTCGCCCTCGCGAAAGGACGCTTCGCCGGCAAGGACGCGCTGACCGGCTTTTTCCTGGCGCCGCTCCTGCTGCCGACGCTGATCACTGGCCTTGCGCTGCTGCTGTTCTTCTCGCCCCTCAAGCTGACGGCGACGCTGCCTGGCCTCGTCCTCGGCCACATGACGGTGACGGTGCCCTTTGTGATCCGCATGATGACGACCGCGCTCGCCAACCTGCCTGATGATATCGAGGCGGCGGCTGCTACGCTCGGAGCTTCGCCCTTGCGCGTCGTACGCCGGGTGACGTTGCCGCTGGCAACGCCCGGGCTGATCGCCTGCGCTTGCCTGTCCTTCCTGCTGTCCTTCGACGAGACGGTGATCTCGCTCTTCATCGCAGGGCCGCGCGCCTCGACGCTGCCGGTCGAGATGGTCCGCTATGTCGAAGGCCGTACCGATCCGCTGATCGCGGCTCTGTCCGTCGTTCTCATCGTCGCCACGCTCGCCGTCGTCCTCGTGGTCGAACGCCTCGTCGGCGTCGCCCGCGCCGTCGGAAAATAGGAGAGATCCATGCCAGACTACCGCATCGAACCCATGCCCGAGCAATTGCCGGCGGCGCTCGTCGAAAAGCTGCAGAAGGTCGAGACCGCGACCATCGGCCATTCGCAGCATTGGGGTTTCATGGATCGTGGCATCCAGCCGCTGCTGCGCGGCAAGCGCATCGCCGCCGCCGCCGTGACACTGGCGATTCCGGGACAGGATTCGACCCTGCTGCACCACGCGCTCGGCCTGTTGCGCCCCGGAGACATCCTCGTCGTCGACCGGCTCGGCGACGACAAGCATGCCTGCTGGGGCGGCGGCGTCACCGTCGCGGCCAAGGCGGCCGGCGCGGTCGGCGGGATCGTCGACGGTCCCTGCACCGATCTCGCCGAGCTCGAGGATTCCGATTTTCCGATGTGGTGCCGCGGCATGTCGCCGATCACCACGAGGCTCTACAACCTCGGTGGCACACTCAACCTGCCGATTTCCTGCGGCAACGTGCCGGTCAAGGCGGGTGACGTCATCCTCGCCGACGAATCCGGAGTACTGGTGCTGCCGCGGGCCGAAGCCGAGGCGATCGCCGACGCGGCCATCGCGCGGCAGGAGCGTGGTGAACGCAACCAGGAGCGCGTGAAGGCCGGCGAGAAGCTCGGAGACATCTCCGGCGCGACCAAGATGGTCCTCGACGCGCTGGCGCAGAAGGGCTGATGTCCGGCGCGGGAGCGCGCCGATATCCCCTGTCCTGCCCCGGCGTCGCCGTTCCGGGGCAGGGGGCGACCGTTGCCCCAAGCCCCGGCACTGCCCCTTTCCTCATCTGACTTGAGCATTCGACTGGACCTTTCCATGCCCGAGACCATCGTCCTCCTCGACATGACCAGCCCCGAGCGGGCCGACCGGCTGCGTGCGCTGCTGCCTGATGGCTTTGTGCTGACGCATGGGACCGCGCGCGGCGACGAGCACATGAAGGAGATCATCGCGGAGGCCGACTACGCGATCTCCGGGCAGGTCGGCGTTTC
>NZ_JBFTOA010000013.1:0-141030 GCF_056397745.1 Allobosea sp. 05L423 | reverse complement strand
GACCAGGCGCCGGCATGGTCGTGGCCATGGACGTTGCAGGAACTGGCGCAGCCGCAGTTGGTCATGGCCGCCCGGCGCAGCGAGTTCTTGCCGGCGCCCTCGGGCTCGCCCCAGGCGGCATAGCCCTTGAAGGTGCGCACCGGCGACCAGTCGGGCATCGCCGGCGGCGGGGCGCTCTCGTCGAGCCTCACGAAATCGCGGGCGCCATAGACGACCTTGCCGCCGACGACGGTGAGGTCGGCCGAGATATGCGAGATCTCGTCCTCCGGGCAGGCGAAGAAGTCGCGGTCGGGTACGATCAGATCGGCGAACTGGCCGACTGCGATCCTGCCCTTCTTGCCCTCCTCGTTCGAGAACCAGGTGACGTTCTCGGTCCACATCCTCAGCGCGGTCTCGCGGTCGAGGCAGTTGCGCTGCGGCGTGAGGCGCAAGCCCCCGACGGTCTTGCCGGTGACCATCCAGGAGAGCGAGACCCAGGGGTTGTAGGAGGCGACGCGTGTGGCATCGGTGCCGGCCGAGGTCTTGATGCCCTTCTCCAGCATGCGCGCCACCGGCGGTGTCGCCTCGGCCGCAGCCGCGCCGTAGCGCTCGACGAAATACTCGCCCTGATAGGCCATGCGGTGCTGCACCGCGACGCCGCCGCCAAGCGCAGCGATGCGGTCGATCGAGCGCTCCGAGATCGTCTCGGCATGGTCGAAGAACCAGTTCAGCCCCTTGAGCGGAACGTCCTTGTCGACCTTCTCGAACACGTCGAGCGCGCGCGAGATCGTCTCGTCATAGGTCGCGTGCAAGCGCCAGGGCCAGCGGTTCTCGGCGAGGATGCGCACGACACCTTCGAGATCGCCCTCCATCTCCGGCGGCATGTCCGGACGCGGCTCGCGGAAATCCTCGAAATCGGCGGCGGAGAAGACCAGCATCTCGCCGGCGCCGTTGTGCCGGAAATAATCGTCGCCCTGCTTGTACTTGGAGGCCTTCGTCCAGTTAAGGAAGTCGTCCCTCTCCTGCTTCGGCTTCTGCGTGAACAGGTTGTAGGCGAGGCGGATGGTGAGCTGGTTCTCGTCCGAGAGCGTCTGGATGACGGCGTAGTCGTCCGGGTAGTTCTGGAAGCCGCCGCCTGCATCGATCGCGCCGGTGACGCCGAGCCGGTTGAGCTCGCRCATGAAGTGGCGGGTGGAGTTGACCTGATAGTCGAAGGGCAGCTTCGGTCCCTTGGCGAGCGTCGCGTAGAGGATATTGGCGTTGGGCCGGGCGAGCAGCAGCCCCGTCGGATTGCCGTTGGCGTCGCGCGTGATCTCGCCGCCGGGCGGCTGCGGCGTGTCCTTGGTATAGCCGACTTCAGCCCGCCGCGGATGATGTGCAGGTGGTTGTCGATCAGACCGGGCAACGCGCTGCGGCCCTTGAGATCGATGACCCTGGTGTTCGGCCCGGCATGGGCCATCACCTCGGCCTGCCCGCCGACCGCCAGGAAGACGCCGTCCTTGACTGCGACCGCGCTCGCCGTCGGGTTGCCGCGATCGAGCGTGGTGAAGCGGCCATTGCTGAGGATGAGATCGGCGGTCATCGGCTTGTCTCCGGATGGCTGGGGCTGACCCTGGGCGAGAGCCGAGGAAGCTAATCCGGGAAGGGCGAGCCCACCCAGCACCGTGCGTCGCGTCGGCATCAGCTGCGCTCCTTCTCCGGCGCGACCGCTTGCGAGGGCGTGGTCGCCTGCGCGGACTTGGCGCCGCCGGGCAGATGGCCGAAGACATGCGGCTTGATCTGATGCTCCCAGGACTGCGCCGCCGGCGCCTTCGTCCACAACCCGCGCAGCAGCGGTGGCAATTGCTCGCCGATCAGGATGCCGAGCAGCCCGACCAGCGCCACCACCGGCGGTGCCGGAGAACGCACATTGATCAGGCTGTAGATCACCCCGACCAGAAGACCCGCACCAAGCGACATCAGATAAATCTTCATGCGCGCACCCGTGCCTGGAAATTGAGGCCGCCCGTCCAACGCTCGGAGAACCGCTCTGTCTGGACAGGCTGGAACGCTGGCGCGTTCAAGTCTTGTCGGTTTGAACGATCCCTTGTCTGATCTGCCGATCGCGGCGGCGGCTCAGCTTACGCCAACGCGCGCGGAAGCGCGCACGATAAGCGCGACCGGCCTCGGTTTCACGCAGGCGCCATATCCGGATTTGCCGATGTCAGTGAACGGCGGCTTCGAACGGAATCGTCACATCGCGAGAGCGGCTTGCGCCGGTTTGTACGGTTGGCGCAGGCTCTCCGCGACCTGAGCGTTGGTGATCTGGCCGCGATGGATATTCAGCCCCGCAGCGAGATGCGGATCGTTGCGGATCGCATCCAGGCCGCCAGCGGCCAACGCCAGGCCGAAGGGCAGCGTTGCGTTGTTCAGTGCGTAGCTCGATGTAAGCGGCACAGCACCCGGCATGTTGGCAACGCAATAATGGATCACGCCGTCAATTTCGAAGGTCGGGTCCGCATGTGTCGTCGGATGGGAGGTTTCGAAGCAGCCGCCCTGGTCGATTGCGACATCGACGAGGACCGCACCGCGCTTCATCCTGGAGAGCTGCGAGCGCGATACGAGGCGCGGAGCGGCGGCCCCGGGGATGAGCACGGCGCCGATGACGACATCCGCGGCGAGGACTTCCTCCTCGATCGCGTGGAGCGTGGAAAAGCGCGTCCTTGCCCTGCCGCCAAAGTGCTCGTCGAGCTGCCTGAGCCGCGGCAGGGACCGGTCCAGAATCACCAGATCGGCTCCCAGACCAGCAGCCATGCGCGCCGCGTGAGTACCAACGACACCACCCCCGATGATGGCAATGCGCGCAGGAAGCACCCCCGGCACACCGCCGATCAGTACGCCGCGGCCACCGGCATGCCGCTGCAGGCAAGCGCCTGCGGCCTCGATCGATAGCCGACCTGCCACTTCGCTCATGGGGGCCAGCAATGGCAGGCCGCCGGCCTTGTCGGTCACGGTTTCATAGGCGACCGCCGTGACTCCGGATTTCAGGAGCCCGGCCGTCTGTTCCGGATCGGGGGCGAGGTGCAGGTAGGTGAACAGGATTTGCCCCTCGCGGAGCTGCACCCACTCTGATGGCTGCGGCTCCTTCACCTTCACGATCAGCTCGGCCTTGGCGAAGACCTCTGCTGCGCTCGCAACGATCGTGGCGCCCACGGCCTCATAGGCGGTGTCGGGCGCGGAAATGCCGGCTCCGGCGGTCGTCTCGACAAGGACTTCGTGGCCCGCCGCGGTGTATTCGCGTACGGCCTCCGGGGTCAGCCCGACCCGGTACTCGTGAACCTTGATCTCCTTGGGCACACCGACGCGCATTGCTTCCTCCTCGTTATGGTTGGAGCTTGGCGATCCCGCGCCGGTGCCGGCACGGGACTAAGCCCGCGAATGAATGGCTCTCCAGATGGTCTGCGGCGTCGCCGGCATGTCGATATGGCGCACCCCATGGGGCGAGAGGGCATCGACGATCGCGTTCATCACCGAAGGCAGGGAGCCGGCGCATCCGGCTTCCCCGCAGCCCTTCGCGCCGACCGGGTTGGTTCGGGTCGGCACGCCCTGACTGATGAAGGAGAAGAACGGTACGTCCGCCGCGCGCGGCATCGCATAATCCATGTAGGAGCCGGTCATCAGCTGGCCGGTTTCGTCATAGGACGTCATCTCGCAGATCGCCTGGCCGATGCCCTGCACGACCCCGCCATGGAGCTGCCCCTCGACGATCATCGGATTCACCAGAACCCCGAAGTCGTTGACCATAACATAGCTAGCGATCTCGACATGCCCGGTGTCCGGATCGATCTCGACCTCGGCGATGTGGCAGCCGTTGGGATAGGCCGAGGGCGCCGCCTTGAAGACGTGATCCACATCCAGCTTCCGCGGCAGGTCCTCGGGCAAGGGCGCGCCCGCCTGCAATTTCTCGGCGAGCTCCATGATGCCCATCGAGCGGTCGGTCCCGGCGATGCTGAAGCGGCCATTGGCGAATTCGATGTCGGCGACACCCGCTTCCAGGAAGTGCGCGGTCAGGAGCTTGCCCTTCTCGATCACGCGCACGCTCGCCTCGATGATCGCCGAGCCGCTCGCCATGATCGATTTCGAGCCGCCGGTACCGCCGCCCGCGATCAGGCGATCGCTGTCTCCTTGCATGAGGCGGATCTTATCGAACGGCACGCCGAGCTGGCTCGTCAGGACCTGGGCGAAGGGCGTCCAGTGTCCCTGCCCATAGTCGAGCGTCCCGGTGACGATGGTGACCGTTCCGTCCGGCTCGAAATGGATGCCACCCATCTCGTTGCTAGGAGGGGCAGTGACCTCGAGGTAGCAGCCGATCCCGCGGCCGCGCAGCTTGCCGGCCTTGCGGCTGGCACGCTCGCGCGCCCGGTAGCCCTTCCAGTCGGCCGCCTCCAGCGCCCGGGCGAAGAGAGCCGGGAAGTCGCCACTGTCGTAGACAGTCCCGATCGGGGTCTTCCAGGGCAATTGCCGGGGCCCGATCAGATTGCGCTGCCTGAGAACCGCCCTGTCGATCCCCATCTCCCCGGCGGCGGTGTCGATCAGCCGCTCCATGAAGTAGTTGCCCTCGGGGCGTCCGGCGCCGCGATAGGCCGCGATCGGCACGGTATTGGTGACGGCACACCGCGTCTGCACCTCCACCAGCGGCGTGCGGTACATGCCGACGCTGTTCTTGCCGATGTTCAGCGTGGCCATCATCGGGCCGGGGGGCGAGAGATAACCGCCCATGTTGCCGGTACCGGTGAAGCGCGTCGCCAGGAACCGCCCGCGCGCATCGAGGGCGAGCTCGGCCTCGAAGACCATGTCGCGGCCGTGATGGTCGGAAACGAAGCTTTCGGACCGCTGGTCGGCCCATTTCACCGGCTTCTTCAGCAGCCGCGCCGCATGCAGCAGCACGACGTATTCCGGAAACACGGCCGACTTCATGCCGAATGAGCCGCCGACATGGCCGGTGACAAGCCTCATCCGCTCCTGCGGCACGCCCATCGCCGCCGCGAGATTGTTGCGCATGCCGAAAGCGCCCTGGCTCGGGGCATGGAGCGTGTAGCGCTTCGCTTTGCCATCATAGATCCCGATCGCGGCGCGCGGCTCGATCGGGTTCACGATGATGCGGTTGTTGACGATCCGCACCTTGGTGACATGCGCGGCCCCGGCAAAGGCCGCGGCGACCTTCTCGGCGTCGCCGAAATGATAGTCGAGGATGAGGTTGCCGGGTACGTCGTCGAACAGCTGCGGCGCGTCGGGAGCAAGCGCCGCCTCCACCGAGGTGACCGCGGGCAAGATGTCGATATCGAGCGACACGGCCTCGGCGGCGTCGCGCGCCTGCAGCGCCGTGCGGGCGACAACCATCGCGACGGGGTCGCCGACGAAGCGCACCTTGTCCGCCGCGAGCGCCTTTCGGACCGGCTTCCTCATCGCGGTCCCGTCACGGTTCGGCAGGTCGACCTGACATTTCAGCGAACCGTAGTTCTGCCCCTCGAGGTCACCCGCCGTGTAGATCGCGACGACGCCCTTCATCGCTTTCGCAGCGATGGTGTCGATGCCCCGAATGACGCCGTGGGCATGCGGGCTGCGGACGAAGGCCGCGTAAAGCTGTCCTTCCAGCGAAAGATCGTCGGTGTAGCGCCCTTCGCCGCGTACGAGGATCGCATCCTCGTTGCGCGGGACCGGCTGGCCAATTCCAACGCGACCGGTCGAGCAATCGGCCTGAGAAACATGCATGTTCATCGCGAGGCACCACAGTCGAAAAGAAATCGAGGCGATGACTCCGGCAGACAGCTGCCATTGCCTTCGACCTCGCGCGGGCGCCGCCTCGTTGCGAGCGGCGTACCCCGCTGCCGACAACCATAGGCGTGCCAGAGCGAATTGGCGCCTGAGGCTGCGACATAGCTCCATTGACCGTGTCGGATAGCTCGGCCGAAAGCCGCACCGAGCTTTGCCCTTGCGGGAACGGCGGCGACGGAACCAAATGCGGTGCGAACTCCCAACGCCGGTCTGCGATGTTCAACTTCTTGGATGGCTGCCTTGATTGGGCGGAAGCACTGGTTGAAGGGCGACTTGCACGGCGAAGGCTGGCCAGGCGTGAAGCCGCCGCGCTCATCAAACGGGCGGGTTCGTCTGCATTTGAGGCTGCGCAGCAAATTGCCCTGCTGGCCCGGCAGCGCGGCGACAAGCAGGCTACAGAACTCTGGCTTGAGGTTGCCCGCGAGATCACGCGACGAGATGCATCCAAGCGCGGATAATGCTGCGCGCTCAGAGCTCGGGCCGGATTCCTGCCCGGTCCTCTCCGCGATCGACCGCACGGCGCGCCATGCCGGCCGTGATCGCGCCCGCGTCTCGAAAGCTCAGTTGGCGGAGCGGCACCTTTTCCCTGGGCAACCGAAGCGATCGCCTACGCAGCAAGCGTGGTTTCGGCAGCCATGATGCGCAAGCAAAATTCTATACTCAAGCGATTTTGGAAATAATGACCTGCGTCAAATAGGAGTTTGATAGAATAAAATTGCCCCCGTTGATTCTGATGGCAAAACCTGCTTATCAACCGCGCCGATAAGCCGAACAAGATAAGAATTTTGCCAAGGAAAAACCGGTCCGATGAGCAATTTCTACGAGGAGCAGGTTCTCAGCGTTCATCATTGGACCGATACGCTGTTTAGCTTCACGACGACGCGCGATGCGTCATTCCGCTTCAAGAACGGCCAATTCACGATGATCGGACTTAAGATCAACGAGAAGCCGTTGCTGCGGGCGTATAGTGTCGCGAGCACCAACTATGACGAGTGCCTGGAATTCTTCTCGATCAAGGTGCCGGACGGGCCTCTGACATCGCAACTCCAGAACCTCAAAGTTGGCGATCCGATCGTCGTCGGCAAAAAGGCAACCGGCACGCTCGTCCTCGACAATCTCAGCGACGGGAAACGCCTTTTCCTGCTTGGCACCGGCACCGGACTGGCGCCTTTCCTCTCGCTGATCCGCGACCCCGAGACTTATGAGCGCTTTCAGAGCGTCGTCCTCGTGCATGGTTGCCGGCAGGTCGCGGAACTGGCCTATGGCGAGCGGATACAGAGCCAGCTGCCACAGGACGAGTTCCTCGGCGAAATGATCCGCAAGCAGCTCGTCTATTATCCGACGGTGACTCGCGAACCGTTTCGCAATCGCGGCCGCATTACCGATTTGCTGACCTCCGGCCAGCTCTTCTCTGATATCGGCCAGCCCGGCCTCGACCCACGCAGTGATCGATTCATGCTATGCGGTTCACCGCAGTTGCTGGCCGACCTCAAATCAATTTTCGTCGCGCGCGGGCTGCGAGAGGGCAACCACGGGGAACCCGGCGACTACGTGATTGAAAAGGCTTTTGTCGAAAAGTAGCCCCGTATGATCCGACACATCGTGTTTTTCAGCGCCAAGACAGCGGACAATATCGAAACGATACGCAGGGGCCTGTCGATCCTGACAGGCATACCCCATGCTCTAAGGCTTGAGATTGCCGAAAATCGGAAGTCGGACCCGCTCAGCTCCGAAGTCGATATCGTCGTCTATGGAGAATTCGAGAATCACGCTGCTCTGGCAGCGTACAAGGCCCATGAGCTCTATGCCGAAGCCATAAGGCGGGTTCGCCCCCTGCGAGAGTTGAGGCTTGCCGCGGATTACGTGATCTCGGAGGCGACGACTGAACCCGTGATCGCCGCCAAACCGTCGACCGACAGCCCTTCGCGTTGATCGGCACAGGCCGATTGCCCTGGGAGCGGACCGCTCCGCCTCCGCCTGCGAACTCGTTTTTGGAAACATCGCCAAAAACGCGCTCTGCCCCCGGAAAGCGTCGCGTGCGCAGATCCTTTTGAAAAGACAGATAGCGCGAAAGGCGGATTGCGCGCCTCCCGCGCCAGCAGCCAACTCGGCGCCTCCGCCGGATCGCGCATCCCCAGGCTCTGCTTCGCCTAGCGCTTGCCGATGAGCCGTTGGAGATCGTCCGGGAAGTGTTTGCGCGGCCAGTAGATGCCGCTGCTCCGATGCTTCCGAGGCGCGCCATTATCAGGGCCATTGCGCCCTCTCCGCTCGAGCCGAGCGGCCGCAAGTTCTTGATTTGCCTTGTCTCTCTGGAAAATCAATTCCTTGGCGAGATGATGGCGGACAGGGAGGGATTTGAACCCCCGATACCCTTGCAGGTATGCCGCATTTCGAGTGCGGTGCATTCAACCACTCTGCCACCTGTCCGCGGTCGCCTTCGGTCGAAGCGAGGCGCTTGTTACACAAGCCGTGCCCGGGGGGCAAGCCTCCCGAACAGGAGAATTCCACTCTTCACAGCCGCTTTCGCTTGACCTCTCCCGGCCATGCGACTATCGAGCACCGTCCGGCGTGGGGAAACCCGCGCCTGATCTCTTTTGGCCTGCGTGATGCGTCGCAAGCCGGCAAGAGCAAACCTGACCACGCAATCGACTGCCAAAAAGCCGTCCCGCATGCGCGTCCATTCCGGAGGCCATGACAGGGCGGGGCCGAACATGGAGGACAAAATGTTCGCAGTCATCAAGACCGGCGGGAAGCAGTTCCGCGTCGCCGCCAACGACAAGATCACCGTTGCCAAGATCGAGGGCAACCCGGGCGACACCGTCGCCTTCGGCTCCGTGCTGATGCTCACCGAAGGTGAGAAGACCACGCTCGACACCAAGGCCCTTTCCGAGATCACCGTCGCCGGTGAGATCGTCGAGCAGGCCCGTGGCGAGAAGGTCATCGCCTTCAAGAAGCGCCGCCGCCAGAATTCGAAGCGCAAGCGCGGCTTCCGCGCCGAGCTGACCGTCATCCGCATCACCGACATCCTCACCGGCGGCAAGCAGCCGGAGATGAAGAAGGGCGATGTTTCCGCCGCTGCGCCGGCTGCCGCCAAGGCCAAGGCCGCTCCGAAGGCCGCCAAGGCCGAGGCCGGCGAGGAAGCCGAGCAGCCGAAGAAGGCCGCGGCCAAGAAGGCCCCTGCCAAGAAGGCGAAGGACGAGGCTTCGTCCGAGGCCTGAAGTCGGGTTTCCCGGCGTCGATATCCGCGCCGGATCACCATCGCCGAGGCTTCGGCCTCGACCTGTCGCTCCTGACAGAATGGTGCTCCGGCATTTCGTATCCGAGACGGGTGGCCTTTGCCCTCGATTCGGGTTAGAGAGACAGCACAAGTTTTGAGGTAGGGCGTTATGGCTCACAAAAAGGCAGGCGGCTCGTCGCGTAACGGCCGCGATTCCGAAAGCAAGCGACTCGGCGTGAAGCGCTTCGGCGATCAGGCCGTCGTTGCCGGCAACATCATTATTCGTCAGCGCGGCACGAAGTGGCATGCCGGCGCGAACGTTGGCATGGGCAAAGACCATACCCTCTTTGCGACGACGAATGGCCGCGTCCGATTCACGACGAAACTCGGCCGAGCTTTCGTGAACGTAGTCCCGGCCCAAGAGGCCGCAGAGTAAAAGGCGGATAGGGAATTTCCTCGATCCGCCGGTTCCATCGAACCGAACGGATCAAGGGCAGGGCCCGAATAGGGTTTCCCGAAGGTCAGCGAAGGGGAGATGGGACCAAAGTCCCAGCTCCCTTTTTTCGTTTGCGCCGACGGAGAGACCGATGTTCCCCGAACTGACCCGCGACGATGTCTTCCGGCTCGAGACCCGGCGTCTCTGGCTGCGTTGGCCCCGCATGGCCGATGCTGCGGCTATCCTTCGCCAGGCAGGCGAGAAGGCGGTGGCCGAGATGACGGCGTCGATTCCACACCCCTACCCGCCCGAGGCGGTCGAGCCCTTCATCTTCGCGATGCGCAAGGGCAATGCGCTGGGCGATCACCTCGTTCTGGCGATCACCCCGCGTTCAAAGCCGAACGAGCTGATCGGCATGATCGGAGCCCATAAGCAGGCTTCGGGCACACCCTTCATCGGCTACTGGCTGGGCACGCCGCACTGGGGCAAGGGCTACACGACCGAGGCGGTGCAGGGGCTGATCGACACCCTGTTCTCGCTGGTCGACCTGCCGGCGATCGAGGCCGATACCCGCGTCATCAACCCGGCCTCGCGGCGGGTTCTGGAGAAGTCCGGCTTCCGGGCCGAGGGCTCTTTCCTGAAGTCGCTGCCGGCGCGTGGCGGGCTGTTCCCTTGCGAGCAGTTCCGGCTCGACCGCTCGACCTGGGCGGCGCTGAAGAGCTGGAGCGCCAGCGGCTGGGCCCATGCGCCCGAGCAGGAGCCGGGGGAGGAACCGGCGCGCTCGCCGGCGCTCGGGATGCTCCCGCGCCGTCAGCAGGAGCAGGCCGAGCCCTGCCCGGCTTGAAGGACGACGACGCGTCATTGCGAGCGAAGCAACGAAGCAATCCAGGAGCCTCAAAGCTGGGCGGTTCAGCCCAGTCTCCTTGGATTGCTTCGTTACGCCCGCAATGACGGGAACGTCAGCCGCGCCTCACTTCACGAAGGTGCCGTGAAGTTCGTCGTCGATGTGGACGCGGATGATCTCCTCGAAGCTCGACTCCGCCGTGAAGCCGAGCGTCAGCGCCCGCTGCGGGTTGAAGTTGCGCGGCCAGCCGGCGACGATCCCGTCGATCACCGGATCCGGCACCCGCTTGATCCGCTTCACCACGTTCTCGCCGGCGACCTTGCGCAGCGCCTCGATCTGTTCCGCGACCGTGCAGGAATAGCCCGGCATGGTCAGCACCCGGCGCGGACCGATCGCGGTGGTGTCCATCGTCGCCGCATGGATCAGGAAGCCGACCGCCGAACGCGGCGAGGCGTGCCAGTGGCGCACCTGATCGGAGACCGGCAGCACCGCCTCCTCGCCGTTCAGCGGCTCGCGGATGATGTTGGAGAAGAAGCCCGAGGCCGCCTTGTTGGGCTTGCCGGGGCGCACGCAGATCGTCGGCAGGCGAATGCCGACGCCGTCGAAGAAACCGCGCCGCGAATAGTCGCACAGCAGCAGTTCGCCGATCGCCTTCTGCGTGCCGTAGCTGGTCAGCGGCGTGGTGAAGAACTCGTCCTCGATCTTGTCATGGAACGGCGCGCCGAACACCGCGATCGAAGAGGTGAAGACCACGCGCGGCTTGTAGCCGCCGCCGACCTTGCGGATGGCCTCGAAAAGATAGCGCGTGCCATCGAGATTGATGCGATAGCCCTTGTCGAAATCGGCCTCGGCCTCGCCGGAGACGATCGCGGCGAGATGGACGATCAGTTCGGGCCGCGTCGCGATCAGGTTCTCGGCCTCGCCCTCGATCGAGAGATCGGAGATCACCGCCTCGAAATCGAAGGGCGCGGCCGGCGGAGCCGAGGCAACGACCACATCCTGCGCGGTCACGCGCGTCACCGGCTTGCCGCCGAGCGCCCCGTCGCGCGCCAGCCGCTCGATGAATTTGCGCCCGACCATGCCGGCGCCGCCGAGAACGAGAATATGCATGGGTTCTGTCCTGAAGGTTTGGTCTGAAGTTTCGCGTCGTCAGTTCGGAAGATAGCCGCCGAGATCGTCCTCGATATGGACGCGGATGATCTCGTCGAAATCGCGTTCGGCCGTGAAGCCCAGCGCCAGCGCGCGCTTTGCGTCGAACCGTGTCGGCCAGCCCGCGACGATGGCGGAAGAGGCCTCGTCCGGCGCGCGCCGGATCAGCTTCACCGCCTTGTCGCCGGCGATGCGCCCGAGCGCCTCGATCTGCTCGCCGACGGTGACGCAGACGCCCGGCATGGTCAGGTTGACGCGCGGCCCCAGCGCCTCGCGCGTGAGCCCCGCGGCATGGATCAGGAATCCGACGGCCGAGCGCGGGCTGGCATGGGTGAAGAGCACCTCGTCGCCGACCGGCAGCAGCGCCTCCAGCCCCTGCAGCGGCTCGCGAATGATGCCGGAGAAGAAGCCGCCGGCCGAGGCGTTCGGCTTGCCGGGCCGGACCGCGATCGAGGGAAAGCGGATGCCGACGCCGTCGACAAAGCCGCGCCGCGTGTAATCGGCCAGCAGCAATTCGCCGATCGCCTTTTGCGTGCCGTAGCTGGTCAGCGGCGTTGCGTGGAACTCATCAGAGATCGCGGGTGGGAACGGCGCACCGAAAATGCCGCTCGAGCTGGTGAAGACGAGTTTCGGCACGTAAGCCGCGCCGCCCTCGTGCCGGATCGCCTCCAGCAGGTTGTGCATGCCGTCGAGATTGACGCGGTAGCCCTTGTCGAAATCGCGCTCGGCTTCGCCGGAGATGATCGCGGCGAGGTGGAAGATCAGATCCGGACGCAGCGCGGCGAGCTGCTTCGCCACAGCCGCATCGCCGGAATCCTCGACGCGGATCGTCGCGCGGTCCGCGAGTTCCGCCGGCAAGGAAGCTGGCATGACATCTGAAAGAGTGAGCTTGCCGATCGCTTTGCCGGCGCAGCTTCCCTCGCGCACCAGGCGTTCCGCGAGCTTGCGGCCGACCATGCCGGCCGCGCCCGTGATCAGGACATGCATGAGCTCTCCCTATCCGTTCTCGTGCCGGGTCGCTGTTTGCCGCAACCTCTGGACCGGTAGCGGGCGGAGGACCGCCCGCCACCGATGCTTGCGCTCAGAGCGCGAAGCCGCCATCCGCCAGATGGATCTGGCCGGTGGTGTAGCTCGACTCGTCCGCGGCCAGATAGACCGCGAGCCACGCGATCTCCTCGGCGGTGCCGAGACGGGCCATCGGCTGGCGATCGATGAAGGCCTGCCGGGCGGCGGCCTCGGTCGTTCCCGTGGAGGCAGCGAGGTCCTTGATGCGCTGGTCGAGCGAGGGCGACTGGATGGTGCCCGGGCAGATCGCGTTCGCGCGGACGCCCTTCTTGATGTAATCGGCCGCGACGGCCTTGGTCAGGCCGATCACCGCCGCCTTGGTCGCGCCATAGGCGTAGCGGTTCGGGATTCCGCGCACCGAGCCGGCGCCCGAGGCGATGTTGATGATCGAGCCATTGCCCTTCTCCAGCATGCCCGGAAGGAAGGCCTGAATCGTGCGATGCATCGCCTTGACGTTGAGGTCGAAGGAGAAGTCCCAGGCCTTGTCGTCCGTGTTCAGCACCGTGCCGTGATGGACGAAGCCGGCAGCGTTCACGAGAACGTCGATCGGCCCGACCTTCTCCGCGAAGGCGTTGACCGCCTTGGTCGACAGCACGTCGAGCTTGCGCTTCTTCGCCTTCGGAATGCCTTCGAGCAGGCCGACATCCTTGTCGGTCGCCCAGACGGTGGCTCCCTCAGCCACGAAAGCCTCGGCAATGGCGCGGCCGATCCCCTGCCCCGCGGCGGTGATGACCGCGACCTTGCCCTTCAAACGTCCTGCCATGCTCGCTTCCTTTTATTAGCCGGCTTTTGCAAAAATCTTGCGCATATGGGTCAGCCGCCGGTCGGCCATGTCCTCATGATGCGTGATGGCGAAGCCGAGGCGCTCGTACCAGCCGATGCGCTGGGTCAGCTTGGCGTGGGTGTAGAGATGGACGGAGCCGTAGCCGAGCGCCCGGGCCCGCTCATCCGCAAAGGCCATCAGCGTGGCCCCGAGCTTGCGCCCGCCCGCCTCCGGCGAAACCGCAATGCTCCAGATCGTGAAATCCTCGGGCTCGATCTCCAGGACCAGCGCGGCGGCAAGCCCCGGCTCGTCATCGACCACCCACACCTCGCGCGTGGCCAGCACCTCGTCATAATCCGCGATGCGTGGCAGCGAAGGCACGCCGATGATCGCCTCGTTCGGCAGATAGGCGGCCTCCGTCAGCGCGACGATGGCCGGAATATCGGCAGGCGTGGCGCGGCGCGGCGTCATTGTCAGGCCTGCGCCTTCGCGAAATCGGTCAAGGAGGCCTTCTGCTGGCCCTGCGCATCGAAGTTGTCGGGGGCGAGCCAAGCCTCGAAAGCGCGCGCACGCGCCGGCCACTCGGAATCGATGATGGAGAACCAGGCCGTATCCCGGTTCGCGCCCTTCACCACCATGTGCTGCCGGAATAGCCCCTCATACTGGAAGCCGAAGCGCAGCGCCGCGCGCTTCGACGGCTCGTTGCGGTTGTTGCACTTCCACTCGTAGCGGCGATAACCGAGCGAGAAGCCGTAGTCGCCGACGAGATAGATCGCCTCGGTCGCGGTCCGCGTGCGCTGCAACGCCGGCGAATAAGTGATCCAGCCGACCTCGAACACGCCATGCTCGGGCCGGATCTCCATGATCCAGAGATGCCCCTTGGCCTTGCCGTCGGCCTTGTCGATCACCGCGAGCGGGACGATGCCCCCCTTGGCCACCATCGAATCCAGCAGCGCGCGGTACTCGTCCTTGCTCTTCGGGGGGGTAGCAGGCAGCCAATCCCAGACGCTGTCATGCCCGGCATTGGCGGCCCAGATGTCGTCGAGATGTCTGCCAACGTCGAGCGGTTCGAGCCGGCAGTACTGCCCATCCAGTACCTTGGCCGGCGGAAATGGCGGCGCCTTCCAGTCGAGTGTCATGACAGTCCCTTGCCCCGCCAGCTTGTGAAATCCTGCTGAACGTTCCAGCTCGAACCGAGCTCATCCGCAATGGCATGGGCGAGCGCATGCCCTTCGGCCTCCCAGGCCATGCGCTCGACCTGATCGGCGAAATCGGACGCCACCGGATCGTCGTCGTCATAGATCGCGTCGAAGACATCCATCCAGGCTTCGAGCCGGTCGCCCAGTTCCTCGGAGAGGCCGACATCTTCTGCGTCGACCGCCTTGCGCTTGCCCTTGGCATCGATCTGCCAGAGGCCGCTGCGCCCAAGCCATTCCGGCGCGATCAGGAGCGTGCCGCTCATGAACGCTCCTCGAGATCCTTGCGGAAGAAGGGGTTGAGCGGCGCCGAGGGGCCGTTGCCGGCGAAGCCCTTGAAGCTGCCCTCCTCTGCGATCAGCCGCGTCGCCTCCATGAAGGCCGCCCAGGCCGCCCGTGCCAAGGCGCCGCCGATCGAAATGCGCCGTGCTCCAGCCGCCGCGATATCCGCGACGGAGAGCCCGAAATCGCCGTAGATCAGGGCATTCACCGGCTTGCCGCCGGCGGCCGAAACGATGGTGCCGATATCGGCTGCGGTCTTCGGCCCGGGCGCATAGAGCACATCGGCTCCAGCCGCCGCATAGGCCTCGATCCGGCGCGCCGCCTCCTTCAGCGGCTCGGAATGGCCGGTCAGGAAGCATTCGGCGCGGGCGGTCAGCACCACGCCGGAGCCGGTCTCGTCGATCGCCTTGCGCGCGGCCTTGATCCGCTCGACGGCAAGCTCGAAGGGATAGAGCGGATCATCCTCTCGGCCCGTGGCATCCTCGATCGAGAGGCCGGCGATGCCGGTCGCGACGCAGAGCTTGGCATTGGCGGCGACGCCATCAGGCGTGTCGGCATAGCCGTTCTCGAAATCGGCATTCACCGGCAGATCCGGCACGGCCTTCACCATCTCGGCGATATGGGCAAGCATCATGTCGCGCGGCACGTCCTGGTCGGCGCGTGCCTGCGTGAAGGCGAAGCCGGCGCTCGTCGTCGCCAGCGCCTTGAACCCCTGCCCGCGCAGCCAGCGCGCCGAACCGAGATCCCAGGGATTGGGCATCACGAAGCAACCGGCCTCGTGCAGCTTGCGGAAGGCTTCGACCTGCGGGCTGTGGGCCATTTTTAAATCGTTTCAAATGGAGGCGGATACGAGGCTGGCATAGTGTCTAGGACAGCTTCGTTTGTCAGCCCCGGCGTCGCGCATCGGCGGACGGGCGCCGTTGCGCATGGCGAATGCCGCCGCAGCCGTCATTCTCGGGCGGCACGAAGGGCCGACCCGAGAATCTCTCGCCAGAAGAGGCGCATGCGTCGGCACGAGATGCCCGGGGCAGGCCCGAGCATGACGCGCCAGCGAGCCCCGTGCTCAGTGGTTGTCCCGCGGGATACCGAACTTCTTGTGGATCTTCTGGTACTTGACCGCCGGCTTGAGGACCATGCCCTCGGACAGCTCGTCGACGATCTTGCGCTGGATCTCCTGCCAGGGCGTCTGGCTCTTCGGGTATTTGTAGCCACCCGCCGCCTTGAACTCGGCCTTGCGCTGCGCCAATTCCTCATCCGAGATCAGGATATTGGCGGTGCGCTTGTTGAGATCGATGCGGACCTTGTCGCCGGTCTTCAGCAGCGCGAGGCCGCCGCCGGTCGCCGCTTCCGGCGAGGCGTTGAGGATCGAGGGCGAGCCGGAGGTGCCGGACTGGCGCCCGTCGCCGACGCAGGCGAGCGCGGTGACGCCCTTCTTGATCAGGTAATCCGGCGGCCGCATGTTCACCACCTCGGCCGCGCCGGGATACCCGATCGGGCCGACGCCGCGGATGAACAGGATGCAGTGCTCGTCGATGGCCAGCGCCGGATCGTCGATGCGGTGGTGGTAATCCTCCGGCCCGTCGAAGACGATGGCGCGGCCCTCGAAGGCCATCGGATCCTTGGGGTTCTCCAGATAGCGCTTGCGGAATTCCGGCGTGATCACGCTGGTCTTCATGATCGCGGAATCGAACAGGTTGCCGGAGAGGTTGAGGAAGCCGGACTGGGCCTTCATCGGCTGATCGTAGCTCTTGATCACCTCGCGGGCGATCGAGAACGCTCCCTTGCAGTTCTCTTCCAGCGTATGGCCGTTCGCAGTGATGGCCGGCTTGAGCTTGCCCTTCTCGATCAGCTCCGCGATCACGGCAGGCAGGCCGCCGGCGCGGTAATAGTCCTCGCCGAGATACTCGCCGGCCGGCTGCAGATTGACCAGCAGCGGGATATCGTAGCCGATCTTCGTCCAGTCCTCGTTGTCGAGCTTGACGCCGATATGCTTGGCGATGGCGTTGACGTGAACAGGCGCATTGGTCGAGCCGCCGATCGCCGAATTGATGACGATAGTGTTCTCGAACGCCTCGCGCGTCAGGATCTTCGACGGAATCAGGTTCTCCCAGACCATCTCGACGATGCGCTTGCCCGTCAGATAGGCCATCTCGTAGCGGTCGCGGTAAGGCGCGGGGATCGCGGCGGCGCCGGGCAGCGTCATCCCCATGGCTTCGGCCAGCGAGTTCATCGTCGACGCCGTGCCCATGGTGTTGCAGTGGCCGGCGGACGGCGCCGAGGATGCGACGAGCTCGACGAAGCCCTTATAGTCGATCTCGCCCGCGGCCATCATCTGGCGCGCCTTCCAGACGATGGTGCCGGAGCCGGTGCGCTCGCCGCGGAAGGAGCCGTTCAGCATCGGGCCGCCCGGCAGTGCGATGGCGGGGATGTCGACCGTCGCGGCCGCCATGATCTGGGCCGGCGTGGTCTTGTCGCAGCCGGTCGTCAGCACCACGCCGTCGAGCGGGTAGCCGTAGAGGATCTCGACCAGCGAGAGATATTGCAGGTTGCGGTCGAGCGAGGCGGTCGGCCGCTTGCAGGTTTCCTGGATCGGGTGGATCGGGAATTCGAAGGGCACGCCGCCCATCTCGCGAATGCCGTCGCGGACACGGTGGGCCAGCTCGATATGGTGGCGATTGCAAGGGGCGATGTCGGAGCCGGTCTGGGCGATGCCGATGATCGGCCGGCCGGACTGCAGTTCCTCGCGCGACAGGCCGAAATTCATGGTGCGCTCGATATAGAGCGCGGTCATGTCGGCATTGGCGGGATTGTCGAACCACGCCTTGGAGCGCAGTTGCTCGGGTTTGATACGCCGAACCGGCTTCTTGCCGGGGGTCTTGCCGGGTGCCTTGGCCATCTCGTTTCCTCTCGCGCGGCACGGCGCTGGCGGCCGTTTGCCGATGTCTCATTCAAACGATTTGAGACAAGCCATCATGCCCATCGCCAAAGGCTCGGCAAGGCCCATTCTGGCTGATAGTCATACTATTTATTCATGCTGTATGCAGCATGCAACAGGGCGCGATGCGCGGCCTCCGCTTGCCAGCCCTGCCCGTTTGGCGCCAAGAAAAGGCGGGTCAGAAGGCACGCCCTGACAGAACCGGCCAATCTGCCCGTCCGAAAAGCGCCGCCGAGGAAACGCGCCATGTCCCTTCACGTCGTCCCATCCTTCGCCCGCATCGGCGAGGAGAATGCCTTCGCCGTGCTGGCGCGCGCGACCGAGCTGCAGCGCCAGGGCAACGACATCATCAATCTCGGCATCGGCCAGCCGGATTTCGCCACGCCCGAGCACATCGTCGAGGCGGCGGTGAAGGCGCTGCGCGACGGCCATCACGGCTACACCCCGGCGAACGGCATCCTGCCGCTGCGCGAGGCGGTCGCGGCCGACCTGCACAAGCGCTTCGCGGTCGAGGTCTCGCCCGAGAGCGTGATGATCGTGCCCGGCGGCAAGGTCACCATGTTCATGGCGATCCTGATGTTCGGCGAGCCCGGCGTGGAGATCCTCTATCCGGACCCGGGCTTCCCGATCTATCGCTCGATGATCGAGTATACCGGCGCGACGCCGATCCCGGTGCCGATCCGCGAGGAAAACGGCTTCGCCTTCTCGGCCGAGGAGACGCTGGCGCTGATCACGCCGAAGACGCGCCTGCTCATCATCAACTCGCCGGCCAACCCGACCGGCGGCGTGACGCCCAAGGCCGAGATCGACAAGCTCGTCGCTGGCCTTAGCGATTTCCCCGACGTCGCGATCATGTCCGACGAGATCTACGACCAGATGGTCTATGACGGCGAGAAGCATGTCTGCCTTCTCAGCTATCCCGAGATTCGCGACCGGCTCATCCTCCTCAACGGCTGGTCCAAGACCTACGCGATGACGGGCTGGCGGCTCGGCTATTCGGTCTGGCCGAAGCCGCTGCTCGACAATGCCCGCAAGCTCGCGGTGAACTCGCATTCCTGCGTCAACGCCCCGGCGCAATGGGCAGGGCTCGCGGCGCTCGCCGGCCCGCAGGACGCGGTCCATATGATGCTGGCGGAATTCGACCGGCGCCGGAAGGCGGTGGTGAAGGGCCTGAACGGCCTGCCGGGGGTCTCCTGCATCGAGCCCAGGGGCGCCTTCTACGCCTTCCCGAACGTCTCGCAGACCGGCTGGAAGGCGAAGAAGCTCGCCTCCGCCCTGTTGGAGGAAGCCGGCGTCGCCACCATCGGCGGGCCCGACTTCGGCGTCCATGGCGAGGGCTATATCCGTCTCTCCTACGCCAACTCGCTTGGGAACATCGAGAAGGCGCTGGAGCGGATGAAGACGTTCCTCACCAACGCGAAGGCCGCCTGACCATGGTCACCTGCTATCTGCGCTATGTTGTCGACCCCCATAAGCTCGATGCCTTCGAGGCCTATGGCAAGCTCTGGATCAGGCTGGTCGAGAAGTTCGGCGGCAAGCACCACGGCTATTTCATGCCCTCGGAAGGCGTGTCCAACGTGGCGCTCGCCATGTTCAGCTTTCCGTCGCTCGCGGCGTACGAGGACTACCGCAAGCGCTCCTTCGACGACCCCGAGTGCCAGGCGGCCTTCGCGATGAACGAGAAGGATCGCTTCATCATCAGCTACGAGCGATCGTTCTTCCGCCCCGTTTTCGAAGACGATCAGGGCGTCAAGCGCGCGCCCTGAAAACCAGTCTCAGTTCCGCGCGCTCGCGGTCACACCAGGATCGACCTTGAAGCTCGAGGCCTCGATCACGGCCGTGCCGATCATCGTCTTCACGGAGATGCGCACCGGCACCATCACATCGGTGCCGGCGACGGGCGCGAGCCAGGCCGTGATGTCCCGGTTCTCCGCCATGAACTTCGTGCTGGGCCGGAGCGCCCGGTGGCCGGCGATCGGCACATAGCGCGCCTGGCAAATCGAGACCGGGCCGCTATAGCCTTCGAGCTTCACATTGCGGGTGCCGGCGCTGGACAGCTTAATGTCGTAGCGCGCCGCGCCGTCGAAGATCGGCAGGGTGCGGTTGCAGGCGGCGTCCTTGCCCTTGCCGCTGACCGGCATCAGGAAGGCGCTGAGCGGGTCGACGATATTGCGCTTGTGGCTCTCGGTGAGCGGCACGCGATCGGGCTTCTCGTCGATCGGCGGCTCGATATCGATACCGGCGACGGCGCCCTCGGCCAGCGCCATCCGCACCGTGCGGCTCTCGCTGGAATTTGCGGAGCTCACCGCGAAGGTCTTGGGCGCGAGCTTGCCGCCCACCAGCGCCCCGGTCGCAGCGCCCGAGCCGCGGCCGCCGGTCACGCCCCCGACGATTCCCGTCAGCTTGGCTGCCATGTCGAGCTTGTAGCTCGATCCGTCGATGCCGCCGGAGAGGCTCGCAGTACCGAGCGTGATGCCGAGAAGGGAGACGTCGTAGCGCGCGTCGAGCGAGGCCGCCTCGGCAACCTCGGCCAGACAGGCTGCGAGAACCAGCGCTGTGAGGGACGATGCGACGGCGGATTTCATCCATAGCCTCCGGAACGGCGCGATCCTGCGCGACATGCACTCTGAATCGGTCCGAATCGTGACCGGTTTTCCATCGCGGCGAAGCGATGGCCGAACGAAGCATCCGATGCCGATCTTTACACCTCGTTAACGCTGAAGGCGATGTGAACAGGCCGCGGGAGTTTTCCTTGACGGGGCCCGCCAGCTTGGCTATGGAACCCCGACTTCAATTTGACTTCCGGTGCTCGCCGGCACGTCGCGTGTCGGTTTTTTTGTTTGAGCGACCTGGGGATGTAAGGAACGATTGCCATGGCCCGCCGTTGCGAACTGACCGGGAAAGCCACCCAGACCGGCCACCTCGTCAGCCACTCGAACCGCAAGACGAAGACCGTCTTCCGCCCGAACCTCGTGAACGTCACGCTGCAGTCGGACGCGCTCGGCCGTTCGGTGCGCCTGCGCGTTTCGGCCAACGCCCTGCGTTCGGTCGAGCATCGCGGCGGCCTCGACGCCTTCCTGCTCAAGGCTGCGGCCGGCGACCTCTCGGTCGGCGCGCTCTCCCTGAAGCGCGACCTCGAGAAGAAGCTCGCCGCCAACTGAGCGGCTTGACCTCTCGGGTCTGAAGGAAGCGGCCGCAAGGCCGCTTTTTTCGTTTGGGCATCAAGGGCCGTCATTCTCGGCCGGAGCGAAGCCTCGACTCGAGAAGCTCGGGCCCGGAGAGGCTCCGGCACCCATTCGTCCGGAGATGCTCGGGTCAAGCCCGAGCATGACGCTCTCTATGCAACCAGCTCGAATTCCAGCAGCACCGTCCGCTGCAGGAAGGAGAAATTGTCGTCCGAGATCAGGGTCAGCACAGTGCGCCCGTTCTCCTGATGGACCGACAGCCCTTCCATATTATCGATCTCATAACCGAGGTCGGCCTCGATCAGGCGCGGCCCGTCCACCAGCGCCCCCGGCCGGATATCGCGCCCGGCGATTCGCCTCATCCGCATGCCGACGCCCCGCAGCGGCTGGTACCAGCGCTCAAGCAGCAGCATGTCGCCGGACGGCAGGAAGGCGAGATCGGTGATGTCGTAGCCATCATGGCGGGCGACCCTGAACAGCCCGGGCTGGGGACCGCCGAGAATCGCACCGAGCGTCGGCTCGTCCTCCTTGCCCGATCGCTCGGCGATCGCGACAAGCGCTCCCTTCAGCGGCCCTACGGGCACCACGCCCAGCGCCTCAAGCCCGCGATTACGCGGCAGGCGCTTGATTTCGGGCGGCACGGGCACCGACCGCGCCCGCGCCTCGACGCCCTCCCCAGCCCAGTCGAAGCGGACGATCTCGTGCCGGCGCTCGATCCCGACATAGGCCACGCCATCGGCGATGCAGAGGCTCTCGGTGTCGAAGAGCCCCGAGCGCGCGAGCGGCCGCCCGGAGGCGCCCAGAATGGCAGCCATCTCGACATCATCGAGCCCGGCAGGTCTGCCACTCTGCGACACGACCTTCGCCGTCAGCCAATAGCCGCGATCGGTCACCGCGACGATGTCGCGCCCCCCGTTCAGCCGCGCCAGGCCCGAGAACCCGCCGAAGCGCGGATGGCCGGAACTCAGGACGAGCCCGCCGCGGAACTGCAAGGCGCCGAATCGGCGCCGATCCGCGTTGCGCGGCTCGAAGGCCGTGAAAGGCCTTGCGGAAACGGAGACCGGAAAGCGGGTCTGCTCGACGGCCTGCGCCGCGCCCGGCAGGGCGGCGGCGCCGAGGCCGGCGAGAGCGGCGCGACGCGTGAGACGCATCAGTGCAGGCGGCGCGATGCGGACCCCGCAGCCGGGCCGTCCTCCTCGAACAGCTCGGCAAGCTTCTCGGTCATCACCCCGCCCAGCTCCTCGGCATCGACGATGGTGACGGCACGGCGGTAGTAGCGCGTGACGTCGTGGCCGATGCCGATGGCGATGAGCTCCACGGGTGAGCGCGTCTCGATCTCGGCGATGATGTGGCGCAGGTGCCGCTCCAGATAATTGCCGGCATTGACCGAGAGGGTGGAATCGTCGACCGGCGCGCCGTCCGAGATCACCATCAGGATCTTGCGCTGCTCAGGCCGGCCGAGCAGGCGCTTATGCGCCCAGTCCAGCGCCTCGCCGTCGATGTTCTCCTTGAGCAGCCCCTCGCGCATCATCAGGCCGAGATTCTTGCGCGCGCGCCGCCAGGGCGCATCGGCCGCCTTGTAGATGATGTGCCTGAGATCGTTGAGGCGGCCGGGATTGGCCGGCTTGCCGGACTGCAGCCAGGCCTCGCGCGACAGCCCGCCCTTCCAGGCGCGCGTCGTGAAGCCAAGCAGCTCCACCTTGACGCCGCAGCGCTCCAGCGTGCGGGCGAGGATATCGGCGCAGGTGGCTGCGACCGTGATCGGCCGCCCCCGCATCGAGCCGGAATTGTCGATCAGCAGCGTCACCACCGTGTCGCGGAAATTGACGTCCGACTCCTGCCGGAAGGACAGCGGCTGGAACGGATCGAGGATGATGCGCGGCAGGCGGGCGGGGTCGAGCGCGCCCTCCTCGAGATCGAACTGCCAGGAGCGGTTCTGCTGCGCCATCAGCCGCCGCTGCAGGCGGTTGGCGAGGCGCGCGACGACGCCCTGCAGATGCGCGAGCTGCTTGTCGAGATAGGCGCGCAGGCGCGTCAGCTCCTCGGCGTCGCAGAGCTCCTCGGCCGTGACGATCTCGTCGAATTTGGTCGTATACGCCTTGTAGTCGGTCTGCGGGCGCTCATTGCCGCGGCTCTCGCGCGGACGCGGCGCTTCGCCGGCCTCCTCGGATTCGGAGCTGTCATCCTCCTCGTCCCAATCGCCGGCCGGCGCGTCTGTCGCCTCGGAGGCGCCTTCCTGCAGTTCCTCGGTCGCGTCCTCGCTGACCTCGACTTCGGAGCGGTCGGCGCCGCTCTCCTGTTCCGACTCGCCTTCCTGCTGCTGCTGATCCTCGGAGGACTGGTCCTGATTGTCCTCGTCCTCCTCGGACTCGTCGCCCTGCGCACTCTGGTCGGCCATGTCCAGCGCCGCCAGCATGTCGCGCACCGTGCGGGCAAAACCGCGCTGGTCCTCAATCGTCTTGGACAACCGGTCGAGATCGCCACCGGCCTTGGCCTCGATCTGCTCGCGCCAGAGCTCGACGATCTTCTCGGCCGCCTTCGGCGGCTTCAGGCCCGTCAGGCGCTCGCGCACCATCAGCGCCAGCGCATCCTCGAGCGGCGCGTCAGCGCGATCGGTGATCTCCTCGTAGCGCCCGCCACGGTGATAGCGGTCCTCCAGCATCGCGGTGATGTTGCCGGCCATGCCGGACATCCGCCGCGCGCCGAGCGATTCGACCCGCGCCTGCTCGACGGCGTCGAAGACTGCGCGCGCCGCATCGCCTTCGGGCGCTGCCCGGCGGTGGATCGCGGCATCATGGCAGGCAAGCCTGAGCGCCATCGAATCGGCATGGCCGCGCAGGATCGAGACATCGCCGGGCGTCAGCTTGCGCGGCGGCTCGGGCAGGCGCGCCCGCTCGCCGACCAGCGACGGCTTGTCGGCGGCGAAGACGATTTCCATCTCCGGCTTGCGCGCGATCGCCTTCATCGCGCCGGAGATGGCGCGCTTCAGCGGCTCGGCCGGGGCTTCCTTCGGCGTTCCGGGCTTGCGGTTCGAGATGCTCATAGCGCCTTCGTGAAGTGATGCAGCGTTTGACCCGCCACCGGATAGTTCTCCATCCGGCCGCATTCGCGATAGCCGAGCCTCGGATAAAATCCCGGGGCCTGGATGCTCATCGTCCCGAGAAAGACACCCTTGGCGCCGTGCTGGCGAGCCTCGTCTTCGGCTCGCGCGACCAGCGTTTCGCCCAATCCCGCGCCGCGATGGGCCTCGTCGATCCAGAGCAGATCGACATAGAGCCATTCCCATTTCAGCTCGCCGACGAGGCCGCCGACGATCTCGCCGCTCTCGTCGCGCAGGCTGATGGCCAGCGGCTTGGTGTTCCGGGGGCCGATTTTCGCCTGGTTATGCGCGCTCAACCCACGCAGAACGGCCGCGCGCGTCTCGTCCTGTTCACGCTCAACCGTAACCGCGACCATGGCTCCCCCTAGCGCGACCGCCCGTCATATTGCGTCGGCGAGAGATCGCCCGGCTCTACGCCGGCAAGGCAGCGCACATTGACCGCGACCATCGGCGTGCCGTCGGATCCGTTCGCCCTGGCGAAGGACTCGATGCCGCAGGTTTCGCAGAACAGATGCTGGATCTTCTGCGTGTGGAAGCGGTACTCGGTCAGCGCCTCCTCGCCCTGGGTGAGCGTGAAGGCGGTGGCCGGCGAGAAGGCGAGAATCGAGCCGCGGCGCTGGCAGTAGGAGCAGTTGCAGGTGATCGTCTGCCCGAGGTCGGCCTCGACCTCATAGGCAACCCGTCCGCAATGGCAGCTGCCTTGATACCGCGCCATGGCTCGCTTCCTCCGTTAGCTCAGGACCACGTTCGCCGCGCTCTCCGGCAGCTCCTTGCCGAAGGAACGCTGGAAGAACTCGGCCACCAGCGTGCGCTCCATCTCGTCGCACTTGTTCAGGAAGGTGACGCGGAAGGCGAAGCCGATATCGCCGAAGATCGCCGCGTTCTCCGCCCAGGTGATGACCGTACGCGGGCTCATCACGGTCGAGAGGTCGCCGTTCATGAAGGCGTTGCGGGTGAGATCGGCGACACGGACCATCTTGTTGACGATGTCCTTGCCTTCCGGGCTCTTCTGATAGTGCTTCGACTTCGCCAGCACGATCGCGACCTCGTTGTCATGAGGCAGGTAGTTGAGCGTCGTGACGATCGACCAGCGGTCCATCTGACCCTGGTTGATCTGCTGCGTGCCGTGATAGAGGCCCGAAGTGTCGCCGAGGCCGACCGTGTTGGCGGTGGCGAACAGCCGGAAGGCGGGATGAGGCCGGATGACGCGCTTCTGGTCGAGCAGCGTCAGCTTGCCGGACTGCTCCAGCACGCGCTGGATCACGAACATCACGTCCGGGCGGCCGGCGTCGTACTCGTCGAAGACCAGCGCGATGTTGTTTTGCAGGGCCCAGGGCAGGATGCCGTCCTGGAACTCGGTGACCTGCTTGCCTTCCTTCAGCACGATCGCGTCCTTGCCGACGAGATCGAGGCGGGAGACGTGGCTGTCGAGGTTGACGCGCACGCAGGGCCAATTGAGGCGGGCCGCGACCTGCTCGATATGGGTCGACTTTCCGGTGCCGTGATAGCCCGAAATCATGACGCGTCGGTTATGCGCGAAACCGGCGAGGATCGCGATGGTGGTGTCGCGGTCGAAACGGTAATCCGGGTCGAAATCGGGCACATGCGGATCGGCTGCCGAATAGGCCGGCACCTCGAGATCCGTGTCGATCCCGAAGGTTTGGCGCACCGACAGCTTCATGTCGGGCAATCCGGGCGCGGTCGTCGTCGTCATCATCTTGTCTCCAGGCGCAGGGCCGTGGCCGGCTACATGCCGGTTTGCCCAGAGCCGACCGAGGAGGGAGGCGGATCATCCCTCATTAGAGCGAAAGACCGGAAGCGGCAATTCGCAAAGCTGCACCCTGGCCCTCGCAAGGGGCATGCCGGCTTACCGCTCGTGATAGCTCACACGCGCTCGTGCAGAAGCTTTTTCACGATTTCGACCGCATTGCGCGCGCCGTCGAGCGCGAGAGCGATGCCCGGCGGGCTTCGGCCGATTCCGGCCGCGACGGCGGCCGCCAGCGCATCGGGTGTCAAAGCCCCCTCCCCCGAAATCCGCAGGCAACGCGCCAGCCCGGCCCGCTCCATCGCCTCGGCCCTGACCGCCTGCTCCGTCTCGCCACCGGCATCGAACGGGACGACGATGGCGGGCCGGCGGGCAGCGACGAGATCGAGCACCGTATTGTAGCCGGCCTGGCTGACCGAGATCGCACAGCCGGCGAGCAGCGCCGGGAAATCGGGCCGCACCCGCTCGACCGTGACATGCGCCGGCGCCCCTGCCAGCAGCCGCCCGAAGACGTCCTCGCTGACTGCGCGCCCGACCAGGATACGCCAGCGCCTGTCCTGCGGACCGAGCTTCGCCGCAGCAATCGCGAGCTCGAACAGCGGAATGGCCGCGGCCGAGCCGCCGCCGGAGACGAGCACCTCGCCATTCTCGATTGGCGCACCAGCCATCGGCGTATCCGCCATGTAGCCCGTATAGCGCAGCTTGGCTGCGAGCCGCGCGTCGACCGGCCAGGAGCGGTCGAGCGGCAGGAAATCCGCATCGCCATGGACCAGCACCGCGTCGAACAGCGTCGCGAGCCGGTCCTCGGCCTCCGCGATGCGCTCGGGACGCGGCCTCACCAGCACGTCCCGGACCGAGGAGACTAGCAATGACTTCGGATTGGCGGCGCGTGCTGCGGCGATCAGAGCGAGAAACTCGGCGGCGAGCTGCCGGCGTCCGAACGGGAAATGCTCGACGATCACCGCATCAGGCTGCAAGCTCGCCGCCAGCCCTTCCAAGGCCGCAACGCGCAGGGCCTCGCGTTCCAGGCCGATGGGCTGACCGACCTCGTCGAGCAACATGCGGAAATCGACGCCCTCCGTCCTGACCGGCGGCAACTGCACGAAGGTGAAGGGCTCCTGCTCCATCGACCGCAGCGGCATGCCGCCGCTCGCCAGCGTGACGGCGAAACCGTTCTGCGCCAGGGCCCGCGCGAGATTGGCAGCGCGCACCAGATGGCCCGAGCCGAGCAGATGCGTAACGGCGATGAGGACGGTGGCGCTCATGCCTTTTCTTCGGCAGAGGCGTATAGCCGCGCAGCGATGCCGTCGAGCCCGGCCGCGGCCGAGAAGGAGCCGGTCAGCCGCGCCAGCGCGCGATAGCCGAGTTGGCCCCGCTGCTGCGGGGAACGGGCGAGTTCCACCAGGGCGCCGGCAAGTCCTTCGATATCGCCGGGCTGCACCAGAAGCCCCTCGACGCCATGTCGAACGAATTCCGGGATCCCGGCAAAATCCGTGGCGATGATCGGCAGGGCCTGGCTCGCCGCCTCCATCACGACATTGGGCAGGCCATCACGATCACCGTCTCCCGCCTGCTTCGAGGGCAGGACGAAGAGGTCGGCGGCGCGCAAGGCGGCGATGACGTCGTCCTGCGCCTTCGGCCCGGCCCAGACGATATTGTCGCCGAGACCGAGCGCGCGCGCCTTCTCCTGCAACGCCTTCAGCATCTCGCCGCCGCCGATATGGGTCAGCTGCCAGTGCAGCGTGCAGGGCAGTTTCGCCAGGGATTCCAGCAGATCGTCGAAGCCCTTCTTCGGCACTGCTCGCCCGATTGTGACGAAGCGCACCGGATCGGCGGAATCGGAACCGTCCCGGCCGGAGCGTGGGGCCGGCGGCGGAAAGCGTGCGAGATCGAGCCCGTGATAGACCAACTCGACCTTGTCCGGCCGATCGGAGAGGCGTTCGAGTTCGCGGAAGCCATCCTGGGTACAGGTCACGCCCCAGGCGGCATCGGCGATCTTTTCGCGCTTCTCCCAGTCGGGCGTCGTCCAGATATCCTTGGCATGGGCCGAGAAGGACCAGCTCAGGCCGCGCAGCAGGGCCGCATAGCGGATGACAGAGGCCGGGGTGTGCAGGTAGTGCACATGCAGATGCCGGATATCCGCCGGCAGCTCGCACGCCATCACGCAGGCCTGGCCGAAGCGGCGCAGCCGGTTGCGCGTCCTGTCCCGGGCGAGGTCGCGCAGGAAGGCCGAAATGAGCTTGCGCAAGCCGGGCTGCGCGAAGGCGCCGAACACGCCGCGCGCGACGCGACCGGGCTCGTCGTGCAGATATTCGGGCAGGTAGCGCACCGGCGCCGCGATCTGATTGTGCATCAGATGCTTGGCACCATCAGTCGGATGCCGGAGCGACCAGATCTCGAAGGCAAGGCCGCGCTGCTGCAGCCCCAGCAGTTCCTGCGCGATGAAGGTCTCCGACAGCCTTGGATAGCCCTTCATCGCCACCGCGATGCGCGGTGCAGCGCCAGTCGTCATCGCCGGCCGATCAGCATGAAGCGCGTATAATTCTTCGTCGGCCGCGCTCCGGCGAACCAGACCTCGGCGAGCCCAGCCTGCTCGCTAAACGCCTCGAGCGATGGCACGCAACTGCAATGATCGGGCTCGCGGAAGTAATCGTTGGATTGCAGCACGAGCGGCAAGCCGGCCGGTAAGCCCGCGATCCAGCCCGGCACATCGGCGAGATGCTCGCAACTCGTGTTGATGACGAGCCCGGGCTTGGGCGACTGAGCTGCGAAATCGAGCGCCATCATGTCCGCCGTCAGCGCCCGGAAGCGCCCGGAGGCGACATGTCGGTGGTTCAGTATCTCGGCGGTCGGCGCGCAGGTCGGATCGATATCGAGGCTCACCACGTCGTCGATAGCAAGCCGCACATCGTCGAGCAGCATGGCCCCGAGCACCCCGTACCAGGCGCCGAGCACCCAGACCGGGCCGGCCGGCTTCGGGCAGGCATCGGCCAGCGCGTCGACCAGCCACTGTTTGGAGGCGATCTGCTTGTGGTTGCAGGCGATCGACAGATCGGGCGGCGCCCCCTTGCCGTAGAGGCGCGCGACATCGGCGACGATGCGGTTGCCGGATAAGGCGGCCATTCCGCGCAGCAGGTCGTGGAAGGCCTCGCAGGGCGGTTCAGGCGTCATGGTTCCGTCGTTGTCGGCAAAGGCTGGCGGGACCATAGGCACCCGCTTCGGCAAAAACCAGCCTCGCCAGCCTGTTCAATCGCGCCGGTTTGCTTCGCCCGGCTCGGCAGACGCTTCGGCCACGGGCTCAGCCGCCCCATCCAGCGCCTTTCCCGGAACAGTGGGCGACGCCGGCATGGCCGCCTTTGCCGCATCCTCGCGCTTGCGGCGGGCAATTTCCGGCGCACTTGCAAAGCCATAGGCCGTGAGCGGCTTCTCGCGCCCCTTGATCGCGATCTTGAGCGCCACCGTCCCGGCATAGCTGCGGCCCGTGGTGCGAATCGTGTCCTCCGACACCACGACATCGGCCAGCACCCGGCGTGTCGCCGCTTCGAGCTGGCTCGCGATCATCACCGTTTCGCCCACCGTGATCTCGCGCCGCCCGAGATTGTCGTTCTCGACCGCGCCGGTAATGGCATCGCCGGTATGGATCCCGATCCCGATCCTGAGCGGCAGAGGCAGCGCCGCTCCGAACTCGCGGTTGAGCGCCTCGACCGCCCGGACGATGTCGGCCGCAGCGCTGATCGCCGCCTGCGCTCCGCGCGCCTGCGAGCCATCGAGGCCGAACACGGCCATGAAACCATCCCCGTAGAAGGCGTCGATGCGCCCGTCATGGGCCGTGATCGCCTGGCCCATCTCGTCGAAGAAGCGGTTGAGCAGGCCGATCAGTTCGCGCGGCAGCTGCCGCTCCGAGAGCGCCGAGAAGGCGCGCAGATCGGCGACGACCACCGTCAGGCCGCGCTTGTTGATGGCATCATCGGGCTCGAGCGCCCGCGCACCGGTGGCGTTCAGGCGCGAGGCGAGCAGGATCTGCACCTGCAGGTCGTCATGCGGCCTGATCTGGCAAGCGAGCCGGACACCTTCCGGTGCCGAAATGCGCCGCAGCAACCTGGCCTCGTTCGGCCCCGGCGATGGCAGCTTGTCCATGCCGTCCATCACCAGCACACGGCAGGTGGCGCAGCGCGCCCGCCCGCCGCAGAGCGCCGCGTGCGGAATGCCGAAGCGCCGGAACATCTCGAGCACCGTCGGCCCCGGCGCTACGCGGCGCGTGCCGTGGCCGACGAAGCGCACCGTGATCTGATGACGGGTCCTGACCCGGATCTCGCGGATGCCGACGAACAGCACGAAGGCGCCGACCAGTCCATAGAAGGCACTCTTCGCCCACATCACGTCGCGGTCGAACATCGCCCGCTGCGCGTCGGTGACGAACTCCGGCGGGAGCGCCATCCGTTCGGCCTCGCGCGCCGCCACCATGAAGCCGATCAATGCGAGCAGCGGGATCAGGATCGAGACGAGCAGGAACGGATCACGCCAATGGCGATAGGCATCGCGCGAGCGCAGCATGAAATGGATGCCGATGATGCCATGCGTCCAGACCAGCAGCAGCAGCAGCGACTGCAGCAGCGCACGGCCCGGCCACAGCCGCCGCAGCACGGCATGATAGGTCTCGTCGACGCCGAAATAGTACCCCAACACGCGCGTGCTGACGATGTGATCGACGAGCAAAAGCGGAATCGCGAGGCCCAGCGCGATCTGCAGCATCTCGCGCAGCGGCATCTTGAAGGTGCGCCGCTGGACCACGCGCAGCAGCGCGAACACCGGATGGATGACGAGCGCGCCGTAGAGCACAATCGTCCCGATGCGGGAGTGCCAGACGTTGTAGCGCCAGTCCTGGACGCGCTCCATGGCATCGACCCCGAGGATGCCGACGGCGTGGTTGAGGAAATGCGTCGTCGCGAAGGTCAGCAGGATCAGGCCCGAGACGAGACGAATGTCGCGGCTCCAGGACGAGACCTGATAGATGCTCGCGCCCATACTGCTGCGCGCCGTTTGTGTGCGCTGCGTGCCGGCGGCTTGTGGCCGATTCATACGACGCTCGACCTCATCAAACGGTTTCGTGCTCGCGGAGCAAAACGCTGGCAAGACGATGAACGCGGTCAGCCAGGTCGCGGCAGACCGCGAGGCTGAATTCCGGCACGGTCTGAAGCAGTTCGAAGAACAGGTCCTTCGGAATTCTAAGGGCCAGGACCGGCGTCTTCGCGCTGACCGTGCCGAGGAACGGCCGGCCGCTGAGCAGCGACACGTCGCCGGTAATGCTGCCGGCGTCCTTCTGGAATCGGCGCCCCTCGCCATCGGGGCGCGACTGCGAGAATTCGACGTCCCCCTCGAGGATGACGTAGACGCCATCCAGCCGGCCCTTCTGGTCGATCAGGACAGCGCCCGGCTCGAAGCGCAACCTCTCGCCCATCAGTGCGACGAGCTTGAGCCGCGAGGGAGGCATGTCGCGAAACAGCGGCAGGCTGCGCAAGCAGCCGATATCGGCTTCCAGACTCATGACCGTGCCTCCATTCGCTGGGCATCCGCAAAGCGCAACGCCTGATCGCCGGCATCGTTCGCTGCCTCGAGCGCCCCACCGGCCTCGACCGTCCCCGTCGCACCATGGAAAACGATCCGCATCGGGATGTCCTCGACAAGTCTAGCATCTCCCAGCAGAAGAAACAGCGTCATGCCGGCACAATAGCCCCTCAACCGGGCAACGATCTTCTCCGGCTCGTCGGAGATCGCGAGCAGGGCCGCGATGTCGAGAACAGCGATCTGGGGCGCCTTGACCAGCGCCTGAACCAGAGGAATGGCCTGCAGCAGCCGCGCCGGCAGATAGCGCCCGCGAATGCCGCTCTCGGTGTCGAGCCCGAGACGATAGAGCGCCTCTCCCAGCCCCGAGCGCTCGAGCGCCTGCAGCACGATCTCCGCCACCTTCCGGCCCGCGTCGGGGATGCCGTAGCCGATGCGGCCGAACATCAGGTTGTCCCGCACGCTCGCGCCGAGCATAACCTTGTCGGGAGCATAGAAATCCACATCGCCCGCGGCATCGGCCGGCAGGTGCTTGCGGAAGCTCGCGCGCGCCCTGAGGATACGGCGCTCGAGCCGGTCGTCGATCAGGTTCAACCTGTGCTTGGGCTCGATATAGCCGAGTGCCAGGGCCACCAGGTCACGCTCCGTCTCCTGATCGAGCGGGCTTCGCATATCGTGCTTGGCCAGGATGTCCGCCAGCTCGTTGAGGCGTTCGAAGTCGAAATTCTCGCCGAAGGAATAGCGCTCGAACAGCGCATGCCCCACCGGCAGGCCGGCAAAGATCTCGACGACCGTGGCAACGATCCGCGCCCCCATCTCGGTCAAAGGCTCCACCAGTGCCTCCGCCTTCAGGATCGAATGGGCATAAGGCTCGAAGAGCAGGGTCGCGTTGCCGAAGCGGGCGCTGGTCCGCGTTCCGAAGATCAGGTTTTCGGCGACCGAGGCGTTCCGGTTGTAGCGGTCGAGGGCGAAGGGCTCGATCAGCCCGCCAAGATTGATGCGCTCGAGCTCGGCGGCCACGACATGACGGGCGGTGATGATGCGTTCGGTTGCTTCCGCGCTCACCGGCGGCATCACCTTGCCGCCCAGGCCGAGCTCGAACACGTCCTGAGTGCAGCCGAACACGTCGAGCAGCTCGCGCACCCGCGCCGCGAGCTCGGCCGCGTCGGCGACCCCGACACCTTCGTAGTCCGTCCAGTCCGCCTCGAACGGAAATGGCGAGTTGCCCGAACGGACCGCCTCGACGAAACGGCGATGCTCCTCCGGGGAAACCGGACCGTCGGATTTGATCTCCGGCCGGCGCCGCCGCAGCGGCAACAGGATATTGTCCCGCATCGTCCCGGCAATGACCTCCGCCTGGTCTCCGGAATAGCCGATCAGATGGCTCGCCCGCTCGACCGACATATCCGCGAGCAGTTCGCCGTCGATGAGGACCCGCCCCGTGTAGTTGGTCGCCTGCCGCCCGAGGATGCGGCCGAGCACATCCCCGCCACAGCCATGGGGCCCGATCACCGCGACCCAGCCCGGTCGCTGCAGGACGAACGAGAGCGGCGTCAGCAGCGGCTGTCCGCGATTGTCCAGCATCTGCACGGCCTCGAGCCGGATGTCTCCCTTGACCGGCAGCGGCGAGCAGCCGTTCGCCTCGTCGAGGACGAGCGTGTCGTCGCTGTTGAACTGGGAAATGACCTGTTCGTATTTGATCGTGACGTCGTTGCGCTGCTGATCCCAGTCGATCAGTTCCTTGATCGGCGAAGGCAGGTCACGATAGGCCGCGATCACCGCCACGAGCTGGCCGATGTCGAGGCGTCCCTGCAGCGCGAAATAGCCGCCGATCGCATAGAAGAAGAACGGCGTGACCTGCGCCAGCAGGTTATTGAGGAACTTGACGGCGAACTTGCGCTTGTAGAGCTCGTAGCGGATGTCGAAGAGGTGCCCGAGCCGCCCGGCGATATCCGCCTGGACGTAGCCCGTGGCGCCATGCCCCTGGATCATCGGCCCGGCATCGACGATTTCGCCGATCCTTCCCGCGAGTTGCCGGGAAGCGATCTGGCGCTCGCGGCCGAGCCTCAGCTGCTCGCGGCGCAGGATCGGGATGATGATGGCCTGCGCCAGCACGATCAGCAGGGCGATCGAGCCGAGCCAGAAGCTCTGCACCATGATGAAGACGAGTGCCGTCAGGGCCTGGCTCAGCAGGAAGACCGGCTGGATGAAGGCGTCTCCGACGAAGCCGCCGATCGGCTCGACCTCGTCCTTGATCATGCTGGCGATCTCGGCCGGCTTGACCGCCCGGATCTCCTCCGGGCGAAACCGCATCAGCTGGCTGAAGAGATCGTAGCGCATGCGCCGCAGCATGCGCTCGCCGAGGATGCCCTTGCGCACGTTGACGATGTATTTGAAGGCACCGTTGATCAGGACGAGCACCAGGAAATAGCTGGAAAGCCCCATGAGGAGCCCGACCTGATTGACCTGAAAGCCTTCGAACAGCCTCAGGGTCGCTCCGCCCAGCCAGGACGGGAGATGGAGGGTCGTCTCCATGAAGGTGGTGGTCGTCTTGCCGCCCCGGAAGGCTCCGCCCTGGATGGCGTCGTTGACGATCCGCTTCGGGACGTCGAACGAGGCCCAGTTGAAGGGTATCGAGACAAGGATGATCAGCAGGACGATGATCTGCTCGCCGCGACTCTTCTGCCAGATGTAACGGAAGAGGTTGGGCTCCAAAGGGCAATCCTGTCGCGAAACGCCGACGGCGCTGTCATGCCGGGGCAAGGCCCCTGAAAGCGACCATATGTGGTGAGGTTGCGGCGGAGTGCAATGCGAGCCACTTTGAGGCGGCGGCACACCCGGATCGCGCCGCGTCGGGGAGAGATGTGAAGCGTCTGTTGCTACGCGCGGCCCTTGGCTGCGCTGCTCTCGTGATTGTCGTCGCCGCTCCCCTGGCATCCGCCTGCGCCAAAGTCGCAGCGGGCAACGCTTCTCTCCTGCTGCACGATGGCTTCGACCAAGGCGGTTTCGCCGCCGAAGGCGGGCTATTCTATAAGAAGAGCTTCGAGCAACGCGGCGGCCGGGTGGCTTTCGGCCCTGCAGCGCCCTTGCGCGGCACCGGGGCGCTGACCCTGACGGTCATGGCGTCCTGCTCGCCCCACCGCGTCAACTGCAGCGAACGCGCCGAGGTCTGGGAGCGCCCGGAGGTGCTCGCTCCCTACCGCAGCACGGTCTGGTACGGGCTGGCCGTGCGTCTCGACGATCCGCTGCCGCAGGACGATCGCAGATATGTGATCGCCCAATGGAAGCGCGAGGCCCGGCCCGCCGCCGAGGGAGACGACTCACCCTTCCTGGCGCTGCGACTCTATCGGGGGCATCTCGGCATCACCATCGAGACGGATCGCGTCGTCTCCTATCCGATCGGGAGCCCGGAGCGCCCGGATGGCTGCCGCCCCGGCGAGGCGCTGGTGCTTGACCACCCGAACGTTCATCAGACGCGGGCTCTGGTCGCCGTTGAGGCCGGCGCACCGCGCGGGAGCTACCCCGGCTATTTCAACGCCTGCGCCCCGGACATCCAGGTCACGCGCCATGCCGATCTGCCGGCAGCCCGGATGGGCTGGATCGATTTCGTCATCCGATCGCAACCAGGCCCCCACGGCGACGGACGCATCGAGATCATGGCCAACGGCGTCCCGATCGTGACCATCCGCGGGCATATCGGCCAAGGCGGCCCGGGCCTCGACACCAACCAGTACTTCAAATTCGGCCCCTATCGGGCTCCCGGCCGCCTCCCCTGGAGCGTCAGCTACGACGATTTCCGCCGCGGGCCGCGTTGCAGCGATGTCATCCGGCTCGGCCAATGTCCGGCCGAATGAGTCGATGTGTCGAAAATCATTGGCAAGACCGAACTTTAGACGTCTAGTGACGTCAGGTGAATTGCGGACGGTTCCGGAGTGGCGTCAGATCGGGTCATGGATATCCTGCGCATCAGCGACCTGCGTATCGGCTTCACCGTTCACGGCTTGTCTCGCGAGGTGGTGAAGGGCGCGAGCCTGCGCGTGCCGGCCGGCAAGACGGTCGCGCTCGTGGGCGAATCCGGCTCCGGCAAATCGGTGATCTCGCAGGCCATCATGGGCCTGTTGCCCCGCGCGGGCGCCGTGACCGGGGGCGAGATCCTGTTCCGCGACCCCTTGGCGCCACAGACCGTGATCGACATCGCGGCCCTGCCCGCCGAAGGTCCGGAGATTCGTGCGCTGCGTGGCGGCCGCATCGGCATGATCTTCCAGGAGCCGATGTCGTCGCTCTCTCCGGTCCACACCATCGGCAACCAGATCGAAGAGGCTCTGCTCCTGCACCGGCCGATGCCGAAGGCGGAGGCGCGCGGCCTGATCGAGGCCATGCTGAAGCGCGTCGGCTTCAAGAACGCCCATCGCGCCTATGGGCTGTATCCCTTCGAGCTATCGGGCGGCCTGCGCCAGCGCGCCATGCTTGCGATGGCCCTGATCTGCAAGCCGGCCCTGCTGATCGCCGACGAACCGACCACGGCGCTCGACGTCACCATCCAGGCGCAGGTGCTCGACCTGATGCGCGATCTCCAGGCCGAGATGGGCATGGCGATCCTGCTGATCACCCACGATCTCGGCGTCGTCGCCAACATGGCCGACGAGGTGGTGGTGATCTTCCACGGTGAGATTCTGGAGCGCGGCCCGGTCGAGGACATCTTCCGGCAGCCGCGCCACCCCTATCTCAAGGCGCTGCTCAACGCTTCGCCGCATTTCGACATGCAGGAGGGCGAGCGCCTCGTCGCGCTCCGGGAAGCCAGGCCCCGCCCCCCGGCGGCGCCACGCCCCGCTCCGCCGCCCGCGGATCGCGAGAACACGCCGCTGCTTCGGGTCCGCAACCTGCACAAGACCTATGTCACCGGCTCTCGCAGCTTCTTCGGCAAGGGCACGCAAAGCGCCGTGAAGGCCGTCGACAATGTCAGCTTCGACATCCGCCGTGGCGAATGCCTCGGCCTCGTCGGCGAGAGCGGCTGCGGCAAGACGACCGTCAGCAAGATCGTGATGCGGGCCATCACCGCCGATTCCGGTGAGGTCATCTTCGACGACGGCCATGAACGGGTCGACGTACTCGGGCTGAAGGGCGACGCGTTGCGCGCCTTCCGCCCGCGCATCCAGATGATTTTCCAGGATCCCGTCTCGTCGCTCTCGCCCCGCATGACGGTGATGAACATCCTGCGCGAGCCGCTTGCGGTCCATGACAGGGGCCACTCTGCAGCCCAGGATGAGCGGGTTCGCTCCCTGATGCAGGATGTCGGCCTCGATGTCCGCTTCCTGAATCGCTATCCGCATTCCTTCTCGGGCGGGCAGCGTCAGCGCATCGGCATCGCCCGCGCCCTGGCGCTCGATCCCGAACTGATCATCTGCGACGAGCCGGTCTCGGCGCTCGATGTCTCCGTGCAGGCGCAGATCCTCAACCTGCTGAAGGACATCCAGGCCGAGCGGGGCCTCACCTTCCTGTTCATCTCGCACAACCTCGCCGTGGTGAATTACATGGCGGACCGCATCGCGGTGATGGCCAATGGCCGCATCGTCGAACTGGCGCCGCGCCATAGCCTCTTCACCAAGCCGGTCCACCCCTACACCAAGGCGCTGCTGCGCTCCGTGCCCTTCGCCGATCTCGATCGCAAGCTCGACTTCAAGCTCGCGGCGCCGGGCGGTGCTTCCGATGACAGCCATTGGGGTGACGCCTTCAAGGTCGGTTCCGACGCCTCCGCCCTGGCGCATCTGTCGCTCGGAGAGGGCCACTACGTCCTTGCGCGGCCCAATGCCGATGTCCGGGAGATGGTCCCATGACCTCCCGCTCCCCGCATACGACGCGCCGCGCCGCCCTGCTGCTGGGAACGGCGGCGCTCGCCGGAGCCGCCCTGCCCCGCCGCGCGCTGGCCCAGCCGGCTCAGCCTGCCCCGATCGACAGCCCCTTCTTCGCCGAGAAGGTCAACGCGGGAACGCTGCCGCCGGTGGCGCAGCGCCTGCCGGCCGTGCCCCGCCTCATCGATCTCGGCAAGCTCGGCCGCACGCCGGGACGCCATGGCGGCAATATCCGCATGCTGATGGGCGACCAGCGCGATGTCCGGATGATGACGCTCTACGGCTACACGCGCCTGATGGTCTATGACGAGAACCTCGAGCTCGTGCCGGACGTGCTCGAAAGCTGCAACGTCGAGGATGGCCGCGTTTTCACGTTGCGGCTGCGCGCCGGCCATCGCTGGTCCGACGGCTCGCCATTCACCACCGAAGATTTTCGCTATTGGTGGGAGGATGTCGCCAACAACAAGCGCCTGTCGCCCGGCGGACCGCCCCAGGCGATGCTCGCCGGCGGCAATCTCCCCTTCTTTGAAGTGTTGAGCGAGACCGAGGTTCGCTACAGCTGGGAAATGCCGAACCCGATCTTCCTGCCGGCGCTGGCGGGCGCGCAGCCGACCTACATCTTCATGCCCTCGGGCTACCTCAAGCAGTTCCACGAGAAGCACGCGCCCAAATACGAGCTGGTCAAGCGCGTGAAGGAGAACCGTGTGCGCGACTGGGGTGCGCTGCATGAACGCCTCTCACGCATGTACCGGCCGGAAAACCCAAACCTTCCGACACTCGAGCCCTGGCGCAACACCACGCCGCTGCCAGCCGAGCAATTCGTGTTCGAGCGCAACCCCTTCTTCCATCGCGTCGACGAGAAGGGCCGGCAGTTGCCCTATGCCGATCAGGTCACGCTGACTATCGGCACAAGCTCACTGATCCCGGCCAAGGCAGCCGCCGGAGAGGCCGATCTTCAGGCCCGCTACATCCGCTTCGACAACTACACCTTCCTCAAGGAAGCCTCGAAGCGGATGAACTTCGAGGTCAGGCTCTGGAAGCGGGCCGAGGGCGCCTATTTCGCCCTTCTGCCGAATCTGAACGCCATCGATCCGGTCTGGCGCGACCTCAATCGCGACGTACGCTATCGCCGCGCCATCTCGGTCGCGATCAACCGCGCCGACATCAACAAGGTGATCTTCTTCGGGTTGGCGCGCGAAAGCGCCAATACGGCGTTGCCGGAAAGCCCGCTCTACGATCCCACGCTCGCTTCGCTCTGGATCCAGCACGACCCGGATCTGGCTAACCGGCTTCTCGACGAGATCGGCCTGACCAAGCGCGACGATGACGGCGTGCGTCTGCTCCCGGACGGCCGCAGGCTCGAATTCACCATCGAGACAGCCGGCGAGAACACCGAGGAGACGGACATCCTCGATCTGCTCAAGCAGGATTTCCTGAACGTCGGCATCAAGATCTACCCGCGCTCCACGCAGCGCGACGTCTTCCGCCGCCGCATCGTCGCGGGGCAGACCATCATGTCGGCCTGGGCCGGCATGGACAACGCGCTCATCACCTCCGACATGGAACCGGATGCGCTGTCGCCGACCTCGTCGGCGCAGTTCCAGTGGCCGCGCTGGGGCCAGTTCATCGAGACCAGCGGCCGCGAGGGCGAAAGACCGGCCTCGCACGAGGTCAACGAGCTGGTGCGGCTCTACGAGGAATGGCGGATGAGCTCGACGCGCGACCAGCGCCGCACCATCTGGCACAAGATGCTGGCCATCAATGCCGAGCAGGTTTTCACCATCGGCGTGATCAACAGCACGCTGCAGCCGATCGTCGTCTCCCGCGACCTGCGCAACGTGCCCGAGGTCGGCCTCTACAGCTTCGAACCCGGCGCCTTCATCGGCCGCTATATGCCCGACACCTTCTGGTTCGATCGGCAAGAGACCAAAGGCTGATCCGTGCTGTTCCGCTACATCCTCAAGCGCATCCTGATCATGATCCCGACGCTGCTGGTCACCAGCGCGCTGATCTTCACCGTGATCAATCTCCCGGAAGGGGACTATTTCGAGACTCTCGCAGCCGAAATGCAGGCGCAGGGCGAGAAGGCCGATATGAGCCGCATCGAGTTCCTGAAACAGGAGTACGGCTTCGACAAGCCCCCGGTCGAGCGCTATTTCTGGTGGGTCGCGGGCCTGCTTCAGGGCGATATGGGCTATTCCTTCGAATATCAGCGGCCGGTCAGGGAGATCGTCGGCGACCGACTGCTCCTGACCATGCTGGTCTCCTTCGCCACGATCGTCTTCACCTGGGTCGTCGCCTTCCCGATCGGCATCTACTCGGCCACGCACCAGTACAGCTGGGGCGACTACGGGCTGACCTTCATCGGCCTGATCGGTCTCGCAGTGCCGCATTTCCTGCTGGCGCTCGTCTTCATGTATTTTGCCAATGTCTGGTTCGGCACCTCGATCGGCGGTCTCGTCGACCCGCAATATCTCAACCAGCCGATGAGCTGGGCCAAGCTCCGATCCGTTTTGGAGCATCTCTGGATCCCCGTCATCATCATCGGCGCCGGCGGCACCGCCGGCATGATCCGGGCGCTGCGCGCCAATCTGCTCGACGAGCTCCAGAAGCAGTACTACGTCACCGCCCGCGCCAAGGGCCTGCCGCCCGGCAAGGCGCTGCGCAAATATCCGCTGCGCATGTCGCTCAACTTCTTCATCTCGGATATCGGCGACATCCTGCCTTCGATCGTCTCGGGTGCCGAGGTCGTCGCCATCGTGCTCTCGCTGCAGACCACCGGCCCGCTGCTGATCCGGGCGCTGCAGGCCCAGGACATGTATCTCGCCGGCTCCTTCCTGATGTTCCTGTCCTTCCTGACCGTGATCGGCGTGCTGATCTCGGATATCGCGCTCGCCATCCTGGATCCGCGCATCCGTCTGCAGGGGACGGCGACCAAGTGAAGGCGAACTTGCTCAACACACTTCCGCCCGATGGCGCGCCGCTGCCGCATGCGGCCTCGACCGCGCCTTTCGAGCCCTATGCCACCGAGGCGATGACGCCGGAGCAGGAGCGGATCTATCTCGCCTCGCAATGGCAGCTGATGTGGTGGAAGTTCCGCCGCCACAAGCTCGCGGTCATCTCCGCCTTCGTCATCGTGGCGATCTACGCGATGGCGGCCTTCGCCGAATTCCTCGCGCCCTACCACTACACAACGCGCAATACCGACTTCATCCGCGCGCCGGGCCAGAGCGTCCACCTCTTCCATGAAGGCAGCTTCATCGGCCCCTTCGTCTACCCGTACAAGATGCGGCTCAACATGGAGAACCTGAAGCGCGAATACGAGGTCGACAGCACGCGGCCGCAGAAACTGCGCTTCTTCTGCCGCGGCGACGACAGCTACGAGTTCTGGGGTCTGATCCCCGGCAACAGGCGCCTGGTCTGCCCGCCCAAGGACGGCACCTTCTTCTGGCTCGGCTCGGATCGGCTCGGCCGGGACATGTTCTCGCGCATCCTCTATGGCGGACGCATCTCGCTCTCGATCGGCCTGCTCGGCGTCTCCGTTTCCTTCGTGCTCGGCGTCATCATCGGCGGCATCGCGGGCTATTACGGCGGCCGCGTCGATCTCGTCATCCAGCGCATCATCGAGATCGTGCAGTCGCTGCCGCATATCCCGCTCTGGCTGGCGCTGGCTTCGATCATGCCGCCGTCATGGAGCCCGGTGGTGGTCTATTTCGGCATCACCATCATCCTCGGCCTGATGGACTGGACGGGGCTTGCCCGCTCGGTCCGCTCGAAGCTGCTGTCGCTGCGCGAGGAGGACTATGTCGTCGCCGCCCAGCTGATGGGCGCGAAGCCCGCCCGCATCATCGGCCTGCATCTGGTGCCGGGCTTCATGAGCCACCTCATCGCCTCGGCCACCATCACCATACCCAAGACCATCCTCGGCGAGACCGCGCTCTCTTTCCTTGGCCTGGGCTTGAGGCCCCCGATCACCAGCTGGGGCGTGATGCTGAACGAGGCACAGAACATCAATGTGGTGGCGCTCTATCCCTGGCTGCTCTATCCGGTGGTGCCCGTGATCGTGATCATCCTCGCCTTCAACTTCCTCGGCGACGGCCTGCGCGATGCAGCCGATCCTTATCGCTGACCAGCTACGCTCCGCCCCTTTCCAGTATCCCCTTGCGCATCGCATTCCACACTCCGCTGAACCTGTTCGACGACGGCGGCGTCTCCGGCGACCGCCGCATGGCGCGCCAGCTCGTCGCGGCACTGGAGACATTGGGCCATGTCGTCGAGCCTGTCCGGGCCACCCGCGGCTATTTGCCCAGCGCCGATCCGGCTTGCCTCGACCAGCATCGCGCCGACGCTGCACGGCTCAGTGACCGGCTGCTGGCGGGCTATCGCTCCGATAGCCCTCGCCCCGACCTCTGGTTCACCTATCACAACTACTACCGCGCCCCGGACCTGCTCGGCCCTGCGATCGCCGATGCCCTCAGCATCCCCTATGTCACGGCCGAAGCCAGCGACTCCGAGCGCCGCGCCTTCGATCAATGGAGCGCCCAGACCGAAATCGTCCGGCACAGCCTCACGGCGGGCGACGTCCACTTCTATTTCACCGATCGCGACCGCCAGGGGCTCGAACCCTGGCGCCAGCCCGGCACCGCCCTTCTGGAGCTCCCGCCCTTCATCACCTTCGAGAAGGAGCCGCCGCAGCGCCGGAACCATCCCGGACCTCCCCACCTGATCACCATCGCGATGATGCGCCAGGGCACGAAGCAGAACAGCTATCTGACGCTCGCCCGCATCCTGGCGCGCATTCCCGATGCGGACTGGCGCCTGAGCATCGTCGGCGACGGCCGCCAGCGCGGCGAGATCGAGCAGGCCTTCGCCTGCCTGCCGCAAGAACGAATCGATTGGCTTGGCCTGATCCCGCGCGAGCGGGCGCTCGACGAGCTGGCGCGGCACGACATCTTCGTCTGGCCGGGCGTACGCGAGGCCTATGGCTTGGTCTATCTCGAAGCCCAGGCGGTCGGGCTGCCCGTGGTCGCCTTCGACAGCGGCGGCGTCTCCGCGACGGTGATGTCAGGAGAGACAGCGCTCTTGGCGCCGGAAGGCGACGAAGCGGCTTTCGCCGGTCATCTCGTCGCCATGCTGCGGGACAGGGCGCGCCGTGAACGGATGGGAGACGATGCTCGCCGCTTCGTATTGGACGAGCGTACGAACGCCCGCGCCGCCGCAAGGCTGGCCGAAGGGCTCGACCTCGCCTGCCGCCACCGCCGCGACAAGCTCAGGGCCGCAGGCAGCGTCGCGTCATGAACGAGACGCACTGGCAGGCTCTGTCGCGGGAACTCGACAACTGGCAGGCCGCCGGCCGGCAGCTGCGGCTATGGCTCCGCGACGACGACGCGGTCGCGCCGAGCCCGGCGTTGGCGCGGCTTTCGGTTCTGGCGGAACGCCATGGTGCAACTGTCCTGCTGGCGGTAATCCCGATGCTGGCGGAACCCGCCCTGGCATCGGCCCTGAAGGGCATGCCGTGCTTGCGTCCCTGCCAGCACGGCGTCTGGCATCGCAACCATGCTCCGGCAGGCGGAAAGAAGTCGGAATTCGGCCCCGATCGCGACAGGACAGCCGTCGATGGCGAGATCGCCGAGGGCCGCGATCGCCTTCGCGACCTGATCGGCGGCGACATCATGCCGGTCTTCGTGCCGCCATGGAATCGCATCGACCCCGGCCACGCCGCCCGGCTCGGCAGCCTCGGCTTCTCCGGTCTGTCATGCTTCCGCAACTATCGCCACGGTCCCGCCGGCGGCCCCCGCCTACTCAACACCCGAATCGATGTCATGGACTGGCATGGCGGCCGCATGGGCCGGCGCGCGGATGACCTTCTGCCCGAGATCGTGGCACAAATCATCGCGATGCGCGGCGAGGGCCCCGATCAGGCGGCCGCGCTCGGTCTGCTCCTGCATCACCGCGACCATGACGAAGGCGCTTGGTCCGTTCTCCACGACATCTTGAGCCTTGCAGCCGCCCATCCGGCCGTGCATCTCGCTGATCCGGCCGAGCTTCTTCCTGCCAGAGTATAGGCGTCGCACCGGCTAAGATGAATCCTGCATGTCACCACCCGCACGGGCTTGGTTGACGGACCTCGCCGCGCTATAAGCGCTCTAAACTGGTTCCGAGCTGCGTTCGTCCTCGCCAAGAGGTCGTCTGGCCTTTGCGGAGGGCGGCATCCGATGTCTTCCAACGTCATCGATTTGATCGGAGCCGAAAGGGCGCCGCGCAGCCCTCATGCGCCGCGTGTGCTGATCTACAGCCATGACACTTTCGGTCTCGGCCATATCCGCCGCTGCCGCGCCATCGCCAATGCGCTGATCGCCAGCTTTCCGCACATCTCGGTCATCATCGTCTCCGGTTCTTCGGTGATCTCGAGCTTCCAGTTCGGCGACGGGATCGACTATGTCCGCATCCCCGGCATCGAGAAGCAGAGCGACGGCCGCTATGAGCCGCACCACCTCAACCTCGATCTCGGCGACACGCTGCGGCTGCGCACCGACCTGATCAAGCAGACCGTCCTCTCCTTCGATCCCGATGTCGTCATCGTCGACAAGGAGCCCGTCGGCCTGCGCGGAGAGCTGAAGCCGTCGCTCGACATCCTGCGCCGCCGCGGCGCCCGCATCGTGCTGGGCGTGCGCGACGTGCTCGACGATCCGGCCACGCTGCTGGAGGAGTGGCGCCATAGCGGCGCGCTCGACGCGCTCGACACCATCTACGACGACATCTTCGTCTATGGGCTGGAGGGCATCTACCAACCCCTGAGCGGCCTGCCCGACCAGCAGCGTTTCGCCGACAAGATTCGCTATGTCGGCTATCTCAAGCGTGCGGTCCCGAGCCCGATGCCGCCGAATCGCTATCCGCGGATCACCAAACAGCCCTTCGTCCTCGTCACCCCCGGCGGCGGCGGCGATGGTGCCGGCGTGATCGACTGGGTGATCTCGGCTTATGAAGCCGACCCGACCATCGCGCTGCCGGCGCTGATCGTGTTCGGGCCCTTCATGTCGCGCGAGAAGCGCAAGGACTTCGCCGAGCGGATCGCGCGCAATCCGAAGCTGGAGGGTCTCGGCTTCGAGCCTCGCCTCGAACTGCTGATGAATCGCGCGCACTGCGTCGTGGCGATGGGCGGCTACAACACCTTTTGCGAGATCCTCTCCTTCGACAAGCCGGCGCTGATCGTGCCGCGCGTGAAGCCTCGCCTGGAGCAGGCAATCCGTGCGCAGCGGGCGGACGAACTGAGCCTGGTCGAAATGCTCTGCGACCCCTCGCAGTCCGGCGAGGGCGAGCGCGATCCGCTCGTCATGGCCAGGGCGATCCATGCCCTGGCGAAGCGGCCGCCGCCGTCGCAGGCCTTCATGCCCGACCTGCTCGAAGGGCTGCCGGCGATCAGCCGGGCCCTTGCGGACGATCTGTCGCAGACCGTGCGCGGCCGGGCCCTCGCGCAGAACGCCGCGACAAGCTGACCCCGATCTTCCGGCGCGGCATCCCGCCGCTGGTCACGGACCGGGCTCCGTTCTACAGGCTTTCACGATGACGCTTTCGAACACTCTTGTCTCCGTCGCGGTCGGCGCCGTCGCTGTCGTGCTGCTGCTCGGTCTTGTGAACATGCTGCGCGGTGGCAGTGCCGACACCTCGCAGAAGCTCATGCGTCTGCGCGTCGTGCTGCAGTTCGTCGCCATCATCCTGATCGTCACCGTGCTCTGGTGGCGCAACGGCTGACCCGCCGCGACATCCTGCCCAATTGATTGACGTCATTGACGTTTTTTGGAACGATTAGCTGTGAACAGAGCCCTGGCTTCGCGGGCTCTGCCACATTCCGAACACGAGTGTGTGTGCTTCACTAACGCCTGCTCTCTCACACCCTGCCGAAGGCCCATGGTTCGCGTCGCGTTGCTGCTCCTCGCCGGTTGTCTGGCCGCCTCTTCGGCTCAGGCACAGACCCGCTCTCTCTCCGGCAATGTCTCCAGCTACGCTCCCGCGACCGAGCCGCCGGCCCCGGCCTGGGAAACCCGCATCGGCGCCGGGCTCGCCAACCCCGGCGGGCGCGAAGGCAGCCTTCTCAACGTGGGAGCGGAGGTGCTCTCGCCTCGCCTGATCCCCCTGCAGGACCGAATCGCAGCCGCCTTCATCCCGCGCTTCAATCTCGGCACCAGCCTGAACCTCAACGGCACCCGTTACGCCTATGCCGGAGCGACCTGGAGTTTCGACGTCACGCGGGACGTCTTCGTCGAAGCGAGCTTCGGCGCAGCGTTGAACGACGGCAAGACCGGCTTCGTCCCCGAGAATCGCCTCAACGTCGGCTGCAACACAGGTACCCGCGAGGCCGCGGCGCTCGGTGTGCGGCTCTCCGATCGCTGGAGCCTGGTCACCACGCTCGAGCATTTCAGCACGGCCGGCTGCGGCGATCGTGCAGGGTCTTCGCCACGAGGCCCGGCCAATATCGGCGCGCGGCTCGGCTATACGTTCTAGCAACCAGCCTCAGCAGAAAACCTCGCTTCCGTCCCGACCGTGCCGCGCTATAAGCGTCGCATGGTCAAGCTGAATCGCATCTACACCCGCACCGGCGATGACGGCACCACCGGGCTGACGGCCGGGCCGCGCCGCCCGAAATTCGACCTGCGGGTCGCGGCCTACGGCACGGTCGATGAGACCAATGCCTGTGTCGGCCTGGCGCGCCTCCATGCCGAGGGCGAAGACGCCGAGGTCGATGCCATGCTCGGCCGCATCAGCAACGACCTCTTCGATCTCGGCGCCGATCTCTCCACGCCGGAGACGGACAAGCCCCTTGCCTTCGAGCCGCTGCGCATCGTCCAGGCGCAGGTCGATCGCCTGGAGGCCGAGATCGACCGGATGAACGAGAGCCTTGCGCCCCTGCGCTCCTTCGTCCTGCCCGGCGGGACGCCCGCCGCGACGCACCTCCATCTCGCCCGCACCGTCAGCCGCCGCGCCGAACGGCTGATGACGGAACTCGCCGCCACGGAGGGCGAGACCGTCGGACCGGCCGCGCTCAAATACATCAATCGCCTGTCGGACTTCCTGTTCGTCGCCTCCCGCTTCCTCAATGCGAAGGCCGGCGGGGACGTCCTCTGGGTGCCCGGCCAGAATCGCTGAGATCAGCCATGTTCGTTCCCCTGCATGACGGCGTGCCGCTGCGCTTCATGCGAACTCCCTATGTCACCTACGCGCTGATCTGCGCCTGTCTTGCCGCCCAGGTCGCGCTCTGGTTCTGGCCGGGAGAGAACGCCGAGATCGCGATCATGGCCGGTTTCGGCATGATCCCCTCGGTGCTGTTCGGCACGGCGCAGCTGCCGGAAGGGCTCGCCCATCTGCCGCCCTGGCTGACGCTGTTCAGCAATGTGCTGCTCCATGCCAATCTGGCGCATCTGGCCGGCAACATGCTGTTCCTCTGGGTCTTCGGCGACAATGTCGAGGACGCGATGGGCCATGCCCGCTTCCTCATGTTCTTCTTCCTCTGCGGTCTGGGCGGTTCGCTCATCCACGCCGGAATGTATCCCGATTCCGAGCAGCCCTTGATCGGCGCCTCCGGCGCGATCTCCGGTGTCATCGCCTCCTATCTGATGCTCTATCCGCAGGTGCGCATCTGGGGCGTCGCCTTCAACTGGATTCCGATCCATATCCCGGCGATGTACGCGCTCGGCGGCTGGATTCTTCTGCAGGCCGGCTCGGCCTTGTTCCAGACCGACGGCAATGTCGGCTGGTGGGCCCATCTTGGCGGGCTTGCGACCGGGGCTGCGCTCACGCCGCTCTTCATCCATCGCAGCGTGCCCTTGTTCGGCCGCCGGCCGGTCGGCGGGTGAGCCCGTGCGCTTTTGCCCCTCCGACCAGACCTTGGACGACGTTGACAAGCCCAAACCGGCGTCGCTACGGTCCCTGCGCATTCCAGCCGAGGGCCGCGATGCCGCCACTCTGCCGTCTTGGACGGCGCGGCGCGAGGCGCATCTCTTCTGAACGGTGATCTGACGATGAAGATCTTGGTGCCCGTCAAGCGGGTGGTTGATTACAACGTGAAGATCCGCGTGAAAGCGGACGGGTCCGGCGTCGAGCTGGCCAATGTGAAGATGTCGATGAACCCCTTCGATGAGATCGCCGTCGAAGAGGCGCTCCGCCTCAAGGAAGCCGGCAAGGCGAGCGAAGTGATCGTGGTCTCGATCGGCCCGGCGCAGGCCGCCGAGACGATCCGCACCGGGCTGGCCATGGGCGCCGACCGCGGCATCCTCGTGAAGGTCGACGGCGTGGTCGAGCCGCTTGCGGTCGCCAAGCTTCTGAAGAAGGTGGTCGAGCAGGAGAATCCCGGTCTCGTCATCCTCGGCAAGCAGGCGATCGACGACGATTGCAACCAGACCGGCCAGATGCTCGCCGCGCTGCTGGGCTGGGCGCAGGGCACGTTCGCCTCCAAGGTCGAGCTCGGCGCGGATAGCGTCGACGTCACCCGCGAGGTCGATGGCGGCCTGCAGACGGTCCAGCTGAAGCTGCCGGCGATCGTCACCACCGATCTGCGCCTCAACGAGCCGCGCTACGCTTCGCTGCCCAACATCATGAAGGCGAAGAAGAAGCCGCTCGACGAGACCTCGGCCGAGACGCTCGGCGTCGATGTCGCGCCGCGCCTGAAAGTTCTGAAGACGGTCGAGCCCGCCGGCCGCTCCGCCGGCGTCAAGGTGGCCAACGCCGCCGAACTCGTCTCCAAGCTCAAGACCGCCGGGGTGATCTGATGACCACGCTGCTGATCGCCGAACACGACAACGTCTCCGTCAAGGACGCCACCGCCAAGGCGCTGACCGCTGCCAAGGAACTGGGCACTCCGGTTCACATCCTCGTTGCCGGCCAGGGCGCCAAGGCCGCAGCCGATGCCGCCGCCAGGCTCGCCGGCGTCGAGAAGGTGCTGCTCGCCGATGACGCGGCCTACAGCCACGCGCTGGCCGAGCCGCTGGCGGCGCTGATCGTGAAGCTCGCGGACGGCTATGACGCCGTCGTCGCGCCCTCGACCACCACCGGCAAGAACGTGCTGCCGCGCGTCGCCGCCCTGCTCGACGTGATGCAGGTCTCGGACGTCAGCAAGATCGTCTCGCCCGACACTTTCGAGCGCCCGGTCTATGCCGGCAACGCCATCCAGACGGTGCAGTCGACCGACGCCAAGAAGCTGCTGACCATCCGCACCGCCTCGTTCCAGGCGGCGGGCGAAGGCGGTTCGGCCGCGGTCGAGACCGTCTCGGCGGCTGAGAACCCCGGCAACTCGTCCTTCAAGGGCGAGGAGGTCGCCAAGTCCGACCGTCCGGAACTCGCCTCGGCCAAGATCATCATCTCGGGCGGCCGCGCGCTCGGCTCCTCCGAGAACTTCACCAAGGTGATCGAGCCCGTCGCCGACAAGCTCGGCGCCGCCATGGGCGCTTCGCGCGCTGCGGTCGATGCCGGCTACGCCCCGAACGACTGGCAGGTCGGGCAGACCGGCAAGGTGGTCGCGCCTGAACTTTATATCGCGGTCGGCATTTCCGGCGCGATCCAGCATCTCGCCGGCATGAAGGACTCGAAGGTCATCGTCGCCATCAACAAGGACGAAGAGGCGCCGATCTTCCAGATCGCCGATTACGGCCTCGTCGGCGACCTCTTCACCGTCCTGCCGGAGCTCGACGCCGAACTCGCCAAAGCCGGCAAGTAAGGCATAGACCATCGTTCCCGGGCCGCCTTAGGGCGGCCCGTTCCGCTCCTGCGGGAGCATAAGAAGACTATCCGGGATCAGACCATGTCGGACCACGCGATCAAGACGATCGGCATCATCGGGGCAGGCCAGATGGGCAACGGCATCGCCCATGTCGCGGCGGTGGCCGGGTTCGATGTCAGGCTGCACGACGTCGCCGAGGACCGGATCAAGGCGGCGCTCGCCACCATCGACGGCAACATGGCCCGCCAGGTCCAGAAGGGCGCCCTCGCCGACGAGGATCGCCGCGCCGCCGTGCAACGGATCGAGCCCGCGGTCGGCCTCGCCGATCTCGGCGATTGTGACCTCGTCATCGAGGCTGCGACCGAGAACGAGGAGGTCAAGCGCAAGATCTTCACGGCCGTCTGTCCGCATCTGAAGCCCCAGGCGATCCTCGCTTCCAACACCTCCTCAATCTCGATCACCCGGCTTGCGGCCGCGACCGACCGCCCCGAGCACTTCATCGGCATCCACTTCATGAACCCGGTGCCGCTGATGCAGCTCGTCGAGCTGATTCGCGGCATCGCCACCGACGACGGCACCTTCGAGCGCGCCAAGGCGCTCGTCGGCCAGTTGCACAAGACCGTTTCGGTCTCCGAGGACTTCCCGGCCTTCATCGTCAACCGCATCCTGCTGCCGATGATCAACGAGGCCGTCTACACGCTCTATGAGGGCGTCGGCTCGGTCGACGCGATCGACACCGCCATGCGGCTCGGCGCCAACCACCCGATGGGCCCGCTCCAGCTCGCCGATTTCATCGGCCTCGACACCTGCTTGTCCGTGATGCAGGTGCTCCATGACGGCCTCGCCGATTCGAAATATCGGCCCTGCCCGCTGCTGGTGAAATACGTCGAGGCCGGCTGGCTGGGCCGCAAGACCAAGCGCGGTTTCTACGATTACCGCGGCGAGAAGCCCGTCCCAACCCGCTGACGAATCACGGCCGGCGGGCCAGAACCCGCGAATTGAACGAAAAGCACCATGATCTGCTGAGCGGCTGCCACGAGCGAGGAAGCACCTCGCCCGTGCGAGGGGCTTTGTCGCACCCGCAATAAGTTCCTTCACATTCCTGTCGTCTCGCGCTTACATTGATCTGAGGGCGGGATTCGTCCCGCTTGGCGAAGCGGAGGTGCGACGGGTTTGACGGCGCATGTGATGCATCCGATGGCGTCGCCGGACGGCTGTCCGGCCTTGGTCCTGAACGCCGATTTCCGGCCGCTCAGCTACTATCCCTTGTCCCTTTGGAGCTGGCAGGACGCGATCAAGGCGGTCTTCATGGACCGCGTCAACATCGTCTCCGAATACGACACCGTCGTCCGCAGCCCCAGCTTCGACATGCGGCTGCCCTCGGTCGTCTCGCTGAAGAGTTACATCAAGCCATCCCGGACGCCGGCCTTCACCCGCTTCAACGTTTTCCTGCGCGACCGCTTCGCCTGCCAATATTGCAACACGCGCGAGGAACTGACCTTCGACCACGTCATCCCCCGCTCCAAGGGCGGCCTGACCACCTGGGACAACGTCGTCGCCGCCTGCTCGCCCTGCAACCTGCGCAAGGGCGACAAGATGCCGGCCGCGGTCGAGATGTTCCCGGCCCAGAAGCCCTATGCGCCGACGGTCAACGACCTCCACCGCAACGGCAAGCTGTTCCCGCCGAACTATCTCCACGAGAGCTGGCTCGACTATCTCTACTGGGACTCCGAGCTGGAGCCGTAAGGCTCAGGCAGCAGCTGCATTGCACCCAATGAGAGCCGTTTGGGAATTCCCCGAGCCTCGTCCTGAGGAGCCATTTCGTCAGGAATGGCTCCTCGAAGGGTGTTCCCGGAAGCTCAGGAGATATCTGGATCATCCTTCGAGACGCGTCTTACGGCGCTCCTCAGGATCAAGGCTCTAATTTTCCCAGGCGCGTTTGTCGCGTGCCCCCGCCATCGCCGCCCGGCTACTTCAGGAACTGACTCAACAGATCCACCGGCAGAGGGAACACCACCGTCGAGGAGCGCTCGCCGGCGATGTCGTGCAGGGCCTCGAAATAGCGCAACTGCATGGCTTGGGGCTCGGCCGCCAGCATGCGGCCGGCCTCGACCAGCTTGGCCGCTGCCTGCTGCTCGCCGTCGGCGTTGATGACCTTGGCGCGCCGCAGCCGCTCCGCCTCAGCCTGCTTGGCGATAGCGCGGACCATGCTGTCGTTGAGGTCGATATCCTTGATCTCGACATTGGAGACCTTGATGCCCCAGGCATCGGTGCGCTGGTCGAGGATCTCCTGGATGTCGCTGTTGAGCTTGTCACGCTCGGCCAGCATCTCGTCGAGTTCGTGCTTGCCGAGCACCGAGCGCAGCGTGGTCTGCGCGAGCTGGTTGGTGGCGGTCATGAAATCCTCGACCTGGAGGATCGCGCGCTCGGCATCGACGATGCGGAAATAGAGCACTGCGTTGACCTTCACCGAGACGTTGTCGCGCGAAATGACATCCTGCGGAGGCACATCCTGCACCACGACGCGCAGATCCACGCGCACCATCTGCTGGACGAACGGCACGAGGATGATGAGGCCCGGCCCCATGACACCGGTGAAGCGACCGAGCGTGAAGACCACGCCGCGCTCATATTCCCTCAGGATGCGGATCGCCGCTGACAGGAACAGGGCCACCAGCAGCGCAATGATCAGATAGGCCACATAACCGACCATCGTCGTCATCATCTTGCTCCATCGTTCGCCGCGGCCCGCCGCCGTACCGTCAGGACGAGATCGCTGATGGCGGTCACCTCGGCGCTGTCCCCCGGCATGATCGGCTCGTCGGCCTTCGCCCGCCAGCGTTCACCGAGCGCCAGCACGTGGCCTTCCCGGCCGTCCCAGTCGAGGATGTCGACGGCAAGGCCCCGCATCGCCTCGCCACCGACGCGCGGAGGATTGCGCCGCGCCGCCCAGACATAGGTGCCGGCGAGCAGCGCGAGCCCGAGCGTCAGCGCGGCCGCGGGGCCGATGACCGCCCAGGATATGGCGAAGCCCGGCCCCTCGACCTGGAGCAACATGGTGGCGCCGAGCAAGAAGGCCGCCACACCGCCGAGCCCGAGCACGGCCGTCGGATTGAAGGCCTCCATGATGAGGAAGGCGACGCCGAGCAGCATCAGCGCGAGCCCGGCATAGTTGATCGGCAGCAGATCGAGCGCGTAGAGGCCGAGCAGCAGGCAGGTGGCGCCGAGCACGCCCGGCGCCACCGCGCCGGGGCTGATGAACTCGAAGACGAGGCCATAGACGCCAACCAGCATCAGCACGACGGCGATGTTGGGGTTGGTGATGACGGCGAGAAGCTGGATGAACCAGCCGGGCTCCAGAGTCTCGACGGCCAGGCCCTTCGTGGCCAGCACTTCCTTCTTGCCGGCCACGTCGACGGTGCGGCCATCGGCCAGTTGCAGGAGCTCGGTCGTGTCGCGGGCGACGAAGTCTATGACATGCTGATCGAGCGCCGCGCTGGCCGACAGGCTCGCCGCCTCGCGCACGGCCTTCTCGCCCCAGTCGCCGTTGCGCCCGCGCAATTCGGCAAGCGAGCGGATCAACGCGACCGCGTCATTGGTCACCTTGGCCATCATCGCGTCGCCGGGTGGCCGGCCGCCGGCGTCCTTCCCGTTGCCGCCCGGGCCGCTATCCTTCTCGCCGCCGGGGAGCGAGGGCAGCCCGCCGATCGCCACCGGGGTCGCAGCTCCGAGATTGGTGCCGGGCGCCATCGCCGCGACATGGGTGGCGTAGAGGATGTAGGTTCCGGCACTCGCCGCGTGGCCGCCCGGCGGCGCGACATAGCCGATGACGGGCACGGGAGAGGCCAGGATGTCGGCGATCATCTCGCGCATCGACGTGACCAGGCCGCCGGGCGTATCCAGTTGCAGGATGAGAACCTCGGCATCGCGCTTGGCGGCGACGCTCAGCGCCTCCTTGAGCTGGCGCGTGCTCGCCGGACCGATCGCGCCGTCGATCGCGATGCTCAAGGCGACCCGCCCCCCCGCCGTTCGGGCCGGTGAGAAGGAAGAAAGGACCGCTGCGGCTATGACGGCCGCTGCGAAAAGGGCCACCCGCGCGAGTCTCACGCTCAAAACTCCGTGGAATCAATATGGGTTCGATTCCGGCAAAGTCCATGAGGTCGGCGATGGCGGCGGAGCGGCTGATATCTCACGTTTGGGGAAGAGTACGCGCTCGGGCGCTTTCGCCTGCTTCCGGGAGCCGCAATCGCAGCCTCAGGTGCCACCGCGAAGGTGAAGCATAGGCCTGCGGCGACCGCCCCAGGCGCCGCCGAAGCGTGCCTCTCGTGCCGACAGCCAGGGCGAAGACGACGCCCGACCTTCAGGGATCTCGCTGATCAAACAGGCTGGTTTAGCCGGCGCCCGACAACCCCGCGCAGCAGCCCGAAGATGGCGAGCAGGAACAGCCCGGCCGATACCAGCGCGTTCCAGCCTGCAAGCGACAGACCGAGGAAACGCCACGCCGCTTCCGAGCAGGCGACGATCCGGGTCGTCTGCAGCTGCTTCATGAAATCCTGCATGCCGGCTGCTGCCGAGGCCGCGCCCCCGCAATCATTCGGCCCGACGAACCAGCCCCATTCGACACCCGCGTGGTAGAAGCCGAGCCCTGTGCTCCAGGCCATCAGGCCGGCCAACCCGAGCAGGACGAGCCATTGCAGCCGCGGCGAACGTGCCAGCACCAGCGCCGCGAGAGCCAGGCCGATGGCGGCATAGTGCGGCACGCGTTGTTCGAGACAGAGCTTGCAGGGCCGCAGATGGATGACCAGTTCGAAGAACCAGGCGCCTCCGATCAGAGCCAGGCTCGCAAGTCCGATCAGCGCGATCAACCGCAGCGGCGTGAGCAACCGGTTGGGACCGTGGGACGCAATGGCTGAAGAGGCGGTCATGGCAAGGCTCAGCAGGAAAGAAGCTGGCCTGACCCTGCGACGAGCTTGAGGCCGAAATAAAGCAGGATCAGCACGGCGGCGCCGACTACCGCGATCACTTTCAGGCGACGTTCGATGAAATGCCGGATCGCGTTGCCATAGCGGCGCAGCAGGAAGGCCAAGGCGAAGAAGCGCGCCCCGCGCGCCAGCACGCAGGAAATGACGAAAAACGCGAGGCCGATATGGACCGCACCGGCCAGGATCGTCACCACCTTGATCGGCGGCAGGTGAGCCAGGCCGGAGGTGGTCAGCAGGATGAGCGTCGTGTCCGGGCCTGCGCAGGCGCGCAGCGTCTCGAAGGCGCCGAGCTTGCCGTAGAAGGCGAGCACCGGCTTCGCCAGCGCCTCGAAGGCGTAGTAGCCGAGCGCATAGCCGGCGATACCGCCGAGCACGGAGAACAGCGTGGCGATGAAGGCCAACCGATACGCCCGCTGCGGCCGCGCCAAAGCCATCGGCACGAACAGCACATCGGCCGGGATCAGGAAGAACGAGCTTTCGACGAAGGCGACGACTGCCAGCCAGAGCTCGGCGCGCGGCCGGGCCGCGAGCGACATTGTCCATTCGTAGAGGCGCTTGAGCATGGCGCTCTAGACCATGGGGCGACGGCTGACGCAACGGTGCGCGAGCCTTCGGAGCGCTGTCGCCACCCCGGTGTGCCATCCTTGCAAGAGCCCATGCGTGAAAAACCCACGGCCGTCAGAGCACAACGCACCGAAACCAGCCGCGGCGGCCGTTCCACCGATTGACCGGCATCGACCGATCGCTATAGTCCGCCCGCCTGTATGGGCCCCTGTGGCGGAATTGGTAGACGCGCTCGACTCAAAATCGAGTTCCGCAAGGAGTGCTGGTTCGATCCCGGCCAGGGGCACCAAAACACGATCCGCCGATCTTGGCGGCATGCTGAGCAAGCCTGAGCATTCTACGAGTCACCGTCGCCTCGTCACAACGACGCGGCGGCAGCGATCTCGCGCGAGACATCGCCACGCACGCTGTCTCTTTACGGCAGTGCCGCTGTTGGTCAATTACCGGTGGGGGCGCCGAGCTGATAGTTCCTCTGCAAGGCCCGATCCGTCGAAGGATAGAGCGTCTGGCATTCGGAAAAATAAGCGGTCTGAGGCCGCCGATTGGCCGGATCGGCACAGATGGCCGCGAGCTGCGATTGTCTTGACTGCGATGTCTGGCACCCTGCAAGAGCAGACCCAGCGATAAGCAGCAGACACACATATTGAGGTGTTTTCATTTCGCATGTCCTGTCAAGCGTCGACCGGATGGGGTCGTGCCTATCGGGCCAATACACTCGGTCCGGGCAACTATCGACAATAGACGGTCCTCCGCTTGCTTCCAATCGAGATTAGAGTGACCCGGACACTTATTCGGCCGAAGCAATGGCCGACGCCGGCAGAAGCGAGAAGATTTCGCCCGGGGCAAGCAGGTGGCAAATCCGGCGCGGCGCCCGCCAAATCTTGCCCTTCTGCTTGGCATGCTCAGATCCCGTCCGAACTCCTGCCTTCTGTCCGTCCGATCAAAGGCGCCATCGACATCGCCGGCGGGAGCCCTCTTGCGCGGCCTCCCGCGTCGCGTCACGGCACAAGACTCTTGCGCCGGAAACCGCGCTCCTTCATGGCATGGATGATGTGCCGCCGGAGAGACTTGCCCTCTCGCCGGAGCGCTCTATCGCTTCGCAAATCGGGAACCGATCGCTTTGCGCATTCTCGTCATCAATCCCAACACCATGCCGGAAATGACGGCCCTGGTCGCGCGGGTGATCGAGCCCTATCTGCCGCCGAACACGACCATTGTGCCAGTGACCGGGCGCTTCGGCGCGCATTACATCGCCAGCCGCAGCGCCAGCGTCGTGGCTGCACATGCCGCGCTGGAGGCCTTCGCCGAGCACGGCCATGGCTGTGACGGTGTCTATCTCGCCTGCTTCGGCGATCCCGGCCTTCTCGCGCTCAAGGAGATGGCGCGCGTTCCCGTCATCGGCATGGCCGAGGCGAGCAGCCGTCTCGCAGCACAGAAGGCCCAGCGCTTCGCCATCGTCACCGGCGGCGAGCGCTGGGGGCCGATGCTGCGGGAGTTCCTCGGCTCGCTCGGCCTCGGCGGGCGCCTCGCAGCGGTCGAGACAGTCGCGCCCACCGGGGCCGACATCGCCCGCGACCCGGACGGCTCCATCGCCATGCTCGCCGAGGCCTGCCGCCTCGTGGCGCACCGCGACGGCGCCGGCGCGGTCATCCTCGGCGGCGCCGGCCTCGCCGGACTTGCCGCACGGGTGCAGCCCCATGTCGACATTCCGGTGATCTGCTCGGCCGAGGCCGGCATCCGGATGCTGCTCGATGCACTGAGCCAGCCCTTGCGCAAGCCCGAGAGCGGCGACTTCGCCTTGCCCGCCCCCGTCGCCAGCACCGGCCTGTCGGACGGCCTGGCCCGCCTGCTGGCGCAGCCCTGACATCCGGTCGCGGCGCCCGCACGATCCTCGGGCGCCTCGTTGTCATCGTTCAGCCCTTGCCGGCAAGGGAAACGCCGTTGAGCCCGGCAATCCAGTCGGAGAGCATCGGCACATAGTCCTCGCCGTGCCCGCTCGCGACCGCCGCCGCATAGCTGTTCTTGACGGCGTTGCCGATCGGGTTGGCGACACCGGCATCATTGGCGACGCTCTCGAGATAGCGCACATCCTTCAGCGCGTTGCTGAGCGTGAACTTGTGCGCGTCGCGGTCGCGCTCCAGCACGTATTTCATGAAGGTCTGGTAGAAGCCGCAATCCATGCGGCTGCCGCGCAACACGCTGTCGAAGGTCTCCGGCGTGATGCCGATCTTCTGGCCGAGCGTCAGCGCCTCCGCATAGATCGCGGCATAGCCCAGCGACAGGAAGTTATTGATCAGCTTCATCTTGTGCCCGTCGCCGACCGGCCCGAGATGCACGATCTTCTGTGCCCAGGCCTCACAGGCCGGCTTTATCCGGGCGAAGACCTCGGGCGAAGCGCCGATCATCGCCGAGAGCTGCCCGAGCGCCGCCTGAGCCGGGGTGCCACCGAGCGGCGCATCGGCGAGATGCAGGCCCTTCGCCTCCAGCTCCGCAGCGAGCCGCACCGTCACCGTCGGGTCGGACGTCGAGCAATCGACGATCACGGTGCCGGGCTTGGCCCCCGCGATGATCCCGTTCTCGCCCCTCACCACCGCCTCGACCTGGGCCGAGCCGGTAACGCAGAGAAAGATGATGGTCGAACGGGCAGCGAGTTCCTTCGGCGTCTTCGCCTCCACTGCGCCGGCCGCGACCAGCTCCTCGACCGGCTTGCGGTTGCGATGCCCCATCACGGTGAGCGGAAAGCCCTTGTCGACCAGATTGCGGGCCATGCCCTGCCCCATCAGGCCGACGCCGATGAAGCCCACCGACTCTTTGGTTGCAGTCATCTTCAAATTCTCCCGCTGATATGGTTGAGATGAAACGGAACGTGGAGAAAACGACCCGACTCGCCGGTCATCGCGAGGTCAGCGCTCACAGTGGACGATTCATGACTGCCGACGGCCCGCCCGAGACCAGCCGGACCAGAAGCCCCACCACGGCAGGCACGGCCGGCCGCAGCCGCGTCACCCTGCAGAGCATCGCCGATCACCTCTCGGTCTCGACCGCGACGGTGTCGCTGGCGCTCCGGGGCTCGCCGCTCGTCGCCGAAGCGACGCGCGAACGCGTCCGCGAGATCGCCCGCGCTATGGGCTACAGCTACAACCGCAGCGCCGCCTCGCTGCGCACCGACCGGACCAACATCATCGGCGTCGTCTTTCACGACATCACCAATCCCTATTTCGCCGAGCTTCTGGCCGCGATCGAGGAAACGGCGGGCCGCCATGGCCGCTCGATCCTGCTCGGCACCTATGCGGAAGATATCGAGAAACAGGCGCGGGTGCTCGGCAGCCTCGCCGAATACCGTCCCGACGGCATGATCCTCTGCTCGGCCGGCGGCAGCACGGCGGAGAGCCTGACTCCGCTGACCGATTCCGGCGTCCCGATCGTACAGCTCTCGCGCGAGATCGCCGGGGTCGACCTCGATTTCGTCGGTTCCGACGACCGCCATGGCACCACCCTTGCGATGGAGCACCTGATCGACCTCGGCCATCGCCGCATCGCCTTCCTCTGCGCGAACGAAAGCATCTCGACCGGGCGCAACCGCTATGCCGGCTATCGCGAGGCACTGGCCCGCGCCGGCCTGCCGCTCGATCCAGCATTGGTGCATTTCGACTTCGGCACGCGTGAAACCGGCCACAAGGGCATCCTCAAGGTACTCGACGCGACCGACCCGCCGACCGCGGCGGTCTGCATGAACGACCTCGCCGCCTTCGGCGCCATGCTCGGCCTGCGTCATCGCGGACTGGAAGCGGGCCACGACTTCTCGATCGTCGGCTGCGACGACGTGAAGGAGGCCGCGCAATGGTTCCCCGCGCTCACCACCATCTACAACTTCCAGAACGACATGGGCGCCAAGTCGGCGGAGTTCCTGCTGAACCGCATCGCAGATCCCACTGCGCCGACGCAGCGTCTGCTGCTGACGCCTGCGCTGATCGTCCGGGGAACGACCTGCCCGCCGCGTTAGCTCTTCATCCCTCGAGCCCCCATCCCGAGGAGCGCTTCGCAGAGACGCCTCTCGAAGAATGGTCCAGATGTCTCCCGAGCTTCCCGAAACATCCTTCGAGACGCCGCTGCGCGGCTCCTCGGGATGAGGGCTGAGATCGCGGGCCACCGGATCAACACCGTTCAGGCATCGTTGGCGGGTTTCGCATTGAGCGCGCGATAGGCACGCACGACCTGCGAATCGTCGCGCCCGCCATGGCCGAGGCCGGAAGCGGCGAGGAACATCTGGTGCGCCGCCGCAGCGAGCGGCAGCGCCGTCTTTGCCGCGCGCCCGGCATCGAGCACGATGCCGAGATCCTTGACGAAGATGTCGACCGCGCTCGCCACCACCGGATCCGGCTCGTGCATGCGCGGCCCGCGATCCCTGAGCATCCAGGACGAGGCGGCCGAGCCGCCCATGATCTCGAACAGCAATCGCCCGTCGATGCCGGCCTTCTCGGCCAGCGACAGGGCCTCGGCCGCAACCGCGATATGCACGCCGCAGAGCAGTTGATTGACGGTCTTGACCGTCGCGCCCTGCCCCGCCTTCTCGCCGACATGGAAAACCTTGTCGCCGAGCGCGTCGAGCACGGGCTTCGCCCGTGCGAAGCTGTCGGCCGGCGCGCCCACCATGATCGTCAGCGTCGCGTTCCGCGCGCCGTTCACGCCACCGGAAACCGGCGCGTCGATGAAGTGCCGCCCCGTCTTGGTGACTTCGGTCGCGATCGCCTCTGCCTCTCCCGGTGGGCAGGTCGCCATCAGGATGACGGTCGCGCCGGGCGCCAGCGCTGCGAGCGCCCCGGCCTCGAACAGCACAGCCCGGGCCTGGGCAGCATTGACGACCATCAGCACGAGTGCTTCGGCCCCGCTGGCGGCTTCCTTGGCGCTGGCCGCGCCATGACCGCCAGCGGCCACGAGCGCGTCACGCGCCGCCTCGCGCATATCGAACCCGGTGACGCGGAACTGCTTCTTGACGAGGTTCTCGGCCATTGGCGCACCCATGGCGCCGAGGCCGACGAAGGCGATGCTGGAGATCGGTTGAGCGGACATGGGCGTAGTCACTCTTTGAACGAAAGCGGGCACGGCTCGCGCCATGCCCGCAAGGAAGTCGCCGGCCTCGCGGAAGCCGGCGCCAAAACTGGCTACTCCTTCACCGCGCCGGTCAGCGAGGCGACGTAGTAGTCGACGAAGAAGGAATAGAGGATCGCGACGGGAATCGAGCCCAGCAGCGCACCGGCCATCAGCGAGCCCCAATGATAGACGTCGCCCTCGACGAGCTGGGTCAGCACCGCGACAGGCACCGTCTTCTTCTCCGCCGACTGGATGAAGGCGAGCGCATAGATGAACTCGTTCCAGGACAGGGTGAAGGCGAAGATGCCGGCCGAGATCAGCCCGGGCATGGCGAGCGGCAGGGTGATCTGCCGCAGCGTCTGCAGCCGGGTCGCCCCATCGATCATCGCGCATTCCTCGAGCTCATAGGGGATCGACTTGAAATAGCCGATCAGAAGCCAGGTGCAGAACGGGATCAGGAAGGTCGGGTAGGTCAGGATCAGCGCCAGCGGCGAGTCGAACAGCCCGAACTGGAAGATCAGCGTCGCCAGCGGAATGAACAGGATCGAGGGCGGCACCAGATAGGCGAGATAGATCGCCAGACCCACATATTGCGAGCCCTTGAACTTCAGCCGCTGGATCGCATAGGCCGCGAGCACGCTGGCGAACAGCGAGAGAGCGGTCGCCACCACCGCGACCATCATCGTGGTCCAGAGCCACTGCGGATAGTCGGTGTGGAACAGGAGCTTGTTGATGTTCTCCAGTGTCGGCGACTTCACCCAGAACGGGTTGTTGTTCTTGTAGTCGAGCAGTTCCGCGTTCGGTTTGATCGCCGTGATCGCCATCCAGTAGAACGGGAACAGCAACACCAGCACGAAGATCGACAGCGGCAGGTAGAGCGTGATGAAGCGCCGCGGTCCGGAGGACCAGTCGATGACGCCGGTGCTCTCCTTGTCCGTCAGCGGCGGGCGCGTGCTCAGGGTCTGATCAGTCATTGTCTTCCCCCTGCTGCCATTTGCGCCGGGCGAGCCCGAAATAGCTGAACAGCGTCGCCATCACGAGGAACGGGATCATCGCCACCGCGATCGCCGCGCCCTCGCCGAGCTGGCCGCCCGGGATGCCGCGCTGGAAGGCGAGGGTCGCCATCAGATGCGTCGCATTGACCGGTCCGCCGCGGGTGATGGCGTAGACGAGCTGGAAGTCGGTGAAGGTGAACAGCACCGAGAAGGTCAGCACCACCGCCAGGATCGGCATCAGCATCGGCAGCGTGACATGCCGGAAGCGCTGCCATCCATTGGCTCCGTCGAGCATCGCCGCCTCGTAGAGTGAGGGCGAGATCGTCTGCAGGCCGGCCAGCAGGCTGATCGCGACGAAGGGGATGCCGCGCCAGATATTGGCGGCGATCAGCGACCAGCGCGCGGGCCAGGGCTGGCCGAGGAAATCGATATAGGTGTCGCGCCAGCCGAGCACGTCGACGAGCACATAGGAGATGATCGAGAACTGCGGATCGTAGATCCACCAGAAGGCGATCGCGGACAGCACCGTCGGCACGATCCAGGGCACCAGGATCAGCGCTCGCAGCAGCGACTTGAACGGCAGATGGTTGTTGAGCAGCAGCGCGAGCCACAGGCCCAGCGCGAACTTACCCACCGTCGCCACGCTGGTATAGAGCAGCGTGTTCCAGACCGCCGTGATGAAGACCCGGTCCTGAAGCAGTGACTGGAAGTTCTCGAAGCCGATGAAATGGCCGGTCCGCCCGATGCGGGTGTCGGTGAAGGCGAGCCAGATGCCCAGGCCCAGCGGATAGCTGAGGAAGACGAGCAGCAGCGCCGCCGCCGGAAACAGGCAGATGCAGATCAGGAAGGTCTTGTTGTCGAACAGCCGTACCAGCCAGTTCTGTTCCAGCTTGTAGACCGTTCGCGATTCGGCAGCAGCAATCGCCATGGCGCGCTCGCAGTTGGACCGGCATTCCCGGCCGCCGACCATGGACGGCGGCCGGGAGAAGCGGGTCAGGTCCGATAGTAGCGCTTGGCGCGGCGCTCGGCTTCCGCCGCGGCTTCCTCAGGCGTGGCCTGGCCGGCGCAGACGGAGGCGACCATCTGGACGACGACATATTCGGCGTTGACCGTGCCGGCGGCCTCGTTGATCGAGCCCTTGTAGCCGCTCCAGAGAGCCCGCTCCCAGGTATCGCGATAGACCAGGATCTTGGGATCGCTGGACCACACCTTGCTCTCGGCATAGGCCTTCAGCGGCTGGGTCCAGTAGCCGTAGCAGCCAGTCAGCCACTTGTCGTACTGCTCCTTCTCCATCATGAAGCGGAGGTATTCCTTGGCGGCATTCGGGAATTTGGTGTGCTTGAACGCCATGGCGTTGATGATCAGCGCCGGCTCCGACGGGCGGCCGAGCGGGCCGACCGGCATGGTCGCGTGGTTCAGGTCCTTGCCGATCGCCGCGGTCTTCTCGTCCTTCGAATTCTTGATCGAGAAGTAGAGCGAGACGCCGTTCTGGGTGACGCCGATTTCGCCGGCCGTCAGCGCCTTGTTGTTGCTGATGTCGAGCCAGGAGAGCGTGCCGGGGATGAAGGTCTCGTAGAGCGCCTTGGCGTATTTCAGCGCCGCGATCGTCTCCTTCGAGTTGATCGCGACCTTGTTGTTCTCGTCGACCATGTAGCCGCCATGGGTCCACACGAGCCAGTTGCAGAAGGCGTTGCCATCGCCGACCGCGTTGCCGAGCGCGAAGCCGGCGGGGTGGCCGTTCGCCTTGAGCTTGCGGCAGAGGTTGAGGAAACCGTCGAGATCCTTCGGGAAGGTATCGAAGCCCGCTTCCTTGACCCAGGATTCGCGATAGACAGCCGGCGCGCCGGAGGCGCCCATCGGGATCGAGACCCACTGATTGGTCTTGTCTTTTTTGCCGTATTTCTCGGCGATCGGATACCAGCCGCCATATTTCTTGCCGAGATCCTCGGCGATCTGCGTGAGATCGATCAATTTGTCCGAGAAGATGTGCGGGTCGTCGGCCCAGCCGACGACGATGTCGGGGCCGGCGCCGGTATTGGCGGTCACCGCCGTCTGCGGGCGCAGGTCCTCCCAGCCGGCATAGTCGACGCGGACAGGCACGCCCGTCGCCTTGGTAAAGGCCTCGGTGTTCTCGTTGAAGATGGCCTGGTCGGGATCGACGAACTTGGTCGGGCGCAGCACGCGCAGCGTCGCGCCCTTCTCGATATTGGCCTGCGCGATGGCCGGCGCGAGCGGCAGCGTTGCGCCGGCGGCAAGCCCGGCGCCGCCGATCAATACGTCTCTTCTGGAAATGCTCATGAAACCGTCTCCTCCGTGGGGTGCGGCGGAGGCCTACATGGGACCTCCGTCCTGCATGGATTATGGGCACTGAACAGCCATTATCCGCCGCCCGATGCAATGGGCGGCGAATTTCTGAGAGGCGGCACCGGCCTGATCGCGTCAGCCTGCCCGGCGCCGGCTCTGAACTCGTGCCAGAGGACGCGTGGTCCGCCCGGGCCGTTGCGCGGCCCGGATGGCGCGCACTCTAGAGGCGCTTGCCGGTCCCAGCGTCGAAGAGGTGCGTCACGCTGGTATCGGGCGTGATCCCGATGGTCTCGCCCGGTTTGGCTGTGATGCGCTCTCGGAAGATGCAGGTCAGATCCTGCCCGCCGCAGCGGACGACGACCTGTGTCTCCGACCCCATCGGCTCGACGACCGCGACCTCGGCCTTCAGGCCGTTCGGGTCGAGCTGGAAGTGCTCCGGGCGGATGCCCAGCACGGCTGCGCGCCCGTCGGAATTCGCCGGATGCTGGCCGATCGGCCAGACGACTCCGCCTTCGGTCTCGAAGCCATTGCCCGTGATCTTGCCCTTGAGCAGGTTCATCGACGGCGAGCCGATGAAAGCCGCGACGAACAGGTTCGCCGGATTGTCGTAGAGATCGAGCGGCGCGCCCATCTGCTCGACGATGCCGTCATGCATCACCACGATCTTGTCGGCCATGGTCATGGCCTCGATCTGGTCGTGCGTGACATAGACCGTCGTAGTCTTGAGGCGCTGGTGCAGCTCCTTGATCTCGGTGCGCATCTGGACGCGCAGCTTGGCGTCGAGGTTCGAGAGCGGCTCGTCGAACAGGAAGACCTGCGGATCGCGGACGATGGCGCGGCCCATGGCGACGCGCTGGCGCTGACCGCCCGAAAGCTGGCGCGGATAGCGGTCGAGCAGCTTGTTCAGGCCGAGGATCTGCGCGGCCTTGTTGACGCGCTCGTCGATCTCGCTCTTCGGCGCCTTCCGCAGCTTCATCGAGAAGGCCATGTTGTCGGCGACCGTCATATGCGGATAGAGCGCATAGTTCTGGAACACCATGGCGATGTCGCGCTCCTTCGGGGGCACGTCGTTCACCACGCGCGGTCCGATCCGAATCTCGCCGCCCGAGATGTTCTCGAGCCCCGCGATCATGCGCAGCAGCGTCGACTTTCCGCAGCCCGAGGGGCCGACAAGGATGACGAATTCGCCGTCGTTGATGTCGATGTCGACGCCATGGATGACCTGCGTCGACCCGTAGGCCTTGCGTACGTCGGCGATCTGGACTGAAGCCATGCCGTCCTTCCCTGCTTTCCGTTCCCTTGTCGCAGCGCCCGTCGATCAGGCGTCGCGACCACAATCGGCTTCTGATGACCGAATGATGAAAGCGGACCTCGCCTGCTTCGGGCGATTGTGTCCGCTCCAGTCTGCGATAAAGTCATACGATAGAAGCGAGCGTGTCAAGCGCCGCCATGGTCTGTGCCGCGCCTCAAATGAGGGGCTCCGGCAAGGCCGCAGAGGGAGAGCCCATCATGCGCGTGCGCGACTTCTCGCGTCCGACGACGCTTAATCCGGACAGGCTCTTCGGCCAGGTCGCGCAGAAGCTCGCGGTCGCGGTCATCACCGGTCGCATCAAGGCCGGCGAGGTTCTGCCCAACGAGGACGATCTGCGCTCGGACATCTCGGTTTCACGCACCGCCTATCGCGAAGCGGTCAAGATCCTGACCGCCAAGGGGCTGGTGGAGGCACGCCCGAAGAGCGGCACCCGCGCCGCGCCGCGCGAGCGCTGGAACCTGCTCGACCCCGATGTTCTCTCCTGGCATTTCGAAGCGGACCCGAACGAGCGTTTCATTCGCGATCTCTTCGAGTTACGCCGCTTCGTCGAGCCCAGCGCCGCCCGCCTCGCCGCCCAGCGCCGGACCTCCGCTGACATCACCCGGATCGAGGCGGCCTATCGCGGCATGGCCGACGGCCCTCCCTATGCCGAGGCGACTATCCGCGCCGATCTCGCCTTCCACGAAGCAATCTTTGCTGCCGCACAGAATGCCGCGCTGCAGTGCCTCGCCAGCGCCGTCATCGCCACGCTGCAATGGTCGCTGCTGCTCAAGACGGGGGACGAGGCCGCCTATATCGAATCGCTCCCGGACCACGAGCACGTCCTGCTCGCCATCATCGACCGCGACGGCGACCTCGCCTCCGCCCGGATGGCCGGGCTCGTGATCGACAGCCTGAACACGACTCTCGCCTCGCTCGGCACGCACTACGCTACCGAGACGGGAAAAATCATGCGAATAAAGCATACTAAATAAGCGCCCCACCGCGGTGCGGGGCGTCATCGGGTACCGCTCATGCAAAGGCATGGCTAGAATGCCGCGCCAAGCAGGCTAGTTTCATTTTAATCGATTCAGAAGCCGCGAATCAACACTCCTTCCAGCCCCACGGACAGCGCGACGATGACAGCCTCGACCAAGCCCGAAATCATCATGACCGGACCGCTGATGGCCTATGCCGCCGATCAGCTTAAGGCGCGCTTCACGGTCCACGAGCTCTGGAATGCGCCCGATCGCGCCGCCTTGCTGCGCGAGGTCTCCGGACGCGTCCGCGGCGTCGCAGCCGGCGGCGGCCATAATCGCGTCGACGGTGCACTGTTCGATGCGCTTCCCAAGCTCGAAATCGTCTCGAGCTTCGGCGTCGGCTACGATCATGTCGATGCGGCCGAGGCCGGCCGGCGCGGCCTTGTCGTCACGAACACGCCCGACGTCCTCACCGACGAGGTCGCCGATCTCGCGATCGGCCTCTTGCTCTCGACCGTACGCCAGCTTCCTCAGGTCGACCGCTACCTGCGCGAGGGCAAGTGGCTGAAGGGCGCCTATCCGCTCACGACTTCGCTGCGCAAGCGTTCGGTCGGCATCGTCGGTCTCGGCCGCATCGGCAAGGCCGTGGCGCACCGGCTCGAGGCTTTCGGCGTATCGATCGCCTATCACGGCCGCTCGCGCCAGGACGACGTGCCCTATCGCTACTATCCTTCGCTCGTCGACATGGCGGCTGACGTCGACACCCTGATCTCGGTCGCGCCGGGCGGAGCCTCGACGCATCACATCATCAATGCCGAGGTGCTGAAGGCGCTCGGGCCGAACGGCATCGTCGTCAATGTCGGCCGCGGCACCGTCATCGACGAGCAGGCCCTGATCAAGGCGCTGCAGGACAAGACCATCCTCTCCGCCGGCCTCGACGTCTTCGAGGATGAGCCGCGCGTGCCGGCCGAGCTGATCGCCATCGAGCATGCGGTGCTCCTGCCTCATGTCGGCTCGGCCTCGGTCCATACCCGCGAGGCGATGGGCCAGCTTCTGGTCGACAATCTCGTTTCATGGTTCGATGGCAAGGGCCCGCTGACGCCCGTGCCGGAGACCCCATGGAAAAAGGCCTGATTCGCCGGCTGCTGCCGCTTCTCGTGCTCGGCGCCGGCAGCCTGCCGGCCGCCGCCCAGACGGCGCCGCTTCCGCGCGGCGCCGACAAGGCCCCGGAGACGATCCGTCGCTGGCTTGGAGCCTGGGAGCTCGAACTGGCAGGCGCCACGCGCAGTTGCACCGTCACCCTCGGTGCGGAGACATCCGGCACGGCCCGCCAGCTGCGCTTCCCCGCCACATGCCGCCGCGCTCTGCCGATCCTCGACGATGCGACGGGCTGGACACTGGCAGCCAACGGCCAGCCGCAGCTGCTGGACGCCAGCGGCAAGGAAGTGGTCGGTTTCCAGAAGGGCACGCCTGCAACCGGACTGGACGGCAAAGGCAGCGACGGCAAGGCCTATCGGCTGCTCTCGAAGGACCACCCCCGCGTCGCGCCGGCTTCATCCGCGAATCCGGCGACCGCCGCACAACGACAGACTCCGGTCGACCCGGCCACAGCGCCTGCGGCCACGACGTTGCCCGGGCGCTATGTGGTAATGCGCCAGCAGAACCGCGAAGCGTGCCGTCTCATCCTGTCTCCGCCAACGGCAGCCGGGCAAGCGACAGCCGCCTTCGAAGGCTCCTGCCAGGATACCGGGCTCACCATCTTCGACCCGGCGGGCTGGCGCTATGACGGCGGACGCCTCACCCTCGTCGCCCGCCGTGGCCACGGCATCGACCTGATTTTCGAGAATGGCCAATGGCGCAAGGACCCGGCGGTCGGCGCGCCGTTGCTGATGCGCAAGCTCAATCCGTAGACCCTGCCGCGCGAAAGGCACCCGCGCGACAGGGCAGAAACCTCACTCCGCCGCGTCCGCGGGCTTGAGCACGCCGCGCCGGATCTGGTCCTCCTCGATCGACTCGAACAGAGCGCGGAAATTGCCCTCGCCGAAGCCGTCATCACCCTTGCGCTGAATGAATTCGAAGAAAATCGGGCCGAGCACGGTGCCCGAGAAGATCTGCAGCAGCACCTTGCTCATCCGCCCCTGCTTGTCCCCGAGCGCCACGGCTCCCTCGCCGTCGATCAGGATGCCGTCCGCCTTCAGCCGCTCGACCGGCTCGCCATGGTTCGGCACGCGCGCATTGACCTTCTCGTAATAGGTGTCTGGCGGCGACGGCATGAAGGGCAGGCCGTTACGGCGCAACTGCTCGACGCTGGCATAGATGTCGCGCGCGCCCATCGCGACATGCTGGATGCCCTCGCCCTTGTACTGGCGCAGGTACTCCTCGATCTGGCTCTTGTCGTCGAGCGACTCGTTGATCGGAATGCGGATCTTGCCGCAGGGCGAGGTCAATGCCCGCGAGATCAGGCCGGTCAGCTTGCCTTCGATGTTGAAGAAACGGATCTCGCGGAAATTGAACAGCTTGCCGTACCAGCCGGCCCAATGGTCCATGCGCCCGCGGTGGACGTTGTGGGTGAGGTGATCGAGATAATAGAGGCCGGCCTGCTCGGGATGCGGATCGCGCTCACCGATCCACTCGAAATCGACATCCCAGATCGAGCCCTTCTCGCCATAGCGATCGACGAAATAGAGCAGCGATCCGCCGATGCCGCGTACGGCAGGGATCGCAAGCTCGCCCGGCCCGATCGCGCTCTCATAGGGCTCTGCGCCGAGCGAGACGGCCCGCTCGAAGGCATGCTTCGCATCGACCACGCGGAAGGCCATCGCGCATGCGCAGGGGCCATGCTCGGCGGCGAAGGCCTGGGCGAAGGAATCCGGCTCGGCATTGACGACGAAATTGACATCGCCCTGGCGGTAGAGCGTCACCTGCTTCGAACGGTGACGGGCAACGGGCATGAAGCCCATGGTCTCGAACAGCGCGCCGAGCTTCTCCGGCTCGGGATGGGCGTACTCGACGAACTCGAAGCCGTCCGTGCCCATCGGATTCGCGGCCGAGATTTCCGGCGGTGCCGCATCGTGCGGAAAGGGACCCATGGCACTCCTCCTGTTCTGTTGAGGGCACATGGTCACGCAGAATGGAGGCAAGGGGCGTGCGAATCTGTACGCAGCCGCGCAAGAGATGCATCATCCATGCACCCACAAGCAGAATGGCGCACGACATGACCACGCTCGACACCCTCGATTGGCGGCTTCTCGATGCCCTGCAGCGCGACGCTTCCTTGACCAATGCAACTCTCGCGGAGCAGATCGGCCTGTCTGCCAGCCAGGTTTCGCGCCGCCGCCAGCGCCTCGAGCAGGACGGCGTAATCCGCGGCTACCGCGCGGCGCTGGAGCCGGCAGCCGTCGGGCTCGGCGTCATCGTCTTCATCCATGTCGCGCTCGACACCCATTCGCGCGACAACGCCCGGCGCTTCCGCGACCTCGTCCGGCTGACGCCGGCGATTCTCGAGGCTCATGCGCTCACGGGCGAGGCGGACTACCTGCTGAAGGTGGCGGTCGGCGATCTCAAGGCGCTCGCCCGGCTCGTCAACGAAATCCTGATGCCGCATGAGAGCGTGGCGCGCGTCCGCTCCGAGATCGCGCTCGAAACGCTTAAGGAACCGGGGCTCCTGCCGCTGCCGATGACATAGCGCGGCGCTTGTGCAAACTGCGCCTTCGTCACGCCGCTTTGATGCGGCTGATCGATCCCGGTCGCATGCCCTCCCACTGCGGCCACCACAGGAGAACGTCGATGTTCAACGCCAAATCGCTGCTTGATGCCCTGATCAGCGCCGGCAGCCAGGCAGGTACGCAGGCGGGTCAGCAGGGTGGCCTCGGCGGCATGCTCGGCGGCCTGGCGGAACAGGTGCAGCGTTCGGGTGGCCTCGGCGGGCTCGCCGGGCAAATCCTGACCCAGGCAAGTCAGGGCGTCGGCGACGCCGCGCGCCAGACCGGCGTGCAGCAGGGCGCGAACGATGCGCTCGGCCGGATCACCGGCGGCAAGACACCCGACCAGCTCATCGAGCAGGCGAAGGGCCTGTTCAACAGCAACCCTGCCCTCGCAACGGCCGTGCTCGGCGGTCTCGGCGCGCTCGTCTTCGGCACCTCGACCGGCCGCTCCGTCGCCGGCTCGGCAGCCAAGCTCGGCGGCCTCGCCCTGATCGGCGGCCTCGCCTACAAGGCCTACCAGAACTATCAGGCCGGCAAGCCCGTGCTCGACAGCCGCCAGCAGGAGTTGCTGCCCGCCCCCGCCGGAACCGGCTTCGAGCCGCAGGCGGCGAGCGAAGCGACCGCCCTCGTCTTCGTCCGCGCCATGATCGCGGCAGCGGCGGCTGATGGCCATATCGACACCGAAGAACGCGATGCGATTCTCGGCGGCCTCAAGGAGGCCAATCTCGATCAGGACGCCCATGCCTGGCTGGCACAGGAACTCGCCAAGCCAGCCTCGATCGACGAACTCGTCGAAGCCTCAGAAAGCCCGGAACTCGCCGCGCAGATCTATACGGCGGCGCGCATCGCCATCAATCCGGACACTGCGCCGGAGAAGGACTTCCTGGCCGGCCTCGCCGGTTCGCTGGGATTGGACGCGGAACTCGTCGCCAATATCGACGCTGCTGCCAGCGCCGCAAAGGTCTGAACCGGGCAAGGCAGACCACAGGCACCGCCAGCGCCGGCTTTCGCCCATCGCGGAAGCCGGCTGAGAACATCACAGGCTCGCGAGTTGGAAGCCGCGCCGCCTCCACTTCCGTGTTCCCTGCTGCTAGGTGCGGGGCCATGCCTGACTCGAAGAACGGCGGACCGGCACCGGAGCTGAACGCCCCCTCGCCGACGCGCCGCCAAGCCCTCGCGCTGACGCTGCTCTCGCCGCTTGCCGCCGTGCCCGCTCTTGCGCGGCCGCCGCTCTTTGCCGGCTCCGCCTCGCAATTCGTGCAGCTCGATCCGCCGGAGGATGCCGGCTCCCTCGCGCTCACCGACCTCGACGGCAAGAGCAGGCCCCTCTCGGCTTATCGCGGCAAAGCCATTCTCCTGAATTTCTGGGCGAGCTGGTGCCCGCCCTGCCGGCGCGAGCTGCCGATCCTGCGGCGCCTGCAGGCAAGAGCGGCGCATGAGCCCTTCGTCGTCCTTCCGGTGTCGTTGGACAAATCGGCGGCGACCGTGATCGCCTATCTCAAGCGCCTTGGGCTTGCCGACCTCTCGACCTTCATCGATGCTGCCGGCGCAGTTGCTTCCGGGCCGAAATCGACCCAGCCAACGCCATTCGCCCTCTACGGCATGCCAATGACCTATGTGCTCGATCATGAAGCGCGTAGCGTCGGCTATCTCGTCGGCGAAGCGGACTGGGACAACCCTGAGGGGCTGAAATTGCTGCGCTTCTACGCAAGAGCGGCGGGCTGATTTGCCAATGAAAGCAGGGTTCGTGCGCTCCCGCGGATCGACCCCGAAAAAATAATCGCCTCCTGCATTGAACCTCCCCGCTCCGTCCCGCGACCAATCGGCATAGAGGGCGAGCAGTTCGCTCTCGAACCAGTCGGGAGAGACGAGCATGACGACGTTCCGCAAGACGCTGACCGCCACCCTCGCGGCCGCGACCCTGGCCACCACTTTCATCGCCTCCGGCGCCGAGGCGCGCCCGCGCTGGGGCTATGGCTACGGTGGCTGGGGCGTCGGAGCCGGTGTGGTTGGCGCGCTCGCCGCGGGCGCTATCATCGCCTCGGCCACTCGCCCGGCTTATGGCCACGGCTATTATGCCGCTCCCGTCCGCTCCTGTGATCTGGTCGAGCGTTTCGACCGCTGGGGCAACGTCATCGGCTACCGCCGGGTCTGCGGCTACTACTGAGGCTTCGGCACCCTGAGTTCTCGAGACCAGACTGAAGCCCCTCTCCGAGGGGCTTTTTTGCTTCCGGCGTGACCGGCATCAGGCGCCGTCCGTGAGCGCGGCAGCCATGCTCACGGACCGACGCTCAGCGCCACATGGGCTGCCGCCTCGTCGCAGATCCACTTCCGGAAAGCCGCGATGGCCGGCCGCTGCGCGGAAGCCACCGGGCAGACCAGATAGTACTGGTGCGGCCCCTTGACCTGATGCGGGAACGGCCGGACCAGACGACCGGCATCGAGATAATCCCCGATCAGGACATTGGTGGCGAGCGCCACCCCCTGCCCTGACGCGGCGGCCTGCAAGGCCAGGAAGGTGTGCGAGAAGCGTGGGCCCCGCGTCGCGTCGATCTGGGGCAGGCCGACCGCGCCGAGCCAGCGCGGCCAGGTAATAAAATCAGGGATTCCCTCCGGAATCTCATGCAGCAAGGTGTGATGGCTGAGGTCCGCCGGCTCGCGTAGCGGCCGCTCCGGGTCGCCGAGCAGCGCGGCGCTGCAAACGGGAAAGAAATTCTCCTCCATCAGGAGATCCGTCTGCAACCCCGGATAGCCGCCGCGGCCCAAGCGGATCGCTACGTCGACATTCTCGCGGGCGAAATCGGTCAGGCTCACCGAGATCTCGACCCGCACCTCCAGGTTGGGCTCGCGCTCCTTCAGCGAGCCGAGCCTTGGGATCAACCAGTTCAGGGCGAAGCTCGGCAAGGTGCTGACCGTCAGGGCGTTCGGCGCCTCCGGTCTCAAAGCCCGGGCCGTGGCTTCGTTGAGCTGGTCGAGCACCTGCGAGATCGTCGCGGCATAACGTTCGCCGATCTCGGTCAAGGCAACGCCCTTGCTCGGCAGCCGGATGAAGAGCGGGCGCCGCAGCCAGGCTTCGAGCGACCTCACATGCTGGCCGACGGCGCTTGCGGTAACGGCGAGCTCATCCCCCGCCTTCTCGAAATTGCGATGCCGGGCAGCGGCTTCGAAGGCGCGCAGGGAAGCCAGGGGCGGGAGATGGCGACGGCTCATGTCAGGCCAAGTTCAGCTTGGGCAATGCGAAGAACTTCGCATTTGCTTCCCCCTCGGGCAAGGCGCAGATTCCGGGTCGATTAGATCACTCAGGAGGCGCGTCATGTACGCCAGCCCTGCCATAGCCGGACTTTCCTTCTCCGCTCCCCGCCGGTCGAGCGGCCGTGCCCTGGGGCTGCTGTTGCAGCTCGAGGCCTGGCTCGATGCCAGGAGCAGCGCACGCGCGCTCTACGCGATGGACGAACGGGCCCTCTCCGATCTCGCCCTGTCGCGCAGTGATGTCGAGCGCGTCAACGCGGACGCCGGCCGCCCTGCCGGAGCCGCCTGAGAAGCCCGCTGCGGAGAACCCGACCGGACCGAGGCCGGCCAGAACGGAACCGAACGAAAAAAGGGGCTGGAGGTCGACAACGACCGCCAGCCCCCTTTTCCTGTCGTCGCACGCTCGCCGACGCGCCCCTTGCCGGCCGTTGCCTTGCACAGATTGCCGGTAACGATCCAGGCGATGCAGCGCTTCAGCGGGAAGCTGCCACGATCGACATCGCTGACGTGATCTGACGCGCGGGGGCTAAATCATGATCCCGCGCTCGTAACGGAGATCGTCGATGCCCCTGCCCAACCGAGTCAGGCCTGACGGCACGCTCACCGCCGACCCGGCGCGCGGGCTGTTCTTCGGCAATCGCGGCGGCCGCTTCCACGATCCCGACCGGCGCGAGGTGCCGGCCCGCATTCAGGCGACGCAGCACTGGCTCTGCTGCGTCCTCTCATTCAAGGGGCGCCGCCGGAAGGTCTGGGGCCACGGCTACACCGAGCTCTTCTTTTGCGACGAGGTGACGGCGCTTGCAGCCGGCCATCGCCCCTGCATGGAATGCCGCCGCCGCGACGCGCTCGCCTATCGCGACGCGCTGGTGCAGGGCCTGCGCCTCCCGGAAACGCCGCTCTTTCCCGAGATCGACCGCATCCTCGATGCCGATCGCCGGATAGGACGGGCCAAGCGCATGCACCGGCTGCCGGCAGAAGAACTGCCGGACGGCGCGATGCTCCTGTCCGAGAGCGAAGGAGCATTTCTGGCACTGCGCGCAGACACCGCCCTGCTCTGGTCACCAGCCGGCTATGTTGCGCTTCATCCCCGTCCGAAAGGGCTGGCGACCGTTCTCACCCCGCCAGCCACGCTTGCCGCGCTGAGGCATGGCTACCAACCTATCTGGCACCCGAGCGCGGAAGCCCTGGCCCCGTCCCAGGCACGGACCGGTAGGAACTTTTACCCGCCCGGAAGCGTTGCCGCAGCATCATCCTTTCAATGAGGGGCTGCCAATGCGTTCCATCATCCTGTGGCTTGTGGGTATTCCGATCCCGATCATCATCCTGCTGTGGTTTTTCATGAAGTAGCGTGCGGTTGCGTCGCGTGAAGAAGGCCGGGCCCTGCGCCCGGCCTTCTCGTTTGCGGCGGCGCTTCCCGCCACGAACTGACAGGCGATCATGCTTTCCCGGCATGGCCCCGCCATCGCAACCAAGCTCCGGCTCCCCTATATGCCGCCCATGTCAGACACGACCCCGCCGATCATCTCGGTCTCCGGCCTCTCCAAAACCTATGCCACCGGCTTCAGCGCGCTGAAATCGGTGGACCTCGCCATCCGGCGCGGCGAGATCTTCGCTCTGCTCGGCCCCAACGGCGCCGGCAAGACGACGCTGATCAGCATCATCTGCGGGCTCGTGCGGCCAAGCACCGGCACGGTTCTGGCGGATGGGCACGACATCCAGCGCGACTATCGCGCGGCCCGTTCCGCCATCGGCCTCGTACCGCAGGAGCTGACGACCGATGCCTTCGAGACCGTCTGGAGCACGGTCAGCTTCAGCCGCGGGCTTTTCGGCAAGCCGAAGGATCCGGCCCTGATCGAGCGAATCCTCAAGGACCTCTCGCTCTGGGACAAGAAAGACACGCAGATCCGCCGCCTCTCCGGCGGCATGAAGCGGCGCGTGATGATCGCCAAGGCGCTCTCGCACGAGCCGCGCATCCTCTTCCTTGACGAGCCGACGGCCGGCGTCGATGTCGAGCTCAGGCAGGACATGTGGCAAATGGTGCGCCGGCTCAGGGATGATGGCGTCACCATCATCCTGACCACGCACTACATCGAAGAGGCCGAGGAAATGGCCGACCGCGTCGGCGTGATCTCCAAGGGCGAAATCATCCTGGTCGAGGAAAAAGCCGAGCTGATGCGCAAGCTCGGCAAGAAGCAGCTCACCCTGCAGCTCCAGCAGCCGATCGGCGCCGTCCCGGCGACGCTCGCGGGCTTCGACCTGAAGCTGTCTGAGGGTGGCGATGAGATCGTCTACACCTACGACACCCAGGCCGAGCGCACCGGCATCACCACACTGCTCCAGGGCCTGTCGGAAGCGGGCATCCGCTTCCGCGACCTCAGCACCAGCCAGAGTTCGCTGGAAGAGATCTTCGTCAATCTGGTGAGGGAGCGGGCATGAGCGCCGCAAGCTTCAACCCGCATGCCATCGCGGCGATCTACCGCTTCGAGATGGCGCGCACCTGGCGCACGCCGCTGCAGAGCATCGTCTCGCCGGTGCTGTCGACCTCGCTCTATTTCATCGTCTTCGGCGGGGCGATCGGCTCACGCATGCAGTCGATCGACGGCGTGCCCTATGGCGCCTTCATCGTGCCCGGCCTGATCATGCTCTCGCTGCTGACGCAGAGCATCGCCAACGCCTCCTTCGCGATCTATTTCCCGAAATTCACCGGCACGATCTACGAGCTGCTCTCCGCTCCCGTCGCTTGGTGGGAGGCGGTGATAGCCTATGTCGGCGCGGCCGCGTCGAAATCGATCCTGCTCGGCCTCATCATCCTCGCAACGGCGGCCTTCTTCGTCCCGCTCCGGATCGAGCACCCCTTCATGATGCTGCTCTTCCTGGTGCTGACGGCGACGACCTTCAGCCTGTTCGGGTTCATCATCGGCATCTGGGCCGACGGCTTCGAGAAGCTGCAGGTCATCCCGTTGCTGATCGTGACGCCGCTCGCCTTCCTCGGCGGCTCCTTCTACTCGATCAGCATGCTCCCGCCCTTCTGGCAGACGGTGACGCTGTTCAACCCGGTCGTCTATCTGATCAGCGGCTTCCGCTGGAGCTTCTTCGGGCTCGCCGATGTCAGCCTCGGCGTGAGCCTCGGCATGACGCTCGTCTTCCTCGCCGCCTGCATCGCAGTGGTCGGCTGGATCTTCAAGACGGGATATCGGCTGAAGAATTGAGCAAGAGAGCCGTCATGCTCGGGCTTGACCCGAGCATCTCATGACAATGACGCGCCCGAGCCTCCTCCGGGAGGAGATTCTCGGGTCTGCGCTTCGCTACGCCCGAGAATGACGTTCCGTACAACCAATTGACTTCCGCCCCCCTTCCGTCTTGATGCGCGCCATGACCGATCTTTCGACCATCGAGGCGTCCGCGGCCCGCCCCGCGCCGCATGCGCGCCGGCGCACCTTCGCCATCATCTCGCACCCTGACGCGGGCAAGACGACGCTGACCGAGAAGCTGCTCTATTTCGGCGGCGCCATTCAGCTCGCCGGCGAAGTCCGCGCCAAGCAGGGCCGCCGCCAGACCTCGTCGGACTGGATGAAGATCGAGCGCCAGCGCGGCATCTCGGTCGTCACCTCCGTGATGACCTTCGAATATGGCGGCCATGTCTTCAACCTGCTCGACACGCCCGGCCACGAAGACTTCTCGGAAGACACCTACCGGACGCTGACCGCGGTCGACTCCGCCGTCATGGTGATCGACGCGGCGAAGGGCATCGAGGACCGCACCAAGAAGCTCTTCGAGGTCTGCCGTCTCAGAGATATCCCGATCGTAACCTTCATCAACAAGGTCGACCGCGAGACCCGCGACCCCTTCGACCTGATCAACGAGATCGAGACGACGCTGGCGCTCGACGTCGCGCCGATGACCTGGCCGGTCGGCCGCGGGCGCGAATTCGCCGGCACCTACGACCTGAAGGCCAACACCTTCCGCCGCAACCAGAAGGGCGACGAGAGCGCCGAGGATCAGCGCGTCTCCGGCTGGGACGATCCGCTCTTCGACGAGCTTCTGCCGCATGGCGCCGCCGAGACCTGGCGCGAAGAGGTCTTCCTCGCCGCCGAGGGCCTGAAGCCCTTCGATCTGCAGGCCTTCCGCGAGGGCCATCTGACGCCGCTCTATTTCGGCGCGGCACTGCGCGACTACGGCGTGCGCGACCTCATCGATGCGCTCGGCGCCTACGCCCCGAGCCCGCGCGCCCAGCTCGCCGACAAGCGCCCGATCGAAGCGTCTGAGCCGAAGATGACCGGCTTCGTCTTCAAGATCCAGGCGAACATGGACCCCAACCATCGCGACCGCATCGCCTTCATGCGCGTCTGCTCGGGCAAGCTGACGCGCGGCATGAAGGCCAAGCTCGTCCGCACCGGCAAGCCGATGCCGCTCAACGCGCCGCAGTTCTTCTTCGCACGCGACCGCTCGATTGCGGAGGAAGCCTTCGCCGGCGACATCGTCGGCCTGCCCAACCACGGCACGCTGCGCATCGGCGACACGCTGACCGAGGGTGAGGACATCGTCTTCAAGGGGGTGCCGAGCTTCGCGCCGGAAATCCTGCGCCGCGTCAAGCTGAAGGACGCGATGAAGGCCAAGAAGCTGCGCGAAGCCCTGCAGCAGATGGCGGAGGAAGGCGTCGTCCAGCTCTTCCTGCCGCATGACGGCGCGCCCGCCATCGTCGGCGTCGTCGGCGCCCTCCAGCTCGACGTGCTCAAGGAGCGCATGGAGGCGGAGTATTCGCTGCCGATCGACTTCGAGCCCTGCCAGTTCGCGATCGCCCGCTGGGTCTCCTCGGACGACAAGGCGGCGCTGGCGAAATTCGTCGGGTTGAAGCCCTCGGCCATGGCCGACGACCTCGACGGCGACCCGGTCTTCATGGCCTCATCACAGTTCACGCTGAAATACGACGCCGAGCGCGCACCCGATGTGACCTTCTCGGCCATCAAGGACTATCAGAAGGGCGTGAAGGGCTGAGCCGGCCGCTGTGGCCTGAAAGCGACAGGCCGCGGCGCGCTCCTTTCGGGTTGATCCGCATCAATTCGCATCGCGCGAAACCGGCGCTGATGGAGGCATGAGCTTTGAGGCGCAACCCGCGTCGCAGGCTCGCGACTCCGGAAGCTGCTACCATGATGTCTCGCTCGATCCGTCTTTCTCTTGCCGCCGTGCTGCTGGGCGCCACGGCGCTGACCAGCGCCCAGGCGGCCGATTTGCCCTCGACCAAGGCCGCTCCCCTGGCCCCGGTGCTCACCAGCTGGAGCCCGTGGATGATCCGCGGACGCGCGCTCTTCGTCATGCCGCAGGAAGAGGCGAGCCTGAGGCTGGGCGGGGCGCCGATCGTCGGCGGCAAGGTCGATATCTCCAATTCGGTCGTGCCCGAGCTCGACATCACCTACTTCTTCACCAAGAACATCGCCGCCGAGCTCATCCTCGGCGTCACCCCGCATAATGTGAAGGGTGCGGGCAGTCTCGCCGGCGCGCGCATCGGCTCGGCCTGGCTGCTGCCGCCGACCCTGATGCTGCAGTACCACTTCACCGACCTCGGCGCCTTCAAGCCGTATCTCGGCGTCGGCGTGAACTACACCGTCTTCTTCAACGAGAAGGCCAAGGGCGGCTTCACCGATTTCGACCTGAAGGATTCCTTCGGCTTCGCGCTCCAGGCCGGCTTCGACTACATGATCGACCAGCACTGGGGCCTCAACTTCGACGTCAAGAAAATCTTCCTGGAGCCCAAGGTGAAGGTGAACAACGGACTCATCGCCGGCAAGGTCAAGATCGACCCCTGGCTCATCGGCGCCGGCGTCACCTACCGCTTCTGAGATCCGGCCCGGCTTCGGCGGTTCGGCTGGCGGAAAGGGAACGGTTCGCCCCTCCCTCCGCCGCCGGCGTTCACACCTCGGCGAAACCCAGCGGGATCGCCGAGGTGGATTTCAGCTCCTCCATCGCAAACATCGAGGTCACGTCGCTGAGGTCGATGCGCGAGATCAGCTTCTTGTAGAGCGCGTCATAGGCGGCGATGTCGGCGACATAGGCCTTGAGCAGATAATCGATCTCGCCGCTCATCCGGTAGAAATCGACGATCTCCGGCAGGTCGTGCACGGCCTGATGAAAGCGTTCGAGCCACTCCATCGAATGGCGGGCCGTCTTGATCGCGATGAAGACCGTGACGCCGGCCTTGAGCATCTCCCGGTCGAGCAGCGCTACGCGGCGCTTGATGTAGCCGCCCTCCTCGAGCTTCTGCACCCGCCGCCAGCAGGGCGATGACGATAGTCCCACCGCCTCCGCGAGTTCAGCGAGCGGCAGACTCGCATCCTCCTGCAGCCGCGCCAAAATGCGCAGGTCGAAAGCATCGAGCTTGGCCATGAAACCTCGGCGAATTCGGCATCAGCTTCTTTCCCAAGGAATGAAGCGGAGAATATTTTCCACGTATTATCCCATTTAGGGCAACAGGTTCCAATCAGGGAAGAAAATTCTCCAACTGCGCAAACCAATGCCCGCCCCCCTCCCGTATCCTTTTTCGCAAGGGTTCGAGAGGGGGACGACATGCAGGGGTTTCTGAACGAGGAGCGGCGTGGGGCCGTACTCCAGAGCCTGCGGACCGATGCAGGCACGCTGTCGCGCGACTATCTCTCAGCAGCGCGAGAAGTCCTGCACGAGCTTGTCGCCATGCCCGATCTGATCCAGCGCCTGCCGCTGGAGCGCAAGGCGGGCGGCTACAGCCGCAACCTGCTCGCCGGCAATGAGGATGTCAGCGTCTGGGCCATCGTCTGGGGCGAAGGCTCGGCCACCTCGATCCATGATCACCATTGCTCTTGCTGCTTTGGCGTCGTCTCCGGCACCGTAACCGAGACGTGGTATCGGGCCATCGACGGCGCCCGCGCCGTGCCTACCGAAGAGCAGGAGCGCCAGCCGGGCTATGTTGCCTGCATGCTGCCCTCAGGCCCGAACATCCACCGCATGCGTAATTTCGGGCCGGGCGAGGCGATTTCGATCCATATCTACGGCTTCGACCACGAGGTTCACGCCTCCTCGATCGAGACCGAATATACCGCCATCAGCGGCTGACACGTGCCGTAACCGCGGCGCACTGCTTGCGGCGGGACGGGTGCATGGACCCCCGCCCCGCGGCTTCCCGATCGGCCTCAGCCCGCCCGGTTGCCCGAAACCACCGCCAGCGCGGCGATGAAGCGATCGAGATCGGCTTCCATGATGTAGGGCGCCGGCGAGATGCGGATCGTGTCGCCCCGGGCGACGCCGCCACGACGCACCGTCATTACCCTGTGCTTGTCCCGCAGCTCCGCGACGATCGCGTTGGTCTCCGCCACCGTGCGCTTGCCGGTCAGCGCGAAGGAGGTAATGCCGGCGACCATGCTCGGATCGTCCGGTGTCTGGATTTCCACGCCCTTCAGCTCTCGCGCCTTGGCGACCCAGTAGTTGCGCAGATGGCGATAGCGCGCCTCCTTGGCCTGCGGGCCGATCTCCTGATGCAGCGCCAGCGCCGTCGGCACCGCGAGCTGGGCGGCGAAGTTCACCGTGCCGGTATGCAGCCGCGAGCGCACATCGTCGGCCTTGAAGTCCTCGTCGGCCAGATAGGTGTCGATGTCGGCCAGGCGCTCCTTGTTGATGTAGAGCATGCCGACGCCGAGCGGCGCGCCGATCCATTTGTGCAGATTGAAGCCGATGAAATCGACGCCGAGGTCCTTGGCCTGGAAGTCGACCTGGCCCCAGCTATGGGCGGCGTCGAGGATGACGTCGGCACCGCGCGCCTTCGCCATGACGGCGATCTCCTTGACCGGCATCATCAGGCCGGTGCGGTGGCTGACATGGGTCAGCAGCAGGAGCCGTGACTTCGGATTGGCCTTGAGCGCAGCGTCATAGGCGTCGAGCACCGCCTGACGGGTCGCCGGCTCCGGGATGGCGAACTTGACGACATCGACGCCGCGGCGCCCCTTCAGCCAGTTCATCGCATACTGCATCGAGTCGTAGTCGAGATCGGCATAGAGCACCGTGTCGCCGGGCTTCAGCTTGTTGTAGCCGGAGATCAGCGCCTGCAGAGCCTCGGTCGCGCCGCGTGACAGCGCGATCTCCTCGCGCGCGACGCCGAGAAAGGCGGCGAGCGGCGTGCGGACATCGTCGAGGTCCTTGCCGATCTTGGTGCGGGCATAGACCGTGTTCTCGAAATTCACGAAGTCGGTCAGGCGCTTGTATTCTGCCTTCACCGGCTCGGCCATGATGCCCCAATAGCCGTTCTCGAGGTTCACCATGTCCGGCGTCACCGCATAGAGATTGCGCACGGCAGTCCAATAGGCGGTGTCGGAGCCGATATTCGCGGTCGGCAGTGCCGGCAAAGAGCGGGCCGAAGCGGTCATGGCCTGCGTCGTCAGCGCAGCGGCGCCGAGGCCGAGCAGCAACGCACGGCGATTGGTCTCGAGGGCTTGCATGGTCGTCGCCTCCTGCGGGGTCGGTGCCGCGTAGCGAAGCGGTGTTTCAGCCCTGTGACGGAATGCGGGGATAAAGGGGCACTTCTATCCCCGGTCCGGACGGCGGCCGCATGCTGGCCGGCTCAAACCTCAGGGGAGCCTGCGCATGTCGATTTTTGGCCGGACGGGAGCGCCGACGATTGTGGCACCAGCGCCCTCAGCCGTCACCGAGCCGAAGCTTCGCCGGCTCGCGCCCGATGGAGGCGCGGCGATCCTCGCCGGCATTGCAGGCGGCTTCGATCGGCTGGCGCCCGGCCACGGCGTGACGACGCGGCTGCGCATATGCCACTTCCTCGCGCAAGCCGCACACGAGACCGACGGCTTCCGCACGCTCGAGGAATATGGCGGCCCCGTCTACTTCAGCCGCTATGAAGGCCGGCGCGATCTCGGCAACACGCAGGCCGGCGACGGCATTCGCTATCATGGCCGCGGCATCTTCCAGCTCACCGGCCGGGCGAACTATCGCCGCTTCGGGCAGCTTCTCGGCATCGATCTTGAAGCCGAGCCCGAGCGGGCAAAGGAACCTGCGATCGCGCTCTCCGTCGCCTTTTCCTATTGGCGCGAGCGCGGCATCGGCGCAGCCGCCGATGCCGACGATGTCGAGCGAGTGACGAAGCTCGTCAATGGCGGGCACAACGGCCTGGCCGCGCGGGCGCGCTATCTGAAGCTCGCCAAAGCGATCTGGATCTAGCCGCCCCTCAAACGTGCCCGGCCTTCAGCGCCTGGTCGAGATCGGCGTAGAGATCCCCGACATCCTCGATACCGGTCGAGAGGCGCAGCAAATCGGTCGGACAGGGCGAGCCGGCGCCCTCGATCGAGGCGCGATGCTCGATCAGGCTCTCGACGCCGCCAAGCGAGGTCGCACGCTTGTAGAGTTCGACATGGGCCGCGGCCTTGACCGCCGCCGCCTCGCCCCCGGTGACCTGGATCGACAGCATGAAGCCGAAGCCGCCTTCCATCTGCCGCGCAGCGATGTCGTGGCCGGGGTGCTGCGGCAGGCCGGGATAGAGCACGCGCGCCACCAGCGGATGGGCCGAGAGGCGCTGCGCCAATTCCATCGCCGAAGCCGACTGGCGCTCCTGCCGCAGATGCAGCGTGCGCATGCCGCGCATCAGGAGGTAAGCCTCGAACGGGCCGAGGATGCCGCCCTGCCCTTTGCGCACGGTCTTGATGCGGTTCCAGAACTCATCGTCGGCATTGGCGCAAAGCGCGCCGGCGACGACGTCGGAATGGCCGTTGAGAACCTTGGTCGCCGCATGCATCACGATGTCGGCGCCGAGCGTCAGCGGCCGCGTATGCACCGGCGAGGCGCAGGTCGAATCCACCGCGAGCCGCGCGCCGGCCTTGTGCGCGATCTCGGCCGCGGCCGCGATGTCGGTGATGGTCCAGAGCGGGTTCGACGGCGTCTCGATCCAGACGAGCTTGGTCGCGCCGGGCTTCACGGCTGCCTTGAGCGCAGCGAGATCGTCGGTCTCGACGAAATCGACATTCAGGCCCCACCGTGTCGCCTCGTTGAGCAGCCAGGCGCGCAGCGCCCAGTACATCACCTTGGAGGCGACGACGTGGTCGCCGGGTGAGAGCGCCTGGAACACGGCGGTCGCCGCAGCCATGCCCGAGCCGAACAGCAGCGCGCCGGCCTTGGCCTCTTCCAGCATGGCGAGCACGGCCTGCGCCTCATGGACCGTCTCGTTGTCAGGCCGGCCATAGATGAAACCAGTCGAGTAGCCGTTGTCCTCGTCGCGGATATAGGTCGTCGAGACATGGATCGGCGGCACCACGGCCTTGGTCACCGAATCGACCTTGCCCATCGCCTGCGCTGCGAGGCTCCGCGGGCTCCAGCTTTTCGTGCTCATCGTCTCTCCAACCGTCACGCTGCCTATGTCGACACGATCTCGCATGATCGGTCAGACGCACTCTAGGGCTCAGCCAAAATTAAAGTTGGTGCTTTTCACCATAGGGCGACTATTTTCGTCGCCAGGAAACTCATGATGCCGAAAATCGCCGACCTCGATCAGTTCGACCATGCCCTGCTCGAAGAGATGCAGCGCGACAACCAGACGCCGGCCCGCGTCCTGGCGGAGCGAGTCGGATTGTCTCAGAGCGCCGTGCTCCGCCGCCTCCGGCGATTGCGAGCCGAAAAGATCATCACGGCCGACATCTCCATCGTGAACCCCGCCGTGCTCGGCGTTCCCCTCACAATTCACGTGCTGGTCTCGATCGACAGGGGCTCTCAGCTCGCCGAGGCCTTCGCACGCAAGCTGCGTTTGCGGCCGGAGGTTCGGTACGCGTCCTATGTGACGGGAGGCGCGGATTTCGTCCTCCACCTTCAGGTCGAGAGCATGGAAGCCTACGCGGCCTTTGCGCGCGAGGTTTTCCACGACGACCCCAACGTGTCGTCGTTCTACACCTATGTCGCCATGCGCGAAGTGGTCGGTCCGGCGCAAGCTGGTCGGCCGGAGCGCGCTACCGCGGCGGCTCGCCCCGAACGGCGGGCCTAGCGCCCGGTCTCGCAAGCGGCCTCCGCCTCGGCCTTCTCAGGAAGAGTTCCATGACCGGAAGACATGCCATCCAGAGCAGGACGCATGTCAGGTGGCGCCAGGCAGCCTTGCCGCCCCAACGCACCGGCATCATCTTCCGGGTATGAACACGCTTCCGGGAATTCACTCCGAACGCTGCTCCCCGCTCTGGGCGGCGCTGATCATCGCGATCCTGCCGGTCGTCGCAGCGTCGGTGCTCGGCGGTGCAGTCACGGTTCCTCAGATTGCGGGGTGGTATGCCGGGCTCGCCAAGCCGGCCTTCAACCCGCCGAACTGGATCTTCGCGCCGGTCTGGACCGCGCTCTATGCGCTGATGGCGCTGGCGGCCTTCCGCATCCTGCGCATCCCTGTCGGGGTGCCCGGCCGGCGCCGCGCGCTGCTGGTCTATCACCTGCAGCTTCTGCTCAATATCGGCTGGTCCTTCGCTTTCTTCGGTGCCAACAGCCCGCTGGCGGGGCTGATCGTCATCCTGCCGCTGCTCGTCCTGATCCTCGCGACCATCGCCGCCTTCAGACCGCTCGACCGGCTCGCCGCCAATCTGCTCTGGCCCTATCTCGCATGGGTCTCCTTCGCGACCCTGCTCAATGCCTCGATCTGGTGGCTCAACCGCTGAGGATTATCCGCCGATCGAGCGCTCGATCACCTTCATCACGGTGGCGCGGAGTTCGGCGATGGTGAAGGGTTTCGCCATCACTTCGGCGACGATCGTCTCCAGGCTCTTCGCGCGCTCGCGCTGCTCGGCATAGCCGGTCATCAGCATGATGGTCAGCTCGGGGAAGCGCTGCTTGGCGGCGAGCGCCAGCGCGATCCCGTCCATCAGCGGCATGCGGATATCCGTCAGCAGCAGGTCGAAGCGCCCCTCCTCCGCCAGAAGGATGTCGAGCGCCTCGGCGCCATCGGCAGCAGTGAGGCAGCTATGGCCGTCCAGGCTGAGGCCGCGCGCCACCAGCACGCGCAGCGGCTCCTCGTCGTCGACGACCAGAATACGTGACATCGCAGTTCCTCAGATGCCCGGCAGTCCGGCCTGATCTTCCGTCTCGATCACGCCGACGAAAGGCAGTTGGCGATAGGAATGCGCGACATCCATGCCATAGCCGACGACGAAATAGTCCGGGCATTCGAAGCCTACATAATCAGCCTGGATGTTGACCGCGCGCTTATGCGGCTTTTCCAACAGAACCGCGGTGGACACCTTCGCGGCACCGCGTGCGGCCAGCAGATCCTTGGCGAAAGCCAGCGTGCGGCCGGATTCCAGGATGTCGTCGACCAGAAGCACGTCGCGCCCGCGCACCTCGCTCTGCACGTCGCGCAGGATTTCGACCTGCCCCGACGAGACGGTTCCCGTCCGGTAGCTCGAGAGGTGAATGAACTCGACCTGCGGCGCGAGGCCGATGCGGTGCATCGCCCTGATCAGGTCGGCCGCGAACATGAAGCTGCCCTTCAGAACGGCAACGACGAGCAGATCCTTGGGATTGCTGGCGGCAATGGCCTCCGCCATCTCCTGGTTGCGCCGCGCGATCGCAGCCTCGTCGTAAAGAACCCTGATCCGCCGTTCCGGCATGATATCTCCGTCTTCATTTCCGGCCGCAACCGGCCCGCGCAAGATCGATGCGCCGGGGCCCGTGCAGCGATTGTTGATGAACGCCGTCCAGCCCGACAGGCCCGATCGACAAGCACCCGTCCTAGCAGCGTCAGGGCGTGCTGGCGATATTGGCGGTTGTCGCGGCCGAAGTGAAGCGCACCCGCACGGACCGCCCGCTTTCCGGGGGAGAAGCAAGCCGGGCCCGGAAACGGATGAGTTCGGCAGGCTCCAGACTCGCCCGCGGCGACTCCGTCGTCCAGGTGTAGAGCGTCGCGCCGGCAGCATCCTTCACCGCGACCTCGATCAGCGGCACTTTCGCCTTGCTCTTGGTGATATTGGTGACATCGCCCTCGACGACGAGGAAACGGTTCGCACCATCCTCGACGAGCCCGCTCTCGATCGCGCCCAGGCTCAGGCCCCTCACATTCACCGGTAGCCCGGCCGTCTCGAACACGCTCGCGAGCTGCGGGGCAGCGCGGACGACTGCGTTGCGCTGCCATGCGAAAAGGCCGAGCAGGGCAAGACCCGCCACAGCGGCCGCCGCCGGTAACGCCGCCGCGCGCCGCAAACCCTTCACCCTGGAAGCGGTTGCCCTTGCCGCACCGGGCCTGCCGCGCCGGGCGAGAGGCCGGCTATTGGCGACGATGTCGGATTCCGCCTCCGCAACCGCCTTCTCACTGGTTTCGGCGGCAAGCGCGGTGATCTCGGCGTCGATGGCGGCAGCGCGCTCCATCTCCTCCGCCAGCAGGGCTTTCGTCTCCTCCTCGCTGGGTGCATCGGGAAAGACGGCGACCGGCTCGACATGCCATGCGGTCTTGCAGCTCGCGCAGCGCACCTTTCGACCTTCCGGCCCCAGTTTGGCCGCGTCGAGTTCATACTGGCTGGCACAGGATGGGCAGACGATCAGCATGGGCTTGGGCAATCTCTTCGCAACGATGGCCGGGTGTCTCCGGTACGCTTCGGCCCGGGATTCGTCCTTCAGGATCTGGCACGACGACAGGCGCTGAAGCACGAATGGCGGCGAACGGAAATGCCCGCTGCTATTGGCACGATTTATGGTTAACGCCCCGTGAAGAATCTGTGACGCAGACTGCACCCATCGCGCCGTTCCGGGCAGGCTCGCTTGCGGTGTAGGATTGGCCCGGATACGCGTTTCGCTGAATGAGGAAGACCGCTTGGTTCGGTTCGAAAATGTCGGCCTGCGTTATGGCATGGGGCCGGAGGTGCTGAAGGACATCAACTTCAGCATCGCGCCGCGCTCGTTCCAGTATCTCACCGGCCCGTCCGGTGCGGGCAAGACGACGTTGATGCGTCTCATCCTGATGGCGTTGAAGCCGACGCGCGGGCTGGTGAACCTGTTCGGCCAGGATGTCTCGCGCCTCGATGCCGACACGCTCACCGCCTTTCGCCGCCGCATGGGCGTGGTCTTTCAGGATTTCCGCCTGCTCGATCATCTCACCGTCTACGAGAATGTCGCCCTGCCCTTGCGCGTTCTCGGCAAGGAGGAGGCGAGCTATCGCGCCGAGGTCGTCGAATTGCTGCGCTGGGTCGGGCTCGGCGAACGCATGCATGCCGTGCCACCGGTCCTCTCCGGTGGCGAAAAGCAGCGCGCCGCGATCGCCCGCGCCCTGATCGGCCGGCCGGAACTGCTGCTCGCCGACGAGCCGACCGGCAATGTCGATCCCGGCCTCGGTCGGCGGCTGTTGCGGCTGTTCATGGAGCTGCAGACGCTCGGCACCGCCGTGATCATCGCCACGCATGATCTCAATCTGATGGAGATCTACGACGCGCCGCGCCTCGTGCTGGCCGACGGGCATCTGCATGTCGATGCCTGAGCTCAGCCATCACGAACCGGAGCGCGAGGAAAGGACGCTGCCGCCCAATCTGCGGCGCGACCTGCCGCTCGTGCCTGTCGACACCGTTGCCGGCCGCGCGCTGATGGCGGTGATCGCGATCCTGACCTTCCTCGCCGCGCTCAGCGCCGGCGCCGCCGTGCTCGCCGCGCGCGCTTCCGATCAGTGGCGGGGGGCCATCTCCAACGAGATGACCATCCAGATCCGTCCCGATTCGCATCGCAGCATCGACGGCGATGTCGCGCGCGCCGTGGCGATGGCGCAGGCGCTCGACGGCATCGACAGCGTGCGCGCCGTGCCGAAGGCCGAATCGGACAAGCTGCTCGAACCCTGGCTCGGCACCGGCCTCGACCTCGTCGAGCTGCCGATTCCGCGCCTGATCGTGCTCAAGCTCAAGAGCGGCGCCAGCCCGGATCTGGCGAGCTTCGGGCCGGCGCTGCGCCGCGAGGTGCCGACGGCGATCCTCGATGATCACCGGCTCTGGGTCCGGCGGCTCTCAGCCATGGCCGGCACCATCGTCGCCTCCGGCTTCGCGATCGTTCTGCTCGTCCTGACAGCGGCCGCGCTCGCCGTCGCTTTCGCCACACGTGGCGCGATGGCGGGCAGCCGCGACAGCGTCGAGGTGCTGCATTTCGTCGGCGCCGATGACGGCTTCATCGCCCGCGAATTCCAGAGCCGCTTCATCAGGCTGGGTCTCAAGGGCGGGGCTTTCGGCGGCTTCGCCGCGATCCTCGCCATCGCCCTCATCGGCTTCATCGTCTCGCGCTGGCGCACGGCGCCGGAGGCCGAGCAGTTGCAGGCTCTGTTCGGCGCCTTCGAAATAGGCTGGGCCGGCTATGCCGCGGTGCTTCTGGTCGCAATGGTGGTCGCCGCCATCGCCGGTCTCGTCTCGCGCTTCACCGTCCGTCACTATCTGCGGATGCTGTCATGAGCGCGCGCGGGGCGACAGCCGGACGTCAACGGATCCTTCACTCCTGCGGCGAAAGCCGGCATCCTGCCGCCGCCGTTATGCCCGAATGCCGGGTTATGCCAACGATATCATGGCCATGATCGGCAGCACGAAGGACGATCTCGGGATCGAGCCGCCGGATTCAGCGATCCGGGGCTCCGGGCAGGCTGTGCGGCCCTCGCTGCGCCGCATCCTGGCTCTGACCGTCGCTGCGCTGGCGGGGACCTGCGTCGCGCTGCTCGGCCTCGGCTATGTGCGTTTCGCCTCGGCCATCGACGCGCAGGAACCGGCGACTTCCCCGCGTACGGACGCGATCGTCGTGGTCACCGGCGGCGCCCAGCGTATCGGCGACGCCATCGGACTGCTTGGGGCCGATCGCGGCTCACGGCTCCTGATCAGCGGCGTCAACGAGAAGACCAGCCGCGAGGAACTGGCCAAGCTCAACCCCGCCTCGCGCGACCTGCTCAATTGCTGCGTCGATCTCGACTACCGCGCCCGCAACACCATCGGCAACGCCATCGAGGCGCGGCGCTGGGTCCGCGAGCACGGCTTTCGCTCGCTGATGGTCGTGACCTCGAACTACCACATGCCGCGCACGGTCGCAGAATTCGCCCATGCCATGCCGGGCGTCACGCTGATCCCCCACCCGGTCGTCACCGAGCATCTCGACACGACAGGCTGGTGGTATCGCTGGGCGACGATCAAGGTCCTCGCGCCGGAATACGTGAAATATCTCGTCGCACGCCTGCGCAGTCTCGTCGAAAGCGATCCCGAGAATTCGCGGCTCTCGGTGATCACCGGCGGCCGCAAGCCTGTCTCGTCGAAGCCGGCCGAGCTTCTGGGCCCCGCGGCCGAGAAGCGGTCGCGGCTGCCGGGCCATTCCCGCCACGAGGGCTGAGCCCCGAAATAGCGCAAGCGCTTGACCGGCGCCGCGTCTCAGGCTCATTGCGCAGCATGCTCGTCCTGCGCTCCCTCGCCTTCAACACACTCTTCTATGCCAATCTTGTCCTCTGGCTGATCTTCATCATTCTGCCGGCGCTGTTTTTGCCGAGGCGGATTCTGCTGGCCGCGGCCATCGCCTGGTCGCGGTCCTCGCTCTGGCTGCTGCGCGTGGTCGCCGGCACGCGCTACGAGGTCACCGGCATCGAGAACATTCCGCAGGGCGGCCTGATGGTGGCGGCGAAGCATCAGTCCTTCGTCGAGACCTTCACACTCGTCACGATCTTCCAGAACCCGGTTTTCATCCTGAAGCGCGAGCTGACCTGGATCCCGCTCTTCGGCTGGGCGCTGAACCAGCTGCGCATGATTCCCGTCAACCGCGGTGCCCGCGCCCGCGCCCTGTCCGACGTCACGCGGCGCGCCAAGGTCGAGCTCGGTCAGAACGGCCGTCAGCTGCTGATCTTCCCGGAAGGCACGCGCCGCCCCCCCGGCGCCCCACCGGCCTACAAGTTCGGCGCCGCCCATCTCTACGCCGAGCTCGGCGTCCCCTGCGTTCCCGTCGCACTCAATACCGGCCTCTACTGGCCGCGCCGCAAATTCCTGCGCCGACCCGGCACGATCCGCATCGAGATCCTGCCACCGATCATGCCGGGTCTCGGCAAGCTCGCCTTTCAGCATGAGCTGCAGGAACGGATCGAAACAGCCTGCGACAGGCTGCTGGCGCAGGGGCGGGCGGAACTCGCCGCGCTCGGCCTCGACCCGCTCGCGGCGCAGGCTCCTGACAAACCCTGACAGCAGAACTTTACGCCGCCCCGGGAGCTGCCGGCTCCGACGCTTGACTTATCTCCATGTCGTTCCCATTTTGTTCCTATTACGGAGGAACGGACATGGCCGCTCTCGCCTATCGCTATACTCCCGATCTTTTCGACGAGCCCCTCGTCGCCCGCGAGATGCCGCTGCGCAGTACCGCGAGCCTCAGCGAGCGCCGCTTCACCGCCTGGCGCGGCCGGTCCGGCCGGCGTTATGTCGCCTCGGTCTTCGCCGTCGATGACATGCATGCGCTCGGCTTCACCGATGCCGTGCTGCTCGCGGTCTCTCCCGATCGGCGCATCATCGCGGCGCGGGATTCCGGCCCTTTCGGTGTCGAGGCGGCCCTGAGCCGCTGGCAGCGCGCGATCGGCGCCGCAGGCGCTGCCGAGATTCACGTGCATCTTCTCGCCGAGGATGGCCTGAGCCGCCGGGCCGCGCTGCTCGACCTGATGCCGGAGGCCAGCCCGGAAGCCTGATCAGCCGGCCCCCAACGGCGGATGCGGCGCGCCGAGACCGGGCGCCAGCTCCTGCGCGAGGCAGGCCAGGACCGGATCGTAGATGCCCATCTTGCGCAGATGCTCATGCGTCTGCAGCACATAGTCCGGGTTCTCGCCGGACTGGCCCTTTCCCTCCCGAACGAGCTTGAGCAGCTGCGCGGGCGGCAGCTTGCCGGCATATTGCAGATGCTTGCGGTCAGCGACATAGACCAGCCCGCGTGCCTGCCGGCCATCCTCCAGCCTGAGCGGAACATGGCGCTCGAGATAAACAGCCGTCGCCTGCTCGCGCGCCCGCAGATAGTCCACCGTCTCCTTCGCCTGTGCCGCAGCGACCCGGAAGGCGAGGCCCCGGCAGACGCCGCCGCGATCGAGCCCGAGGACCAGCCCCGGCCGCTCCGGCGTGCCACGATGGACATGCGAGAAGACGCAGAGCGAGCGGTGATAGCCGTGCAGCCGGGCCTGCACGCTCTCCGCGAAGGGAAAGCCAGGCCGCCAGATCAGCGAGCCGTAGCCGAAGACCCAGAGATCGGTCGCACCGAATTCGGTCGTCATCGCCATCCCATAATTTGGCCGCGCCAAGCTGCTTGCTGTCCCGCGCCGTCCAGCGCAAGGGCCTTCCCGCTCTGGCGCCGGCTCCTTCGGCGAGCTAACAATCCGCCCGCCTCCGCGCAAGGAACGCCTGCCGCATGACCGATACCCTTCCGACGCGCCGCCAGAGCCGCTTCTGGCTCTACGGTCCCACGCTTCTGCTCGTTATCCTGGCGGCGGCCTGGTCCGTCTTCTGGTTCTATGCACGCGGGCGCGCCGCGGCCGAGATCGATGCCGCCCTGGCGCGCGAGGCCGAGCGCGGCCGCACCTGGACCTGCAGCGACCGCACGATCGGCGGCTATCCCTTCAGAATCGAGCTGCGCTGCAATGCGCTCGCACTGACCTCGACGCGCTGGGGAGACGCCGTTCGCGTCGAGACCGGCCCTGCCGTCGCCGTCGGCCAGATCTATTCGCCCAGTCTCGTGATTGTCGAGCTCACCGGCCCCGCCAAGGTCACCCTGCCCGAAGGCCGCTCGGTCGCTCTGACCTGGACCAACCTCGATGCCAGCCTCGCCTGGCGCAATCCCGAGCGCTTCGCCCTCGTCGCCAGCGATCTTACGGCCGTTCAGACGGCGCCCGGCCTGAATCCGGAAACCTGGAGCAGCAAGTCCCTCGAGGCCCACCTTCGCCGCAACCCGGCGCGGCCGGCCACCGACCAGGCCGTCGACATCGCCCTCACGGCCAAGGGTACGGTCCTGCCGCCGATCGACATGCTGCTCCGCAACACCGATACCGGCGAGATCGCGCTGGAAGCCACGCTGACGCAGGCGGAAGCCTTCCGCAAAGGCTTCAATCCCGACGCTCTGGAAAGCTGGCGCGGCGCCAACGGCGCCTTCGAGCTGACCCGCCTCGTCTCGACCAAGGGCAAGGCCCGCGTCGATGGCAGCGGCCAGTTGCAGCTCGATCCGATGCGCCGTGTCTCCGGCGATCTCCGGCTGGCAGCAGCCGGCATCGAACAGATCGGCGGTATTCGCATCGGCAGCCTCCTCGGCGGCCTCGGCGGTCTTCTCGGCGGGCGCGGTGCCGATCCCGCGGCGACACCCGGCCTCACCCCGCTGCCGCCCGTGTCGCTGCGCGAAGGCCGGGTTTTCATCGGGCCCTTCCGGCTGCCGCTCCAGCCGCTGCCCTCTCTCTACTAAACACATGAAAAAGGGGCGCCGCGGCGCCCCTTGAACTTATCTGCGCTGCAGCGCCGGCTCAGGCCGCCGGCAGGGCCGCGCTCGGCGCCTCAATGCGGCTGATGGCCTTCTTGACCGCCTCCTGCACCTTCTCGAAGGCGCGCACCTCGATCTGGCGGACGCGCTCGCGCGAAACGCCGAACTCCTCGGAGAGCTGCTCCAGCGTAATCGGATCCTCCGCGAGACGACGCGCCTCGAATATCCGGCGCTCGCGCGGATTCAGCACCTCCAGCGCCTCGCGCAGAGCAGTATGGCGGTTGCTGCTCTCCTCCGAATCGGCGAGGCGGCGCTCCTGGCTCTCGGAATCATCGACCAGCCAGTCCTGCCACTCGCCCTCGCCGTCCTCGCGCAGCGGCGTGTTGAGCGAGGCGTCGCCGCCGAGCCGGCGGTTCATCTCGACCACGTCCTGCTCGTTGACGCCGAGCTTGGTCGCGATCTGCTTGACCTGATCGGGGCGCAGATCGCCCTCACCCAGCGCCGAGATCTTGCTCTTGGCCTTGCGCAGGTTGAAGAACAGCTTCTTCTGGTTGGCCGTGGTGCCCATCTTCACGAGCGACCACGAGCGCAGGATGTACTCTTGAATTGAGGCCTTGATCCACCACATCGCATAGGTGGCAAGGCGGAATCCCTTGTCAGGCTCGAAGCGCTTGACCGCCTGCATCAGGCCGACATTGCCTTCGGACACGACTTCGCCGATCGGCAGGCCGTAGCCGCGATAGCCCATGGCAATCTTGGCGACGAGGCGAAGATGCGAGGTAACGAGCTTGTGCGCCGCATCGCGGTCGCCATGCTCACGCCAGCGCTTGGCCAGCATGTATTCCTCGCTCGGTTCCAGCATCGGGAACTTGCGGATTTCGTCGAGATAACGTGACAGCCCGCCTTCGGCGGACAGGACAGGCAGCGAAGCACTCGCCATGCGCGTGTCTCCTCATCAAGGCTCCCGCTGTGCGGCAGGCCCACCGCGCGATCAACCTTCGCGCAGGTTTCGGATGATGCGAATAGATCCAACGCAGCAACTGCTGTGGAGTTCGGCTGGACTGATCGCGTGCGGCGCCCCCTTGGCCATCCGCATCCGACAACCCTAGTATATGCGAACTCAGTCTGGCGGAAAGGTGGCAGAGAAGCCAGATTGACTCACAGCGTCGCGAGGGCGGTTTGCAGATTCGCAAAAGCCGCAGGCGGCTCGGATTCGAACAGCATTTCCTCGCCCGTGGCGGGATGCGCGAATCCGAGAATGGCGGCATGCAGTGCCTGGCGCCCCAGCGCGGCGAGCGCCGCCTGTGCCTCCGCCGGCAACCGCACTGCCTTGGTGACAAATCCCGAGCCATAGAGCTGGTCGCCGAGCAACGGGTGGCCGATATGGCTCATATGCACGCGGATTTGATGCGTGCGCCCGGTCTCCAACCGGCACTCGATCAGGCTCGCCAGCGGCTCGGTTTCGTCGAGCCCCTTGAGCAGAGGCGGGTAACGCTCGATCAATTCGATATGCGTGATCGCCTCGCGGCCCCGCCCTTCCTTGACCACCATCATCTTCTCGCGATTGCGGTTCGATCGCTCGATCGGCGCATCGATCGTGCCCTGGTGCAGTCGCGGCACGCCCCAGACGATGGCGAGATAGGCGCGCTGCAGCGGGCCCGTGCGGCCATGGTCGGCGAACTGCTTGGCGAGCTTCTGATGCGCCTGGTCGTTCTTGGCGACGACGAGCAGTCCGCTCGTATCCTTGTCGAGCCGGTGAACGATGCCGGGACGCCGGACGCCGCCGATGCCGGAGAGGCTCTCGCCGCAATGGGCGATCAGCGCATTGACGAGCGTACCATCCTCATGGCCGCCCGCCGGATGGACGACCAGCCCCGCCGGCTTGTCGATGACGATGAGATGCTCGTCCTCATAGACGACGTTGAGCGGGATATCCTGCCCGATCGGCTCCGCCGGCTTGGCCTCGGGCATCACGAGGGCGAGTTCGTCGCCTTCGACGACCTTGCGGCTCCCGTCGCTAGCGACGGCGCCGTTGAGGCGGACGCCGCCCTCCTTGATGACCTGCTGCAGCCGCGCACGCGAAATCTCGCCGGCCAGCAGGGCAAGCGCCTTGTCGAGGCGTTGGCCGGCCTGTTCGGGACCGACCTGCAGGGTCACGCTGGCATTCGGATCGGAAACGGAGGTCATTGCGCCGCTATACGTTGCATGCAGCGGGACCGCACGCCTTTTCCGCAATGCTCCCCCATCATGCGCGGGCGTGACCCGAGCATCTCATGACACGGGCTTCCTGTTCCTCGCGCTGAAAGAGATTCCCGGGTCTGCGCTTCGCCCGAGAATGATTCCGGCGGCCGCCCTCAGCCGAACAGGCGAAAGCCGCTCTTTTTCGGCTCTGGCGGCGGCTCGTCGTCCGGGCCCGGATCGTCCGGCGCATGCGAGACCGGGAAGATCACCGGCTTGGGCGGCGCGGCCTCCCGCGCAGACACAGCCGGCTTGGCTGCCTCTGCTGTCTTGGCTTCGGCCGGCCTCGCGACCTCGGTCACCGTCTCCACCGGTTTCGGCTCCTCCTTGGGAGCGGGCTGCGCGACCGCCGCGGCCGGCTCCGGCTTCGGTTCTTCCTTCGGCGCGGGCGCGGCCGGGGGAGCTACCACCGCCGGCTCGATCGTCGTCGCCGACAACGGCTTGATCTCGATCAGCTTGGTCGAGTCGTCGAGATCGACCAATACATCGTCGAGCGCCTGAGGCGGGCTCCCCAGCGTCGCCGGCGGCACCGTCCAGACGAACGCGTCGAGCCGGCCGGTGATCGGCGAGACCGGCATCCAGTGGTCGGAGACCAGCCCGTCCGCGACCCAGGCCGCATCATGCGGTGCCCGCGTCGCCCGCGCCAGCCATTCGCGCACTCGGCCAGCGGCACCGTGCTCGGCTTCCTCCAGCTCGGCCATCAGCAGACAGGCCCGCACCGAGGCTCCGCCGGCGAGCAGCGGCTTCAAGATCTCGCGCGCCTTCTGGAATTCGCGCGCCTGGATCGCAGCCCCAGCCAGCGCCAGCACGCTTTCGGGGTCGGCCGGCCGCAGCTTCGACAAGGTGGTCGCGCGGTTGAGCCGATCGAGCGCGCTGTCGCCCGGCCGCGCATCGAGATAGGCGGCGGCGATATCGGGATGCGGCGCTTCCCGCCAAGCCGCTTCCAGCAGCTTGGACGCCTTGCGGACATCGCCGCGCTCCGACAGCATCCGCCCGGCAAGCGCGGCCGCGGGCGTCAGTGACGGCGCGAGCTTCACCGCCTCGAGAGCGGCGGCAAGCGCCTTCTCCGGCTCACGGTCCCTCTCCTGCAGCGCTTCGGCGGCGAGCAGAACGGCGCGCTGGCGCCGCGCTTCCGCCTTGTCGGCGAGCCGCAGCGCGGCGCGGCGCTCGACGGCCGTTCGCGCCGCCTGCCAGTCGCCGGCGTTGGTGTGGAAATCGAGCAGCGCATCATTGGCCCATGCGAGCGAGGGCGAGCGCCGCACCGCATCGTCGGCAAACGCGCGGGCCGCCGCCATGTCGCCGCGACGCTTGGCCTCGACGAAGAGACCGCGCAGGCCGAGCACCCGCGTCTCCGGCTTGTCGAGCATGGCCTTGAAGGCAGCCTCCGCCTGGGCGCGGTCGCCTGAAAGCTGCGCCGTCTGCGCTTCGAGCAACAATGTCAGCGGCTCGTTCGGCACGAAGCGGCGCGCTTCGCCGGTATAGCGCCCGGCCGCGACGGGATCGCCCGCGCCGATCGCGACCATGCCGCGCGAGACGGCCTCGAAGCCGCGAGCCCGGCGCCGGGCGCGCGAGGACAGGCTGAAGGCCGAGGGCAGGCCGAAGACGAAGCGCAGCACCGCCCAGGCCAGCAGCACGAGGAAGGCGAGCGCCACGACGCCGACGGCGGCGATCGCAACGCTGGTCTCAATCCGGTAGCCCTGCCAGAGCACCGAGACCTCGCCGGGGCGATCCGCGAGCCAGACCGCACCGAAGGCAAGGCAGGCGAAGACCGCGAGATAGATGAGAACGCGAACCATGGACCCTCTATCCTCCGTCAGCCGGCGGCGCCGAGCGCCGCGACTGCATCCTGCGCGATCTTGGCGATCGCCGCATCCGCCGCGGCCCGCTTCTGCAGATCGGCGCCGAAATCCGCACTGGCACGGCGCGCCGGCTCGGGCAACTGCCCCCACAGCGCAGCCGCCTTCGGCATGTCCCCGGCCGTGATGGCAGCCTCCAGCCGGATGGGCAATGTCGCGGGGTCGTTCGAGCCGTTGTCGCCGACCGGGCGGACCGTGACGATCCGGCTGGCGAGCCCGATGAGCTTGTCCGACCAGCTGTCGGATTGCGGCGTGACCTCGCGCTGGAACATCGCACCATGCTTGCGGAAGCCCGCCAGCAGCGCGTCGCGCGTCGGGGCTCCCGACGCTGCGACCGCCGCCAACGCAGCGATATCGGCCTGAGCAACACCGCTCTTGGTCAGCGCCGCGACATCGCTCGCGAAGGAGCGCCCGCCCGCAAGCGCCCGCTGTACCCGCTCGGCGAGCACGATCCGCGCCGCGGCCGTAGCCTCCGGGCCGAGGGCGGCCGCGCTCTTCGCCTGTGCTTCGACCGCGCCCACGCGGCCGGTGATCTGGTCGAGCCGCTGCCCGAGAGCCGCTGTCGCAGCCTCGGTGCGCTGGACCTGGGCAGCGAAAGCGCTCGTATCGGGCGCCTGTTGATTGCCGAGAGAGCCCAGCTTCCCGGCCAGCGCCTGCACTTCCGATCCGGTCTTCGTGACCGCTTCGGACGCAGCCGTCGCCTTCCGATCGGCCGCGGCCACGCCGGTCTGCACGCTATCGATCCGGCTGCGCAGCTCGGCGATCTGCTCGCCGGTCGCTGCCGGGCTGACCCGGTTGAGCGCCAGGAACACGCCCCCGGCTCCGATGATTCCACCGACAAGCCCGGCTGCGATCAAGTGCAGCCAGGACGTTCCCGCAGGGGGCTGGCGTTCGCCGGTATCTGGCTGCGGCTCGACGGGCGGCGGCCTGAATTCCTGCGGCAGCGCCTCCGTCGGCGCAATCGCTTCCGGGGGGTGGGCATCTGCATGTGCGGTATCAGGCGCCGCTGCAGGCGCTTCCGCCTCGGCCTTGAGCTCGATGGTCGGCGGCGTGCGCTTGAGGCTGCCGCGCGGCTCCGGCCGGGCGGGATCGGATGCGCCTGCCCGCGCGGAGACTTGCTCCAGCGCGGCGAGCATCCCCGCCTCCTCCGGATGCTCGGCGACGAGCACCGTGCTGGCGCCCGCCGCGATCAGCGGCGCCGCGACATCGGCCGAGAGCACGACATGGGTGAGTTCGAGCGCCGCGTCCGATACACCAGCCGCTTGCGCGAGCGTGATGAAGGTGCGTGCGCCGCGCGCCGAATAATGCAGGGCCGCATCGCCCGGCTGACCATGCCGCAACGCGGCCTGCGTATCCTCGGGCAGGACGGTCACCGGCTCGGCCGCATAGGCGGTCCAGAGCGTCACCGCGTAGCCGGCCGCCTTGAGCCGGTCCGGCACGTCCTCCTTGCGATCGCGCCCCACGATCATCAGGAGCTTCGCCGGGGCCGGCAGCGTCCGCTTGATCAGTTCGATCAGGTCGTTGCGGTCGCCGTCTGCGCTGCGCGCATCCTCTAGCCCGGCTTCACGGACCTTGGCCGCCGTTCGCGCACCGACCGCGAAGACGGGCAGGTCACGCCAGCCGGCCGGTCCTTCGGTGAGCGCCGGGACGGCATTGCCGCTCGTCAGCACGATCGCATCGAAAGCAGCCTCCGGCGCTGCTCCAGGCAGCCGGACCACGTCGAAGAGCGGCGCGAGCACAGGCTCGAAACCATGATCGGCAATGGCGCGCGCGGTCCGTTCGGCATCAGGACGGGGACGGAAGACGAAAACGCGCATTCACAGCTCCTGACAAGAAGGGCAACGACCACAGGACGGTGCGCAAACCATGCAGCTTCCCGCGTTCGGTCCGCATTGAGGCGGAACAATGATGCCTTGCATGCCGTCTCCGTTCTTGTCTCTGCCGCAAAGGTCGCAACCGCGCCCCTTGGCCTTGCACCCTACCCCGCACTATACGAAGGAATGGCCGGCGAGGAACTGCCGGACATGGTCCCTCATCCCGTTCTTCCGTTCCGTGAGGTTAATCGAACGATCATGCGTGTCCTTGGGATCGAGACGACCTGCGACGAAACAGCGGCCGCGATCGTCTCCGTCGAGCGCTCGGGCGAGAGCAAGATCCTGTCGAACGAGGTGCTGAGCCAGATCGCCGCCCATGCGGCCTATGGCGGCGTCGTCCCGGAGATCGCGGCGCGCGCCCATGTCGAGGCGATCGACCGCATCATCGCGCGCGCCTTCGCGACGGCCGGCATGAAGCCCGGGGACATCGACGCTATCGCGGCGGCGGCTGGGCCCGGCCTCGTCGGCGGCGTCATGGTCGGGCTCACCGCCGGCAAGGCGATCGCGCTCGCGACCGGCAAGCCCTTCATCGCGATCAACCATCTCGAGGCGCATGCGCTGACCGCCCGCCTCACCGACAACCTCGCCTTCCCCTACCTGCTGCTGCTCGTCTCGGGTGGCCACACCCAGTTGCTGGCCGTGCGCGGCGTCGGGGACTATCTCAAGCTCGGCGGCACCATCGACGATGCCGTGGGCGAGGCCTTCGACAAGATCGCCAAGATGCTCGCTTTGCCCTACCCCGGCGGCCCCTCGGTCGAGCGCGAGGCGCTGAAGGGCGATCCCGAGCGCTTCGATTTCCCGCGGCCGATGCAGGGGCGCGCCAATCCGGACTTCTCGCTCTCCGGCCTCAAGACCGCCGTGCGCCTCGTCGCCGAGCGCATCGCCCCGCTCTCCGATCGCGACGTCGCCGATCTCTGCGCCTCCTTCCAGGCTGCCATCGTCGACGTCATGGTGGACCGCACCCGCGCCGGCCTGCGCGCCTGCCGCGAGGCCGGCATCACGCCCTCGACGCTCGTCGTCGCCGGCGGCGTCGCAGCCAATCAGGCGATCCGCAGCGGCCTGACACGCCTTGCCACCGAAGCCGGCCTGCCCATGGTCGCCCCGCCGCAGGCGCTCTGCGGCGACAATGGCGCGATGATCGCCTGGGCCGGGCTGGAACGGCTCAGGCTCGGCCTCGTCGATGACATGACGGTCGCCGCGCGTCCCCGCTGGCCGCTCGACGAGCTCTCGGCCAAGCCTAAGACCGCCGCATGAAACCCGCGGCGCCCTACGCGACCATCGGCGTTGTCGGCGCCGGCTCTTATGGCGCGGCGCTGGCGCTCGCCGCGACCCGCGCCGGCCGCAATGTCCGGCTCTGGGCCCGCGACCCGGACACCGTCGCAGCCATCGAGCGCAGCCGCCAGGCGCCCCGGCTGCCCGATATCGCGCTGCCGGAAACCATCCGCGCCACCGCCTCTCTCGACGACCTCGCGGATTGCGACGCGCTGATCATCGCCGTACCCACCCAGAATCTGCGTTCGGCCTGCCAGAATCTGGCTGGGCACCTGCCGGCGGGCGTGCCGATCATCTCCGCCGCAAAAGGCATCGAGCAGGCGAGCGGCCTGTTTCCGACCGAGATCATCGAAAGCGTGCTGCCCGGCGCCCGCACCGCGATCCTGTCCGGCCCTAGCTTTGCCGCCGATATCGGCCGTGGCCTGCCGACGGCGGTGACGCTCGCGGCGGCAGAACCGGAGCTGGCGCAGGCCCTGGCCGAGGCGCTGAGCTCGCCGGCCTTCCGCATCTATCACTCCAGCGATCCGCTCGGCGTCGAGATCGGCGGGGCGGCCAAGAACGTGCTCGCCATCGCCGCCGGCATCGCCATCGGCCTCGGCTATGGCGAAAGCGCGCGCGCGGCGCTGGTCGCGCGCGGCTTCGCGGAGCTGCGTCGCTTCGGCGAGGCCTATGGCGGCGAAGCGGAAACCCTGATGGGGCTGTCGGGCCTCGGCGACGTCGTGTTGAGCTGCGCCTCGCCGCAATCGCGCAACTTTGCCTATGGTCTGGCGCTCGGACAGGGCCGCAAGCCCGCCGAGGCCGCCGGCGGCAAGCTCACCGAAGGCGCCTTCACCGCTCCGATCCTGGTCGAGATGGCCCGGTCGCGGAACGTCGAGACGCCGATCGCGGAAGCGGTCTGCGAGATCATCGCCGGGCGCATCGGCGTGCGGGAGGCCGTGGCCGCCCTGCTCGCCCGGCCGATCCGGGCCGAACGATAGGGGGAACGGGCATGGCAAACGACTGGTCCGATCTCACCAAGCGCGTCGCGCGCGGCATCGCCGAGGTCAAGAAGACGACGGGGTCCGAGCTCATTGCCGAAGGCCAACCCGTCCCGCTGGCCGGGCGGATTGCAGGCCCCGTGCTTCAGCATCGCCGGCGCAAGGCCGAGGGCACCCATCGCTTCGTGCTGATCCTGCCCTTCGGCGAGGGCGAGGTCCGCGTCGAGCTCGACCCCAAGGATTACGCCGCCCTGACGCGCGAGATGGTGCGGTTCTGGAACGAACAGGGCGAGGCGGCCTCGCAGCCGCCGGTGCCGCTCAAGGAGGACGAAGCCTGATGGCTCACTGGCTGATCAAATCCGAACCCTCGGTCTGGTCCTGGGACGACCAGGTCAAGGCCGGCGCCAAGGGCACGCATTGGGACGGGGTGAAGAACCACACCGCCAAGCTCAACCTGATGGCGATGAAGAAGGGCGATCAGGTGTTCTTCTATCACTCCAACGAAGGTCTCGAGGTCGTCGGCATCGTCGAGGTCATCAAGGAAGCCTACCCCTGGGAAGCGGCCGGCCCGCCTTGGGTCCTGGTCGACTTCAAGGCGGTGAAGCCGCTGCCGAAGCCGGTCTCGCTCGCTGCCGTCAAGGCTGAGCCGAAGCTCGCCAAGATGTCGCTGGTCACCTCCTTCCGCCTCTCGGTCCAGCCGGTGACGGACGAGGAATGGGACCTCGTCTGCAAGATGGGCGGCCTCTGATCCCCATCAGAAAATTCATAGCCCTCATCCCGAGGAGCCGCGGAACGCGGCGTCTCGAAGGATGAGGGCTCATCAGATAGGTTCTGGGCCGCGGTAGTAGGCGGCGAAGGGCGGATATTTAGCCAGCGCGCGCGGCCGATAAGGCAGCCTCTCGTCGAGGATCGGCACCGCCGGAGCTTTCAGGCGTGGCTCGACGGCATCAGCCATCCGCGCCGGCTGCGGCTGGAACCGGTGCAGCACGAAGCTCCCCCGCGTGCCCTCGCTCCAGGGCAGCCATGAGGTCTTGCGCTCGTCATGCTGGAGGCCGAGCGCATCGGGCCTGAGTTCTGCGACCAGCCCCGGCTCGACGATGAGCGGAGGCGTGGCGGCCCGCGCTTCCGCGACCATCCAGCCGAGTGCCAGGTCGGTCAGCCCCATCTGCAGACCATAGCCGCCGCCGATGTCGGTATGCACGCCGGCAAACCAGACTTGCCTGATCTGTCCCGGCGGCGCCTGCGTCTCGTCCCAGAGCTCGGGCGCGAAGACCTGCCGGTTCTCGTCGATGGCGAGCGCCTGGCGACCATGGGCGACCTGCCGGTTGAGGATCGCGTCGTGGAATTTGTGGCGCCCCGGCAGGCTGCCGATAGCCGGCAGGCCAAGCGCGCGCACGGTATCCCAGACGCCGACGAAGAACGGAGGCGCCGGCTGGGTAGCGTGGCGTTGCCGGAACGCCGCAGCGGCCTCGATCCGCGCCGCGCGGTCGCGGATCATGTAGACATCCTTCACCGCGCTGGCCGCGAGCTCCCGCACCTCGCGCGCCTGAACCGCGTCGGTGAAGCCGTCCCAGCGCAGCACATTGATGAAGCCGCCCGGCACACCGCAGAGCGCAAGCACCCCGCCGAGGCTGCGCACGGTGTAGGCGCCGCGGCTGAAGCCGAACAGGAAGACGCGGTCGCCCGGCCTGTAGGCGCAGAGCAGAGCGGCGTAGCAATCGATGATGTTGTCGGTGATGCCGTAGCCGGTCGCCTGGGCCAGCAGGTCCTTGAAGCGCCGAAGCGGCCCGCGAATCTCGCCCTCGTCCGGGTTCGAGCCCAACCCGGGATCGTAGAAGCAGATCTGACGGGCGGGATCGACCTCCCGCGTCGCCATGAACAGGCGGTAGATGCTCGTCCAGTTGATCGGGTTCGCACCGCCGGCCTGCCCCGTCCCATCCGAGAAGATGCAGACATTGCGCGCCATGGAGCCCTCCCGCGCCCGCACCCTACCATGTGATGAGGCGCTCCGGGGACAATTTGGCCCCCAACCATGCTTCCAGCGCCTGCCCCTGCCACGAAAGTGCGACGCACAATGGGTTGCCGCGCCGTGCGCGCATCCTATGATGCGGGGAATTCAAAGGAAGCGATGTCCCAACCGCTCGCCAGAGCGGTGGGACCAACGCAACACAGACGTTCCAAGTCTGGGGAGACACCCGAATGTCCGAGACGATCTACGACGTGCCCGCCGGCTGGTCCGAGAAGGCCTGGGTCAACAACGCTCGCTATCAGGAGATGTATGCGGCCTCGGTCGCGGATCCGGAGAAATTCTGGGGCGAGCACGGCAAGCGGATCGACTGGTTCAAGCCCTACACCAAAGTCAAGAACACCAGCTACGAGCCGGGCAAGGTCTCGATCAAATGGTTCGAGGACGGCACCACCAATGTCGCCCATAACTGCGTCGACCGGCATCTCGCCACACGCGCTGACCAGACCGCGATCATCTGGGAGGGCGACAACCCCGCCGAGTCCAAGACGATCACCTACGGCCAGCTCCACGCCGAGGTCTGCAAGTTCGCGAACGTCCTCAAGGAGCATGGCGTCAAGAAGGGTGACCGCGTCACCATCTACCTGCCGATGATCCCCGAGGCAGCCTACGCCATGCTCGCCTGCGCGCGCATCGGCGCCATCCACTCGGTGGTCTTCGGCGGCTTTTCGCCCGACTCGCTGGCGAGCCGCATCGAGGATTCCGATTCCAAGATCGTCATCACCGCCGATGAAGGCCTGCGCGGCGGCCGCTCGGTCCCGCTCAAGAAGAACGTGGACCTCGCCGACGACAAGGTGAAGGGCGGCATCGGCACCGTCATCGTCGTCAAGCGCACCGGCGGCAATGTCTCTATGAAGGCGGGCCGCGACGTCTGGTATCACGACGAGGCAGCCAAGGTTTCCGGCGACTGCCCGGCTGCCGAGATGAATGCGGAGGACCCGCTCTTCCTGCTCTACACCTCGGGCTCGACCGGCAAGCCGAAGGGCGTGCTGCACACCACGGCCGGCTATCTGGTCTACGCCGCGATCACGCACCAATATGTCTTCGACTACCATGATGGCGATATCTACTGGTGCACCGCCGATGTCGGTTGGGTGACCGGCCACAGCTACATCCTCTACGGCCCGCTCGCGAACGGCGCTACGACGCTGATGTTCGAGGGCATCCCGACCTATCCGTCGATCTCCCGCTTCTGGGAGGTGATCGACAAGCACAAGGTCAACACCTTCTACACCGCACCGACCGCGATCCGCTCGCTGATGGGCGCCGGCGAGGATCCGGTGAAGAAGACCAGCCGCGCCTCGCTGCGCCTGCTCGGCTCGGTCGGCGAGCCGATCAATCCGGAAGCCTGGGAGTGGTATCACCGTGTCGTCGGCGATCGCCGCTGCCCGATCGTCGATACCTGGTGGCAGACCGAGACCGGCGGCATCCTGATCACGCCGCTGCCGGGCGCGACCAAGCTCAAGCCCGGCTCGGCCACCCGGCCCTTCTTCGGCATCAAGCCCGAGATCGTCGATGCCGCGGGCCAGGTGCAGGAGGGTGCCTGTGAGGGCAACCTCGTTATCGCCGACAGCTGGCCGGGCCAGATGCGCACGGTCTATGGCGACCATCAGCGCTTCATGGACACCTATTTCGCCACCTATGCGAACAAGTATTTCACCGGCGACGGCTGCCGGCGCGACGCAGACGGCTATTACTGGATCACCGGCCGCGTCGACGACGTCATCAACGTCTCCGGTCACCGCATGGGCACGGCGGAGGTCGAATCGGCCCTCGTCGCGCACCCCTCGGTCTCCGAGGCCGCAGTCGTCGGCTATCCGCACGACATCAAGGGCCAGGGCATCTACGCCTATGTCACCCTGATGGCCGGCGAACAGCCCAGCGACACGCTGCGCAAGGAACTCGTTGCCTATGTCCGCAACGAGATCGGCCCGATCGCCTCGCCGGACCTGATCCAGTTCGCGCCCGGACTGCCCAAGACCCGCTCCGGCAAGATCATGCGTCGCATCCTGCGCAAGATCGCCGAGGACGAGTTCGGTGCGCTCGGCGATACCTCGACACTGGCCGATCCCGCCGTCGTCGACGACCTGATCGAGAACCGGCAGAACAAGCGCAAGGCCGGTTGACGCCCTTTGGTGGCGGCGCTCAGTGAGCCGCCGCCACCACCTCGATCTCGACCTTGAACTCCGGCCGGGTGAAGCCCGAGACGATCATCAGGGTCGAGGCGGGCGGCGGCGTGCCGACATGAGCGTCGCGCGATTCCATATAGCCCTTCATGTAGGCGCGGTCGGTGACATAGGCATTGACCCGCACGGTATCGGCGAGCGTCATCCCAGCCTCGGCCAGAATCGCTGCGATATTGGCAAAGCACAGGTCGGCTTGAGCCCGGACATCCTCGGGCACGCTCCCATCGGCGGCGATCCCCAGCTGGCCCGAGCAGAAGACGAGCCGCCTGCCCGCCGGCACCTCCATGCCGTGGCTGTAGCGGGCGAAGGGCGGCGCGATCGCGGCGGGGTTGAGCGGCTTCATGGGGGAGGTCTCCGGGAATCGTCCGGACTATGCCTGCCCACATCTGTTGGAACCAGAGCATGTATCGCGGGTTCGCATCGCGCCCGGCCTGCGCTAGATCATGCTCATGCCGCGTTCATTGAGTTCCTGTGCTAATGACGCAAAGTTCGGCTGACCGAGATCGGAACCCGCGCCGCATGATGACGATGACTGCCACGCCTGCCGCCCTCACCCGCGCGGCTGCCCTTCTGCCTCTGCTGGTTCTGACGGCCTGCGCAGGCTCTCAGCGCTTCTCCGGCCCGGTAATGAACGCGCCATCCTACGATCAGCCGGTTCTGCCTTCGGCGCCTCCGGTCAGCTCAGCGCCGATCACCTCGGAGCCGCTGCCGCCGCCCGGCGGCTATCCGGCCGCGTCCGCGCCGCCGCCGGCGGGAGGGGGCCTGCCCGCTCCGCAGGATCCGTTCTTCAATCCCGGCGCCGGCGCGCCGCAGGGCCAGGCACTGCCACCCGGCGGCCAACCTTTGCCGCCGACGGGTCAGCCGGAGCAGGCGCCCGGCCTGCGCGGCAGCAGCAACCAGGTCGCCGGGCTCGGCTCAAGTGCCACCGCGCCGCGCCCGGCCGCAAGCCGCGACGGCATGGTCGGCGGCTGGACGGCACGGGAGGCGACCGGCGGCTCCTGCCGGATTCAACTGTCGAGCACGCCGACGCTCGATCTCTATCGCGCCAGCTCGTCTGGCTGCGCGAATCGGGATCTGCAGAAGATCACGGCCTGGGACTATCGCGACGGCGAGGTCTATCTCTACCAGCAGGGCGGCACCGTTGCGGCGCGCCTGCGCGGCGGCGGCAGCTCGCTCGATGGCGCGGTGACCAAGTCCGGTGCGGGGCTATCGCTCAGCAGGTAGTCTGCGGCCAGCACACGAAGCGCGGGCGGAAGCGCCTCGATCCGCCCTGCGCTGCGGTTTAAGCCGGCGACGAATTACGGCCTGAGCGCGCGGGCAAGCAGGGTCGTCGGCCAGAAGTTCTTCTGGATCGACAGGGCGAGCGTCGCAAAGCCCGTGGCATTGTCCAGCGCTTCGTCGAGAATCGTGAAGGGCGTCGGCCCCCCGGTCATGATCACGCCTTCCACATCCGCGTAGCCGCCGACGAGATCCGCCTCGAACTTGGCGGCGAGCCGGCGCATCGCCGCGTTCCCGGGCAGGCAGGTCATGTAGAGCGTGCGGATGCTGCGGTTGCGCGCCGCGGTAATCAGCCGGTGAAAAAGATCCGTGCCGATACCGCGCCGGCGCCAGTCGCCCTCGACGCTGAAAGCCGCCTCGCCTGTCTGCGCGACGATATCGTCGAGGCCGCGCAGCTCGGCGGCACCGCGAACAATCCCGTCTTCGACATAGGCATAGACGAGTCCGCCCACGCCGAAGGTCGTCGTCGCATAATTCTCGAGAAAGGCATCATTGACCGCCGTGCCGAACCGCTGATGGCGTGTCACCGGATCGAGCCGAAGCAGATGTTCCCGCAGCAAATAGCGCTCCGTCGGCCACAGCCGCCGGATCACGCCCGTGCCGGCCTTCACGCCGGCGAGTTTCGAACGAGCCAATTGTCATCTCCTGAACAGCGCGAAGCGCGCACTGCCGACCAGGAGCGTATCTTCCCTAACGCGTTCCCCAGATCGTGCCGGATTCGGGCGAATGCAAGGCATCGAGCTGCGGCATTTTTGCCGGGTCTGACTAAGATTTGAGCCTCTACCGCAAAATCCCATGCAGAAAAGACATGACACTCGGCTCTCAACAGCCTGGGGACGCCACGAAAAAAAGCACTACAACCACGGATATCGTCGTGCGATAATTTCGCACGTACCCCGATGACGGCGCGCCCGGCATGAGCTAAGTTGCGTGCTCCCGGTCACTCATACTTGAAGCTCCATGTTCGATCGTCGCAAGCCTCCTGCTGCCCAGCCTTTCGTCACGCACGAAAATATCGAAGCCAAGGTTAAGTGGTTCGACCCCGAGAAGGGGTTCGGTTTCGCATCGCCCGCCGATGGTTCGGGCGATGTCTTTCTGCACGTCTCGGCGATCGGCCCGCTCGATCAGCAGGACCTGCTGCCCGGCGCCACCATCGTCGCCGATCTCGGCGAGGGACGCCGCGGCCTCCAGGTCGTCGCGATCCACGAGATCGATGCCTCTACCGCGACTCAGACCGCTCCGGCTCCGCGCGCCTTCTCGCCGCGCCCGCCGCGTGACGATTTCGGTGGTGGCTACGGCGATCGGGATCGGGGCGGATATGGCGGCGATCGTGATCGCGGCTTCGGCGGCGACCGCGGCGGCTTCGGCGGCGGTGACCGCGGCCCGCGCGGCGGCGGCGGCTTCCAGGACCGCGACAGCGGCCCGGTCGAAGGCCCCTTCGACGGCGCCGTGAAGTTCTTCAATTCGGATCGCGGCTTCGGCTTCATCGCCCCCGACAAGGGCGGCCCGGACGTCTTCCTGCACGTCTCGTCGCTGAGCCGCAGCGGCCTGCAGCCGCCGGTCGACGGACAGCGCGTGCGCTTCTCGATCCGCGCCGGCCGCAAGGGCCCGGAAGCTGCGAACGTCAGCTTCATCTGATCCGAATCAGATCGCTCCAAACGTCAAAGGCCCGCCAATGGCGGGCCTTTTCTTTTGGCATTCACCAGAGCATTTTCGAACGAAGTGGATATCGGTCCGCGTGAAGAAAATGCGAAGAATAAAGACTTCGTGCATTTCCGCGGTTCGGAGAAACGCGAAAATGCTCTAGCAGCCTGACGGCGTGAAATCGGGGAGCGCCGCCGAGGACGCACTCCCCGAGCCATTCTCAGTGATCGTGATCGTCGCCTTCGAGGCCGCCGATATGCTTCTRGGTGTAGAGTTCGAGGCCGACGCGCCCGATCAAGTCGAGCTGCGTTTCGAGGAAGTCGATATGGCCTTCCTCATCCTTCATCAGGGCCTTGAACAGATCCTCGGACGGGTAGTCACCGACGTCACGGCAGTATCTCGCCGCTTCCTGATAGAGGGCGCGCGCCTCGACCTCGGCCTTGAGATCGCACTCGATGACTTCCTTGACGTTCTCGCCGATGCGCAGCTGGTCGAGCGTCTGCAGGTTCGGGAAACCTTCGAGGAAGAGGATGCGGTCGACGAAACGGTCGGCATGGACCATCTCCTCGATCGATTCCTTCTTCCAGGTCTTGGCCATTTCCTTCAGCCCCCAATTGTCGAGCATCCGGTAATGCAGCCAGTACTGGTTGATGGCGGTGAGCTCCGAGCGCAGCCCCTTGTTGAGATATTCGATGACTTTCTTGTCGCCCTTCATGGCGGAGCACCCCAATAAATTACATTAGAATAATACTAATGTAGACAGGGCAAGCTCGGAAGGGAAGAGGTAAATCCGCTTTTGCGGCGCGCCGAATGCGAGCGGCAAAACGAAAGCCGTTCCGGCTCAGGCCGCGGCGGCATCCTCGACGACCGCGATGCCTTCAAGCATGCGCTCGACGGTGACCTGCACCGCACATTCGATCTCGCGGCTGGCGCAGCTGCTGCATTGCGTCGCGCAGGCGGCGCGCGCCTCCGCCAGAAGGGTCCGCACTTCACGGGCGCAGCGCCCGCAGTCCGGGCTGCAGCCGAGGCAGTCATAGGCCTCGCCCGCCGTCCGCGGACCGCTGCCGTCGGGAGCGACAGTCCCTTTGATCTGACGGCAGGAAATAACGTTGCAGGAACAGACGATCACGCGTGATGGCCCACCACGCGCTTGGTTTCGATCTCTTCGCCATCGGCGCGGCGCAGCCGCACGATCACCTCGACCGAGGAGACCACCATGCCTTCCGGCGCCTCCGGCAGGCCGGAGACATGGATGGTCGAGCCGGGGATATCCGTAACCGTCTCGTCGTCCTCGTTATAGAAATGATGATGCTCCGACACGTTGGTATCGAAGAAGGTCTTCGGCCCGGAGACCGAGACCTGGCGCAGCAGGCCCGCTTCCGAGAACTGGCGCAGCGTGTTGTAGACGGTCGCCAGCGACAAGGGCTCGCGGGCGCGCAGCGCCTCCTCATAGAGCATCTCGGCGCTGACATGGCGGTCGCCCTTGGCGAAGAGCAGCCAGCCCAGAGCCATGCGCTGGCGCGTCGGGCGCAGGCCGGCGGTGCGCAAACGAGCCTTCACCGAGCTGATCGGGCACGAGGCGGGGTTTTTCTGCGGCCACGGAATATGGTCGCCCGCCACCGGCTTGTGATCCTGATCCTTGTTCGTCAGAACGCTCATCGATAACGCCTTCCACCACGCCGGTTGCCCGGCCGCACAGTTTAGAAATCCTCTAAACTACTGATATTACTCACATATTTGCCAATATCGGCACCGGTTGTCAATCTTCGTGGCTGCGGCATCCGGCAGCGCCCACAGCTTGGCGATCACGAAATCGCGGGCATGACCGCCATTGAGGAGGCGTGAGGAGGGGACGACACGCGGCGGGCCATCCCGCGCGCAGCCTTGTTTTCAGTGGCCGCCGCCGCCCCCGGCAGCGGCCTTGGGCGGCTTGCGCAGGAAGAGCGACAGCACGACGAGACTGGCGAAGATCAAGGTCAGGCCGAGGAAGACGTCGCTGAAGGCCATGATCAGCGCCTGCTTGTGGACGCGCTGGTTGATGAGGGCCAGCGCCATCTTCTGCGCTGCGTCGCCATAGTCGCCGAAGCGCAGCGCCGTATTGGCGAGCGCCTCCTCCGCAACACCGCGCCCGGCCACGACCATCTCATGCAGCCGCGTGATGTGCAGGTCCGTGCGCGTGTTCAGCAGCGTGTTGATCACCGCGAGCCCGACGGCGCCGCCGAGATTGCGGGTCAGGTTGTAGAGGCCGGAAGCGTTCTTGAGCTGCTGCGGCGGCAGCGACCCCAGCGCGATGTTGTTGATCGGCACCATGCACAGCATCAGCGAGCAGCCGCGCAGGATCTGCGGGACCAGAAGCTCACGGAAGTCCCAGTCCGCGGTGATGAACGAGGCCCACCAGGTTCCAAGCGCGAACCCCGCAAAGCCGATCATCATCAGGACGCGCGGATCGAGCTTGGCCGAGAGCCGCCCGGCGATCGGCGCTGTCAGGAACATGGCGAGGCCGGTGACGAACATGGTCTCGCCGATCATCAACGCGTCATAGCCACGGATGCGCCCGAGATAGACCGGGTAGAGATAAGTCAGCCCGTAGAGGCCGATGCCCATGCAGAAGGAGAACAGGGAGCCGAACGCGAAGTTGCGATTCCTGAAGGCGTAGAGATCGACGAGCGGGTCGTCGCGCGTCAGCGCCCGCCAGAAGAACAGCACGGCACCGAACACCATCACGACCGAGAAGAACACGATCTCATGGCTCTGGAACCAGTCGAGCCGCGTCCCCTCCTCCAGCACATATTCGAGACTGCCGAGGAAGGCTGCCATGCCGGCGAGCCCGAGCCAGTCGAAGCGCTTGATCAGGTCGTATTGCGGCTTGTCGAAGTCGATCAGCGTCCAGGCCGCTATCGTCACGCCGATGCCCGGCACGACGTTGACGAGGAAGAGCCAGTGCCAGGAGAAGGCGTGGCTGAGATAGCCGCCGACCGTCGGGCCGATCGTCGGCGCCAGCGTGGCCACGAGGCCGATCAGCGGCGAGACCACCGGGCGCTTCGACGGCGGAAAGATGGTGAAGGCCGCAGCGAAGACGCCGGGGATCATGCCGCCGCCGATGAAGCCCTGGACGGCCCGCCACAGGATCATCTCGTTGATCGAGGACGCTTGGGCGCAGAGCACGCTGGATATGGTGAAGCCCGCCGCCGCGATCGAGAAGAAGACGCGCGTGGACAGCGCCCGGCTGAGATAGCCGGAAAGCGGGATCATGATCACTTCCGCGATCAGATAGGCCGTCTGCACCCAGGCGATCTCATCGGCCGATGCCGACAGGCCCGCCTGGATCTCCGCCAGCGAGGCCGAGACGATCTGGATGTCGAGGATCGCCATGAACATGCCGAAGACCATCGCCAGGAAGGCGAAGATCCGGCGTAAGGGGATGGCGTCCGATGCCGGCGGCGCTCCCGCCGGCACATTTACGGTCGCGGTGGCCATGGTGGCCTCCTCGATTGAGGGTCAGCGCTGGCTGGCGGGACGCGGATCGATCGAGACGATGACCGACATGCCCGGCCGCAGCACATGCTGACCAGTCGATTCCTTGTCGAGCACGATGCGTACCGGCACGCGCTGCACGATCTTGGTGAAATTGCCGGTCGCGTTGTCCGGGGGCAGCAGCGTGAAGACCGAGCCCGTGCCGCCGGCGATGCCGCTGACCGTGCCGTGGAAGACCTTGCCCGGCAGGGCATCGACCGTGATGCTTGCCTTGTCGCCGACCTTCAGCGGCCCGACCTGGGTCTCCTTGAAGTTGGCATCGACATAGACCTGATCAAGCGGAACGATCGACATCAGGCGCTTGCCGGCGCTGACGAGGTCGCCGAGCTGCAGATTGGTGTTGGCGACGACGCCGTCGATCGGCGCGGCGATCTTGGTGAAGGAAAGGTCACGCTCGGCCTTCTGCTCGGCAACCTTGAGCTCGTCGATCTGGCGGGCAGCCTCGACCCTCTGCGCCTCCAGCACCTTGATATTGGCCTGCGCCTGCACGACGCCGGCCTTGGCGCTCGCCACCGAAGCGACCGCCTGGTCGCGCGCAGCCGTCGCCGCATCGAGCGTTGCCTGCGAGCCATAGGACTTGGCGGCGAGGCTGTTGGCGCGCTCGAAATCGGCCGTGGTGCGCGTCACCGCCGCCTCGGCCGACACCTGCTGCGCCTGCGCCTGCAAGAGCGCGGCGCGACCGGCCTCGATCTGGCTGTCGATGCGCGCCAGCGTAGCGCGCGCCGTGGCGCTCTTGGCCCGTGCGCTGTCGAGCGCGATCCGCCAGTCGCCATCGTCCAGCGCCACGAGCGGCTGGCCGGCCTTGACCTCCTGGTTCTGCGTCACGGAAACGGTCGCGATGTTCGCCGCGAGCTTGGCAGAGATCGTCGCCATCTCCGCACTGACATAGGCGTCATCGGTCGAAACGATGAAGCGGCCATTGCGCCACCAGTCGATGCCGTACCACAGGCCGGCGCCAACGACGGCAGTCGCCGCGACCATCATGATGCCGCGCTTCAGCGGGCTCTTGCCACCCTTGGCTTTGTCGGCTGCGGGTGTTGGCGGAGCCTCCCTGGCCGGCGCTTCGCGCGCCTCGCGGGCGGTGGCCGGCTCGGCCGGCTGGGCGGTCTCGGCCTGTGCGTCTACGAGCTTCAGCCGGTCACGCCGCGGTTCGGATGCGGTTTCTGCAGACATGATGCGTCCTGCGTGTCAATTCGAACCGCTCGGTTCGATTGCGCTTGAAATAGCGCGAGAGATGATGCATATCAAGTCAAATCGAACCGATTGGTTCGATTCTTTTTTCGCAGCTGCCATGCAGAGCCCGCAGGCCGGGCCAGAGTATGATGACGGAAACCTCTGAAGTCCCGGTAAAGACGGGCCCGCGCAACCGCCGGATCGCCGGTATGGATCCGGACAAGCGCCGCCAGATCCTCGACGGCGCGCTGCAAGTGTTCACCTCGCGCGGCTTCGACGCCGCCAGCATGAGCGACATCGCCGCGGCAGCAAATGTGTCGAAGGGCACGCTCTACGTCTATTTCGAGGACAAGGAGCATCTCTTCGTCGCCCTGATCCAGCGCGAGCGCGAAGCCCAGAAGCGCGGCGCGATCGAGGCCCTGAACGAGGATTCCGATCCCGTGCGGGCCTTGAGCAATTTCGGCTACTGTATCGTGCGGGTGATCAATGACGAGCTGGCGGTGAGCGCGCATCGCGTCGTCATCGGCGTCGCCGAGCGCATGCCGGATCTCGGCCGCGAATTCTACGAGAACGGCCCGATGCTCGGCTCACGGCTGATCGCGGGCTATCTCGACCGCATGGTGGCCGAAGGCAAGCTCGCGATCGACGACACCTATCTCGCGGCCTTCCAGTTCCTCGATCTCTGCCAGTCGACCCTGACGCGGCCGCGGCTGTTCAACGCCGTCCGCACCCCGCCGACCGAGGACGAGATCCGCCACGTCGTCGGCGAGGCAATCGCGATGTTCATGGCGCGCTATGGACGCGSGGCCGGCGCCGAGCCGGCCGCGCGCTGACCGTGGCGCCCTATTTCAGCGCCTTCAGGCTATCGATGATCGAGGCCAGGTCCTTGAGGTTTTCCTTTTCGCCCTCGGGCGAGGCCCAGTAGGTCACGACAAGGCCTTTGGTCTCGGTCACCTGCAGCAAGGTCAGGCTGACATGTGTGGGGCCATCCTCGTCCTTGCCGGTCCACTGCACCTGGACGCCTTCCATGCCGTTGTTGGAGAACGGCTTCTTCTCCTGCGTCGCGGGATCGACGACGACGCCCTTGCTCTTCAGCCAGGTGACCGCTTCAGCGATGGCCTGTGCGGCATCCTTCAGCTCCGTCACTTCGACGGAGATGTAGACGGCCTCGTCATCGGAGGTGGATTCGACGCCTTTGTCGATCTCGGTGGATTCCCAGTCGTCCGGCATCGTGATCACCGCGACGGGCTTGGGATCGGGAATCGAGTAGGTCTTGGCGCTTGCGAGCCCCGGCAGCAGGAAAAGGCTGGCGGCGAAAACCGCGCGTGCGAGATGGATCGGCATAGGTCGTTCCTGGGAAGAAAACGCCGGGTGGCGCAACGTCACCCTATAGCAACATTGCCGCGATGCCACGTATCCCAGGACGAAGCGGCGGCGCTATCGCGATCCTTGGTTACCGGCCGTCAGCCGGCGACCTGCCTGGCGCGGATGCGCTCGCGATGGGCCGTGTAGAGCCCAGAAGCCGCGATGATACTGGCGCCGACATAGGTCCAGATATCCGGGATCGCTGCGAAAACCAGATAGCCGAAGATCGAGGCCCAGAGCAGTTGCGAATAGGCGAAGGGCGCCAGCAGCGAAGCGTCCGCATAGCGGAAGGCCTGAATCAGGAAGATATGCCCGATCGTCGAGATGCCGCCGATGAAGGCGCCGATCAGGATCGTCTTGAGATCGAGCGCCTGCCAACTGAACGGCACGGCCAGCGAAAGCAGCATGAAGCCGATCGTGGCGGAATAGGCCAGCGTCACCACAGGGATCTCGGTGCGGCTCATCATCCGAGTCATGATCAGCGAAAACGCCCAGAAGAACGACGAGCCGAGAACGAAGAACGACGCGCCATGAAAGCCGGCGCCACCGGGACGCACCACGACCATCACGCCCAACAGTCCCACGATCGTGGCGAGCCAACGCCGCCAGCCGACGGTTTCGGCCAGGATTGGAATCGAAAGCGCCGTCACGAAGAGCGGCGAAACGAAGGAGGTGGCGGTCGCGTCCGCCATCGGCAGATCGTGCAGCCCGGCCACGAACAGGATCGAGGAGATCGTCACTCCCAAAGCCCGCAGCACCTGCAGGCCAGGCCGGCGGGTTCTCATCCTGCGGAAGCCACCGGTGAAGCAGACGGTCACAAGCATGATCGCGGCAAAGGTGCCATAGCGCATCCAGGTGATTTGGAGCGCTGGCAAGGTGGTCGCGAGATATTTGGAGGCGATGTCGCCGCTGCACATGAAAATGGATGAGAGCAGCACGAGCGCGATGCCACGCGCGGAATTGTCGATGCGTAGCGGCCTGCCTTCCTGTGGAGGGACGGCCGGCGTTTTCTGGAGGGGAGCGTTGGGCAAGGGCTCGGTTCGCGCGCAAGGAATGCTCAAGCCTTAGCCCTTTTGCCCTGCATATCCACACGCAAAGACGGTCGCCCGCCCATGCGCGTGGACATTGCGTGTGACCCTGCCCGGTTTTCGGACAGGGTCGGCTGCGCAGTTTGCTTTAGGCGGCCTGCTTGCGCGGCTGGATCAGCTTGCGGTTGACCAGAACCTCGGCGATCTGGATCGCGTTGAGCGCCGCGCCCTTGCGCAGATTGTCGGAGACGCACCAGAAGGCGAGGCCGTTCTCGACCGTCGCGTCCTCGCGGATGCGCGAGATGTAGGTCGCGTCCTCGCCGGCCGCTTCATGCGGGGTGATGTAGCCGCCGGGCTCGTGCTTATCGATCACGAGGATGCCCGGCGCCGTGCGCAGCACCTCGCGCGCCTCGTCGGCGGTGATCGGCTTTTCACACTCGATGTTGACCGCCTCGGAGTGGCCGATGAAGACCGGCACGCGCACGCAGGTCGCGGTCAGCTTGATGTTCTTGTCGAGGATCTTCTTGGTCTCGACCATCATCTTCCACTCTTCCTTGGTGAAGCCGTCCTCCATGAAGACGTCGATCTGCGGAATGAGGTTGAAGGAGATGCGCTTTGGGAACTTCTTGGTGGTGACCTCACCGGCCGAGAACACGGCGCGGGTCTGGTTGAAGAGCTCGTCCATGCCCTCCTTGCCGGCGCCGGACACCGACTGATAGGTCGACACGACGACGCGCTTGATGCCGAAGCGGTCATGCAGCGGCTTCAAAGCCACGACGAGCTGCGCGGTCGAGCAGTTCGGGTTGGCGATGATGTTCATCTTGGAGAAGCCGGCAGCGGCGGCGGCATTCACCTCCGGCACGATCAGTGGCACGTCGGGATGCATGCGCCAGGCCGAAGAATTGTCGATGACGACGGCGCCCTGTGCGCCGATCTTCGGCGACCAGACCTTCGAAATCTCGCCGCCCGCCGACATCAGGCAGATATCGGTGTCGGAGAAGTCGTAATGCTCGAGCGCCTTCACCTTCAGCGTCCGGTCGCCGAAGGAAACCTCGGTGCCGATCGAGCGGGACGAGGCCAGCGCCACGACCTCGCCGACGGGGAAAGCGCGCTCGGCGAGAATGTCCAGCATCTCGCGGCCTACATTGCCGGTTGCACCGACCACTGCGACCTTGAAGCTCATGATGTGATCCTTTGCGGATGGGGGCGGTTCGGATCTCCCTTTGGGGGCCGCCCCGCCCTTTCGGGCGGGTTCGGCGATCTGCCCCCGCCGGGGGGAGATGGGACCCGGAACCGAGGCGAAGCGTCAGCGCGACGTACCGGCTTTCCCGGTCGTCGTTTTGGTCGTGAGTTTCGTCGTCGTCAGACGGACAGTCACAGAGCCAATCCCGAAGGGCTGCAAACTTCGCAAGCGGCGCATTGCTGCACCGCAGCTCTGTCAGAACACCCACGGCGCGAAAAAGTCAATTCCCCCCGAGGACCAACCTGAATCTGCGCCATTAACCCTGCTCGTTGACCGGCGATTCACGCTGCCGAGCGATCGGCGCCGGCCGGTAACCTGCCGGCGACGCTTCGCAGGCGAGCTTACCTGCAGTTGAAGGAGGATGCCGCCCCTGCGCGGCGCGGGAGCGATGGATTGCGGTTGCGTTCGGGCGATGCGGTTTCGAGGTTGCAGGCGGGGCTCCACCAGCTCAGGCCGATGCTCCTGCAAGGCGTCGCTTTTTCTCGCAGCATCGCCGCGCGTCTTGCCGGCATCGACATCGTCCCTTTCCTCATCGGCTGCGCCGACCGCATCGAGGGCGGCTTCCGCTGGAGCACGCGTGTCGCCCGCCAGCTTCTGCCGCGCCGCGGCCTCGGGCTGACCGGAGCGCTCGCCTGGCGCAGCGCAGCGGCTCTGAGCGGCATCGGGCTGACGGCAGCCCTGATCACCGGCCTTTCCGCGAAGGACGAGGCCCCGACCCAGCTGGCCAGTCTGGCCCTGCCGGCGACAGGCCCATCGGCCCAGACCGGGGCATCTCCGCGCCGGCAGCGCGCCCCGGCTGCTGCGGAAGACTGGGTCGCGATCCCCCGTCCCAGCACGATGTTCAGCCTGGAGGCATCCGAACTCGGCCGGGAAACGCCCGCCCTGGAAGCGCGGCGCAGCCAGGACGGCGGCCGTCGCGAGGATCTTTTGAGCTTCGGTGGCTTCGCCGAGCCGAAACCGCATCTCGTCCTGCGCCTGGCGACGGGCGATGACGCCGCCGCCGGAACGCGCTCCTTCATGGTTGCCTTGGTGCACGACGCCGCCCAGCGAGGGTTCGCCGTCGAACGCAGCAGCACGCCCGCTCCGACAGAGACCCGTTTCGGTCCGCTGGAAACGGCAGACGTCGTGCTCGGCGAGGGCACGCAAAGCCGCGCCTGCATCGCATTTCGCTCGCCTCCCGGCGAAGCTGGCTTCGCCATGAGCGGGTGGTGGTGCGCCGGTTCGAAGCCGAGCGACCGCCGGCAGCTGGCTTGCCTCATCGACCGGCTCGATCTCGCCGGCCCGGTCGACCCGGAATTGCGCAGGGTCTTCGCCCGCAGCGAACTCAACCGCGAACCGGCCTGCGCTCCTCCGCGCCTCTCCGCGAGCGGCCGCAAGGCATCCTGGCTCGATGTCGACGGCAGCTTGCCGTCTCTGCGGATGAAGACCGCCAGCGCAGAGCCCCCGCGTGCCGTTGCCGAGCCCGGCAAGCGTCGCGCCAAGCCGAATCGCCACCAGCCCTGACGCTCTCGCAAAACGCCGCCGTTCTAACAAAATTGTTAACGACAGCGTGCTACTCTTTGCGTCGGATTTCTGATGCTTACATGGAGTGGGTGCATCCACTCCCGGAGATTGCCGCCATGATGCCGTTCAAGCGTGTTGCCACCGTTCTCGCCATCACCCTGGCGGCATCGACCGTCCTCGCAACGATCGCAGAGGCGCAGAACCGCCGCGGGCCGCTGCGCGTCACGGTCCAGAAGCGCAGCTACTTCGATGCCGGAAACGTCGTTCCGGTCGGCTCGCTGAACCGCTACGCCAACCAGGCTCCCTATACCTCGCCGGTCTATGCCAACGTCGGCGAGCTTTATGGCGAAGCCACACTGCCGCCCCGCATCGGCGCGGGCGTCAACCCCTTCGCCAATACCTTCTCAACGCCGGGTTACTGACGAAACGCGTCATGGTCGGGTCAGGCCCGGCCATGACGGACCGGCTTAAGGCAAAGCCTTGAGATAGCGCACCGGACGCCCGGGCGACGCGGCATTCGCGGCGTGGACGATCGCATTCGCATCGATGCCGAAATGCCGGTAGAGATCGGCGACCGTACCGGTCTGGCCGAAATGCTCGACGCCGAGCGCCTTCTGCCGGTGGCCATGGACGCTGCCGAGCCAGGCCAGCGTCGCCGGATGACCATCCAGCACCGACACGATACCGCAATCGCGTGACAGATCGCCGAGCAGTCGCTCGATATGGCTTGTCGCAGCGTGGTTGCCGCGCTGGCGTGCCCGTTCGGCCGCTTGCCAGCCGGCATTGAGCCGGTCGGCCGAGGTGATGGCGAGCAGCCCGACGTCGCGCCTGTCCTCGCCCAGCAGCCCGACGGCCTCGATCGCCTCCGGCGCGACAGCGCCCGTATAGGCGATGACGACCGAGGCGTTCGGCCCCGGTTTCCTGAGCCAGTAAGCGCCGTCGATGATGTCGCGCTCAAGTTCCGGCGTCATGGCCCGGCTCGGCTGCTCGACCTGCCGGGTCGACAGGCGCAGATAGACCGAACCGCCGGTCTCGTCGCGCAGCCAGGTCCGCTCGTCGGGATCGCCCTCGCCGTCGCGCTGCATGTAGTCGAACGACCAGCGCATCATCACCGCCAGCTCGTCGACGAAGGCCGGCTCGAAGGCGCAGAGCCCGTCCTGGCTCATGCCGATCAGCGGTGTTGCGATCGACTGGTGCGCGCCGCCCTCCGGCGCCAGCGTCACGCCCGACGGCGTCGCCACGACCATGAAGCGGGCGTCCTGGTAGCAGGCATAATTCAGCGCATCGAGGCCGCGCGAGATGAAGGGGTCGTAGAGCGTGCCGATCGGGATCAGCCGCTCGCCGAAGATCGAATGCGAGAGGCCGAGCGCCGAGAGGTTGATGAACAGATTCATCTCGGCGATGCCCAGCTCGATATGCTGGCCCTTGGGCGAGAACTCCCATTTCTGCATCGAGGGGATGCGCTCGTCCTTGAAGGTGTCGGCCATCGACGCCCTGGCGAAAAGCCCGCGCCGGTTCACCCAGGGGCCGAGATTGGTCGAGACGGTGACGTCCGGCGCGGTCGTGACGATGCGGTCGGCGAGCGGGCCGCCTGCTTTCGCCAGTTCGTCCAGCACCTTGCCGAAGCCCATCTGGGTCGACATGGACGGCTGGATGCCGGCCTCCAGTCTTTCCGGAACCGGCAGTTTGGCGGCGGAGAAGCGCCGGCGTCCCTCCGAGAAGAACGGAACCTTGTCGAGGAAGCCCTTGATCTCGTTCTCGGCCAGGCCGAGCCCCTCGAACAGATCCCATTCATGGCCGGGGCGGATATTGTTGGCCTTGCGGAAGCCGTCGAGCTGCTCCTTGGTCATCAAGCCGGCATGATTGTCCTTGTGCCCGGCGATCGGCAGACCGAAACCCTTCACCGTATAGGCGAGGAAGCAGACCGGCCGGTCATGGTCGATCGACTCGAAGGCTTCGAGGATCGACGGCAGGTCATGGCCGCCGAGATTGCACATCAGCTTCGAGAGTTCCGCATCGGATCGCTTCTCGATCAGCTTGGTCACCGGCCCCTGATCGCCGAGATCGTCCATCAGCCGCTTGCGCCAGGCTGCGCCGCCCTGGAAGGTCAGCGCCGAATAGAGCTGGTTCGGGCAGGAATCGATCCAGGCCTTCAGCCGCTCGCCGCCCTTCTCCCTGAAGGCGGCCTGCTGCAGCGAGCCATATTTCAACGTGACCACGTCCCAGCCGAAATTGCGGAACATGGTCTCGAAGCGGTCGTAGAGCCCTTCACGGATCACCGCGTCGAGCGACTGACGGTTGTAGTCGATGATCCACCAGGTATTGCGGACGCCGTGCTTCCACCCCTCCATCAGGGCTTCGAAGATGTTGCCCTCGTCGAGCTCGGCATCGCCGATCAGCGAGACCATACGGCCTTCCGAACGATCCTTGGCCCAGCCATGCGCCTTCACGTAATCCTGCGTCAGCGAGGAAAAGAGCGTCTGCGCGACGCCCAGGCCGACCGAGCCGGTCGAGAAATCGACATCGTCGATGTCCTTGGTGCGGGAGGGATAGCTCTGCGCGCCCTTGTAGCCGCGGAAATTCTCGAGCTTCTCGCGGGTCTGCAGCCCCATCAGATAGTTGATGGCGTGGAAGATCGGCGAGGCATGCGGCTTCACCGCCACCCGGTCCTGCGGCTTCAGCGCCGCCATGTAGAGCGCCGTCATGATCGTGGCGAGCGAGGCGGAGGAAGCCTGATGCCCGCCGACCTTCATGCCGTCCTCATTCGGCCGGATATGGTTGGCGTTGTGGATCGTCCACGACGCCAACCAGAGGATCTTCTTTTCAAGCTCGGCGAGAAACGGCAGGCGCGCATCTGTTGTCATGGTTTTGGCCCGAACTCCCTGTGCTGCCGATCATGCACGGAAGCACTGGCAGAACGAGCCAAATTTCTGTGTTCTGTCGACCCACTTTGGCGGCTTCGACTATTGCAGAGCACAGAGACGCTTGAAATCGCCAAATGACGTGGCAGCGCCGCGGCCCTTCTTGCCGGCTACCTGTCGACCTGCGCGATGCGGTCGAAGGCGGCGGCGAAGCCGGTCAGGGATACGTTGAAGGAAATCGGCTCGCTGTTCGACAGGTTCAGTGCCGCCACCGTCAGCGTCTTGCCCGCCCTCATCGCGTCGGTCGCAACCGTCGGGAAGGAGATCGGCAGCAGGCAGCCCTGCGCCATGCAGGTCGAGAAGCGCAGTCCTTGGCCCAGATCCCTGTCGTCGAGGCGCAGGACGGCTCCGTTCTCCAGCTTCATGCCGAACGGAAACAGGATCGTGCCCTCGGCGCGCCCGTCCTTAGGCGTGCGCAGCTCGATGGCGAAGACGCGCTGTCCGGTCTGGCTGTTGCCCTGCGACTGCAGCAGCACGCAGAGCCGCTGGCCATTGGCGATGCGGCAGTCGACCGACCAGTCACCATAGGTCTCGTTGATCGCGCTCGCGCCGTTCGGCAGCGTCGCGGTCTGCGCTGCGGGTTGGCTGACGCTCGCAGCAGCCTGGTTCTGCGCGACCGGCTGGGCGGGTTTCGCCGGAGGCCGGGCGGCGGGGCGCTGAGGCGGCGACTCTCCCTGCGCCATGAGCGAAGGCGCAGCGATAAAGGAACCGACCACGAAGGCCAGGGCGGCGAGAGAGACGTTTCGGGAGATATGACAGGGCATGGCGCTATGATCTGGTGAATATATCGCCAGAGCTATTGCAGAAATTCATTACGAGAGAAAGCGCGAAATCGCTCACAATCATCGATAAAGCGACGCAGAATTCACTCATTCAAACAAATTTATAGAATAGAATCGGTTCAATCTGAACAGCGTTCGCAGTCACGCTCGGTCACCTCGACTGCCCAGCACCTCAGCCATTCCCCAGCGCGGCATGAACATCCTCCGGACGGCGCCCCCGGCGGATCGCTTCGCGAATGTCCTGCCGCTGCAGGCGCCGGGCGACGCAAGCGAGCGCGTTGAGATGCTGGCCCTGCCCCGACTCCGGCGTCAGGATCAGGCAGACGATATCGACCGGCTCGCCATCGACCGACTCGAAATCGATCGGCTTGGCCAGGCAGGCGAGCAGACCGAAGGGCACGGAAAGGCCAGCGATCGGCGCATGCGGCATGGCGATACCGCCGCCGATGCCGGTCGAGCCCAACGCTTCCCGGCGCTTTAGCGCGGCAGCAATGACGTCATCCGCCACGCCCGCCGCCCCGGCCGCATGCCGGGCGAGCAGATCGAGGCATTGCTCCTTCGACGCGACCTTGAGCCCGGTCAGCACGGAGCCGGGGGCGATCAGTTCGGAAATATCCATGGCCGTCAGTCGCTCTCGCGCAGCCGATAGCCGACGCCGGGCTCGGTCGTGATGTAGTGGGGCTGCTCGGGCACCGGCTCGATCTTCTGGCGCAGCTGCCGGATATAGACGCGCAGATACTGCACATCCTCGTTGCCGCCCCAGACCTCCTTCAGCAGATGGCGATGCGTCAGCACCTTGCCGGCATGCTGCACCAGCGCGCGCAGGATGTCGTATTCCTTCGGCGACAGCTTCACCTCGGTGCCGCCGACCTGGACGATGCGGCGAACGAGATCGACCGAGAGCTCCCCGGTACGGAAGACCGGCCTCTCGCCCTGCTGGTGCAGCTTGTGACGCAGCGCAACGCGCAGCCGCGCCGCGAGCTCGCGCATCCCGAACGGCTTGGTGACATAGTCATCCGCCCCCGCCTCAAGCGCCTGGACGATGCCGGCCTCGTCGGTGCGGCTCGACAGGATGACGATGGGCAGCGTGCGCCCCTCGCTGCGCCAGAGCCGCAGCAGCTCCTGCCCGGTCATGTCCGGCAGGCCGAGATCGAGCAGCACCAGGTCGGGCTCCTCGGCGTCGATCCGGGCAATGGCGTCCTTGGCGTTGCCGGCCTCGCTGATCGTGTATCCCTCGGTGCCAAGCCCGACGCGCAGCAGTTTGCGGATCGGCGGCTCGTCGTCGACGACGAGCACCCGGACGGCCATCGTTGTCATGGCAATACCTTCATCTGGTGTGCCTCGGGCGGGATCGGCATGCGGATCGCGAACACCGCGCCCTGCCGATCGCTGCGGTTGGCGGCGGTGATCGTGCCGCCCATCGCCTCGACGAAGCCGCGGCAGATCGCAAGGCCAAGCCCGGTGCCGGCGCGGACCTGATCGCCCTTCCCGACCCGGTAGAAGCTGTCGAAGATCCGTTCGAGATCGGCAGGCGGCAGGCCCGGCCCTTCGTCAAGAATGTCCAGAACCACTGCATCGCCATCCCCACGGGCATGGACGCCGATCGTGGTGCCCGTCGGCGCATATTTCGCGGCGTTGTCGATGAGGTTGAACAGCACCTGGTCGAACAGCACAGGGTCGAGCCGCAGCATCGGCAGATGGGGGGCGAGCGACAGGTCGATCGCATGGCCGCGCGTGATGCTTTCCGCGCGCCGCAGCGCTGCGCCGACGACGTCGCCGACGTCCAGCAGAGCATAGTTCGGCTCCATCGCGCCGGCCTCGATCCGCGTCATGTCCAGCAGATTGGCAATGAAGCGGTTGAGCCGTTCCGACTCCTCGACGACAGTCGCCAGAAGCTCGGAGCGATCCGCCTCGGGGATCGCCTTGCCGTAGTCGCGCAGAGTGCCGGCCGCGCCCATGATGCCGGCGAGCGGCGTCTTGAGATCATGCGAGATCGAGGTCAGCAGCGCCGAGCGCAGCCGGTCCGCCTCCGCCGCGAGCTTCGCCTTGTCGACATCCGCCGCAAGCTGGACGCGCTCGATCGCGATCGCGGCCTGATCGGCCAGCGCATCGAAGAGACGCTGCTGCTCGGGCGTCAGCAGCGCGCCCGGCCGGTCGGAATCGAGCCCGATCACGCCGATGGCGCCGCGCCCGGTCCGCAGCGGCAGATAGAGCCGCTTCGCACCCGGCAGCGTGTCGGCGCCGCGTCCCGCCGGGCGGTCGTGCTCCCAGGCCCAGTGCGCCGCCGCGATATCGGCATCGTCGAGCGTATCGTCGGGAGGGTAACCGGCCCGAACGGCGATGCTGGCTTCTTCCGGCAACAGGATCACGACGCGCACGCGCAGCATCGCCGCGATCTGGTAGGCGCTCGCCCAGAGTACGTCGTCGAGCGTGCCCGTACCGGCGAGCTTGCGCGAAAACAGATAGAGGTCCTCGGTGGCACGCGCCCGCTGGCGCGCCGCCGCGGCCTGGCGCTGGACGCGGGCCGTGAGATTGCTGGCGATCAGCGCGACCAGAAGGAAGAAAAAGAAGGCGAGCACGCTTTCGGGGTCGCCGATCACGAGCGTGTAGAGCGGCGGCAGGAAAAAGAAGTTGAACGCCAGCGCGCCGATCACGGAGGTGAACAGCGCCGGCCAGAGTCCGGCCGTCACCGCCGAGGTGAGCACGGCCATCAGGAAGACGAGCGCGATGTTGCGCACGTCGAGCACGAGATGCAGCAACATGCCGAGCCCTACGGCCACGGCCACGAAGGCCATGCCCGCCAGATAGGCACCGGGTTCGAAGCGGTGCTCGCCGGTGGAGCCGGCAGCACGAACCTCACCAGCCCCGGCTTCCTGCCCGGGAATCACATGGATATTGATGTCTCCGGCCTCGCGGATCAGCGCCTGCGCCACCGATCCGAAGAGGAGCTCGCGCCAGCGCGGAGCGCTCGACGAGCCGATGACGATATGGCTGACATTCTTCGAGGCGGCATAGCGCAGCACCTCGTCAGGCACGGTCTCGCCCGGCAGGATCACCGCCTCGCCGCCGAGCTGCTCCGCGAGCCGCATGGCGGCGGAAAGCCGGTCCTTCTCTGCCTCAGAGGGCCGCGCGCGCCCGGGCGCCTCGATATGCAACGCCGTCCATGACGCCTTCAGCTTCTCGGCGAGACGCCGGGCATGGCGCACCAGCGAGGCGGCGCGCGGGCTGCCGTCGATGCAGACGATCAGCCGGTCGCTGGCCGCCCAGGGCCCCGGGATCGCATGGGCCTGCATATGGCTGAGCAGTTGCTCGTCGACCCGCTGCGCCGTGCGCCGCAGCGCAAGCTCCCGCAGCGCCGTCAGGTTGCCGGGCGAGAAGTAGTTGGAGACAGCTCGCCTGGCGGTCTCCGGCAGATAGACCTTGCCTTCGTTCAGCCGCTTGATCAGGTCCTCGGGCGTGAGGTCGATGATCTCGATCGCATCGGCCCGGTCGATGATGGAATCGGGCACCGTTTCGCGCACGCGAATGCGGGTGATCTGCGCAACGACGTCGTTGAGGCTCTCGACATGCTGGATGTTGAGCGTGGTGTAGACGTCGATGCCACGCTCGATCAGCTCGAGTACGTCGAGATAGCGCTTCGGATGGCGGCTCCCCGGCGCATTGGTGTGGGCGAGCTCGTCAACGAGGACCAGTTCCGGCCGCCGCGCCAGCACCGCGTCGAGGTCCATCTCATCGACGCTCTGGCCGCGATAGGCGACCTGCGCCCGCGGTATCGTCTCGTAGCCTTCGATCAGTGCCTCGGTCTCGCGCCGGCCGTGCGTCTCGACAACACCGATGACGACATCGACGCCCTCCGCGCGGCGCGCCCGGCCCGCGAGCAGCATTTCGTAGGTCTTGCCGACACCGGGGGCGGCGCCGAGGAAGATCTTCAGCCTCCCGCGCGTTTCGCTGCGGACCTGCTGCAACAGCGCGTCCGGCGACGGCCTTGTCGGCTCGGTACGAAGCTCGTCCGGCATGGCTGGAATTCGGTCCCCAAACGGCGCGACGGCAGGATCGCTCCGGCCGCCGCGCTCTTCCTAGCGTTATTTTGCCGTCGCCGCATCGAGAGCGAGGTTGAGCTTCAGCACATTGACCACGGGCTCGCCGAGGATGCCGAGCTGGCGTCCCTCGAGATGGTCCGCGACCAGGCTGCGCAGATCGGCCTCGCTCAGGCCGCGCGCCTTGGCGATGCGCGGCACCTGGAAATAGGCCGCCTCCGGCGAGACATGCGGATCGAGCCCGCTGGCCGAGGTCGTCACGAGGTCCATCGGAACCGCGGCCTGCGGGTTCTCCTGCTTCAGCGTGGCGACATCGCCCTTGATGCGCTCGATCAGCTTGGGATTGGTCGGGCCGAGATTGGAGCCGCCGGAGCCGGCTGCATTGTAGGGCGCATCAACGGTCTTGCTGCTGTCGGTCGGGTCGGCGCCGACCGTCGCCGACGGCCGGCCATGGAAATAGCGCTCACCGGTGAAGGACTGGCCGATCAGCTCGGAGCCGATCACCTTGCCGCCCTTCTCGATCAGGCTGCCATTCGCCTGGCGCGGGAACAGCGCCTGGGCGAGACCGGTCATCGCCAGCGGATAGGCGAGACCGGTAATGGCGGTAAGCGCGACGATCATCACGATCGCGGGGCGGATATGACGAAGCATGGCTGAATTCCTTCAGATCAGGCCGACGGCCGTGACGGCCATGTCGATTGCCTTGATGCCGATGAACGGGACGATGATGCCGCCCAGGCCGTAGACCAGCAGGTTGCGCGAGAGCAGCGCCCCCGCGCCGACCGCGCGGTACTTCACGCCGCGCAGCGCGAGCGGGATCAGCGCGACGATGATCAGCGCGTTGAAGATGATCGCGGAGAGGATCGCGCTCTGCGGCGTGGCCAGCTGCATGAAGTTCAGCGCGCCGAGCTGCGGATAGAAGGCGATGAACATCGCCGGGATGATGGCGAAGTATTTCGCGATGTCGTTGGCGATCGAGAAGGTCGTCAGCGCGCCGCGCGTCATCAAGAGCTGCTTGCCGATCTCGACGATCTCGATGAGCTTGGTCGGGTCGCTGTCGAGATCGACCATGTTGCCGGCCTCGCGCGCCGCCACCGTGCCGGTGTTCATGGCGACGCCGACATCGGCCTGCGCCAGAGCCGGCGCGTCGTTGGTGCCGTCGCCGCACATCGCGACGAGTTTGCCCTTGCCCTGCTCCTCGCGGATCAGCGCGAGCTTGTTCTCAGGGGTCGCCTGGGCGAGGAAGTCGTCCACCCCGGCCTCGGCCGCGATGGCGGCGGCGGTCATCGGGTTGTCGCCGGTGATCATCACGGTGCGGATGCCCATGCGCCGCAGCTCCGCGAAGCGCTCGCGGATGCCGCCCTTGACGATGTCCTTGAGCTGGATGACGCCGAGCAGCTTGCCGTCGCGCGCCACGGCGAGTGGCGTGCCGCCCGTCTTGGCGATCTCCTCCGCGATGGACTGCACCTCGCGCGCCGCCTCGGCCTCGCCACCGGTCGCGCGGACATGGGCGAGCACCGCATCGACGGCGCCCTTGCGGATGCTGGAGCCGTCATGGTCGACGCCGCTCATCCGGCTCTGCGCGGTGAAGGGCACGAAATGGGCGTTGAGACCAACGAGATCGCGCGCCCGGATGCCGTGCTGCTCCTTGGCGAGCACGACGATGGAGCGGCCTTCCGGCGTCTCGTCGGCGAGCGAGGCGAGTTGCGCGGAGTCCGCAAGATCATGCTCGCTGACGCCACGGACCGGCCTGAAGGCCGTCGCCTGGCGGTTGCCGAGCGTGATCGTGCCGGTCTTGTCGAGCAGCAGCGTGTCGACGTCGCCCGCCGCCTCGACGGCGCGGCCGGACATGGCGAGCACGTTGAAGCGCACCAGCCGGTCCATGCCGGCGATGCCGATGGCCGAGAGCAGCGCGCCGATGGTGGTCGGGATCAGCGTCACGAACAGCGCGACGAGGACGATCACAGGGATCGCGCCGCCGGCATAGCTGGCGAAGCTGGGGATCGTCGCGGTCGCCAGCACGAAGATCAGCGTCATGCCGGCGAGCAGGATGTTGAGCGCGATCTCGTTCGGCGTCTTCTGCCGCTCGGCGCCTTCGACCAGCGCGATCATGCGATCGATGAAGGTCGAGCCCGCCGTCGCGGTGATGCGCACGCGGATCCAGTCCGACAGCACCTGCGTGCCGCCGGTGACGGCCGAGCGGTCGCCGCCGGATTCGCGGATGACCGGCGCCGATTCACCGGTGATCGCGGCCTCGTTGACCGAGGCGATGCCTTCGATCACCTCGCCGTCTGAGGGGATGATGTCGCCGGCCTCGACCAGCACGACGTCGTTGAGCTTCAAGCTCGGCCCGGGGACCAGCGTGTATTTGCTGCGATCGGTACCGCTGAGCAGCTTGGCCTGCGTCTCCGCGCGCGTCCGGCGCAGCGAATCCGCCTGCGCCTTGCCACGCCCTTCGGCGACGGCCTCGGCGAAATTGGCGAACAGCACCGTGAACCAGAGCCAGAGCACGATCTGGAAGGAAAAGCCCAGATGGGTCGCCCCAGTGAGCCAGTCGCGCAGCAGCAGGATCGTGGTCAGCGCCGAGACGACGGCGACGACGAACATCACCGGGTTCTTGGCAAGGCTGCGCGGATCGAGTTTGCGGAGGGCGCCACCGAGCGCCGGGACGAGAATGCGGGCATCGAGGATGCTGCCGGACCTTGGATGACTCATGACGAAAGCTCCGTCGTGGCCTGCGAGCGGGACCCCTCTCGGGTCAGACCGCCGCAAGCAGGAAAGAAAGGGCGTGGAAGACGATGGCGATCAACAGGACCGCGATCGTCGCTCCGCAGATGAGGGTCGAAGGGCGAGGTCCCGTTTCGGTGCGCATGACCAGTTCCTCAGAAGCTCTGGCCGGCGAGCATCGCCAGGTGCTCGACGATCGGGCCGAGCGCGAGCGCCGGGAAGAAGGTCAGGCCGCCGACGATGACGATCACGCCGATGAGCAGGCCGATGAAGAGCGGCCCATGCGTCGGGAAGGTGCCCGCCGATTCCGGCACGGTCTTCTTGGCCGCGACGGAGCCTGCCAGCGCCAGCGCCGGGATGATGACGAGGAAGCGCCCCATCAGCATGGCGACGCCGATGGTCAGATTGTACCAGACCGTGTTGCCGGAGAGCCCGCCGAAGGCCGAGCCGTTGTTCGCCGCCGCCGAAGTATAGGCATAGAGCACCTCGGAGAAGCCGTGCGGGCCGGCATTGGCGATCGAGCCGACGGCATCCGGCAGCACGACGGCGACGGCGGTGAAGCCGAGCATGGCGAGCGGCAGGCAGAGCACGGCGAGCATCGCCATCTTGACCTCCTTCGCTTCGATCTTCTTGCCGAGATATTCCGGCGTGCGCCCGACCATCAGCCCGGCGACGAAGACGGCGATGACGACGAAGAGGATGATGCCGTAGAAACCGGCCCCGACGCCGCCGATGATGATCTCGCCGAGCATCATGTTGATCAGCGGGATCAGCCCGCCCAGCGGCATCAGGCTGTCATGCATCGCGTTGACGGCGCCGCAGGATGCAGCGGTGGTGACGACCGCGAACAGCGCCGAGAGCACGATGCCGAAGCGCGTCTCCTTGCCTTCCATGTTGCCGCCATCGAGGCCGAGCGCCTGGACGAGCGGGTTGCCGGCGGCCTCGGCCCAGTAGCAGACGATGACGCCGGCCACGAACAGGAGGCCCATCACGGTAAAGATCGCCCAGCCCTGCTTCTCGTTGCCGACCATGCGGCCGAAGACATTGGTCAGAGCCGCGCCGATCGCGAAGATCGCGACCAAGTGGATCAGGTTGGTGAAGGCGGTCGGGTTCTCGAAGGGGTGCGCCGCATTGGCATTGAAGAAGCCGCCGCCATTGGTGCCGAGATGCTTAATCATCATCTGCGAGGCGACCGGCCCCTGCGCGATCGTCTGCTGTGCGCCTTCGAGCGTCGTCGCGACGGTGTAGGGGTTGAGGTTCTGTGGCACGCCCTGCCAGACGAGGACGAGCGTCCCGATCGCACAGATTGGCAGCAGGACATAAAGCGTCGCGCGAACGAGATCGGCCCAGAAATTGCCGAGCGTGCGGGCCGAACGGCGCGCGAAGGCGCGGATCACCGCGACGGCGATGGCGATGCCCGTCGCCGCCGAGACGAAGTTCTGCACGGCCAGCCCCGCCATCTGGGTGAAGTAGGACATCGTGCTTTCGCCGGCATAGTTCTGCCAGTTGGTATTGGAGACGAAGCTCGCGGCCGTGTTGAAGGCGAGATCGGCCGGCACCGCGCCCATCTCCGCCGGGTTGAAGGGCAGCGCGCCCTGCAGCCGCTGCATCGCGTAGAGCACGAGGAAGCCGGCGAGGTTGAACAGCAGCATCGCCGTGACATAGCTCGTCCAGTGCTGCTCCTCCTTCTCATGCGTGCCGGCGGCGCCGTAGAGCAGCCGCTCGACCGGGTGCAGGACCGGCGAAAGCAATGTGCGCTCGCCGGCGAAGACGCGCGTCATGTAGCCGCCAAGCGGCCTAGCCAGAGCAATGATGATCCCGCAGAAGAGCAGGATCTGGATCCATCCGTTGAGGGTCATGGATGAGGTTCCGAATCTGAGGGGCCGCCGCCGTCAGAACCGCTCGGGGCGGATCAGCGCGTAGGTGAGGTAGGCGAGCAGGAACAGCGTCACCGCTCCGCCCAGGACGTAATCCAGAAGCATTCCGGCCTCCCCTACAGCGCGTCGCAGGCAGCGACATAGGCGAAGGAGAGCCCGAAGAAGACGAGCCCGATGGCGAGTACGATGGTGTCCATCATCGAATAACCCCGATGGTCGTGGCTGCCGGACCATCCGTCCGGCAGCGAGCACCGGTTCCATTGGGGGACCGGCCGTTCGGGCCAATATCGCGCCGAGGCCATAGCCGTTCGAGAGAAGGACGGAGGCGCGGATATAAAGATTTTATAGGAATTTTCGGCCAACGCGCCGGGCGAGCATCGAACGGCGGCGGCGCTAAAGGCCGCCTGCCCTACCGAAAACGCAGGGAAACCCCGTCACCGGGCCGCTTGTGAGCCGCCCATGCGCCATGCCAGAAGCTGGCGCGAATTTGGGCAATAGAGCCCGCGCAGGAGGAAGCCTTCCATGAGCAACAGCAAGGACGTCTGGCGTCTGATCGACGACAAGGCCCCGGCCTATTTCGAGCTCTCCGACCGCATCTGGCACATGCCCGAGCTGAACTATCAGGAAGTCCGCTCTGCGGCCGAGCATCAGGCCATGCTGGAGCGCGAGGGCTTCCGCGTCACCACCGGCGTAGCCGGCCTGCCCACCGCCGTGGTCGGCGAGGCCGGCGAAGACGGCCCGGTCATCGCGATCCTGGGTGAATTCGACGCGCTGCCGGGCCTGAGCCAGGAAGCCGGCGTCGCGAGCGAGACGCCGGTCGAGAAGGGCGGCAACGGCCATGGCTGCGGCCACAACATGCTGGGTTCGGCCTCCCTCCTCGCCGCCACCGCGGTGAAGGACTACCTCGCCGCCAACGGCATCAAGGGCCGGGTGCGCTATTATGGCTGCCCGGCGGAGGAAGGCGGCTCGGCCAAGGGCTTCATGGTCCGCGCCGGCGCCTTCGACGACGTCGATATCGCACTGTGCTGGCACCCGGCCTCGTTCAACGGCGTCAACCGGCCCTTCTCGCTCGCCTGCGTCGAGATCGAGTTCACCTTCAGCGGCCGCGCCTCGCACGCCGCCGCCGCGCCCCATCTCGGCCGCTCGGCGCTCGATGCCGTCGAGCTGATGCATATCGGCGTCAACTACATGCGCGAGCATATGCCTTCGACGGCACGCGTCCACTACGCCATCATCAACGCTGGCGGCATCGCCCCCAACGTCGTCCAGGCCACCGCGACGACGCGCCAGCTGATCCGCGCCGCCACCCTCAGTGAGATGTGGGATCTCGTCGCCCGCGTGAAGAAGATCGCCGAGGGCGCCGCGCTGATGAGCGAGACCACCGTCTCCGTCAAGCAGCTCTCCGGCGACGCCAACCTGATCGGCAACCGCCCGCTCGAAGAGGCGATGCAGGCCAATCTCGAGGCGCTCGGCGGCCCGGGCTTCGACGCCGCCGACCAGGCTTTCGCCGCCAAGTTCCAGAAGACCCTGAGCGCCGAGGACATCGCCGCGGCCTATGGCCGCTTCGACCTCAAGCCGAAGGAAGGCGAGGCGCTGAGCGACGACATCTATCCGCTCGGCGCCGGCAACGACACCTCGGTCGGCTCAACCGATGTCGGCACGGTGAGCTGGGTCGTCCCGACCGTGCAATGCCGCACCGCCTGCTACGCCATCGGCACGCCCGGCCATTCCTGGCAGCTCGTCGCCCAGGGCCTGGCCCCTGCGGCGCACAAGGGCCTGGCGCTGGCGGCCAAGGCGATGGCCGGCGTCGCCGCCGACGTGCTGAACGATCCCGCCCTGCTCAAGGCGGCGAAGGACGATTTCGCGGCGTTCCGCGCCAAGAACCCCTTCGCCAACCCGATCACCGACGATGTCGAACCCCCGCTCGACATGGCGGCACATTGACGCTCTTCCCGGCGGAAGCGCGCGATGCATGTGAGCAAAGCCGCTCGATGACTTGCGTATTCGCTCCGCTGCGGGAATCAAGCGCATCGTCACACCGCTCGGATGGGCGGGGCTTCCCGCCCCTCCCATCCGGCGGATTTCTTTTTGTCGAAAGCAGGGGCCGATGAACCAGCCTGGCTTCTTCGAGATCATCGGCTTCGGCGCCAATGGCTGGGGCCCCGCCCTGCTGGCGGCAACAGGCATGACGATCGCCGTCGCGATCTGCGGCTTTGCGCTCGGCGCCGTCATCGGGGCGCTGGGCGCCTGGGCCAAGCTCTCCGGCGGCCCGATCACGCGCCGGCTTGCCGATGGCTACACCACCGTGCTGCGCGGCATCCCCGACCTTCTGGTCATCTACCTCTTCTATTTCGGCTCGAGCGCGGTGCTCACCCCGCTCGGCCGGCTCTTCGGAGCGACCGGCTTCATCAGCCTGCCCGGCTTCCTTGCCGGCGCGCTCGCCATCGGCTTCGTCTCCGGCGCCTATCACACAGAGGTCTTCCGCGGCGCCTATCGCGCCGTCTCGCGCGGCGAGATCGAGGCTGCCATCGCCTGCGGCATGAGCCCGTTTTTGAGACTCAGGCGCGTCATCGCCCCGCTCGTGCTGCGCTATGCCCTGCCCGGCCTCGGCAATGTCTGGCAGCTCGTGCTGAAGGAAACCGCGCTGATCTCGGTCACCGGCCTGGTCGAGATCCTGCGCCAGGCCCAGATCGGCGCCGGCTCGACCCGCCAGCCCTTCACCTTTTTCTTCATCGCCGCGATCCTCTATCTCGTCATCTCCTCGGTGTCGGGCTGGGGCCTGCGCGCGGCGGAAACGCGCTTCACGCGCGGCCTCAGGAGGGCGTGATGGATTTCGCCTTCATGTATGAGACGCTGCTGACGCTGGTCGCAGGCATCCCGCTGACGCTGAAGCTCGCGCTCTCCTCGGTCGCCTGCGGCTCGGTGCTGGCGCTGCTGCTCGCGCTGCTGCGCATGTCCGGCATCGCGCCGCTGGAGTGGTTCGCGCGCTTCTACGTCTTCATCTTCCGCTCGACGCCGCTGCTCGTGCAGATCTTCATCATCTATTACGGGCTAAGCCAGTTCCGCGAAGTCCGCATGAGCTTCGCCTGGCCCTTGCTGCGCGACCCCTATTGGTGCGCGCTGCTGGCGCTCTCGCTCAACACCGCCGCCTATGCCAGCGAGATCTTCCGCGGCGGGCTCCAAGCCGTGCCGGCCGGGCAGATCGAAGCCGCCCGCGCCGCCGGCATGACGCGCCTTCTGATGTTCCGCCGCATCGTGCTGCCGCTCGCCATCCGCCAGGCCCTGCCGGGCTACGGCAACGAACTCATCCTGATGATCAAGGCGACCTCGCTCGCCTCGATCATCACGCTGATGGAGATCACCGGGCTCGCCGCCAAGCTGATCTCGGAAACCTACCGCGCCATCGAGGTCTTCATCGTCGCCGGCGCGATCTACCTCGTCATCAACTTCGTCGTGACGCGGCTCGTCCAATACGCCGAATATCGGCTGACGCCACATCTGCGCCCCGCCCCCGGCGCACCCGCGACCCTGAAATCCGGAGCTTCCGCATGAGCGCCGTCCCAGAACGCCCCGTCGCGGTCTCGCTGACCAATCTGCGCAAGACCTTCGGCTCGCTCGAAGTGCTCAAGGGCATCTCCCTCGAAGCCCGCGAGGGCGACGTCGTCTCGATCCTGGGCTCCTCGGGCTCGGGCAAATCGACCATGCTCCGCTGCATCAACATGCTGGAGATACCGGACTCAGGCGACATCACGGTCGCCGGCGAGACTATCCGCTTGCAGCAGACGCCGAACGGCACCAAGCCTGCCGATCCGCGCCAGGTCGACCGGATCCGCAGCGAGCTCGGCATGGTCTTCCAGAATTTCAATCTCTGGTCGCATATGACCATTCTGGAGAACGTCATCGAGGCGCCCATCCATGTGCAGGGGCGCCCGCGCGCCGAATGCATCGCCGAGGCCGAGGCGCTGCTCGCCCGCGTCGGCATCGCCGACAAGCGCAACCACTATCCGGCGCATCTCTCCGGCGGCCAGCAGCAGCGCGCCGCGATCGCCCGCGCGCTCGCCCAGCGCCCCAAGGTCATGCTCTTCGACGAGCCGACTTCGGCGCTCGACCCCGAGCTCGTCGGCGAAGTGCTGCGCGTGATGCGCTCTCTTGCGGAAGAGGGCCGCACCATGCTGGTCGTGACGCATGAGATGGGCTTCGCCCGCGACGTTTCCAGCAAGGTCGTGTTCCTGCACAAGGGCGTCATCGAGGAGGAGGGCCCGCCGCAGCAGGTCTTCACCGCCAGCCGTTCCGAACGCTTCCGCCAGTTCCTGGCGGGCTGATATTAACCGCGCGCCGCTCGCGGCCGCATCATCAGGGAAGAGACCATGAAGACCATCACCAAGCTCTTTGCGCTCGCCGCGCTCGGCGCTGCCGCATTCGCCGCCCCCGTCCTCGCCCAGGCGCCGCAGAAGGTGCGCATTGCCACCGAAGGCGCCTTCCGCCCGTGGAACTGGACCGAGGCCAACGGCACCCTCGCCGGCTTCGAGATCGACCTGTACAAGGACCTGTGCAAGCGGGCCAATCTCGACTGCTCGATCGAGGCCCAGGCCTTCGACGGCATGATCCCCGCCCTCAACGCCGGCAAGTTCGACGCGATCATGGCCGGCATGTCGGTCACCCCGAAGCGCGAGGAGGCGATCCTCTTCTCGAACCCCTACGGCTCGACCGGCCAGACCTTCGCCGTCATCAAGGGCAGCCCGCTCGCCGATCTGCCGGACACCGGCAAGATCTTCCACCTGACCACCGACGAGCCCGGTGCCCTTGCCGAGATCGAGAAGCTGAAGCCCCTGCTCAAGGGCAAGATCATCGGCGTGCAGACCTCGACCATCAACGGCGCCTTCCTCGAAAAGTACCTGAAGGGCCTCGTCGAGATTCGCGAGTACAAGACCACCGAGCAGCACGACCTCGACCTGGCCGCCGGCCGCGTCGACCTGATCATGGCTTCGATGGCCTATCTCTCCACCGCCGCCAAGAAGGCCGGCAACGAGGACATGGTCGTGGTCGGCCCGCGCTTCCAGGGCGGCATCGTCGGCAAGGGCAGCGCCATCGGCCTGCGCAAGAGCGACACCGAGCTGAAGGCGAAGTTCGACAAGGCGATCGCCGAGGCCAATGCCGACGGCACGATCAAGGCACTGGGCGAGAAGTATTTCGGCTTCGACGTCACGGTGCGCTGAAGCGCCTCGTCCTGCGCGATCGTCCGATGCGGCGATCGCGCAGTTCCTTCTGCGCGAGCCTCAGCCGTCCTGCCGGCCGGCGATCTCGACGCGCATCGCCGGCTTGGTCGCCTTGAACTCGGCGACCGCCGCAGCCGAGAGATCAGAAATCGAATCCGACCCGCGCGACATCGCTTGCAGGATGATGCGCCCGAGGCGATCCCGCGCTTCCGCTTCAAGCTCCGCGTCCGTGCGCGCGTCATAGTCCAGCGCAGCCCAGGCTCTGGCGAGCACGGCTTCTGCGACGAGAAGCTCCTGAGAGTTCAGGACACCGGGAAAGCGGAAGTTCTGGGCGGGCATCATCGATTCGAGCATGGCGGCGCAACGGATATGGGGGCGGCGAGGTTCCCCGCAAGGCAGGCGGAATTGCGGCCATGCCCTGAACACCCGCCGCAAGAACGGCATCACCCACAAAAACAACGAGCTGCGCACAGGCTAGGGTATCGAACCCGGCTTCGACGCAACCGACGCCGCAACACGGATTGAATAAACAACAAGTCCAAATTGGACTGATTGTCTAAATTTGACTTGACCCCTCGGCCGCCCGGCCTCACAGATCGAGCAAACGCACTGCCCTGCGATGGCAGGGTTCGATGCGGCATTGCCGGAGGCTCCCGTGAAGTTCGACATTTTCCAGATGGAGCGGAACCAGACGCTCTTCGAGAACGACGTCGAGATCAATCTGACCGAAAGCGGCGTCCATCCCTGGGCGATCGAGGATATTCTGGGCGAACAGGCAGCGCGCGACCTGCTCAAGCAGCCCCTCGGCTATGGCTGGACCGACGGCCGGCCGGACCTGCGCAGCAACATCGCCTCCTGGTATCCGGGCGCCACCGCCGCCAATGTGCTGGTGACCAACGGCTCCTCCGAGGCGACGATGATCGCGTTGATGGCGCTGTTCGAGCCCGGCGACGCGCTCGTCTTCGCCCTGCCTAACTTCATGCAGATCGACGGCCTCGGCCGCGCGCTCGGCCTCGACATCCGCCGGCTGGAGCTTTCCGGCGAGAGCGACTGGCAGATCGACGCAGAGCAGCTCGCCGCCGTCGCTGCCGGCGCCAAGGCCATCGCCGTGACCAACCCGGCCAACCCGACCGGCAGCGTGCTTTCTGCTGCGAGCCGCGCCGTTCTCATCGAGGCCGCCGAGCGTAACGACGCCTGGCTCATCGTCGACGAGATCTACCGCGGCGGCGAGATCGACGGCGCGGAGACGCAGACGCTCTGGGGTAGCTACCCCAAGGTGCTCGTCACCTCGAGCCTGTCTAAGTCCTTCGCCTGCCCGGGCTTGCGTCTGGGCTGGATCGTCGCTCCCGCGGAGGTCGTAGCGGCTGCGGCCGAGCGGCAGGACTACACCACGATCGGCAGCGGCATCCTCAGCCAGATCCTTGCGGAAGAGGTCATGCGTCCGGAAACACGCGGGCGCCTGCTTGCACGCGGCCGCGATTTGCTGCGCAGCAATGCCGATCTCGTTGCGCAATGGATGGCGCAGCATAACGACTGGTCCTGGCGACGCCCGCAGGCCGGCGGCATGGCCTTTCTGCGCTACCCGCTCGACATGCCCTCCGAGGCCTTCTCGCAGAAGCTGCGCGAGGAGGAGAGCGTATTCGTCGTCGCGGGAAGCTGGTTCGGCATTGAAAGCCACATCCGCATCGGCATCGGTGTACCGACCGACGTGCTGCGGGAAGGGCTGGCGAGGCTGGATCGGTTTCTGGCGCGGCACAAGGGCTGACGAGCCTTTCTAACTCGCCGTCATGCTCGGGCTTGACCCGAGCATCTCGTGCCGAAGGAGGCTCCGACACCTCGCTTTCCAAAGATTCTCGGGGCAAGCCCGAGAAGGACGCCCTTCCCGTCGAAGGCTGGCGCTATCGACGCCCGATCCCGTCCAGCACCACCCGCGCAATCGCGATGTCCTGCACCGCAATCCCCGTGAGGTCGGCGATGGTGATGTCGTCGTCGGAGCGCCGCGCCGGCACCTGCCCGGCCAGTACCGCCCCCAGCTCGACGCAATCGCCCGCATCGATCAGCCCCACGGCTGCGGCAGCGGCGAACTCGCCATGGTCGAGGCTCTGCTCCAGCGAATCCGCGATCCTTGTGTCAGCGAGCGCCACCAGCGCGGAGTCCAACTCCTGCTTTCCCGGTGCATCGGCTCCGAGCGCGGTGATATGCGTTCCCGGCTTGATCCAGTCGTCACGGATGATCGGCGCGGCAGCCGGCGTCACCGTGATCAGCGCATCCGAGCGCGCACACAGCGCCTCCAGCTCGGCCACCGGCTCGATGGCGATGCCCTCCCGTTCCAGATCGCGCTGTAGCGCCTCCAGCTTCTCCGGCGAGCGCGCCCAGCATGCGAAGCGCGGCTCGCGCTCGCGCAGCAGATGCGCAGCGGCGCGGATCTGGAAGCGCGCCTGCGTGCCGGCGCCCACGATCCCGATCCGGCGCGCATCGGCCCGCATGCCCGCACGCGTCGCGATGGCTCCGGCCAGCGCCGTCCTCAAATCGGTGAGCCAGCCCTCGTCGCGCAGGATCGCGACGACCGCGCCGGTCTCGGCCGAAAGCGCGATCATCATGCCGCTCGTCGTCGGCAGGCCCTTGGCCGGATTGTCGTAGAAGCCGGTCGCGATCTTAACGACGAAGATGGCATCACCGGCGATATGGCCGAACTTGATATGGCAGTCGCCGTTATGCGCGGGGAAGCCGAGATAGCCGACCGGCGGCATCTGCACCTGGCCGGCCGCAGCCGCCTTGAACCCCTCCTCCAGCGCGATGAAGGCCCGGTCGAGATCGACGGCGGCCTCGATCTCCGCCCGCGTCAGATCAAGCATCCGGGGTCTCGTTGGCCTGGTTGAGGTAGTTGTAGACGGTCGCGCGGGCGAGCCCGAGGATGCGCGAGATATAGGCCGCAGCATTGCGCCCGCCGAAGGCGCCGTTGGCGGCAAGGTCCGCGACCAGCTCTCGCTTCTCGGCCCGGCTGAGGCTGGTTACGGCGAGACCACGACTTTGAGTCCATTGCTGCACGAACTCGTTGATCCGCTCGTGCCAGTCCTCCTTGAACAGCGCCTGCGGCTTTTCCGCGCCGGCCGGGACGGTGGCGAAGGCCTGGAGCGTCTGCATCAGCGCGTGGAAATGCGAGACGTCGACATTGATGCAGAGCACGCCGACCGGCTTCCCCCCGGTCGAAAGCACGATGCTGATCGATTTCAGCCGCCGCCCGTCCCAGTTCACCTTCTCATAGGGACCTATGATCGTCTCGTCGGGGTCGAAGCCGATCTCGTCGAGCAGTGAGGGCTCGCCGAGCACGCGCTGCGAGAAGTTGCCGGCGATATGCACGACGCTCTGCGACCCCAAATCGTGCAGCACGACCTCGGCATGCGGCCGGAACAGCAGCGCGACCGCGTCGCAGATCGGCAGGTAAGGAACGAGTTCCGGCGTCATGCTTCCCCCAGGCAGGCGTCAGCGTGGCTGCGACTTCAGATAGTCGCTCAGGCGCTCCAGCCCTGCGGAGAGATGCTCGCCCGGCGCGCCGATGCCGATGCGGATATAGCCGTCGAGCCCGTAGACATCGCCCGGCAGCAGCATGATGCCGCGCTCCTCGCGGAGCCGGTGCACGAGCTCCGTCGAGTTCATCGAGTGGCTGTACTTGATGAAGGCCATGCCGCCGGCCTTGGGCGGCACGAAGGAGAAGAATTCCTCATTCGCCTTCACCCAGTTGCTGAGCAGCGCGAGATTCTCCCGCAGGATGGTCTTGCTTCGCTGCAGGATCTCCGCGCGCTTGCCCGGCTGGACGACGATACGGGCGACCTGCTCGCTCAGCGCGCTCGTCGTGATCGAGGTGTAGTCCTTGTTCTGCCAGGCCGTGTAGATGTCGGCGGCAGGGCCGACGAGCCAGCCGATCCGCAGGCCCGGCAGCGCCATCGCCTTGGAAAGGCCGCTGGTGATGATCGCCTTCTCATAGAGATCGGCGAAGCTCGGCGGCTCGTCGACTTCGAGTTCCGCGCCCTTGTAGACCTCATCGGCGTGGAGATAGCAGCCCTGCTCGCGTGCGATCGCGACAAGCTCGTCCATCGTCTCCCGCGAGAGCAGGCTGCCCGTCGGATTGTTCGGGTTGCAGATCGTCATCAGCTTGGTGCGCGGCGTGATCGCCCGGCGGACCTCGTCGAGATCGGGCGTCCAGCCCAGTTCCTCACGCAGCTTCACTTCCTTCACGGTCGCGCCGATCGCCCGCGCCCAGCCCCAGATCTGCAGGTAGTTCGGCACGAAGACGACGATCTCGTCGCCCGGCTCGATCAGCGACATCACCATCAGGAAATTGGCTTCCGCCGAACCGTTGGTGACGATCACCTCATCCGAGCTGCGGTTGCGATAGAGCTTGGCGATGTCCTCGCGCAATTCGACCGCGCCATTGGTCCAGCCATAGCCGAGCTCGACCTCCATCAGCTTGGCGCGCTCATCGGCGCTGAGCAATTCGTTCAACGAGTAGGGATGGACGCCGCTATCCGAGAGGTTGAACTCGACGGTGTTCTCATAGAGCGACTGGATCCGCTCCAGGGTGAATTCTTCGATCTTCATGCTGCCCATCCCGCGGCGGCCGATCCGCCGCATCTCCCGCGAGTATGATAGGCATCATTTGGACGTCAAGGTCAATTTTGGAATTTACAGTCCAAATCGCGATTGCTATCCATGTCGGCGACGTCAAAGCCGCTCCCGGAGAGCCCATCATGTCCGACCAGAACCCCGGTGCCAACAAGATGTGGGGCGGCCGCTTCACGACAGCTCCGGCCGATGTGATGCGCAAGATCAATCCCTCGATCGGCTTCGACTACCGGCTCTATCGGCAGGACATCGCCGCGTCCAAGACCCACGCCGCGATGCTCGCCCGCCAGGGTATCATCGCAAGCGCCGACAATGAGCGCATCCAGGCCGGGCTCGACCAGATCCGCGGCGAGATCGACCGCGGCGAGCTGCAATTCAGCATCGACCTCGAGGACATCCATATGAACGTGGAAGCCCGCCTCAAGGAGATCATCGGCGAGCCGGCCGGGCGCCTGCACACCGCCCGCAGCCGCAACGACCAGGCGGTCACCGATGTCCGCCTGTGGATGCGCGACGCGATCGATGCGCTCGACGGCGCCATCCGCGACATGCAGCAGGCCTTGATCGAGCGTGCCAGCGAGCATGCCGATACGATCATGCCGGGCTTCACCCATATGCAGGTCGCCCAGCCCGTGACCTTCGGCCACCATCTCATGGCTTATGTCGAGATGTTCGGCCGTGATCGCGAGCGCCTAGCCGGCGCGCGCCAGCGCACCAATGTCTCGCCGCTTGGCGCCGCCGCGCTCGCCGGCACCGCCTTCCCCATCGACCGGCAGTTCACCGCGGCGGAGCTCGGCTTCGCCCGGCCGACCGAGAACTCGATGGATTCGGTCGGCGCGCGCGACCACATCTGCGAACTCCTGTTCTGCTGCTCGATGCTGGCCGTGCATCTCTCGCGCCTCAACGAGGAGATTACGCTCTGGTGCAGCGACGGCTTCCGCTTCATCGCGCTGTCGGATGCCTTCACCACCGGCTCCTCGATCATGCCGCAGAAGCGCAACCCCGACGCCGCCGAGCTGGTGCGCGGCAAGACTGGCCGTGTCGTCGGCTCGCTCACCGCCATGCTGGTGATGGTGAAGGGTCTGCCGATGACCTTCATGAAGGACATGCAGGAGGATAAGGAGCCGATGTTCGACGCGCTGGAAACGGTCGAGCTCTGCGTCGCCGCCACCACCGGCATGATCCGCGACCTGACGGTGCGGCCCGAGAACATGCGCGCCTTCCTCGATCGCGGCTTCCCGACCGCGACCGACCTCGCCGACTGGCTGGTGCGCGAGGCCGGGATCCCCTTCCGCGACGCCCATCACGTCACCGCTCGTATCGTTGCGCTGGCCGAGGCCAAGGGCTGCACCTTGCAGGCGCTCGACCTCGACGCCATGCGCTCGGTCGATCCCCGGATCAGCGAAGCGGTCTTCGAAGTATTGGCGCCCGAGCATTCCGTGCGCAGCCGGCGCAGCTATGGCGGCACCGCCCCGGACACCGTGCGCGAGGCGATCGAGCGGGCGAAGCAGCGCTGGCTGGCCGGCACCATGGCGGCGGAGGTCTGACGCGCATCTTCGCGCCAATCGGAGTGCTCTACACGAAAACGCGCGTCATCCCGGACGAAGCGAAGCGAAGATCCGGGATCCATGCCTGAGCCTTGATCAGATGGGCTCCGGCATGGATCCCGGGTCCAGCCCGGGATGACGGCGTGATTCCCCATGAGATCGGCGCGCCACGCATCCCGGCGGGCTCAGCCGCGCAAACTTTGCAGGACCAAAGCGGCCGGCTTTGTGGCTATGGATGATGGTGCCGGCCGATTCGACCGTGCCTGAAAGAATGAGCGCGGAGCACGGCGCAGGCTCCGCGGCGGGGGAGACAAGATGGAACACGTCTGGTTGCGTGGGGTCGCCGAACAGTTCGGCATCGATGGCGGGCTGCGGCAGCTCGGCGGCGAATACGACCTCAACTTCCGTGGCCGGACCAGCGAGGGTGATGTCATCGTCAAGGCGATGCGCCCGCAGGGCGAGCCGGCTCTGGTCGAGCAGCAATGCGCCGCGATCAGTCACGCCCTCGCGGCCGATCCGACGCTGCCGCTGCCCCGCCTCCTCCCCGCGGAGGGCAAGCGCTTCTGGCAGAACGTGGCGGATGCTGAGGGTCAGCAGCGCATGGTCTGGGTCCAGCGCGCCTTTCAGGGCATCCCGATGGGTGAAGCCGGGCCGCAGCCGCCGGCCGTCCTCGCCGAGCTCGGCG